>URNX01000019.1 GCA_900549415.1 uncultured bacterium
AGTTCTCTTGACTTCTATAAATTATACACTATTTTATGCTTTTTGTCAATGGGAAAATCATCTTTACAGGTGGAATGTTTGAAAGGAGTCTAGGATGAAGCACGCCAACCGGAATTTTCATGGAGAAAACTCAAATTCAATGGAAAAATTTCTTCCGTTCGATCTTGAAGCATTGAAGGAAGATGTGTTTGCAAGAGGACAGATTCTTTCAAAAGGTGGCTATCGCGGCGATTCCGTCACTTTGCTCTGGGTGCTCTCCGGACAATGCAAAGCGTTTGTCAACGGACGCGAAGAAATCATGAATGCGGACGACATGTTCTACATTCTCTATAGAGAGAGCTACCGTCTCGAATGTCTTTCGGAAGAGTGCCGTTTTCAGACTCTGAGCTTTTTCGGTCCGCTTGCGGAACCGTTGATGCTGTCCTACCATTTCCCGCGTTTTCTGACGCTGGAGCGAAGCGTCGAACCGGTCTGGAAACAGCTGATCCAGTTTGCGCAGTCCTACGGCGAACAGGACCGCCGCCACATTGCATCGCTGATTCTTGACATATTCGCCAGTGTTGCCGAATCCAGCAATGAAGAAAATACGGAGGAGCGCATCATCGCGCGGGCGCGTCATCTGATTTTTCAGAATCTCTCCGACCCGGCGCTCAGCATCGATTCGCTCTGCGAAAAACTCCGGATTTCCCGTTCCCGCCTGAGCGTGCTGTTTCACCGTTATCTGAAGAATTCTCCCGGCCGCGAGATTCTCGACCGCCGCCGCGCCCGCGCCGAGAACCTGCTCCAGGGAACCGACCATTCCATCTCCCACATTGCACAGGAATGCGGGTTCCGGGATCCGAAGACGTTTTCGCGTTTCATCCGCCGCGCCACAGGCTGCGGCCCCCGGGAATTCCGCGAGCGCGCCAGAAACAGAGAAAAGTAAACGGCCTCCATCCGCGAAATTCCCGTTTCTATTCACCCGGTCTTTTGCATCGGGCGTCTTGAAAAAACGCAAATACGGTGTATATTTCTTCTTCCGAAAGCTGGAGGAGTTCTCCGCTCGGATCCGTTTCGCGCGGCAGCCTCCGGCAACAACTTTTACTCAGTGGAAGTGCTATCATGCCAAAGCGGGAAGACATCAAAAAAATCATGCTGATCGGCTCCGGCCCGATCGTCATCGGACAGGCTTGCGAATTCGATTACTCCGGAACCCAAGCTTGCAAGTCACTCAAAGAGGAAGGATATGAAGTCATCCTCGTCAACAGCAATCCCGCCACTATCATGACCGATCCCGATTTCGCGGACCGCACTTATATCGAACCTCTTACCAAAGACATTCTCCACGAAATCATCCGCCGCGAACGTCCAGACGCCATCCTCCCCACTCTCGGAGGACAGACCGCGCTCAACCTCGCGCTCGAACTCTACGACTCCGGCATTCTCTCCCGCTACAAAGTCGAAATGATCGGCGCGAAAGCCGACGTCATCCGCCGCGCAGAAGACCGCGAGCTCTTCAAGGAGACCATGCAGAGCATCGGTCTCGAACTTCCCATCAGCGGCTCCGCTCACTCCATGGAGGAAGCGCGCGTCATCGCGGCGAAAATCGGCAAATACCCGCTCATCATCCGCCCCGGATTCACTCTCGGCGGAACTGGCGGAGGCATCGCTCACAATGAACAGGAATTCGAAGAAATCGTCGCCCGCGGTCTCGCCGCCAGCATGAACTCCGAAGTCCTCATCGAAGAATCTCTCCTCGGATGGAAAGAGTTTGAACTCGAAGTCATGCGCGACCGCAAGGACAACGCGGTCATCATCTGCTCCATCGAAAATATCGATCCCATGGGCGTGCACACCGGCGACAGCATCACCGTAGCTCCCGCGCAGACCCTCACCGACCGCGAATACCAGCGGATGCGCGACGCCTCCCTCGCCGTCATGCGCGCAATCGGTGTTGAAACCGGCGGTTCCAACGTCCAGTGGGCGCTCAATCCCGAAAACGGACGCATGATCATCATTGAGATGAACCCCCGCGTCTCCCGCTCCTCCGCCCTCGCCTCCAAGGCAACCGGATTCCCGATCGCCAAGTTCGCCGCAAAACTCGCCGTCGGATACACCCTCGACGAGATCATGAACGACATCACCCGCGAAACGCCCGCCTGCTTCGAACCTTCCATCGACTATGTGGTCACCAAAGTTCCGCGCTTCGCTTTCGAAAAGTTCCCGACCGCGGACGACACGCTTTCCACCCAGATGAAGTCCGTCGGCGAAACCATGAGCATCGGACGCACCTTCAAGCAGTCCCTTCAGAAAGCCATGCGCTCACTCGAAACCGGGCGCGGCGGATACGGCGTCGACGGCAAGGACGGCAAGTATTCCAAGTTCTCCGACGAGCATGTCCGCGCAGAACTCATCCGACCGAACTTCGCGCGTCTCTTCTACGTCCGCGAAGCATTCAAGCGCGGCTGGACTGTGGAACAGGTTCATGACCTCACCAAAATCGACCGCTGGTTCCTGCGCCACATGCACGAACTCGCCGCGTTTGAAGAGGAAATCAAAAAAGTTTCTTCCCTCGAACAGCTCAAACAGGACAAGCCTTTCTTCCGGCAGATCAAGGAAATGGGATACTCCGACCGGCAGATTGCATTTCTCCTTCATTCCACGGAGGAGGAGGTTTACAAGGCCCGCAAGGAGATCGGCGTCATGCCGGTTTACGGACTTGTCGATACCTGCGCCGCCGAATTCGAAGCGTACACACCGTACTACTATTCGACTTACGGCGAAGTCGACGAGAGCCGCCCGGATGCCCAGAAGAAGAAAAAAATCATGATTCTCGGCGGCGGCCCGAACCGTATCGGACAGGGTATCGAGTTCGACTACTGCTGTGTCCACGCCTCCTTCGCCCTGCGCGATGCAGGCTACGAAACCATCATGGTCAACAGCAACCCCGAAACCGTCTCCACCGATTACGACACCAGCGACAAACTCTATTTCGAGCCGCTCACGCTTGAAGATGTTCTCCACATCTACGAGCGCGAAAAATGCGACGGCGTCATCGTCCAGTTCGGCGGACAGACTCCGCTGAAACTCGCGCACCGTCTTCAGAACTGCGGCGTCAACATCATCGGCACAAGTCCGAGCATGATCGACGCAGCGGAGGACCGCGAAACCTTCAACGCCCTCGTCAACCGCCTCGGCATCAAACAGCCGGCGGGCGGAATCGCGACGAACGTCGAAGAGGCCGTTGCCGCGGCAAACCGGATCGGATACCCTGTTCTCGTCCGTCCATCGTTCGTTCTCGGCGGACGCGCCATGGTGATTGTCTACAATGAAGAATTTCTGCGCAAATACATGGTTGAGGCAGTGGAAGCCTCCGAAGAACGTCCGGTTCTGATCGACCGTTTCCTCGAAGACGCCACCGAGCTCGACGTCGACTGCATCTCCGACGGAGAAAACAGCGTGATCGGCGCAATCATGGAGCATGTGGAACTCGCCGGCATTCACTCGGGCGACAGCGCGTGCATGATCCCGACCATCTCCCTTTCGAAAAAGGTGCTCGACACGATTCACAAGAACACCTTTGACCTCGCCCGCGAACTCCACGTCTGCGGTCTGATGAACGTCCAGTACGCGGTCAAAGGCGATGAAGTCTACGTCCTTGAAGTCAACCCGCGCGCTTCGCGCACGGTTCCGTTTGTCAGCAAGTCGATCGGCGTTCCGCTCGCGAAACTCGCCGCGCTCGTCATGGTCGGCAAGAAACTCAAAGACATGGGCTTCACCGAAGAGGTCATTCCCGAACACTACTGCTGCAAAGAGGCGGTGTTCCCGTTCGTCCGCTTCCCGGGCATCGACATTGTCCTCAGCCCCGAAATGAAATCAACGGGCGAAGTCATGGGCATCGACGTTCTCCCCGGTCTTGCATACTTCAAGACGCAGGTCGCCGCGGGCAACTCCATCCCGAAGGGCGGCGACATCTTCATGAGCATCCGTCCCGCCGACAAGCATGCGCTTGTTCCGCTCGGCAAAGAACTTGCGAACCTCGGCTTCACGATCCATGCGACCTGCGGAACCGCGACTGCGCTCTATGACGCCGGACTCAAGGTTCAGCCGATCTTCAAGATCTGTGAAGGCCGCCCGAACGTCATTGACGCCATCAACGACCACGAACTCAAATGGATCATCAACACCCCGTCGACCGGCGCCGCGCCGCGAACCGATGAGATCCAGATGCGTGCGCATGCGGTCATCAAAGGAGTACCCATCACGACCACGATAGAAGGACTCCACACCGCCATCGAGGGGCTGAAAGCGATCAACGAAATGGGACGCATGGAAGTCTGCAGCATTCAGGAGTACCACCGCCAGGCGCCGAAACTGAAACTGAAATAAACACAAAAAACAGATTTCATTTGCCGGATGCCTAAAAAACATCCGGCAATTTTTATTTTAAAATCTCCTCTGTTTTATTTGCATTTTTCATACGTTTGTATTATATTATTAATACGCCATAGAAACACCTTAACTTAAAAAAAGAAAAAGAGGAGAGAGAATATGCATTCTCTGGCAGTAACACTCGGTCGTCAGGCACTCGTTCTGAAACAGTTCACCATCAACCCCGAAGGAGAGAAATACGTTCATATCGTTGCACGTAAAGCCGGACTTTTCTCCTGGCTGCTCACTCTTCTGGGCGTCGATGCAACGACTGATTTCCGCGTCTATTCCAACCGCATCGAATTTCAGGAAGGCTCTCTGAGCGGACGCATTCAGACCGTTCTTCCGCTGAAATCCATCAGCATTGCCTCCTGCGGATTCATGAAACCGATTCTGTTCCTGGCACTTGCAATCATCTGCATTCCGCTGGCAGTTGTGACCATGGGACTCTCCCTTATCCTTACCGTTCTCTTCCTCATCTGCTATTACCTGAACAAGAACCTGCTTATTTCGGTTGTTTCCAACAGCAGCTATCCCATTGTAATCTGCTTCAAGCGCTCCGTTATCGAAGGCGTGAAAGTGGAATACGATCAGGCTCAGCAGGTCATTCAGATCATCAACAATCTTCTGATGCAGCAGGCTTCCAAGTAAGCAATACGTCTGATTCCATTCAGCAGACCTCAGAGTTTTCCACAAAAGACTCTGAGGTCTTGTTTTTTACCGGGTTCCTGAAATTTTCTTCCGGAACACGCTCGGGGGAACACCGGCGAGACGGCGGAATTCCGCGGAAAAATAGTACGGATTGCAGTAACCGAGCCGGTACGATATCTCCTTCAGCGAGTTTTCCGTATGCGTCAGCAGGTATTTCGCCTGTTCCATCCGGCAGTTCTGGCGGTATTCATAAGGCGTCATGCGGAACTTCTCCCGAAAACACTTCTCCAGCCAGGTCTGGCTGATATTGAACTCCTCTGCAAGCTTCCGGATCTGAAGCGGCTGATCCAGATGATGCTCCAGACGCTCCACAACCGCATTCAGCAGATAAAAACTCTTTTTCGAGGGATGAAGCAGAAGAGAAAGCCGCGTCAGAAGCTCATGGCTCACCCCGATCAGTTCCGGAATATCCTCCTGCTCCCGGCTCTGAATCAGAACGGATATCCGTTCCAGAAGCGCCATCCCCGGCTCTTCAAGGGAAAACACATTGACATCGTTCAACCCCAGCGTTTCGCAGAAGGAAAGCAGATTCATTCCCTTGAACTCCACAACCTTCTTGCGGTAAAAATGCGGGAAAACCGTCTCAAAACGGTACGTGTGCTCCGGCGGAATGACGATGACATCTCCGGCGGAAAGGCGGTATTCGCGCCCGTCGCAGAAATAATTGAGGCGCCCCTCCTCGATAAATGCGATAATCAGGTAACGGCAGAACTCTTCACGGAAAACAAAACGTTCGTGTCTCCGGGTGTCTTCGTACGCAAACGGATAAACGGGAAAGGCGTCCAGTCCGGGAAAACGCCAATGCACCAGCACTCCGATATCCCGGTTCTGGAAATTTCCCGAATGCTGACGGATATTCCGCTTTGCCTCTTTCCGCATGACGACTGCAATCCATATTGTTTTGTTTGATTTTCCATATTACTTTACCATGCCTGCCTCTTGTTTTCAAGCTGAAATGTTGTATAATTTCAAGAAACGGGAGCTTTCAATGAAAACAATCCGCATTACAGAACAGGATGCAAAACAGAAACGCTGCACACCGGCGGCAATCGGCAACGGGGATCTCTCGCTGCTCATTGATTACGAAGGAATGCAGCGGCAGACGGAAGCCGGATGGGGCAAACTCATTCCCGGCATCCGCCGCGCGGGTTACCGCTACAACACTCCACTCGGCGAACTGATTCCGTTCGGATATTTCCTCACAGAAATTCCCGGAACCGGAAACGTCAAAAACTTTCAACAGACACTGGATCCCTCATGCGGACTCGTCACTTCCGATTGCCCGTATGACGACGGGACAGAGCTTCACACAGAAACCTTCTGCGCATTGCACCGCAACATCGTTGTTCTGAAACGGCGGATTGACCGTCTCGCCGGACGCACCTTCCGTCTGTTCTATCATTTTTCCCCGAAATATGCGGAACTGGAGTGGAATCCGAACGGAGAAATCCGTTACGCAATCGAAGGCATCCGCATGTTTGAAGGATTCATCCGTTTCGAAGCCGATGTCCCGTTTACATTCCGCCGCGAAGAAAACTGTTTCATCTGGGAGACGAAGGCGGATGCGTTCACTCTGTTTCTCCGGTTCGACGACTCCGCGCCCGCCGGTTCCGCGGAACAACTGCTGGAAGAATCCCGCCGCGAATGGAACAGATACTGGGATGAAGGATTCGTGGAAGTCCCTTCAGGAAACATTCAGAAAATGTATGATCTGGCGCAGTACCATCTGCGGATTTCCTCCACTCAATGGGGAATGCCGACCGGAATTTTCGATTCGCACTGGAACGGGCTCTATTTCGCTTTCGATGAATATTTCGATTTCATGGGACTTGCAACCAGCGGACATATGGAAACGGCTGCAAAAATTCCGGCATTCCGTCACTCACTCATCGGCTCCGCCCGGTTCCGCGTGGAGGGGGAAAAAACGGCCCGCGAACCGGGCGTCGTTCTCTACCCGTGGGTCTCAAATGAAAACGGACAGGAGAACTCGCGGCGCGGCTTCTGGTATGATCACATCTTCCATGCTTCGCACATCGCGCTCGCCGCATACGAAGCGTTCCGGTTCACCGGCGACCGCAAACGGCTCGAAGAAGTCTGGTACCCGCTGATCTGGGGCTGCACGGAATGGCTCCGCACCTTCCATATTGTCCGCGGGGAAAACGGGACGGCTGAAATCGGCACCTGCACCGACCTCGAACGTCTGCGCGGAATGCGCCGCAATCCCTTCATGACCGCCTGCTCCGTCATTGCGGCACTCCGGGCTGCGGCGGAAACGGGAAAACTCCTCGGACGCGATTCCGATCTGGTTGAACTCTGGAGCAAACTTGCGGAAGAGCTCAAAAGCAATCTGCCGCACAATGAATCGCGCTATCTCCCGTACAAAGACTGCCCGGAAGAGGTTCATTCCATCGGTCAGTTCGCCGGGATTTTCCCTTACGGCGCGCTCTCTCCGCATGATCCGCTTCAGCGCGGAGCATATCTGGACTACCTCCGCTCGCGCGAAGAATGCGGCAAAATGTACGCCGGAACCGGAAGCGGAGTCTGTTCGTGGTATCAATGCTGGGAGGCTCTCACGGAAAGCGCTCTCGGAAACGGAGAACGCGCGTGCGAACTGCTGGAAGATCTCGCGCAGGACTGCGGCTGTTTCGGCGAACTCTTTGAAATCGGATCATGCGGATACCGTCCCTGGTTCACGACCGCGGAAGCACAAATGGTTCATGCGCTGAACAGCATGCTTCTGCAATTCAATCCGGACGGCTCCGCAAGAATCGCCCCGGCAGTCCCGCACTCCTGGAAAAATTTCCGCTTCCGGCTTCAGGGCAGAAACGGAACAAAAATCGAAGCAGAATACAGAAACGGAATAAAATTATAAAACAAAAACGAAAGGCAGACAGCACAATGAAACTTTACACCGTCAAAAGAAACCGCTTCAAACACAAACCCTGCAGATTTACGCTTATAGAACTCCTCGTTACGATTGCGATCATCGCGATCCTCGCCGGGATGCTTCTGCCCGCATTGAACGCGGCAAGAGAAAAAGGACACGCAATCTCCTGTCTCTCCAATCTCAAGTCCCTCGGGACGATCAACACCATGTATATGAACGATGCGGAAGGGTGGATGGTCTCCTTCGACGGGAAATACAATTACGGCGACATCTGGCGCGATATGGGAATGAAACTTCAGGCTCAGTCGCTCGGCTGCCCCTCACGCGGGAAATCCGCAAAACCGTTCTGGACCGACGGCGAGGGACGTCTCCGCGTCGACGCGAACTCCATCTACGGCGCGCACGGGTATCCCTGGAAAGGCGAATTCGACGACGGTCTCACCGGAAGTTTCTCCTACGGGACATCTCCCGCATATTCGTTCACGCGTCTTCTGATGTACAAGGGTCCCGGCAAATTCATTGTTTTCGGAGACAGTGCGCACCCGACAACCGCGAATGTACAGTCCTACACGCTCTGCACCGATGCGGCAAAGGGGAAAGTCCTGCGCTTTCAATTCCGTCACACAAAACGCGGCAATGCGGTTTTCGGCGACGGCTCCGCCCGGGCGCTCAGCACGCAGGAGGTCCGCGACTGTCACGGAAAAGGCGCGACCGCACTTGATGCCGCTCTGAACACCATTCAGCTTTAATTCCGGAGGAAATCCATGAAACTGGTTCCGTTTTTTTCTCTTTTTCTGATTCTGCTGAACAGCACGGCGGCAGAATCAACGCCGTGGAAATTCTACCGTCATCAATCCGTCCCGGAGCAGGACGCCTCAGGAAAAGCCGACGGGAAGAATCTTTCCGCCTTCGTCCGGAAGTGGCACGCGCCCGGACGAATCCGTTTTCTCCGCACTCTTCACCTGGAGGCCAACAAGCGGTTCAGGATGGATTTTACAACGGAATCCGACGCTTCCGGAAGCATCTATCTCACGGTTCAGGCAAAGAACGGAGCCATGATTCTGCACACGTCATGGTACATCCCGAAGGGAAAGAAACAGCATTCGGTTCCGTTTCTGACTCCAGCGGACTGCGCTCCGGATGCACAGATTCTGCTGCAGATCGGCGGGCTTCCCGGACATCTCAAGATCAGTGAAGTTGCATTCCGCGAAGAGCAGAACACAAAAAAGGAACAGGAATTCCGCGAAGGAAGCGAATGGAAAACGGTTGCAATGAACAATCTCTATGTGAAACCCGGTTCCGCTCTGGATTTCTCCGGCGGCGTCCCCCTCCCCGCCGGAAGCTTCGGCAGACTCATCGTCAACGCCGACGGAGTTCCCGTTTTTGAAAAACAGCCGGAAAAGGCGGTCCGTTTTCTCGGCTTCAACACCGTCCCGGCGGATGTTTATGAAGTCAAAGACGATGCGGCGTTCCGCAAGGCCGTACGCGAATTCGCGCAGGCGGCGCGGCGGCAGGGATACAACCTCTTCCGCGTCAACACTCTTCAGGATTATCTGCCGCGCAAACCGAAACAGGACCGCGTGGTCGATCCCCGCTGGCTCGACCGTTTCGAATATCTGCTTGCCGAACTGAAAAAAGAAGGCATTTACATTCAGCTTGTTCTGACGGCACAGAACCCCTTCTTCGCTCCCGAGCGGCGCGGAGAAGCGCACTGGTACCGCAATCTTTACAAAATGCTCTTCTACCTCGGCGAAGGTCCGCTGATGGACGCGTTCCAGTACACGCTCTCGCTGATGAGCCGCGTCAATCCCTATACCGGGCTGGCGTGGAAAGACGATCCGGCAATTGTGCTCGTCGAGTTCTGCAACGAACAGTATGCGGCATTCTCCTACCTTGCAAAATTCGCACACAAGTTTCCGAAACTCTTTCAGCCCGTCGAAGACGAATGGAACCGCTGGCTGACCGCGAAATACGGAAAACGGATTCCGGAAAACATCCGCGGAAAGACTCCGGAGGGCAAACCCGTCCCGATTCCGGAAAATCAGTACGGAAATTCTCCCGCGGCAAATGAATTCACTCTTTTTCTGCAGGAGCTTACGGCGGCAAACAACCGCCGCTGCACCGAACTGCTCCGCAAAGCCGGCTACCCGGGACTCGTCTCACAGAACAACTACCGGACGCTCTTTTCCTCCGCCGCAACACAGGAAACCATGCCGGTCGTCGACGACCACTGCTACTTTGCGCATCCGACCCGCGCCGTTTTCACGGGGGCGGCAAGCAGCTGGATGACCTCCGGCTCCTACGTCCCCGCGGAAAGCTCCGTCGCCAAAGCCGCGGATTACTTCCGCGGGCTCTTCACGGGACGACTCTACGGGAAACCGTTCTTCGTCGGAGAATACAATCACTGTTTCTGGAATCCGTATCTGCATGAAGCCGGAGCCGTCTTCGGCGCTTACGCAGCCTTTCAGAACTTCAGCGGATGCGCCATCTTCACCGCCCCCGTCCAGCAGAAACCGCGTCCGGCTCAGACGATGAACAATTTTCTTGTCGGAATCAACCCGGTCATGCGGGCGAACGAGGCGATCGCATACTTTCTTTTCCGCCGCGGAGATGTCGCTCCGGCACGTCATTCGGCAATTCTCGCGATTCCCCGCCGGCTGATCGAGTCCGGCAGCAGAGGACGCGGAGCAATCTCCACAGAACAGAACAAAGTTGCCCTGATGACCGGCTTCGGCGTGGTCTTTCCGGAACTGAAAGGCGGAACCGTCCGGCGCAAACCCGACTGCATACTTACCCCCGCCGGAGTCGCGGCGATCGAAGACCACGACTGGTTTGTAAGTACGGTTGAATCCGCCTCATCCGGCAACTCGGCCGACGCCGTCGCAGCGGAACTGAAACGGCGCGGAATTCTGCCGCCGTCAAACCGGAGCGAACCCTCAAAAGGCATTTACGAGAGCGACACCGGAGAGCTGATGATGAACACCCGCGAAAAGATTTTCCGGATCGTCACTCCGCGGTCGGAAACCGTTTCGCTCCCCGCAGAACGGAAAATCGCACTGAATCATCTCTCCGTTTCCGGCACCAGCATCCCCGCAACCGTTTCACTCCATGCGCTGGATTCGCAGGTTCTGAACCGGAGCCGGCATATGCTGCTGATCTATTCGACCGCAACCGCAAATTCCGGAATGATTCTCTCCGAAGACGGAGCGACAATGGTAAATCCGGGCGTTCAGCCGACTCTGCTCCGCTCCGGGAAGCTCTCATTTACACTTGAGAACATTCATGCGGCGGAATTCACGCTCTATGCGCTCGCGATGGACGGCTCCCGGATTCAGGAACTGCCGTTCAGCATCCGGAACGGAAAATGCGAGGTCATCATAGACACTGCAGAACTTCGCGGCGGAACGGTGTTTTTCGAATTTGCCCGGAAGCAGAAATAACAAAAATCCGGAAATAGAGGCGTTTAATTTTCTCAAATAATGAGAAAATTAGAGAAACAACGGCAAAAAACATAAAAAAAATCAGTTTTTTTGCCGTTTTTCTTTTGCATTCTTGAAACGGACGTATAAGTTAATCGAAGAAAGCCAAAGTGTACGATTGGCGTCGGCAGTTTCTCCGGGAGGGAAAAGGTCAAGCGCTGCGCAGACGGAGGACGAAGGGGAGCACTTCTGAAAACAGAACTGCTCAAAATGGAACCGGAACAGATTCCGGTGCCGCAAGCAATTGCACGATGACCGGAAACAGCTTCGGAGAAGCCCCGGTCAAAATGGAGAAGCAAAGGTATCATGAAGAGTATTTATGTGGGCAATCTGCCTTACAGCGCAACCGAAGACGAAGTCCGCGATCTTTTCTCCCAGCATGGAGAAGTCACCCGCGTCAAACTCGTAATCGACAGAGAGACAAACCGTCCGAAAGGCTTCGGCTTTGTCGAAATGGATGACAACGGCGCGGCCGGTGCGATTCAGGCACTTGACGGCATCGAATTCGGCGGAAGAAGACTCCGCATCAACGAGGCACGCGAACGCGCAGAGCGTCCGCAGCGTTCCTTCGGCGACCGTCCGAGACGCTTCGACGGTCCCCGCGACGGAGGTTTCCGTCCGCGTGAAAACCGTCCTCCCAGAGAATTCTGAGCTTGATTTTCTGATTTTCACGGCTTTCGGTTGCCTCCCGGGATCGAAAGCCCTTTTTGTTTATGCCTGTCACAAAAGAAACGATCTTTGTTCTGCCCCCCGCGGATTTCGACAACCCGCTCATCCTCTGCGCCGCCGGAATCACGCACCCCGACCGCCGCTACCGCGTCCGCCGCGAATGTGAAGATCTTACCGTGCTCGAATACATCGTCTCCGGAAAGGGGCATCTCCGGGTCGAGGGCAATTCCTGCGAAGTCAACGCAGGAGACGTCTATCTGATTCATCCATATACCCATCATGAATACCATGCCGACTGGGAAGAACCGTGGGAAAAAATCTGGTTCAATCTCCGCGGGCCGCTCGTCAAAAGTCTCATCGAAGTCTATCGGCTCACCGACGCCGTTCACTTTCCCGCCTGCCCGCTCGAACAGGAGTTCCGCGATGCGCTGGAAACCGTGCGGACGCGTCCGTCGGATTCCTACACAAAACTTTCGCTCGCCCTGCACCGGATTTTCGCCGGACTCAACCGATGGCGTCAGCAGCATCCCGAAACCCGCAAGTCGCCGGAGGGATTGAAGTTGAAAACGCATCTCGACCGCCACTGGCGCCGCACCGTCTCCCTGGAGGAACTGGCAAAGCTCATCGGACGCTCCCGTTCGCAGGTCATGCGGATTTTCCAGCACGACTGGAACACAACTCCCTGCCAGTACATTCAGCAGCAGAGGCTGGATCTCGCAAAGCAGTATCTGGAAAACACGGACGCGAAAATCTCCCAGATCGCGGAGTTTGTCGGCTTCCGTGACGAATTCTATTTTTCCAACTGGTTTAAAGAAAAAACAGGCGTTTCCCCGCTCTTCTACCGCCGCGGAAAACAATAATCACGGATTTTTCCCGTTCCGCCTGCAAAAAAACAAAAGGAACCACTTGAAAAATCGCAAAAAAAGAGTATCTTGTCAAGAAACTATGGAAGGTTGAAGTCATGAAACATATTCTAGCCCTGTTCGCCCTGCTTCTGCTGCCGGCAGCGCTCTTCGCTGACACCCCCGATCAGGATCCCGTACTTCTGAAAGGACGCCTGGCAGTAATGGAGGCTCAGCGGAACAAAGAGATGCAAAATCTGACCGAGACCAGAATGAAACACATCCGCACCGATAAAAATCTCAAGCGGATGCACGACAACATCATGATCATGCACCGCAACCTCGCCCTCGCGCTTGATACGAAAAAGGATGTCCGCGAAATCAACGACAGACTCCTTCAGCTCGACGAAGAGATCAAAGCGCTGCAGAAAAAAATCGACACACTGAACAAGACGGAGAAGAAATAATGGCGGAAATCATCATCGACGGCAAGGCGGTCGCCGCCGCGGTAAACGCGGAAAACGCGCGCAAGTGCGAGGAACTGGCAAAGAAATATGGAAGCCGTCCCGGTCTCGCGGTCGTGCTCGTCGGCGACGATCCCGCATCCCAGGTCTATGTCTCCTCCAAAGTCAAAAAATGCGGTGAACTCGGCATCTATTCCGAAAAAATCGTGCTTCCGAAAGATTCCACTCAGCAGCAGGTTCTCGACGTCATCGACTCCCTCAACAAGAACCCGGAAATCCACGGAATCCTCGTTCAGTCTCCGCCTCCGCCGCAGATCAACGAAGAGGAAATCATCCTCGCCATCGACCCGAAAAAAGACGTTGACTGCTTCCATCCGTACAACACCGGGCGGATGCTTCAGGGCGACTTGACCGGCAACCTTCCCTGCACCCCCGCGGGCGTCATGGAACTGCTGAAATACTACAAAATCTCAACTTCCGGCAAACGCGCTGTGGTTCTCGGACGCTCCAATATCGTCGGCAAGCCGATGATGTGCCTGCTCTCCGGCAAGGGCGCGGATGCGACCGTCACGCTCTGCCACTCCCGCACGCGCGATCTGGCGGAGGAGCTCCGCCGGGCGGACATCATCGTCGCGGCGATCGGCAAACCGGAATTCGTGAAAGGCGACATGGTCAAGGAAGGCGCGGTAGTCATCGACGTCGGAATCAACCGCATCCCGGACGCATCGTCGGCAAAAGGTTACCGCATCGTCGGAGACGTTGCATTCGATGAAGTCGCGCCGAAGGCTTATGCGATCACCCCCGTTCCGGGCGGAGTCGGTCCCATGACCATCGCCATGCTCATGCGCAACGCCATTCACAGCATGGAACGCATCCTCGGCTGATATCCGTTTTTGTAACGGGAAACGGACGTTTGTGCAATAAAGTCTCTCAGGAGACGGAAGAAGGCTTGAAATTTGAATACGACAATTTACAGTTTTACGATTCTGATCGCAATTCTCGCGATTCTGATCGTCTACTGCGCGCACATGCGGATCCGCATTATGATTCTGCGGAAAAAGCTCGCGGATTCCTACCACAAGCGCGCGGAAACGACACGCTTCATGGACATTTTCGCGCGCAACCTCCGCGGCAACGACGAAGTTGACACCTGGATGAACACCGCCGCGCGCTATGTCGGCGACCTCGTTGAAGCGCAGTCCATCTGCGTGTTCGCGCTTGAAGGAGAATATCTCCGCGCCGTCGGCGTCTTCGGAGCATTCCCCCTGCTCTCCAACCGCCGCGCGGGCGACTATGTCCTCACGAAACCGAAATACATTCTCGAAACACTGAAGCGCGAGCGCTGCAAAATCGGAACCGGCTTCATCGGCGAAGTGGCGGAAAACCGCGAAGACGTTTTTCTGCCCGACCCGACTGTCGACCCGCGCATCAGCGATTTCCTCAACTCCGCCGTCCCGATTCACTCCCTCATGGCGGTTCCGCTCGTCAACGAAGGGCAGGTCTCCGGCGTCATCTGCGCCGTCAACAGCAAACACATGGATATGCCGTTCACGACCGAACAGTTCGGACGCTTCAAATTCATCGCCTCGCAGGTGGTTCTCGCCCAGAACATCATCCAGGTTTACTCGACCCTCAGCGAACAGCAGCGCATCAATCAGGAACTGGCGTTCGCGCGCAACCTCCAGCTCTCTCTCATGCCGAAACGCTTCCCGATGTGGGGACGCTTCATCATCCACGCCTTCACCCGCGCCTCGAAAGAGGTCAGCGGAGATTTCTACGACTTCGTGCAGATCGACGACGACCGTCTGCTCGTCGTCATCGGCGACGCCTGCGGCAAAGGAATTCCCGCCTGCATGATCATGGCGATGACCCGCTCGTTCATCCGAGCCAACATCGGACACTTCACCTCGCTCAAAGAGCTCCTCCGGGAACTCAACACGAACCTCTACCGCGACACCGTCGACGAGCGCTACATCACCCTCGGATGCTGTCTGATCGACAAGAAAGAATCAACCATTGAATACGCCCGTGCGGGTCACACGCCGCTTCTGCTCTATGTGCGCGAACACACCCGCGCGATCAACCCGGACGGCTCCGCGCTCGGTCTGCTCCCCTCCGAACTCTCCGATTTCGATACGCTCTGCACCGAAATCACCCCGCAGACGACCATGCTCATGTTCACGGACGGCATCAACGAGGCGACCAACGAACGCGACGAGTTCTTCGGCATTCCGCGCCTGACTGAAATCTACAAGGACAGCTGTGTCCGCGGCGACTCGCTCGAAGGCACGATCGACACCATCATGAAGGCTGTCGACACCTACTCCGAAGTTCCGAAAGATCAGGAGGACGATCAGACCATGGTCCTCATCAAGCATATTTAAGGAGGTTCCGCATGAAGATTTTTCTGATTCTTCTTTCCGCTCTGCTCCTCGCCGGATGCACCTCAACCGGTTCTGCAAAAAAGCCGCCGAAACGGGAGGACGTCTCCACGGAAAGCGGCTGGAAAAAATTCATGGCGAAACAGGAAGAGGAAGACAAGCGCTTCCACCGCATGGATTCCAGACAGCTCGACAATTATCAGGTCTTCCCGTGGCGCGAAGGCGGACGGAGAAGCGAAACCATTTATGAAAATCGCAACAAGTCGGTGTTTACCGACGGATGGTGGTGAAAAATGAAATACATTGTTACCGGAGGAGCGGGACTCATCGGCGGAGCCGTGGTCGCCGCATTGAACGAAGCGGGGGAGGATGACATCCTCATCGTCGATCATCTCGGAACTTCCGAAAAATGGAAAAACCTGCGCGGTCTCCAGTACACCGATTATCTGGAAAAGGATATCTTCCGCCGCCTTCTCTATGAGGGCAAATTCAACGATACCGGAATCAAAGCGGTCTTCCATCTCGGCGCGTGTTCCTCCACAACCGAGCGCGACGCCAGCTACCTTGCCGACAACAATTTCAACGTCACCAAGGAGCTCGCCGCATTCTCGGTCTCCAACCAGGCGCATTTCCTTTACGCTTCCAGCGCAGCGACTTACGGCGCCGGAGAGCACGGCTATGTCGACGACGAGGAGAAGATGCACGAGCTGCGCCCCCTGAACATGTACGGCTACTCCAAACTCATGTTCGACCTCTGGGCGAAACGCACCGGAATTCTCCGTTCCATCACCGGCATGAAGTTCACAAACGTCTTCGGCCCCAATGAAAAGCACAAAGGTCCGATGCGCAGCATGGTTCTGCGTTCCTTCGAACAGATCACCTCGCGCGGCTACGTCGAGCTCTTCCGCTCCGATCGACCCGAATATGCGGACGGCGAACAGAAGCGCGACTTCATCTATGTCAAAGACGTCGCGCAGATGATTCTCGCCCTCATGGAACATAACGCAAAGGGCATCTACAACATCGGCAGCGGACGCGCCGAAAGCTGGAACGCGCTCGCAACCGCCGTGTTCAAAGCTCTCGGCAAGACGCCGGACATCCGTTACATCGACATGCCCGACACGCTCAAAGGCAAGTATCAGTACTTCACCAAAGCCGACATGACCAAGTTCAACGCCCTGAACACCGGACGCGGCGCGCATCCGCTCGAAGAGACTGTCGCAGACTACGTCCGGAATCATCTCGTCCCCGAAAGCAAGGAAGCATGATCCGGAAAACCGCACAGCTTGCCGTCCTTCTGCTGACGGTTCTTTTCTGCGTCTCCTGCGGAATCTTCCGCGGGAGCGGAAAAATTGTGCTGACGGAAAAGGATTCCGGACGGATTCTTGAAACCGAAGTCGGCGACACGCTGGAACTCCGGCTCTCCGCAAACCCGTCAACCGGATATTCCTGGAGCTGCGCACTGCCCGATATGGGCGTTCTGCGCATCACAGGGGAACGCTACGAGAACCTGCCGGACACCCCTCCGGATTTCACCGGCGCCCCCGTCATCAAAATCTATACGTTCGCCGTATCGGGTCCCGGCGAAGCGGGAATCAAACTCGAATACCGCCGCCCGTGGGAACGCGGAACCGCGCCGGCAAAGACGTTTGACATTCTCGTCCGCGCAACCGGAACCTCAACCCTTGTCGACCGGCTGGATCCCTCTGGCGAAACCCCGCGCGTCGGTTCCAAAGGGCAAATCGAACCGCGCTTCCGATAACTCATGATTTATGAAGAACGAAAAATGAACCTTGCCGCCGCGCTGATTCTGCTCAGTGCGGCGTTCCTTCTTGCGGTCTCTCCGTGGCTTCTCGGTCTGCGCGAACTTGCCTGGTACGAAGGCGCATATACAGCCATGATCGCGGAACTGGATTCGTATCTTCCCGTGCTGCGGATTCACGGAGAACCCGCGCAGGGCGCATACCCGCTCTATCCGCTTCTGGCGAAAACGCTCTCCTGCACCGGACTCGGACTGGAATACTGTCTGCGTCTCATCCCCGGAATCTCCCTGCTGATTCTCTGCACGGTGATTTTCATCACCTGCTACCGCGCCGCCGGGATTTCCGCCGCGACCGTCGGAACTGCAGTCATGCTCTCTTCGCTGGTTGTCATTGACAAAGTTCCGGACGGACTCCCCACCCTCCTGACCGCGCTCGGAATCTTTTCCGCATGGATGGTCTGGTTCGACTTCGCTTCCTGGCGCGGACGCTGGCACCTTGCCTGGATTCTCACCGGCGCCATTGCCGGGTTGACCTTTTACGCCGGCGGATGGCAGGCGCTGGTGATGCTGATTGTACCGTTGCTCTTCCTGCGCCGTCCACTCTCCCTCAAAGGCAAACCGCGCGGCTACGGATTCGCGATCGGTTTTCTGCTGACCGCGCTGTTCATTCTCCTCTGGGGCGGAGCCCGGCTGAAGGCGGGATTCGAAGGTCCCTTCCGTCCCGATCCAAATCCATTGCCGGCTCTGGGCGAATATCTCACCCAGATTGCACTTTTCCCGCTCGACTTCATGGTCCGCCTCTTTCCGTGGAGCCTGTTCGTATGGGCGCCATTCTGTCCCGCACTCATCACGCTCGACAAAAATCCGCTCCTCGGAAAATATCTGAGAACCCTGTTCTCGGTTCTCGTCGCCCTGCTCTGGTTCACTCCGGGGCTTGAAGGCCGCGAATTCATCTATCTGGTTCCGCCGTTCGCAGTTCTGCTTGCACTGAACTACTGGATCGCAGTCCGGCGCTACGGCGTGCAGTACCAGCGGATCATCAGAACTGCCGCATGGATTCTGCTGGTCTGTTCCGCGGCGGTTCTGTTCTATCACCTCTTTCCCGGACTGCGCCACACACTGCATATCGGCTTTCCGCAGTTCAGCATCAAAACACAGCCGGTCTATTTCTTCTGCGTCTGGCTTTATCCGGCATGTGCACTGCTACTCTCCCTTCTGCTGATTCTCCGCCGGATGCAGACCGGAACCCCCGTCTGGCAGAACCTGGTCCTGCTGATGACCGCCGCCGTCCTGCTCAACTGGGGCGTGATTATTCCTTCCAAGACAGACCGTTCGCGTTCCGAGCTCGGATACGCCCTCCGCGATGCACTGGCAAAGGAGACGCCGGAACCTGTACTCATCTACAAAAACGCCGTTCTGCGCGGACTCTACTCCGAAGCCTTCTATTCGGGCGCACACGTCCGGACCATGAAATCTGTCTCCGAACTTCCCTCCGAAGAGCAGACCATTTACGTCCTCTCCCCCGATGTTCCGGCCCGTCCGGATCGGGTATGGAAAAATATTTTCAGCCGGGAATACCGGCGTCAAAACCTGAACCTCTGGAAAGGGGAACTCAGACAGGGCAACGAACAGGACAACAAACAATGACTATCGAACAGAAACCTTATCTTGCAATGGCGTCCGCACAGGAACTTGCGGACTTCGCGAAAAACAACGGCGTTGAATCCTACCGCGCAAAACAGATTGAGCGCTGGGTCTCCAAGCGCTGGACCGTCAATCCGGACTCCATGACAGATCTCTCCCAGACCGCGCGTCAGAAGCTGCACGATGCATTTCTCTGCGACACCGTCTCCATCGCCGAAGAACATTTCTCCCCCGACGGCGCCGGCAAACTCCTGCTGCGCCTGCACGACGGCGAGTTCATCGAATGTGCTCTCATTCCAGCCGCCGACGGACGCATGACCTTCTGCCTCAGCACGCAGGTCGGCTGCCCCGTCCACTGCGCCTTCTGCTCCAGCGGAAAAGGCGGATTCGTCCGCAACCTCGCAGCCGGGGAAATCGTTGAACAGTTCTTCTGCGCCTGCCGCAAAATCAACTCACTCCCCGACAACGTTGTCATCATGGGCATCGGCGAACCGATGCTCAACCTCGACAATCTGATTGCCGCGCTTGAACGCATCTGCGACCCGGACCGCGTCGCCCTCGCTGCACGCCGTGTCACAATCTCCACGAGCGGCTGGACCCCGGGCATCAAACAGCTCGCGCTCCACGGACGCCAGTGGAACCTCGCCGTTTCGCTCCATGCGCCCGACGACAAGACCCGCGCTCTGCTCATTCCGACAAAATTCCGGCGCGACATCCGCGACATCATCCAGGCATGCAAGCTCCACCGCGAAGCCACAACCCGTCTGCTGACCTTCGAATACGTCATGCTTGATTCCATCAACGACTCCACCGAGCAGGCCGCGCGCCTCGCCAAGCTCGCCAAAGAAGCCGATGCAAAAATCAACCTGATCCCGTACAACAAAGCCAACGGCGCATTCACACGCCCCTCGAAAGAGACCATCAAGCGCTTTGAAAACACGCTGAAATCCGCCGGAGTCAAAGTGACGGTCCGCGTGGAAAAAGGCGCCGATTCCTCCGCCGCCTGCGGACAGCTCCGCGCCTCGGCAAGAAAGGAGAAAGAGTCATGATCCGCCTTCTCTCCGCCGCAGCCGCCCTGATATTTCTCGCCGGCTGCGCCGCAAAACCTGAACCGCTTCCGCCGCCAACGCCGGAACAGACCCGTATGGAAATCGCCCTTCTGCGCTCCAATGCCGATCTCGCCCGCGCAATGCTGGACAGCGGAGTGAACCCGAACGGAGCCACCCGAAACGGCGTTCCGTACCTGATCTCCGCCGCGGCGAAGCAGGATCTCGTCCTCACTGAAATTCTGCTGGAGCACGGCGCGGATCCGAATCTGAAAGACGCGCACGGAGAAACCGCACTTCATGCGGCCGCCGCAATTTCGAAACCGGACGTTCTGCGGATGCTCCTCAAGCGCGGCGCAGCCGTTGACGCCCCCGGACACTGCGGACGCACTCCGCTGATGGAAGCCGCTCGCCTCGGAAAGCTGGAAAACGTCACCCTTCTGCTGGAGCACGGCGCGAACCCCGCTCTGAAAGACGAACTCGGCAGAAACGCAGTCTCCTATGCGGCGCTCGCTCCGGAAAACGGAACGCAGCTTTTAAAACTCTTCCTTTCGCGCCAGGACAACCTGATGCCCGCCTCGCTTGACCTGGAGCATTCCCCGCTGCTGGCCGCAATGCGCAACGGCCAGCCGGACACGGCGCTTTACCTGCTGAATCAAATCCCAAGCTACCGGGAAAAAGATTTCCAGCCGCTCGGCCAGGCCGCAATGGTGATTGCAATCGACCGCAACAAGCTCGACTGGGTCAAACTTTTGACGGAACGCGGCGTCGATCTCCACAACTCCATATCCCTCGCCTACAAAGCGACGGAGGTGCTCAACATGGAAGGCGTCTACAAGTTCTTTGCGCGCAACGGCATCATCGACCGCAACTACACGCCGCTGATGTGGGCCGCCCGCTATTCGCGTCCGGAAATTGCGGAATATCTTGTTCTGCAGGGCAGCGACGTCATGGCGATCAGCAACGAAGAGATGAACGCTCTGGATTACGCGAACGACACCGCCACCCGCTCCGCCATCCGTTCCGCCCAGTCCAAACTCCGCGCCCAGGCTGCGGGAAAGAAGACGGAAGAGAAAAAGAAAGATTGAAAAGCAGATGCCTTTGTACAGCCTGCGGAACCTGTTTTCTTGAACTGTTTTACAGAAAAAACAGTTTTCGATTTGAAAAAACGGGAAACGCGTGTTATATTAAGGTTTTTGACAATGCTTAACGCAAAAAACATACATAAACAAGAGGTATAAAATGCCGGGAAAAGATGTCAGAAAGTCCGCTGTGAAGACGTTCGCTCAGAGCGAAAGAGCACGTCTCAGACACAAAGCCACCAGAAACGCTCTCTGGACCACCGAGAAGAAGCTCAGAGCCGCTG
Organism: uncultured bacterium; assembly: GCA_900549415.1. Classification (GTDB taxonomy): domain Bacteria; phylum Verrucomicrobiota; class Lentisphaeria; order Victivallales; family UBA1829; genus UBA1829. Next base: position 21,662 of record URNX01000019.1, read on the forward strand.
TTGAAGCCGGCGACAAGAGCGCTGCAAGCGATATGCTCAAGAGCCAGTATGCAGCTCTTGACAAAGCCGTCAAATCCGGTGCAATGCACAAGAACCAGGCGAACAGAAAGAAATCCCGCCTCGGCAAACTCGTTGCAAAAACGGCTGCGGTCGAAATCAAGCCCGAATAATTTCTCCGGGTTTCAGTTTTATCTGAACAAGCGGCGAATGGGGAATTTCCTCATTCGCCTTTGTTTCATAAAAACTAAACGGAAATATTCCGTAAAATGCAGATTCCGGGATTGAAAAATTCCGAAATGTGTGATATATAGAGATTGTCCGGCATGGACGCCCCTGTGTCTGTGCCCCGGCGGGTTTTCCCGCCTTATTTTTTGATACGGTTGTCAAAAAAATGGACATTATCAATCCGCAGGGTGGAGGAAACGACAATGAATCACGAACTTCTGGCCATTCTTGAATATATTGAACAGGAGCGGGGCGTAAGCAAAGATCAGCTCATCGACGCAGTCGAAAAAGCGCTGCTTACCGCGTCCAGAAAAAGCATTCACCCGGCCAATGAGCTCGAGGTGAAAATCGATAGAAAATCCGGAGACATCCGCGCATGGGCGCTTCTTGAAGTCGTCGCCGAAAATCCGAATAACGACCAGATCCTTCTGGAAACCGCCCGCGAGCGCATGCCCGAGGTTCAGCTCGGCGAAAAAATCCGCTGGGAAGTCACTCCCAAAGATTTCGGACGCATCGCCGCCCAGACCGCGAAGCAGGCAATTCTGCAGCAGATCCGCAAGGCGGAAAAAGAGATTGTCCGCGACGAATTCGCCGACAAAGTCGGACAGATCGTCAACGGTACCGTCCGCCGTTTCGATGCGGGTTCCATCATCGTGGATCTTCAGAAATCCGAAGGCATTCTCGCCTCCCGCGACAAGGTTCCCGGCGAACAGTACATGCCCGGAGACCGCATCAACGCTCTGCTCGTCAAAGTCGACATCAACGTTGCCGGTCCCAGTCTGATTCTCTCCAGAACTTCGCCGCAGTTCATCCGCAGACTTCTTGAGCGCGAAGTTTCCGAGATTCATGACGGCGTAGTTGAGATCGTCGCCATCGCCCGCGATCCGGGCGTCCGCACGAAAATCGCCGTCCGCAGCAACGATCCCCGCATCGACCCCGTCGGCGCGTGCGTCGGAATGCGCGGAATGCGCATCAAAAACATCACCAACGAACTCGGCGGCGAACGCGTCGACGTCATCAATTACTCCGACGATATCGAGGAGTATGTCGCCAACGCGCTGCATCCGGCTAAAGCGGAACAGATCACCGTCAACTCAGCGAACAAAGTTGTCACCTTCCTCGTGACTCCGGAAAACTCGCGTCTGGCGTTCGGCAAAAAAGCCCAGAACGTCAAGCTCGCCCAGAAGCTCACCGGCTGGAAGATCGACATCAAGGCGGTTGAAGAGCCGGAAGCCGAAGAGTCGTTCGACGAAAAGAAAAACCGCGTCACGGAAGACCTCTCCGCGCAGCTCGGAATTCCGGTGAAGGATGCGGAAATTCTCGTCAACAACGGTTTTCTCTCCATCGACGGACTGAAGGCCGTGCAGGTGACCGATCTGGAGGCGATCGAAGGACTCGCTCCCGAAACGGTCAGTACTATTCTTGAAAAATTAGCGAAACAAAACGGGACCGACTCTTCTCTGTAAGAGTCAGGTCCGGTTCCGGAGGATGAAAATATGGCGTCTGCAAAAGCAACAAAAGTCAAAGATCTCGCAGGCAAATACGGTTTGTCGCCGAAAGATGTGATCCGTGAATTGATTGAACAGGGCGGTCTTGACAACGTCAAAAACGCATCCTCCACAATTCCTCCCGAGTCGCTGGAAATCGCGGAGCTCATCTGCGAAGAACTCGCGGCAAAAAAGCATCCGAAGAAAGAGACGGCGGCAGCGGCTCCCGCAGGAGCCGAAGTCACCATCACCCCGCCGATCGTCGTCAAGGCGCTCGCCGAGGCGCTCGGCAAAAAACCGAATGAAGTCGTCAGCGGACTCATGCGCATGAATGTGCTCGCCAGCATCAATCAGACCGTCACGCCCGAAGTCGCAACCGAATTCGCAAAAAAATGCGGAATCAAACTTGTCGTCGGAGCAAAGGAGAAAGAGGCGAAGCCCGAAACCGCGGAAGATACCGAACATCCGGAAGATTTTGAATATGAAGACAATCCGAAGGACATTGTTCCGCGCTGCCCGATTGTCACCTTCATGGGACACGTCGACCACGGCAAGACTTCTCTGCAGGACCGCATCCGCAAGACCGACGTCGCAGGCGGCGAAGCAGGCGGAATCACCCAGCATATCGGCGCATCCGTCGTCAACCTCAACGGCAAGACCATCACCTTCGTCGACACTCCCGGACACGAGGCGTTCACCGCAATGCGCGCCCGCGGAGCAAACGTCACCGACATCGTCGTGCTCGTCGTTGCCGCGGATGACGGTTTCATGCCGCAGACCATCGAAGCCATGAACCACGCAAAGGCCGCCGGCGTGCCGATCATCGTCGCCATCAACAAAATGGATCTTCCCGACGCCAATGCGGACAAAGTTCTGCTCAACATGCAGCAGAACAACCTCATGTCGGAAGACTGGGGCGGCAGCGTTGCGGCGATCCGCGTCTCGGCGCGCACCGGAATGGGCATTCAGGATCTGCTCGAACGGATTCTGCTCGAAGCGGAAATGCTTGAACTCAAAGCAAACCCGAAGCGTCCCGGCATCGCATACGTTCTCGAATCCCAGCTCGAACAGGGCTTCGGTCCCACCGCCAGCATCGTCGTCAAAAACGGCACGCTCAAAGTCGGCGACCCGATTCTCTGCGGCGAATACTGGGGCAAAGTCAAGAATCTGACCGATTACCGCGGTCAGCGCATCAAATCCGCCGGTCCGGGAACCCCCGTCAAGGTCGCCGGACTCAGCGGCGTTCCCGAAGCGGGAACAAAACTCGTCGTCTGTTCCTCCGAGCATCATGCGAAAGAACTCGCCGAAGCCCGTGCGGAAAAGAAGCGCGAAGAGAGCCTTCTCAGCACCTCCGCTTCCGGAGCCAGCCTCGAAGCGCTCTTCAGCAAAATGGAATCCGATAAAAAGCAGTCCCTCTGCGTCGTTCTCAAAGCCGACGTCAACGGTTCCTGCGAAGCGATCGTGGAATCGTTCAAGAAACTGCCTTCGGACAAGATCACCATCAACGTCATCCACGCCGGAGTCGGCGCAATCACCGAAAACGACGTGCTGCTTGCTGCCTCCTCGCACGGTATCGTGGTCGGATTCCACGTCCGCGTCAATCCGGGTGTCAACACGCTGGCGAAAAAAGAAAACGTCGAAATCCGTCTCTACAGCATCATCTATGAACTGATCGAGGATATCACCGACGCTCTGACCGGACGCCTTGCGCCGGAGAAGCGCGAACGCGAACTCGGTGTGGCGAAGATCCTCCAGATTTTCGAACTTTCCAAAGGTCCGAAAGTCTGCGGATGCGTCGTCGAAAAAGGCGTGGTCAAAGTCGGCGCGAAAGCGCGCGTGTTCCGCCGCGGCGAACTCATCTTCAACGGTGAAGTCCGCTCGCTCCGCCGCTTCCACGATGACGTCCGCGAAGTCAAGCAGGGACTCGAATGCGGAATCAAGCTCGACAACTTTGCCGACTTCGACGTCAACGACGTCATTCAGATTTACGATATTGAACTGAAAAAAGCAACGCTGTAAAATCTCCGGTCCCGCACCCCGCGGGATCGCATTTTTCATCGTTTCAAACGGGAGAATTCATCATGGCATTTGCCCCCGACCGCATAGCCCGTGTCAACGAAATCCTCAAGCGTGAAATCGCCGCGATCCTCGAAAAAGAGAACATCACGCGCGAAAACACTTTGATTTCCATTACCAAAGTCCAGTGCTCATCCTGCCTCAAAAATGCAACCGTTTACGTCAGCGTTTACGGCGGCGGCACGGATGCCGAGGACGAGGTGATCCAGCTTCTCGAAAGCAAACGCGCGCTGATTCAGAAGCGCATTGCAAAAACGATCGTGCTCAAGTACACCCCTGTCCTCCGCTTCACCGCAGACCGCAACCTTGAAGAGGGCGACCGCGTCCTCAACATCCTCCGCGAACTCGAGGAGGAGAAGTGATGGACTCCCCGTTTCTCGCCGCGCTCCGCACCGCGCAGACCATTCTCGTGGCAGTGCATGTGCGCCCGGACGGCGACGCCATCGCATCGCTCGGCGCAACCGTCTCCATTCTGCGCGACAACGGCTTCCATGCGTTCGGCATTTTGCCCGAACTGCCCTCCAAAGACCTTGCGGCCTTCCTCCCCGCCGAAGGAATCCTCCAGTCGGCGGAGGGAATCGAGGCGGATGTATTCATCACCGCCGACTGCTCCAAACCGGACCGGGTTGCCGCAGGCGGCTATCCGTTCGAACACTGCCCGACCCTCATCAATATTGACCATCACCCGGACAACCCGGGCTTCGGCACGCTCAATCTGGTCGCCCCGGATGCGGCGGCGTGCACCGAAAATCTCTATACGCTCTTCCGCGACGCCGGATTCCGCATCTGCAAAGAGAATGCTACACGGCTTCTGCTCGGGCTCATCACCGACAGCGGCTGTTTCCGCTTCCAGAACACCTCCCCCGACGCCTTCCGCACGGCGGCGGAACTCATGGAACTCGGAGCGGATCACAAACGCATCATCGTCTCCATCTTCAGCTCGCGTCCGGAACGCTTCGTCCGCCTGGAAGCGGAGTTCGCTCTGAACCGTCTGAAAACGGCGTTCGGCGGAAAGTTTGCGTGGATGTATCTTGATCCGGAAGTTCTCGCAAAGTACGGAGTGGAAATGCGCGAAACGGACAGTCTGATCGAAATCCCGCGCAACATCGACGGAGTTGAAATTGCGGCGACGCTCCGTCCGGAAAAGGACGGCTGGAAAGCGTCTCTCCGCGCCAAGCGCGAACCTTATTCCGCCGGCCGCATCGCCCGCGCTCTCGGAGGAGGCGGACACGAAATGGCCGCCGGCTGCACCATCACCGCTCCGACCATGGAAGAGGCGGAAAAAATTTTACTGCAATACGTTGAAACGGAATTGAACCAACATGAGAAACAACCCCAATAAGCACCGTCTGCCCCCGTTCGACCGGAGCGGCATTCTTCTTGTCAACAAACCTGCAGGCTGGACCAGCCATGACGTTGTCGGCTTTGTCCGCTCGCGCTTCAATGTTCCGAAAGTCGGACATTGCGGCACGCTTGATCCGGCGGCGACCGGACTCCTCGTTGTCGTCCTCGGCAAATTCACCAAGCTCAGCCAGAAATTCAGCGGCGAAAACAAAGTCTACGAAGCCCGCATCCAGCTAGGCACAGAAACCGATTCGCAGGATCTCGACGGCGAAGTCATCCGCACGGCTCCGACCGACGGCATCACGGAGGAGATGCTCCGCGAAACGTTCAAGTCTTTTGAAGGCGACATTCTGCAGGTTCCCCCGATGGTCTCCGCAAAGAAAAAAGACGGCGAGCGTCTTTACGATCTCGCCCGCAAAGGCGTGGAAGTCAAACGCGATCCGGTTCCGGTCACCATACACTCGATCCGGGTTGACAACATCGACCTTCCGTTCGCGGATTTCACCGTCGACTGCTCCAAAGGGACTTACATCCGCACCCTCTGCGCGGATATCGGTGCAAAACTCGGCTGCGGGGCCTGTCTGCACAGTCTGAACCGCATCCGCAGCGGCGAATTCGACCTTGCCGACGCCTATGACATCGAAACCATGCGCACCTGGGAACAGCCCGAACTGGAAAACGCCGTCAACGATTTTCTGCACAAAAAACTTCAGCGGATGAATCTTTCCGCATTCTGAGAAGGGAGACGCCGATGCTCAGCTACGACAAACTCGAAAAAGCGGTCATGCAATTTGTCATGGAGTCAAAACAGGAATCCTTCGACGCGGAGGAGCTCGCCGCCGAACTCGACCCGCAGTCGACCGGAGAAGAGCGCGAAAACACCATCCGCCGCATCTGCAACATGCTTGATTCCTGCGAGTTTGTCGCCCGCAAGCACTCCTCCGACCTCTATTACATTCTCAACAATTTCTTCCGCGGAACCTCGTTTCTCTGCAAACCGAGACCGGTGGAACTGGAGCGCGGCATCTTCATTCCGGCGGCGCGCCTCGAACCGTTTCATCCGGCGGAACTCTACGCGGATGAACTCGAATTCGCCAGCGGCAAAGTCTCCGCTCCATTCGAACTGACCGAAGTCCGCCTGCCCTACAAAGATGTCTCCGACCTCTTCTTCATGCTCGGTCCCGCGGGAACAATCGATATGCTCGTCGCCGAATCGCAGGAGAACTACGACGCCATCCGCGACCACGGCGGACTCTCCGAGTCCATGCCCGTGGTTCTCGAAGCATTCGACTTCTCCGAATTCTACCGCAACACCGGATTCCGCAGCGGCGACTACATCCGCTTTGAAATCAAATCGTGGGCGGACGGCGAATGGAAAATCTCTCATGTTTCCCGCATCGACTCCCCGACTCCGCAGGAAATCGAACGCTGGATCGACAAATTCGAAAACGCCCTCACCGACGTCTGTTTCGATTACAAGGATTCCCTCGAAATCCACGAACAGATCATGTACGCCTACATCTACGCCGCCGCTTCCGGAAACGACATCCGCAAACTGCCGGGTCCTGCAATCGACCTCTATCACAATATGATGCAGACAATCTCCTTCCGCCGCGACGGCTCCGAGTGGACGCTCATTTCCAACGATGCGCTGGAAGACACTTCCGCCAAGCCCGAAGAGCATCACCACGAACACGGCGAAGACGCGGAAGAAGAGAGTCACGAACACCATCACGCGCACGGCTGCGCCTGCGGACACGATCATTCGCATGTTCCGCAGGAAGACGGACCGTTCGGCGATATGTCCCCGAACGACTTCTCCGCTTCGAAAGGCTCCATGGAGTCCATCGACGCCATCCTGCATGAAATCCATGCGCCGGTTCATGAAACCGAACTCCAGGCGTATATGCTCGACACCATTGCAAGCGGCGCGGAAAGTTTCGAAGAATTTGAACGTGTTCATGAGGACCTCATCAAATTCACCTTCACTGACGATGCGCAGGAAGCCGCCTATCTCAACTTTGTGGAAGAGCTCTGGGAAACTCAGGCAGACCGCTACAGTCACAACATCGACTCGCCGAAAGCGCCGCTCCGCCAACGGCTTCTGGAGCTGACCGACCGGCGCATAGAGCTTTCTGCAATCGTCCTTGAGCACAAAGGCGCGGTTCCGCCGGAAGATTTGAAATCCGGCATGGTGCATGTCCACAAGGAAATTCTCGACACACTCTTCATTCTCAACCGCGACGCCGTGCTGGAACCGGAGGAGATTGCAGATCTCGACCTGCGCGTCGGCGATATCGAAAATGAATTTGAAATCGTCACCGAAAAGGTTTCCGACTGGCTCGAAAAAAGCGTTTCCGGAGGTCGTGAATGAATCTGGCGGAACAGCTTCCGGCAGAATGGCGTGAGCTTCTCGCGCCCGCGCTGCAAGCCGCTTCGTTCCGTTCGCTCTCCGCATTTCTGGAAAAAGAATATGCGGAGAAACAGATTTTTCCGCCCCGGGAAGACCTCTTCAGCGCGTTCCGCCTGACTCCGCCGGACAAAGTCCGTGTACTGATTCTCGGACAGGATCCCTATCATGATGACGGACAGGCGCACGGACTTGCCTTTTCGGTGCGTCCGGGCGTGAAATTTCCGCCCTCTCTCCGGAACATTTTCAAGGAGCTGAATGCCGATCTCGGCACGCCGGTTCCGGAAAGCGGTTCGCTGGACGAGTGGGCAAAACAGGGAGTTCTGCTCCTCAACACCGTCCTGACCGTCCGCGCACACGCCGCGGGCTCGCATCAGAAACACGGCTGGGAGGAATTCACCGACTCCGTCATACGGACCGTCAGCGGATTTCCGCGACCCGTGGTATTTGTGCTCTGGGGAGGACCGGCGCAGAAAAAGCTGCCGCTGATCGACACCGCGCGTCACACTGTCATACAATCGGCGCATCCGTCGCCGCTTTCCGCCTATCGCGGATTTTTCGGGAGCCGCCCGTTCTCCGCGATCAACCGCGCTCTTGCGCAAAACGGAACAGAGCCGATCGAATTCGGCAGGAGCTCATTATGGGAAACTGGGACTCCAAACAGTATCTGAAGTTCGAAAAGGAACGCACACAGCCCTCTCGCGACCTGATCCACCGTCTGGACTGCACCCCGCGCACGATTCTGGATGTCGGCTGCGGTCCCGGCAACAGCACCTCCGCACTGAGACAGCGCTTCCCGAGGCTCTTCTTCACGGCGAAACGCTGAAAAAACGCAAAAAAAATCAATTTCAATTTGAACTCTGCGAAAAAGAGAGTATAATATAGGAACATTGATGCGGGTGTAGCATAACGGCAATGCTCCAGCTTCCCAAGCTGGCCACGAGGGTTCGACCCCCTTCACCCGCTCCAACGATGAACTCAAGCGTCCCGAATCGGGACGCTTTTTATTTTCCGGAGCGGTTTATGCTGAAGACTTTCACTCGGCCTGCAATGATCTTTATCCCGTTCCTGCTGGGAGCGCTTTTCCCGCAGGTTCATGTTCTGAACGACCCGCCTTACAACGCCGTGCGCTGGGCGCTGACCGTGATGGTCTTCATGTCGTGTCTGCAAATCCGCTTCAGTGAACTCAAACCGCGGAAGGAACACTGGTATCTTCTCGGTGCGAACCTGCTGATGGGGACGCTTCCCTACTTTGCCCTGAAACTCTTGTTCCCGCAGAATCCTTCGCTGGCAAACGCGGCGTTCTTTGTCGGCATCACGCCGACTGCAACGGCGGCACCGGTGGTTGTGGCATTCCTGAACGGACGGATCGGCTTTGCGCTGACGGGATTCACGATTACAAACGTTTTTGTTTCGCTCTCGCTCCTCTTTCTTCTCCCGATGGTGACGGGGCAGTTCACCGCGGACTTCATCGGGCGGGTTGCTGTGACACTGCTTCAGGTGATTGCGTTTCCGTTCATCATGGCGGTGATTCTTCGCGGCATCTGGCCGAAACTGCGGGAACTTCCGAAAAAGCTGAAGACATTTTCTTTCCTGCTGTGGTCGTTCACACTGTTCATTCTTGCGGCGATTGCGCGGGAATACTTCATTGAGAATCCGCATGTTTCGATGTGGAATGTCGGCGGGATTGCTCTGATTTCCGCAGTAATCTGTTTCTGCAACTTCTGGTTCGGGAAATATCTTGCGCCCAAACGCTACCGCCGCGAATGCAGTCAGCTTCTCGGTCAGAAGAACACGACTTTCACCATGTATCTTGCGCTTCATTACGCAAGCGCCCTGGTTGCCATGGGTCCGATCTTCTACATTTTCTGCCACAACATGTGGAACGCGTGGCAGATGTACTGTTACGACCGCCGCCGTTTCCTGCGCGACCAGCACCGCAAAGACTGATCACCGGCGACTAACTACATTTTTTCAAACGAAAAAGTGCGGCAAACTACATTTTTTCAAACGAAAAAGTGCGGCAAACTACATTTTTTCAAACGAAAAAATGCGGCAAACTACATTTTTTCAAACGAAAAACTGTAATCAATCATTTCCTTCAGGATTTTGACAGCCGGAACGCCGCTCTGAGACGGGCGGCTGATTGCGGTATTCACTTGGAGTCAGCCCTACCCGGCGTTTGAAATAGCGCGCAAAGTAGCAGGGATTCTGCCAGCCGAGCGACAAAGCAATCTCCTTCACCGGAGACGATGTGCTCTTCAAAAGGTACTTCGCAGTCTTCAGTTTCCGCTCCAGAAACAACGCGTACGGCGTTGTGCCGAACTCCTTCTTGAAAATGCGGATCGTCTGCGACACCGAACGTCCCGAATACTGATACAGAACTTTCGTCTCCAGCGGCGCGCCCGGCGGAAGACTCTCAATATAATGCTGAACGGCATCCGCAGCAGTTTTTTTGCGCCGCTTCTTTTCCGCAAAAAGATGCAGTTCCGCAAGCAGGGGAACAATGATCCGCGCGGCCAGAACATCATCCACCTCCTTCGAAGATTTCAGTTCACGCAGCCCCTCCTCGAAACGCTCCCGCAACGGACAGTTCTTCAGGAGCACCGTTTCGGTCAGCCCGTATGCGGCGAGAAGATCAGCGATAAACGTCCCGCCGACATTGAACCAGAGTTTGACCCACGGATTTGTGCGGTCCGAAGCGTAATAATGCGTGGAGTTCGGCGGAACCAGATAGACGTCACCCGCTTCCGGTGTGTACTGCTCGCCATCGACAACCAGAACACCGCGTCCGCTCACCACATATTCCGCAACCAGAATCGGGATCCCGCGGCGGGCGATGTGGTAGCTCCCGTCGCAATACGAAGTTCCCGCACAGGTAATCACCAGCGGCGAACGCCCGTCACGTCTGCGGCTGTATACAATATCCTCTTTCATCCCGACAGCACCTTTTTTGCATTTTGCGCATTTTATGTACTATAATGCAACTTTTGTGCATTGTCAAATTCATCTTTATCGTGTATAATATAATTAGAGAATGCAAGCCATAAAAAGAAAGGCATGAAATGCTATGAAAGCAAAAAACAACTGTTCCGTCTCATATTTCAAGGGGAAATTCCGCAGATTTACCCTTGTGGAGCTCCTCGTGGTAATTGCCGTGATCGCCATCCTCGCCGGGATGCTGCTTCCGGCGCTCAATTCAGCGCGCGCAAAGGCGCGGACAATCAACTGCATCTCCAATCAGAAGCAGATCGGAATCACCGCCGTTTCCTACGCAAACGACTGGAACGACTGGTTTGTCATGTACTGGAACGGCGGAACCTGGTATGTGCATCCCAATCCGAGCACCGCCCGCAACAAGGCAAACTACGCGCAGTACCTCGCCGCAAACAACTACATCCCGAAAAAACACAACAAAGTCTTCCAGTGCACTGAACAGAAGATCACCACCGATGCGAACTGGACCTATTACGAATACATTTACGGAACCAACATCAACGGTTATTACAACGGCAAGGCCGCCGGGAACTGGGCGGGCGGAAACTTCGTCAGCTCCGAACCCTGGCTTCAGCGCGGAAGCGGAAACACAAGTCTTCTCCGCATGAGCAAAGCTCCCGCCGGCCTCATCATGCTTGCCGACACCCGGATGCAGGCGAAACTCTCCGGCGGCAAAGACGGACAGTCGGGAGCTGGCGGACAGAGCCTCGTTACCTCCAGCACCAACACCGACCGCTACTGGGCAGTGCACAATCTGCGCGTCAACACCCTTTACGCCGATCTCCATGCGGCGACAAATCTGCGTTCGGGCATTCAGGCACAGGTCGGCGCAGGCGCGCTCTTCTTTTACGGAGAAGAATAATGAAAAAACAATTGACCTCACTCGCGCTTCTCTTCGGAACTCTCGCTTTTCTGAACGCAGCAGCTCCCGTTCTTCAAAAAGACGGTTCGCTTGAACTCGACGGCTGGCGCGGCACGCCCACGACCTTCAGTCAGAACTGGCACGCATGGCAGCCGCAGAAAGCTCCGCGCATCTTCCGTCCCGTCAAAAGTTCAAATGAGCGCGTGGAATTCAATCTCGAACTTCCCGACGCCGGAAGCGGCACGCTTTCGTTTGCGCTTGCCGACGGGAAATTCGAGGGCATTCTCGACCTCCGGCAGGGTTCACTGATCCGCACGCTCTGTCTCCAGACGCCCCTCCCCGTTTCGCTCTACGCAGGCAACAAAATTGAAATCGACGGCAAGCTCCATGAATTCCCGGTCGAATTCGGCAAGGAAACAATCTTCGACGGCACGGCAAAACGCGTCCGTATTCCCTCGCAAACCGGAGAAATCCTCTTTGAAGGCAATTTTTATTTCCGCATTCAGGACGGGCGCAAATGGAACGGCTCGACCTTCGGAATGCGCATCGGCTTTCTCCCCCATGACGGCAAGGTCAGCAAGGCGGAACTCGCATTCACGATCCGTCACGGCAAAGCTGGCGAATTCGGAGAAAAGCTCGGCTCCGTCAGTCGGCCGCCGTACATTGCAAAACAGAACGCCGAATGGAAAGCGTTTGAATACAGCCGCAATGTAAAACCCGGAAGCGCGCTCGACTTCTCCGCGCGTCTCGATGCTCCCGCGGGAAAATACGGTCCAATCGTTCCTGACGACAACGGACATTTCGTCTTCCGCAATCGTCCGGGGACTCCCGTCCGCTTCTATGGACCGAACTTCGTCGGCGACTCACAGCGTCCGGCAGATGAAGTCGCACACGAACTCGCGGAACGCATCGCCGCATTCGGGTTCAACGCAGTCCGCATTCACCACCACGACAATGAAGTTTACGCGCGCAACTCCACCGGTGGCTCTCTGCTCGATCCGGAGCGCATGGAGCGGCTCGATTATCTGCTCGCGACTCTGAAGAAACGCGGCATTTACTACACAACAGATGTCTATGTTTCGCGCCGCAACATCCCCGCATCAGAAATTCCGGGCGTGGGCGCTATCCAGACGCCGCAGGAGTACAAAGCGCTCTTCTACATTGACGACCGCGTGTATGAAAACTGGCTCCGCTGGGCGAAGGAATTCCTCGGACACGTCAACCCGTACACAGGGCTTGCGCTGAAAGATGATCCCGCGCTGATCTCTCTCTCGCTTGTCAATGAAGCGAATCCGGCGCATGTCTGGAGCGCGACTCAGGCTTCCGGACGGCTTTACAAAGAGAAATTCGCGCAATGGCAGAAGACGCATCCCGGAGAAAACTTCGACCATTTCCTTTCGAAGCTCGCAATCTCGCGCTATGAACAGATGAAACGCGACCTCCGCGCATTCGGAGTCAAAACGCTCCTCACCGACCAGAATTTTCTCAACCGGCTCGCGCTCGCCGAAGCACGCAGCCATTATGATTTTGTCGACAATCACGCCTACTGGGATCATCCGCGGTTCGCCGGAAAAGCGTGGAGACTCCCGGTCATTCCGAACCAGCGTAACGCCGTCGCCGCCGCCTCCAACGTTCCCGCAGCGATGTTCCCGACCCGTCTGTTCGGAAAGCCGTTTACGGTATCCGAATTCGATTATGCGAACCCGAACCAGTTCCGCGCCGCGGGTCCTGCACTGACCGCCGCGGCCGCCGCCTTCCAGGACTGGGATGCGCTGTTTCCCTTTGCCTACGCGCACAGCAACGGCACAGTCACCAACCCGAACCGCACGGACGGATTCTTTGATATTGCGACCGACCCCGTCAAAGCGTTTTCGCAGAGAATCGGCGCAAACCTGTTTCTTTCCGGAGGAATCTCCCCTGCAAAATCCGCATTCGCAGGAATCATGACAGACCCGCTCCGCAAAGGAGGCGAAGCCGAAGCGCCGGAAGCGTTTGTCGAACTCGGATACCTTGCGCGGACCGGCGGCGTCACCAGTCTCTCGGAGGGAAATAAATTCAATGCTCTGATTGATCTCGGAACAGGAAACGCAAACGGAACGAAACTGCCCGTTTTCAAAGCGGACAAGTCGCTCATACTGAATCTCGTTGCGGCTGGACTGCTTCCCGAAGGATGTCATGACGCCGCAAGCGGACGCTTCACCGCGCCGGGCGGAGAGCTTGAAATCAATCACAAAGCGGAAACCTTCCGCGCCGCCGCGCCGGGCGGGGAAGTTCTGGTGACCGGAAAGGTTCGCGCGCTCGACGGGAACCTTCTGCATGTGAAGGCAAGCAGCGGATTCGCAGTGTTCGCCCTCATTCCCGTCGACACGACAGAGTTGAAGTCCGCCGGGCGCCTGACGCTGTTCCACCTGACCAACACGCAGGCAACGGGAATGCGGTTCGGCAACGCCTCGCTCGACCGTCTGGAGAACTGGGGCGAAACGCCGTTCCTGGCAAAACACGGAACCGCATCGGTCGTGCTGAATCTTCCGGGAAACTGGAAAATCCATGCGCTCGACACCGCCGGAAACCGCATCGGAGAAGTAACGGTGCTCAAAACGGAACACGGATTCCGCGTTGAACTCGACAACTTCAGATTCAAGGGTGTTGTATTCGCCTATGAACTTGTGAAAGAGTAACGCTTATTTTTTCTCCGCTTCCGCGCGATACTCCGCCGGCGTCCGCCCCAGGTGCGCACGGAAAACAGTGTGAAAATATTCCACCGACCGGAACCCGCTGTCCAGAGCGACAATCTTCACCGGCAGATCGGTTTTGCTCAGCAGATGACACGCGCGGTTCAGGCGCAAACCCGTAATGTAATCCGAAAAAGCAATCCCCGTTGCGTTCCGGAACACCTTGCCTAGATGATTCGGCGAAACAGAGAGTTCGGACGCCAGCGCGGAAAGTTTCGCCTCCTCCCGGAAATGGCGGCGGGCCCACGCGGTAACCGTCCGCAGGAACGCGGGCGGCACGGATGCGTCGACACCGGCTTCACGCAAAACCGCAACCAGAATCTGAACCAGCAGCGCGGAGGCGTTCAAACGGGAAAACGGATGCGGTGCCTCCTCCGCGGCAATCCGGCGAAACAGCTCCTCAAGCTCCGCCCGCCGCGCATCCGGAAAACGGCAGAGAATCACCGGACGCGTATCAAGCACACTCCCGAGCTCCTCCGGAAGAAGATCGGGAAAGAAGGAGAGATTCGCAAGCTCCGTTTCCTCTTCCGTCAGAATTCCGTGACTTTCGATTCCGCCCACCAGCCAGCAGTAACCGGCTCCGAAGCGGTACTCCTTCCCGCCGACCTGATGCAGACCGGTTCCGCGCACAACGAATTCCAGTTCGCAATATTCATGCCAGTGCTGAATGGTGCAATGACCTTTTTCCATCGAATGGAACCGGACAGCAAGTCCCTCGGACGCGGAGACGCCGCCTTTGTAGAGAACCGATTTCATCTGCAAAACTCCAGAATCGTTGATTTTTATAACTTTATCACAGATTCCCGCATTTTTCAAATACGGTTTCAGGTATTATATTAAAAGAGCAATTCAGAAACAGCATTGATTTTTTCAAACAAGGAGATCTTCTCATGGAAAAACTGCGCGTCATTCAGATCGGAACCGGACCGACGGTTCACGCCGCTCACGCCGCAACCGCACTGCGCGGACTCAGCGAACTCTACACCCTCGAAGCCATCGTCGAAGAAGACGCCGCGCGCCGCGAAGAAATCCGCAACACTCCGCCGTACGCCGGACTCCCCTTCATCAGCTGGGAGGAGGCACTGCAGCGCAAGCCGGACGCCTTCATCGTCGAGACCGATGAAGCAAAACTCGTTGAAACAGCAATCCGCTCGCTCGAAGCCGGTTATCACACCTACATGGACAAACCGGGCAGCCAGAATTCGGAACAGTTCCACCGCATGTGCAATCTCGCAAAAGAAAAGAACCTCGTTCTCACTCTCGGCTACATGTTCCGCGGAAATCCTGCCGTCCGCTATGCGCTCGATCTCAAGAATCAGGGGAAACTCGGACGCATCTTCAGCGTGGAAGGTCAGATGAGCGTCACCGGCGATCCCGGATACCGCCGCTTCCTCGGCAAATTCAAAGGCGGAATGATGTACTACCTCGGCTGTCATATGATCGACATGGTCGTTCATTTCTGCGGCTTCCCCGAAGAGGTCATTCCGATGAACACCTGCACCGGAATCGACGCAGACACAAAAGATTACGGGTTCTGCGTTCTCCGCTACAAAAACGGACTATCCTTCGTCAAAACCTGCGCGGCGGAAGTCAACGGCGCCGCCCGCCGTTCGCTCATCATCTCCGGAACGGAAGGCAGCTTCGAAATCCAGCCGATCGAACTCCCGCGCGGCGACGGCTGGGACGACACCATCGCCCGTGAAACCATCGGCGTGGAAGCGGGATTCGACCACAGCCGCCCCGTCGTCTTCCCGCCTCACCTGCGCTACGACTGGCTCTTCCGCAATTTTGCGAAATACGTCCGCGGCGAGGCGGTCAACCCGTACACATATGAGTACGAAGCAAAACTGCACGACCTGATTCTTCTGGCATGCAGCTGATCAATATTCAAACAACAGCGTTTCGCCCCGTCTGACGTTCAGCTCCAGCGCATCCGTTTCCGGAAAAACGTTTCCTCCCGGATACGCGCGGAGCGACATCCGGCGGGGCAGACGCAGCGTCAGCGGTCCATCCCATTTTGCATGAACCGCAACCCAGTCCGGCGCGGTGAAAATCTGATCCCCGCGCTCGCTCCAGATATGCACTCCCGCACCGCGGGCGAACTCCGTCAGCCATGCCGCAGGCAGACACGGCGACGCCGACCAGAGCGCGGTCCAGTCTTCCTTCTTCTTCCGCGCCAGCGCGGTTCCGCTTCCGCAGGGCTGTCCCGCAATCGTCGTTCCGTTGATGAAATATCCGAGCGATTCCGCCGCCGGATCATCGCAGACCAGACGCGGATACACCGCGCGGGTCAAACCATATGTCGTGCGGATTCCGTTCAGCCGCGTTTCAGTCAGCATCGGCATAATGCCAGTCTCCGCAACGCGGAAACGCAGCCCGGTCAACTCCTCCGCAAACGCAGCATCACGCTCATGATGCCGGTAATAGCCGGGAGCGTAGAACCAGAGAATCGAGCGTCCGTTCTTTGCGAGCTCTTCGCGCACCGTGCGCCGCACGGCTTCCGAAGGATCGAGCGTGTTCAGGAAGATGCAGAACCTGTACTGCTTGAGTTTTCCGCGTTCTGCCAGCAGCGGCAGATCATCTTCAGCAAACAGATCGAACGGAGCTCCGCACGCGGCAATCTCCATCAGCTGATGTTCGATAAGACTTCCGGTCAACGGAACCGGATTGTCGCGCATGGCATACGTGGTCCGGAGCGATGCGAAAACCGCGATTTCCGCAACGCTCTCACGATTGCCGAAATGCCGTTCCGCGAATTCGCGCTCCAGCCGGAACTCCGCGCCGAGCGCGGAGTCGAGAAACCAGCCGGAGCCGTAAAGATCCATCCACCACTGTGTCCCGCCCGAACTCCACGTCGCGGCAAAGTTGCGGCGGAACGCATGGCACGCAGTCTCGGCGTCTTCCGGAAGATAACCGTGATGCGGACCGGGATAAAGATGCGTTCCCGTATCGTCTTCGCTGAAAAAGAGCTTGTTGTGAAGCGTGATGGAACCCGGAATCATCTGATGCAGCGCGGCTCCGCCCGCCTGACGCGCGCCGTAACTCAGCGGACCGCAGAGGAAATCGACGTCGGGCGACTCCAGCACGCGGTTCAGCGCGCTGTGTCCGACTGTTGTCTGGCTGGAGTTGGCGACGAGATTCACATAGCCGTAAAACGCGCCGAACAGCTTTGTGCTTCCGCATTCACGGAGCGTCTGTTTGACCACACGCGCTTCCTTGAGCAGCGTATCCGCCATCAGTTCGGAACAGAACTCCTGAAAGTCGATCAGATCCTGCTCCTTTTCGGGGAGGAAGAGCGCGGGCGTGCGCGGTCCAGCCTGTTCGAAGCGCGCCGCATCGGTCACCGGGATTTCAGCAAACGAACGGAATACCGAACGCCATGCGCGGTTGAGTTCATCAATGTTTTTGTACTTTGCTTCGAGGCGGCGGAGAAACGCGCGGTGATGCATCGGGCTGAAATCCGCCGCATTGTCCCACCACATATAGTCATGCTCTCCGCAATGACCGAGTCCGGTGTGATAGCCGAAGATGCATTCACTCCACTTCGCTTCAAAATACCGGACGGTTTCCGCGAGCCGTTTTTCCCATGTTTCCCGCCAGGAATCGGAGGCGAGCGAAGCGCGGGGACCGTCGACATAGCACCGCTTCGGGTACGAATAGAAGCGCATCCGTTCCTCCGGATGCCGTTTTTCCCACCAGACCGGCGGGTTCATGATGATGCGCGGAAGAATTTTGATTTCCGGATCGTCCGCGACAAGCTGAGTCATGAGCTTGTCGATATTTTCCGGCGTCAGCAGCATCCGCGGCAGTCCGCCGTCCTTGATTTCAAGCTCTTCTTCCGGCGTTCCTTCCGGAGCCGGAATCGCGAGGTTTCCCATGAACGAGTAAAAATGAATGCCCTCGTTCCGGAACAGAATGGTATCCGCACTCTGCGGATTCCTTGTCCAGTGCATAAGTGCCGTTGTCGGTTTCCCGTCAAGGAATACGGCGGGCGCGCCGCCGAACGATCTGATTTCCGCTTTCATAAAAACTCCTGAAAGTTATTGCATGAACCAGGGCGACACATCCGCGCTCTGGGTATTGTCAAAACAGAACTCCGGCTGCGACCGGGTCCAGATCCAGAACAGCTGCGGCGTGGTATTCGGACCGTGAACACTCTTCACATGACCGTCGAAGAACAGAGCGTTGACCGTCTCCTGATGCCAGCCGAACGCGGCTCCGCCGTTGAGTCCGCCCGCGTCCCCGGACATTTTCGCAGGCTCCAGCGATGAATTCGCCGATGGACTTCCGCCGATGTCATTTCCGCGGGTATCGGCAACAAGCAGTTTCCGGGAGGGCTGACGCACCGATCCAAGCCGCACCCGCGGATACGTTCTGCCGAATCCAGGCTGTCCCTGAACCAGACAGTTCAGGCCGTAACCGCCGTATCCCATCTGCCAGAGCAGACCGTTTCCCGCGTTCAGAAAATCTCTTGCGCTCTGCGTTGTCAGTTCATACGCATATTTCCAGCAATAGGCGTTCCATTTCACAATTCCGGGACACGTCAGGACTTTTCCGTTCGGGAGCAGACCTTCGTAGACCAGCTGCCCCGCCCACGTCATACGCTTTCCGCCCGGAACGGTAATCTCCGAAAAACCTCCGCCCGAAGCCGGAACAAAGCCGTCGTGTGCATCCGCATACCCGACAAGCCCCAGATTGACATTGCGCAGATTGCTTGTGCATTGAATCACCTGCGCCTTCCCGATTGCGCTGTTCAGCGCCGGCATCAGCAGCGCCGCCAGGATGGCGATCACGGCAATTACCACGAGGAGCTCTACAAGGGTAAATCCCGCAGCCGTTCTGTTTTTCCTGTAATTTTTCATCTCTGCACCTCTTTATTTTGCAATCAGATAAACCGGACCTTCCGATATCGTCCGGATCGCCTCCGGCTTCAGCGGATTCCCCAGATAGTCAAACGCCTCACGCACTTCAAACGGCAGTTTCGCCGGAACCGGACGCTCTGCAGCCCAAAGCGCACACACCTTTGTTCCGTCCGGCTGTTTCCATTCCGCAGAGAACAGATTGCCGTCATTCGTCAGAACCGGGCGCGTCGAGCCTTCCGGGCAGAGCCGGATCAAAGTCCGGTACGCCTTGAACGCATCGCGCGGCGAATAATCCCGGTGAACAATGCCGAAATTGTGTCCGTTGCAGGATTTGTCATACTCCTCCGCACGGAATTTATACCAGAAAATCTTCTGAATTCCCGAAGAGAGGAAGCAAAGATATTCGCGTGCCAGAAACTCGCCCTGAACCTCCTGCGAAACACCATTCTCCCAGAAATTCACATCCGCAATCATCCCGCCTTTCAGATCGCTGTTGAACTTGTAAACCCCGGCGACCGGAGCGGAAAACTCCTTGTTCGTCTGGATGTAAAGCGGAATCAGTTCATCTCCGGGCTTCAGGTTTTCCGCGGAAAGATAACGCTCGCTGCCCTTGAAACGGATTGCGGGAACGGAACGTCCCGGCGCAGGCGCAATCTTCCCTGAACGCGGAACATTGTCGCGCCAGCCGGCAAGCCATTTGATGTGAAGCGCCTTCATCATTTTCTCATCAGGACCCGAATTCTGAATCCAGCGCCCGTCCGCATCGCGCGTGGCGTCGCAGTAAAACGGGAAACCGAAACTGTGGATAATCACTCCGCCGCGCCGGACATAATCCACGACATCTTTGAAGTATGTCCGCGGAAACGCCTGCGTCAGCGAAGGAATCAGCACGGGATACTGGCGGACGTCAAGATTCTTCAAATCTTCATAAGAAATATTTTTACGGTTCGGAAAGGCTGCAGTATAATCTTCCGGCGCGAACGCCTTTCCGCGGAAGTTTTCAAGATCCGGATTCCGGATTACCGCGACCTGTACAGTCCTGCGGTCCAGACCGAAGACTTTCAACGCCTCGTCCAGAACCTGCGGATTCAGCACCGGCTCGAACTTGTGCGTCGGCCAGCTGAATTCCGTCACCCAGACCGGCTTTTCCGCCTTGTATTTTTTCTGAAGCTCGAACAGAGGATTCAGCAGTTTGAAAACTTCTTCCGGTTTCCGGCGGTTCAGATAAGGATGAATGTTCATGACATCATAGAAATCCGCCGCGCCCGCCTTCAGGCATTTTTCCAGATACGCAACCGGCACACCCGAAGTTCCGCCGAACACTACCTTCAGTTCCGGATCGATTTTTTTGATCTCTTCATGCGCCGCCTTCAGGAGTTCCACATAATTTTCCGGCGGAACCAGGGAACCGGGCTTCTCATTGATGTTCGGCTCGTTCCAGATCTCCCAGTAACGGAACTGTTTCGCATACCGCGAGACAGTCCGGCGGACATATTCCCGCCATTGCTCAAGATGCCGATACGCCGGATGCGCCCACGGAACGTCGTAAGCGAGAATCGGAAGAAAATCAATCCCGTGTTTCTTCGCAGTTTCCGCAACGATATCCAGCTTGGAATAATCCCACACACCCTGCTTCGGCTCCGCCTGTCCCCAGGTGAAACCGTTGCGCACCCAGCGGATTCCACCGCGTTTCAAAACACTGAACTTCGGTTCGGCCAGCTTCCACTCTTCTCCTTTGCATACGTGGGCGCAGACCCCGTACGGCGAATCCGGAGAATCCGCGGCAAGGCAAAGCAGAGTCAGCCCGGCAAACAATGCTGTCAGTTTTTTCATCTTTCCTGTCCTTTTCTTCTGCGGCTCCCGGGTCGACTTCCGGCGCCGCATCGTTTTTTCCGCGCGTTTTCTCTGTTGTAAATTATACGCTGAAACCGCTTGAAAAACAACAGATGCAAGACTATATTTCATTTGATAAAAGAGCAATACATCTGAAAAGAGGATTTTATGAAGGTTCTTGACAATCCAGCCGTTTTCGATCATCCGGACGTCTACATGTTTCAGAACAGCGACGGCTGCCGCCTGTTTCACTCGACCTCGCAGAAGGAAGTCCGGAAAATCGACCTGAGGAATCCGCACTGCCGCCAGCCGCTCTTCATTCCCGGACTCTTCCGCGGACGCGTCAACGACCGTTACCACTACATACAGGAAAAAAGTCCGCACCTCGGAATCGAATACGTCCGCGCCGGGTCTCTCGCCGTGCGGCAGGAGGGACGCTGCTTTCTGCTCGAACCCGGCGACGCCTTCCTTCTTCATCCCGGCGAATGCAGCGAAGTCATGACCGGACCCGCCGGATTCTGCATCAAAGACTCCTTTCAGGTGCGCGGAGAACTTCTTAACGCCTACCTCGAATTAACCGGACTGAACCGCCGGGAATATGTCGGAAATTTTGACTGGAGGAAATTCGAAGAAATACTTGATCGTCTCGGAAACGGCAAAGAGCATACTCCAGCCGAAAACAGCATTCTCACTTACGGAGTGCTTCAGCTGCTCGCTTATCCGGTCCCGTCGCCGTCACCGGAACCGGAAATCGTCGGGCTGGCAGAATTCATGCGTGACAATCTCGAAAAAGACCTCTGCACGGAAGCACTCATGCGGCAAAGCGGACTCTCCAAACGCGAACTCAACTCGAAATTCCGTGCAGTCTACGGCAAAACTCCGCATCAGCATCTCATCGGGCTGCGCATGGAAAAGGCGAAGCGGCTGCTCGCGGAGGAACGCGGACTGTCCATCAAGGAGATCGCGCAGATGACCGGCTGGCAGAATCCGCTCAATTTTTCCTCCGCTTTCCGGAAGTTCACCGGAACCGGACCGCGTGAATTCAGGGAAGCGGTCCGCCGTTGAACGGTTCCACGTGAATCACGACATCCGTCACTTCCGGTATCGCATCCAGAATCGCCCGGCGGACGCGGTGCGAGAGCGCATGACCGTCGCGCACCGTCATCTCCGGATCAACAAGAATATGCAGATCCGCCAACGACGACGCCCCCACCTGGCGGCAGCGCACCTGATGCACACTCCGGACGCCCTCCACCGAAAGCGCAATCCATTTCAGTTTTGCTTCGCGTTCCGGATTGCCCGCGTCGGATAGTTCAAGCAGAGTCGGCTTCACGATCTTCCAGGCGGCATGGAAAATAAAGATTGAAACAAGAATCGCCCCAACGGGGTCGATGAAGTGCAGATCCGGGAAAAAATATGCAAGGGAAATTGCAATCGCGGCGGGAATGGAGCTGATCGCATCGCTCCGGTGATGCCACGCATTCGCCTCCACGGCTTTCGAATTCAGCTTCCGCGCTTCGCGGCGCGTCCAGCGGAACAACCATTCTTTTGAAAAAATCGAGAAGAGAGCGATGAAAAACGCAGGAAGCCCGGGACCTCCGCTGTCGTTCTCCGAACGCAGAGTCGCAACCGCATCGCTCAC
This sequence comes from uncultured bacterium, assembly GCA_900549415.1. Classification (GTDB taxonomy): domain Bacteria; phylum Verrucomicrobiota; class Lentisphaeria; order Victivallales; family UBA1829; genus UBA1829. Next base: position 44,132 of record URNX01000019.1, read on the forward strand.
AAGTCCGAGCGCAACCAGTGCAAGCGCAATGCCGATGAACGCCGAAACCAGCGTCTCGATCTTGCCGTGTCCGTACGGATGCGAACTGTCCGGCGGAGCGGACCAGTATTTCACCCCGAAAATCACCGCAAGGTCAGTTGCAAGATCGGAAAGACTGTGCACGGCGTCCGCTATCAACGCCTGGCTTCGGAACACAACGCCGCCAACCGCTTTTGCAACCGTCAGCAGGACATTCACAAACAGTCCGACCAACGTCACAAAGCGGACCCGCCGCACCATTTCCGTTTCAGAAACGGCCGTTTTCCCGGTCTCCGCCATTCATCAATCTTCTTCCGGTTCGAAACGTTTCGTCCAGAACGGAGGCAGGACAAACGCCGCCTTGTGAACCGCCATCGAATACATCTTGAGACGACGCACAAAAGCTCCGATCGGGCGGCGGCAGGGCGTCTCGACCCCATGATCGTCACACCCGAAACAGAGTCCGGCGGAACCGCCCGGGCGGCTCGGAACCGGAACTGTGCAGTAGCCGGCGTTGACAAAAAGTTTCTGAATCATGCGGAACTGCGCTTCCGCAACTTCCGGAGCAAGCAGGCAGGACTCCGCCTGAACCGCCAGAATGCCGCACGGACGCAGCGCCTTCTTGCAGTCGGAAAGAAACGGTTCCTTGAACAGCTGCGCGCTCTCCACAAGGATCAGATCATACGAACACGGATGTGTCTTCACAAACGCGGAACCGCCGATCAGATGCATGTCGACCCGCGAATCGTTCATCACCTTGTCCACCCACGGGAAGAAACGTGAACACTGGTTCACGACCTCTTCATCGCGTTCACAGACGTCAATATGTTCGATGCAGGAGTGCTTCAGCAGCTCGCGCACAAGAGCCCCGGTTCCGCCGCCGATCACAAGAACATTCTCCGGCTCCGGATGCGCAAAGGCGGCGATGTGCGTCTGCATTTCATTGATGACGAACTCGTCCGACTCCGCAAGGGCAATGCGTCCGTCGAGCGCAACCATCTTCCCGAATCCCTCGCCTTTGAAGATCTCCAGCAGATGATAATCGGTTTCGACGGCGTCCAGCGCCTCCAGAATGCGGATGGAAAGCGCACATCCCGGACGGGACGGGCACGGTTCGGTAAAATAGCCTTCCTTGAAAATTTCGCTCATAATTTGCTCCCTTCTATAACGAGAATGGCGCCGCATGCCGAAAATTCAGCACTGCGACGCCGACCCTCTGAAAAAACAGTTTCTTTACTGCGCCTGATTGGAGCGCTGCATGTAGTTGCGCGTGTTCATCATGATCCAGGCCTGGAACGAATTGAGAACCGCGTACTGCTTCATCTGTTTGTAGTTTTCGGAAAGTTTTGCACTCTCCTTTGCGAGTTCCTCCGCAGTCGGCATCGTGCGAGAGGAAACGAAAATCATGAACACGCCGTCCGGAAGATCAACCGTGCGCGAAAGCTTTCCGGTCTCAGTCTTGAAAGCGAGCGACATGATGATTCCGGCATTCTCCTTCGGCTGGTTCTCCTGAGAGAATGCGGGAACATCTTTTACAACGGCGTCTTTGGCGAGCGCGGCAAGCTGCGCGGCGGGATTCTTCGCCTTGTTCATTTCAAGCACAAAATTGCGCGCCTTTTCCTGCGCGGTCGAAACCGCCTTGCCGTTCAGCCATGCTTCGCGGACTTTTGCGGCAACAGCCTTGTACTCGGAAGGAGCGGCGGCTTTCCGGTCGGAAACGACTGCAACGAACACCGCGCGATCGCCTTCCACAGTCTTGGTGATCGGGGAACGCTCCGGAAGCCCTACAATCGCTTCCACCAGACGCGGCTCGCGTCCGACGTTGTCCATGCCGGCGGATTCCGCATTGAACCATCCGCTCTCCGCAACGGCGAGCTTGTTTGCCGCGGCGCACTGAACGAATGCGGCGGCATATCCCGCTGCATCGGTCTCGGCAGTCGCATCATAGAGAGCTTCGCGGAAATCGCGTCCGGCTTTGCGGGCGAGTTTGACCGCTTCCGCCTTTTTGAGCTTTTCGGTAATCTGTTTTGTCGCGGAAGCCAGCGGAGCGGTCTTGCCGTTCTTGGTGAATTCCGCTTTGTGCGAATCATAATACTTCTTCACGGCATCCGGTGCGAGTTTGACCTGATCCATGTAACTGTTGTAATTGAAGCGGACCACTTTCGCTTTGAACTGCGGAAGAGTCATGAAGAGCTGCGGGTTCGCCTTGTGGAACGCTTGGAGTTCGGCTTCGGTCGGCTTGAGCTGTTTCTTCATCGTCTCAAAGGGGAAAAGAACCGTCTTGACGTTGATTTTTTCGAGAACCGAACGTCCAAAGTCTGCGACTTCGTTCTGCGTCACGACAACGTCGCTTCCGGCGGCAGTGGAGAGTGCGAAAATGGTCAGCAGGTTGCGGACCGCATTATCCAGATCAAGGGCGTTGTAACCCAGCGGCTGAAGCATCTCTTTTTCATACGTCTGAAACTTTTCCGCACTGAACTTGCCGTCCGCCCCGGCGAATGCGGGAAGTGCGCGGAGATATTCGCCGATGCGTTCCTCCGGAACCGAGATTCCCATCTGTTTTGCGACGGAGAGCAGAACCGCTCTCTGAAACGCCTCTTCGATCTGCTGTTCGTCAAGACCGTTCATTGCGGGCTTCACGCCGTAGTTCGCCGCCATGAGCAGGGAGTAGTCGCGAACCATATCCATCAGTTCGCCGCGGGTAATGTCCTTCTCAAAAACCGATCCCACGACGGCGTTCGGAGACATGGGGTTTGTTCCGAAGAGAATGTTTCCGCTCGCGCCCGGCGTGAAAAACCAGACGAACGAAATGATGATGACGGCCGTGAATAAGCCGAACAGAATGCGGCTGTGCTTGACAAGCACATTGTTCATTTTGGAAATGACCATGGTTGTTCCTTTATATAATGATTTTCTCTTTTTTGCTTCATAAGTTCGATAATCTAATACAGCTTTTCCGTTTCTGCAAGCGCAAAAACAAAAAAAATGCAATCTTTACGGTTGACACCTCTGTTCCTCCGTAAAAAACAAGAGGAGATTCCATGAAACCACTGACTCTTTCCGCGTTCCGCAAAGCGGCTCAGGGCACTTACGGCAACATCAGCGCCATCGCCCGAAAGCTTGCCGTCCCGCGCTCTTCACTTTACGACTTCATCCGCGCCAACCCCGATGCAGGTGAACTGATAGTCTCCCTCCGGGAAGAATTCGACGACCTCGCCGAAGAGCAAATTCAGAAGCTGATTCTCGAAGGCGACCGTTCGCTTCTGCGCTTTTACGCCTCCACAAAACTCCGCGCCCGCGGCTACCGCAAGGAGGATGACGCAGAAACCGCCCCGCCCGAAATCCGCATTCATCTCACCGGTGCTCCCGAAAAACCGCTTCTCGACGCATAAATCGAAAAAACAGCCGTTCCATATTTGCAATTTCCCGGCGAACCTGTTATATTAAATAAATTTACAACTCATTCGGGAGGTTCCGCCGGAAACGGCACTGTATGGACGGTTATTTATTTCTGATTCTGCAATTCATTCTGCTGATCGTGCTGATCGCAGGCTCCGCATTTTTCTCCAGCTGTGAAATGGCGCTCTTCTCTCTCGGACGCGCAAAAGTTGCGACTTACAAGGACGATCCCTCCCCCGCAAAACGGAGAATCTATTTTCTCCTGGACAACTACAACCGCACCCTCGTTTCCATCATTCTCTCGAATATGTTCGTCAACAGCTGCATCTCCATGCTGAACGACACGGTGATTCACAACACCGGACTGACCGGAGTCGCGGCGACCGTCGCCTCCGCGGTCATCGGCATTCTGATCCTGCTGCTGTTCGGCGAAATCACCCCTATGACCCTCGCATACGTCTACTGCGATCCCTGGTCGAAAATCGTCGCCGCCCCCGTCTGCCTCATGCGCACGATTCTCTTTCCGGTCGTCTGGTGCGCGGAAAAAATCTGCGACAAGATTCTCGACATCCTCGGACGCCGCAAGTCCGTCCCCCTCACCCACGAGGAGTTCGATTCCTACATCGACACCTGCACCCGCAACGGAGCGTTCACCGGAGCGGAAAAGGAACTGCTGAAGGAGACGCTTGACTTCTGCGCGCGTGAAGTCTCCGAAATCATGCTTCCCGTCAACTCGCTCGGATTCATCCGGAGCGACTCCTCCGCAAAGGAGATCCGGGAACTGCTCTTCAGCCGCAAATATCTGTACTCGCTCGTCGGAAACAAAAACATGGAAACGGCGTCGCAGCTGATGCCGTCGCGCGATTTCTTTGCGCTCCCGCCGGAACGCCGCGCCCGCTGGCTCTCCAGCGGAATTGTGCGTGAAGCCGTGTTCATTCCCGAACAGGCGACCGTCATCCATGCTCTGCGTACCCTGAACGCGAAAAAAATCGCCGCCGCGCTCGTCTCCGATGAATACGGCGTCACCGTCGGTCTCATCTCCCGCGCATGCATCTACGCCGCGCTGACCGGAAACGTCATCGGCGGCGAGAAGAGTCTGCCGACCGAACCGCTGATGTCAAAACAGAATGTCTGGCTCTACGACGGGCTGACGCCGATCGAATGCGTTATGGACGACACCGGCTGGCGTCCGGAGCGGGAATTTGAATCCGCCACGCTGAACGGAGTTTTCTGCGAACTCGCAGGGACCCTCCCCGCCAAAGACGATGAAGTGGAGTGTGACGGCTTCCGCATCCGCATTCTCGAGACACAGGGCAACCGCGCATCGAAAATTGAATTTTCACGCATTCAGAATGAAGCCGAAGGATCCGCCGATCCGCAGGAAGGAGCCATCGTATGCTGACAAGTCTTGCATTTCTTGTTTTCTTCATTCTCATGCAGGGCGTTTTCGCCGGACTCGAAACCGGCATGATCTCGATCCGCCGTCCGCGCATCGAACACGCGTATGAAAACGGAAGCCGCTCGGCAAAAATGATTCTCTTCTTCCTCGACAACCCGGGCGTGATGATTTCGACCAGTCTGCTCGGCGTGAACATCAGCGTTGTCTGCGCTTCGCTCGCGGCGAAGAAGTTCGCGGAAAGCGCCGGTCTCTCCTCCGCCGCCGGACTGCTCGCCATGACCTGCGTCCTGAGCGTATCCATGCTGATCTGCGAAATCATCCCGAAAAGCTACTTCCGCCAGGCGCCCTGCATCCGCTGCGCAAAAATCATCTGGGTTCTCTACGGAACCTATCATATCCTCTACCTTCCGGTCCGTCTGTTCGACGCCTTCACCAGTTTTCTCAGCCGAAAGATTGCAAAGAAGAGCAATTCCGACGAAGCGCGTTCCGCCCTGATGCGCGAGGATCTGAAGCTCTTTCTGCGCGAGAGTGAGAACGGAGGGGGTCTGCCCGCCGAAGCCGCCGCTCTGCTCGACAACGCCATCGGCTTCCACTCCGCCACCATCGCGGATATCGCAAAACCAACGGACCGCGTTATCGCCGTCTCCGCCGGCCTTCCGGTTCGCGAAGCAATGGATCTCTGCCTCAAAAAACAGCTCTCGAAGTTCCCCGTTCGCGATGACCGGACCGGAAAATGGATCGGTGTATTCTCTGCCTATCATGCCATGTTCGCAATCCGCGAAGAGGAGTGGACGCGACGGACTGCGGCGGACTGCATGCTCCCCCTGACCGGCATTTCCGCCGCCACCCCGCTGGGAGAAGCGCTGAAACAGACCAAAGGTTCCGAATCCGCCATGTTCGCCGTTCTTGACAAAAACGGTGCGCAGAGCGGCATCTTCACCTCGTTCGACCTTGCGCGCAAACTTTTTGGTTGATTTTCTGCTATCCGCATTTGAATTTACCCCCGAATGCGTTTATCTTACCGGAATAACAGAAATCTAACAGGAGAACTCACATGTCCGTTGAAAGCGCCAGAGCATTCTGCATGAGACTGATGGCCGACGAAGAATTCCAGGCTAGCCTCGGCAAAGCCGAATCCGTCGATGCAATCAAAGAGATCATCAAAAAAGACAATTACGATTTCACTCAGCACGATCTTCTCAAGATCGTCAGTGAACTCACCGGAAAGAAAATGACCGCCGAAGAACTCGAACACGAAGTTGTCGGCTTCTACCGCGATGAAGTTGCGACTGGAAATCCGAAAGCCGTCGAAAACGTCACCGGCTGGTTCCGCAGCATCTGAGAACTCCGCTCATGAGAAAAATCCCCCAGGTCGTTTCGCCCGATGAAGCCGTCGCCGTCATCAAATCCGGCGACTCTCTCTACTTAAGCGGATTTGCCAATTCGCCCGAACTGCTCGTCGAGGCGCTCTGCCGCCGCGGCGACGCAGGCGAACTGCATGACGTCCGCATCGTCCAGCTCATGACCTTCGGGAAAGCTCCATACACCGAAGAACGCTATGCCGGGATCTTCATCCCCGATGCGTTCTTCGCCGGAGCCAACAACCGCAAAAGCATCCGGGAAGGCGTCAGCGACTACCTTCCCGTCGGACTCAGCGACACTCAGGCGCTCTACCGGTCCGGCGTCTTCAAATGCGATGTTGCGCTCATCAAAGTCACCAAACCCGATCAGCACGGCTACGTCTCACTCGGCGTTTCGGTCGACATTACGCTCGCAGCCGTCGAAATGGCGAAAACCGTCATTGCCGTCGTGGATGAACGCGCCCCCCGAACCCTCGGCGACGCCCTGATTCCGTACAGCAAAATTGACTACGCCGTCATGGACAATCACCCGCTTATGGAGATTGTCAATCCGCCACCGACCGAGCTGGATCTTGCAATCGGCCGCAACTGCGCGGAACTCATTGACAACGGAGCCTGTCTGCAGATGGGCATCGGCTCCATTCCGAACGCCATTCTCTCCTCGCTGAAGGATCATGTCAACCTCGGAATCCATACGGAAATGTTCTCCGACAACGTCATGCCGCTCGTCGAAGAGGGCGTCATCAACGGCGCCCGCAAACAGATCGACCGCGGCAAACTCGTTACCAGCTTCATGATGGGATCGCAGAAGTTCTATGATTTCATCGACAACAACCCGCTCGTTCTCATGAAGGATATCGGCTACACGAACGATCCCTTCATCATTGCCCAGAACGACAATGTGGTTGCCATCAACTCCGCGCTCGAAATTGATCTCACCGGACAGGTCTGCGCCGACTCGCTCGGACCCTATATGTATTCCGGCGTCGGAGGTCAGCTCGACTTCATCTACGGAGCGTCGCGCTCCAAAGGCGGAAAAGCGATCATCGCCATTGCATCGGAAACGGGAAAAGCGGAGAGTAAAATCGTCCCCTTCCTCAAACAGGGCGCCGGCATCGCCACGCCGCGCCACCTTGTGCACTATGTGGCGACCGAATACGGCGTTGTCAACCTGTACGGGAAAACGCTTCAGGAGCGCGCCGCGCTGCTCATCAGCATTGCGCATCCGCGCCACAGGGAAACGCTGGAACGCGCCGCGTTTGAACGCTTCGGCGCGGGATTCCTCCGCCGGCGCGCTGCGCTGAAATAAGACTCACTCCGAACACTCGGAAACAATATCAAAAAACTCCTCGCGCCCGACGGTGTCCAGCGTCTTGCCGCGGGCGGAAAGCTTTTCATTCACTTTGATTGCGGTTTCGGTCATGCGCTCATGCGTCTCCTCCGACCCGCCGACCAGCACAAAATTCTCCCCCTTCGTAATGCGTTTGTGCTCATCCGCGGAATCGAGACCGAGTCCGAACATCATGGATTGCGAATTCCGGTTCTGCATTATTGAAACTCCTCTGCTGCAATTTCAAAAAAAGCGGCTCTCTGTTTTTCGCAGAAGAGCCGCCGGATAAAAGACTTCAGTCTGGACGATCAGTAGCGGAACGGAGGCAGACCTCTCATTTCACGCTCGCGGATCGGCGAACCGTCCGGGTTGATCAGACGGCAGGTCAGGAAGATCAGAAGGTTGACCTTCGAGGAATCCTTCGACTTCGACTGGAAGAGACGTCCGACAAGCGGCAGACTGCCGAGAATCGGGTAACGGTCGTCGATGCCCGTCGTCTTGTCCGTGATAATGCCGCCGAGAACAATCGTCTCACCGTCGTAGCACTGCACCGAGGTGTTCACGGAGCGGACTTCGATGATCGGCATCTTCTGAATGTTCGTGTAGTAGTACGGGGATCCGTTGGATTCCGTGCTGAGCTCGTAACTGTAGTCAACCCAGTCGACGAACGTGCGGATGCTCGGGGTCATCGCAACCGAAATCGTGTAGTTGTCATCCACACGCGGACGGACGCGCAGTTCGATACCGAGACGTTCCGCCTCGTCGAATTCCGGAACCGAAGGAGTCAGCAGCGGAACCGTGGTGTTGCCGGTCGAGAGAGTTCCGACTTCCGCGTCAGACCATTCATCCGGGAAGTAGCGCTCCGTCACCATCGCAATGACGGCCTCGTAGCCGTTCATCGTCGTCAGGCGCGGACAGGCCAGCATGTCGGAGGAATCCGCCTGGTCCAGAGCATTCATCGTCGCCTGGACTTTGTAGCCGTACTTGTTGTAGTGCGCGAAATTGAAGAGCTGATCCTGAACGGTGTCTCTTCCGGTTGTTGTCACATTTCTCAGGCTTCTGACCACCTGCGAATTCTGATCGAAAGACATCGATTTGTTTCCGACCGGAGCCTTCGTGTAGTAGAATTCAGAGGGAAGCGACGATGAGCTGTCCTTGCCGTTCGTAAACGTCGAGGAGTACTTGTACCAGTTTCCGGCAGGCGTTGTTGAAGACGCCGTGGAGCTGGAGCTTGCGCGCTGGTAAATGTTGATCGGGTAATCCGGAAGCTGACCGTCTCCGGCAACGTAGTGCTGAAGATCGCCTTCCTTCACATATTCAACATTGGAGTTCTGTCTCGAGAACAGATACTGGAAACCGAGTTCTTCGAGGTCGTTCATGTGAACTTCCACAAACTTGGTCTGAATCAGAACCTGCGGGTCGACTGAGTTCAGAATCTTGAGGTGCTCCTCAACCTTCTGGAGATTCTCTGCCGTATTCGTCACGAACAGACGGCTGATGCCCGGATCGTAGACAATCTGCGCTCCCTCTTCCGCAAACGAGACCTGCGGGAAAAGCGAGAGCGGGTCAATCTTCAGCGAGGAGGAATCCCCGCTCTTCTCTTCCGCTGCTTTCGCGATGTGGCTGTCGACCACCTCTTTTTCAATCGGATAGATTCTCGTTTCCATCTGCTCAAGCGCAACTCCCGGCGGAGCGATGATCACCGCATAGGGTTCCACTTTCACCCGCAGGTTCGCGGTACGGCAGATGTAGTTGATCGCCTGACCGAGAGAAATGGAATCCGCGGTCATGGAGATCTTGCGACCGGAAGCCTCTTCGGCATCTTCCGCATCTTCCGAGTTCGCGGTTTTCGCGGCTCCTTCCGTCGGCTCCGCTTCCGGAAGCAGGAAAATATTGATTCCCTTCTTCGCCGGATCCGTCTCCGAGGTATCGCCCTCTTTCGCCTTCTGGGTCAGATAGCGCAGGGCAACCGGAATTTCGACCTCTTCAAACTCAAGACGGTCGATGATGATATTCTTCAGTTTATCCTGAATGGAGGACTGAGCGCCCTCTTTTTTAACAGGACCTTCCTCAGCCGCAGACTTTCCGGAGAAAGTGACCTTCGGCGGCAGCGGAGAGAGGAACTTCCATTCCGCTTCCGTCTTGTATTCCTCTTCCGTAAGAGCCTTGCGCGCTTTTGCACTCTTGAGAAGCTGGAGATTGACTCTGCGGATCGCATCGATCGCGGCGATATTGTAAGGATCAATCGCGATCACTTCTTCGTATTTGTCGCGAGCCTTGTCCCACTGCTTGTCGCGATAGAGGACATCGCCCTGGCGCAGCAGAACGTCGATGCTGTAAAGTCGCGCCGGCTGTCCGGGATCGACAACATCGGGAGAGACCTTCTTGGTGTATTCGACCGAAGCCGCCAGCTTGGAAATTCTGGCGATCATCTCTTCCATTTTATTCTTGGAAGCAGGCCAGATTTCCATAGCTTTCCTGCAAAGGTCAATTGCCTGTTCATACTGTTTTGCATCCGTGGAAGCCTGAGCATCGAAATAGAGCTTTTCCGCCCAGTAGTAGTAGCAGGCGGAAATGGCCTGACGGCAGTTTTCCGTCTTGCGGAGAACCGACGGGTTCTCAGGCAGTTTCTTCAGAATGGCGATGGTCTTGAGATAAAGATCAACAGCTTTCTGATAAGCTCCGGACTGATAAGCCTTTCCGGCTTCGCGGACAAACGCATCCGCCTTGGCCATTGTCTGTTCAGCGGTCAGTTCCGTTATATCAAAATCCAGGGCATACTTGGATGCTGCGGCGTTGTAGGTGGCCTGCAGGGAGACATCTTCACCCGGGGTTGCGCTGTCCGTTGCAGACTGAGCTTCAACAGACATCGAAACCGAGAACAGAAGCGCCGCAGCCACGCAGGCTTTGGGGAGATGAGCCTTTAACATTGTGTCCTCCGAATGGTTCATATAGTTTTTCATCGTTATCACCTGTTGAAGTCGAAGAGCCCGTTATCGGCATTCGTCTTGACCGGAACGCCGTCGAGATTCATGATGCGGGTTGTAACGAAAATCATCAGATTGCGCTTCGACTGGCGGTGCGCCTGCGTCGCAAAGAGACGGCCGAGCAGCGGAACGTCGCCGAGGAACGGGAACTTGTCATCCAGCTGCGAGGAAGAATCTTCCAGAATGCCGCCGAGAACAATCGTTTCGCCGTTGTAGACTTTCACGCGGGTATCGATTTCGCGGACTGCGAGTTCCGGCATTTTCATAGCCGCACGCTGCGAACGGGTGGAACCGATGATGATGTCGTACTGATATTCCGTCCATCCGACCAGGTCCAGAATCTTCGGAGTCAGGGTCAGCTCAATCGTGTGATTGTTGGGGCTGACATACGGAGTAACCGAGAATGTCACACCGACCGATGTCGCATCTCCGAAATCCGGATACGGCGGCGTATAAAGGTAGGTGTTGTTCGAGGTGGTAACCTCAGGATCGTTCCAGGAATCCGGGAAGTACATCTGCTTGGCGAACTCGATCGTCGCATTCATTCCGGAAACGACGATCAGCTTCGGTGCGGAGAGAGTCTCGCCGCGGTCGCTCTGGTCAATTGCGTTGACGGTCAGGAAGACGTTGTAAGCGCCGTTCGGACCGAAGTTCGGCATGATGTTCAGGTTGTTGATGAGCGCCGCCGGGTTGCTTGAGGAATCGGTCGTTCCGATCGTGTCGGAACCTCCGTAATGACGGACCAGCGTTTCAAACATCTGGGCTCCGTCGAACGGAATCTTGCCCGTTTCGGAATTGGCGATACCGGTCATCCATTTCGGATTGCTGTTGTCGCGCGTCATGGTCCAGTCGAAACCGAGTTCTTCCAGGTCGGTAACGTTGATTTCGAGGAACTTCGCCTCAATCAGCACCAGCGGCGTTACAATATCGATTTCGCGGAGAAGGTTCTCCATTGCGCGCAGATAATCCGGAGTGTTCTTGACCGTCAGACGGCCGGTACGTTCATCGTAAGAGATCATCGCGCCGGGCTCGAAACGGATGCCGCGGACCTCGAAGTATTTCTTCAGAGCTTCCAGAGAGGCTTTCGCATCCACCTGGTTGTCTGCTTTTTCGCCTTTGGCAATATCATCGAAGAAATCATCTTTGCTGGTGCTGGACGTTTCGCCGAGCTGAAGCGTTTTCTTATCGGATTTTTTGCTGTTGTCCGTCAGTTTCTGTCCGGTCAGACGGGCGTAGACGTCAGAGCGCATTTTGAAATAGCGCGTATCCATATCGTCGATTCCCTCGGAGGCGATACGCACTGCGTTATCCTCGACCTTGTATTTCAGCTTTGTGTACTGGCAGAGGTAACGGATGATTTCGCCGACCGGGATGTTGGTGAAGCTCAGGGAAACTTCCTGCATGTCCTTGTCGGAGGGAGAATAGACGATGATAACGCCCTTGCCTTCGGGATCGTGCATTTTACTCAGCTTGGTCAGAGCGCTCACGATTGTGGTAATGCTCTGATCGGAGAATTCAACACTCGGAATGACGATGGACTGGAGTTTCTCGTACATCTTCGCCTTGCCCTCATGAACGGCTTCCTGAGGTCCGCGTTCATCGACGAGCTGGTCGCCGCGCGGAAGGAACGAATTGTTCCACTTCCACTCGGATTCACTCCGGTGTTCAAGAATATCGTTCTCTCTGCGCAGTTCCGCAATGCGGTAAAGACGCTGGTAAACTTTCTTGAGATCATAGACCGCCTTTTCATTGTAGGGGTCGAGAATAAGCACACGCTCCAGCACATCACGCGCCTTCGCATACTGTTTGCTCTTGTAGAAAATAGCGGCTTCGCGCAGATAAACGGCAATCTGTTCCTTGCGGGAGGCGTTGTCGGGATCCAGAGTTTCAAGCGTGCTCTTCTCAACATAGTTGTTGGAGTTCAGCAGTTTTTCTCCCATCTTGATAATCTGCTCCGCGGCTTCCCGGGAGGTCGGAGATACTGAGCGGGCCTCGCGGGCGAGCTCAACCGCTTTCTTGGCCTTCTCGGAGGAAGCAGCGGTATCCTTCGCAGCATCGGAATAAGCATCATGAATCAGCGTTCTGGCAGGCATAATCAAGGACTGCCCCCAGCGGGCGCGGATATCCGCCTCCAAACTGCGGATATTTTTCCTTGTGTCAACCGCCATCGGAGCGTTTCCCCATTCAGGAGTCTGGGTTTCCTGCAGTGCAGCAGTGCAGACCTCAACAGCATCTTTAAAACGCCCAGCGTCTCTCAGTTCGACAGCCTTTCTTATTTGGGTGTCAACCCCATTGAGCCTGGCATCGCGCCTATCCGTTTCCCTGGCCTCGACGTCTGCGTAATCCGCAGCGTCCAGTCCCGGGAGGAACGCACAGGAGAGAACCAGAGATAACGCGAACTTCAGCGTCATGGCAGACGGTGCGTGAAAGCCGGCTTTCAACAGTCTTTTCATAGTATCTCTTCTCCAAATATGTTTTTATTCTGATTTTATCTGTTGTTTCCGAACGACGGCAGACCGGTTCGCGGCGGCATCGGGCGCTGCATGGGACGCTGCGGTCCATTGCGGCGCGGCATCATCTCCGGTCCGTTCTCAAACATGTTTTCCGGAATACCCGGCTCCTTGTGTTCGGTGCGCTTGATTTCAATGCGCTCACCCGTCGCAGTCTTGACCCGGACGACGTTGTTCACAACATCTTCCAGTTCCAGAACATCTTCGCCGCGGCGTTCATCGCCCAGCGTAAACTTGTCGCCGACATACTGCACAAACGTGTTGTTGTCGATCTCGAAGTAGAAGGTCACGCGCTGTCTCGGATTGACGATTTCGCCGTTGACCGTTTTGCCTTTGACTGTCGCGATCTGTCCGGAAATCGGAAGTCCGAGTTTCTCTTTCGTCTTCGGGTCATATTCGTGAATGAAGACGCGGGAAAGGTTGTCCGTCCGGTACATTTTTGCGTTGTATTTGAGCTCTTTCGCAATGCGGTCGATGATGTAGGTCTTCTCGCCGATCTTGAAAGTGTCGCCGATCTTCAGATCATTGTACTGTTTCTTTCTGCGCGGATTCCGCTTGTCAAGTTCTCTGTAATACGCGATGGAAACTCTCCAATCCTTGACGTCCGCTTTGTCGTTCGGATAGGAGATCTGAGTGATCCACATGCCGAGCGGCTCTCTTTCAACGGTTTCGTAGAAGAGTTTCTTTGCATAGTTCGGACGGCTCTTCGGGTTCTTCAGGTCGGTTGAAGCCTTGAACTCTTCGATGTTGGAGAAACCGTCATTGTCCAGATCCTGTTCCGCATCGGCGGGAT
>URNX01000020.1 GCA_900549415.1 uncultured bacterium
CGCGGCGCTGGTCTTGGCGGTTCGGGTCTCGGCGGCGGAACCGGGCGCGGCGCTGGTCTTGGCGGTTCGGGTCTCGGTGGCGGAACCGGACGCGGCGCTGGTCTTGGCGGTTCGGGTCTCGGCGGCGGAGGCGGATTCGGACTTGTTGCGGCTTTTACGAGATTGACGATATCTGCAGCCAGCCGCACACCGTTATTGTGATCATCTTTTGGCGGACGCGGTCCCTGAGCATATGCGGTTCCGGCGGAGATCAAAGCCGCCGCGGCGATTCCGAAGAGAAGGGTTTTAGCATTCATAATCAGTTCCTCCTGTGTTGGTTTCTGTGTATAGAAACGCCGGGGAACAGATTTTATTGTGCGGAGAAATATTTTTTCTTAAAAAATGAGGCTAAATGAGTGTGGTGCCCGGAGCGGGACTCGAACCCGCACGGATTACCCGACAGATTTTAAGTCTGTTGCGTCTACCGATTCCGCCATCCGGGCATAGTCCCTCAAAACGAGGGAGCTATACTATAGCGCAATTTTCCTGTCTTTCAAGAGACCGGAAAAAGTTTTTTCAATCTGAACACGGACGCGCATCCACCAGTTGAAGCTGGCGGCGGCGCTCTCCATAGTATTCATTGATCTGCGGAACCGCTACAACATCCCATGTCGTATGCGGATCCAGAATCATGTTGAAGGCAATGAAGTCCGTTGTGTCGCCGCTGCTGTCTCGCAGAATTCCTTTCGTGTGACCCGCTTTGATCGGGAACGTGCGGATCACTTCCACATGATTCAGACGGTAACAAGGCTGAGGATTGCCGTGGCCAAACGGTCCAAGTTTGTCGTAATACGAGAAAAAGTCGGGACCGAGGTCGCTCAAGTTCACCGTGCCGTCGTAGGAGACGCTGTCAATCAAGTCTTCCGGCGTGATTTCCGAGCGGACCGTTTCCTCAAAGACCCGGCTGAATTCGGGGATGTCCTCCTTGCGGAGCCCGAGACCGACTGCCATCGGGTGGCCGCCGTAGCGCGTCAGAAGGTGCGAGCATTTCGAGAGAACCTTGATCAGATTCAAGCCGCCGATACTGCGTCCGGAACCGTGCGCTTCATCGCCCTGGATGGTCAGGACGATTGCCGGACGGTTGTAATCGCGTGCAAAACGGGAAGCCACAATGCCGATGACTCCCTGGTGCCAGCCGTCGCCGGCGGCAATGATCGAATAGCTGCTGGAGAAGTCCGGAGCGGATTCCACATAGTGTTTCGCCTCGTTGAAAATCTCCTGCTCTTTCGTCTGGCGCTTCTGGTTGAATCCTTCGAGCATATCCGCGTAGTGATAGGCGTCGACGATTTTTGAGGCGGTCAGGAGCTGGAGCGCGGAAATTGCGTTGCCGAGACGTCCGGCCGCGTTGATGCGCGGGGCAAGCTTGAAGGTGATGTCCGACGGCTTGATCGAATTGCTGGAGATGCGGGCAACTTCGATCAGGGCGCGTACGCCGGGACGGAGCTGGCGTTTCAGCATCTCCATGCCGTGCTTGACGAGAATCCGGTTTTCGCCGAGCAGGGGGACGATGTCCGCGACGGTTCCAAGAGCCACGTAATCAAGGACTTCCTTGAGTTCGGTCATGTACCCGCCGAGGTTGTGTTCGCGTCCGTATTTCAGGAAGGCGTGTCCGAGTTTGAATGCAACGCCGACTCCGGAGAGATTGTGCATATCCGCGAGTTCGGGGTGAATCTTCGGATTGATGTTCGCAACCGCTTTCGGGAGCGTGTCGCCGGGTTCGTGGTGGTCGGTGATGATCACGTCGATTCCGCGCCGCGCGGCATCTTCCACGGCTTCGCAGCTGTTGATGCCGCAGTCGACTGTTACGAGAACGCCGCAGGAACCGCCGGCGCCTTCGAGCGCTTTGGCGAGGGATTCGGGCGTGAAACCGTAACCGTCGTCGAAGCGGTGCGGGAGAAAATTCGTCACAATCGCGCCGTTGCGCTCCAGAATCCAGGAGAGGAGCGCCGTGGCGGTGATGCCGTCGGTGTCGTAATCTCCATGAATGAGGATGTGCTCGCGGTCAACGATCGCCTGCCAGAGGCGTTTGACGGCTGTCTCCATTCCGGGAAAGCGGAAGGGGTCGCTTAAATCGGAAAGAGCGGCGTTGAAATACATATCAACCTGCTCCGGCGCGATGTCCCGTGCGGCAAGATACATTGCGATCGCACGCGGCAGCGCTTTTCCTTTTATCAGTTCACCTGTCAGAGTTTCTTTGCCATCAGACGCACAAGTCCATAGTTTGGTACCCATTTTGCCTTTCTTCTTTTTTCTTTTTTGCAACACACCGCAATATACTATGGAAAGTGCTAAACATCAAATCCATTCTTGAAAAATACGGAAAATATTTTTCCCGAGTGCGGCAAAAGAGGGGGCGTGTCAGGAGCGGCGCATGTAAAGAAGGGGATATGGGTTCCCCTGTTCATCCAGAGCGGTGCGTTTGTACACAGCGAATCCCAGGTGCTGATAGAATCCGAGAGCCTGCGGGTTCTGCTCGTTGACGGTAACTTCCCGGATGGCAAAGGTTTGAATGCCGAATTCAAGCATGGCTCTGCCGAGCCCGTGTCCGCGGGATTCCGGGGCAAGAAAGAGCATTTCCAGACGGTTTCCGTCGATGCCCATGAAACCGGCCGGTTCACCTGCGGCGTTTTCGGCGAGGATCAGGTGCGGGACTCCGGCGAGAGCCTGCGGAACGTATTCGCGGATCCGGAGAATCTCCGCTTCCGAAAGGAAAAGATGCGTGGTGCGGACCGACTGTTCCCAGAGGTTCAGAAGTTTTTGAAGAAGGAGGGCGGGGCGTTCGCGGAGTTCGTAAATTTTCATGAAAAAAGAGGCGTCTCAAAAGCGGAGAGCCTTTGAGACGCGGATCTGAGAGCTTTGTCAGAGCATGATTTTGTGCATGGCGAGCGGAGCTGCGACGAGCGGCTCGATCGCAGTTGCAAACTCTTTGAAGTGCGGCTGGGCAAGATGAGCATCCAGCGCGGCGTCGCTCTCCCAGCGTTCCTGGAAGATGAAGACGTCAGGGTTCAGGGCATCCTGGTCGCACTGATAGCTGACGTTGCCTTTGTCCGCTTTCGAAGCGCTGACGATGGCGGGAATGAGTTTTTTGAAGTTTTCGGCTTCGCCCTTTTTCAGGGTCGCAATGGCGATAATCTGAAACATGTTACACCTCTTTCGGTTGAATAAAGGGAAGATACACCGTAAAGCGTAAATTTCAAGAGACGTTTTTCAAATTTCTCTGCGCCGCTTGCCGAGAAGAAAGACGTCCTGGATCTGCGACGGCGTGTGCGCCTTGCGCCAGCGGGGCTCGAAGGCGCGTCCCTGAATCGTCTGGGCGATTGCGGCCAGCGCACGCAGGTGGAAGTTGCGGCGGTCCGGGCTTCCGAACAGGAAGATGACCGCGTGGACCTGTTTTGCTTCCGGGGCGAATTCGACGCCCTCCGCGCACTTCACGAGCATCATGCGGAACTGTGAGTGTCCCTCGACCGTCAGATGCGGAATTGCGACGAACGGGTTCAGAACGGTGCTGGATTCGGATTCGCGGATCAGCAGTTTCTCATCCAGCTCTTTTGCCGGACAGCCGAGCTGGGGAGCCATTTTCTGAGCGACGATGTCGAAGAGTTCGGGCATGGTCACCGCGTGTTCGATCACCATGACGGATGACTCCTCCACGAGCTTGTCGAAGTCGTCCTGGACAATGCCGTCGCGGCTGCGCAGAATGTCGCGCAGTTCCGTTTCAAGCCCGTTCGTGTTGATGCGGCAGTTTGAAATGCGGGCGACGAGGTGCATGAGCGCGTATTCGAGCTGCACTTTTCGTCCGAAGAGGAAGTAGAGCACGACGGCGGCGACGATGATTCCGAGCGCGATCTGCACTGCGCCGATGCCCATCTGGATAATCAGGATGAGGAAGGCGATGATGCTGATGAGCGGGAGAACCGGGTAGAGCGGCATCCGGAAGGTCGGACGGTAGTTCTGGATTCCGCTTTCGCGCAGAATGATGACGGAGATGTTTGTCAGGATGAACGAGAGCATGATGACGGTCGAAGCGACGGTGACGAGACGTTCGAGGTCGAGGAAGAGCGCGGCCGCCATCACGGCGCCCGTCAGGATGAGCGAGGGGAGGGGAAGCTGCTTGCGTCCGTAGACCCGGCTGAAGAAGGCCGGAATGAGCTTGTCGCGGCTGAGCGCGAACGGGAACCGCGCGGCCGCCATGATTCCGGCGTTTGCGGTTGTGACGAACGCCATCATCGCGCCGAGCGTGATGATCCAGAATCCGGCCTTTCCGAGACTGGTGCGTCCGGCTGCGTCGGAGAGCGGGGTGAGGGAGCCGGCAAGTTCGTTCCCCGGCACGACGCCGACCGTCACGATGAGGCCGCAGACGTAGATCAATGTGACCGTGATGATGCCGCGGAGCATTCCCGCGGGAATGTTGCGGACGGGATTCTTGACCTCCTCTGAAACACTCGCCACGTCGAGCAGTCCGCCGAACGCGACGAAGACGAATGCGGCGAGTGCAATCACTTCACCGAAATTCGCCTTGCCGTCGAGAAAGAACGGAGTGAAACGCGCCGGGTCGACTGCGGGGGCTCCGCAGACGATGAACGCGCCCATTGCGGCGAGCAGGATGAACACCATGATGTCCTGCGCCCATGCCGCCGCATTCGTGCCGATCAGGTTGACGAGCAGGAAGAAGATTGTCATTGCGATGCCGCTGGGGATGCGGGGGACGCCCCAGAGCTGGTAGAGCAGCTCCGCCATGCCGAAGATGGCAAAGGAACTTTTGAGCGCGATCGCCGACCAGTTCAGCAGGCCGGAGATGGTTCCGGCGAGCGGACCGAGACTGCGTTCGGTGTAGTAGTAGATCCCGCCTGCAAGCGGCATGGCTGTTGCAAGTTCAATCGTCGCGAGCGAACCGAGGCAGGCGAAGATTCCGGCGAGGAGGTAGCCGAGAATCATCGCGGGGCCCATCTTCTCGAATGCAACGCCGGGCAGAATGAAGATGCCCGAACTGATCATGGCTCCGGTTGCAATGCAGAAGATGTCAAGCAGACCGAGGGTTTTCAGCAGATCTTTGCTCATGGTGTCCCCCTTGTCCGCGTCTTACTTGATTTCGGAATCGAGTCCGGTCTTCAGATTCCAGAGTTTCGAGAAATGACGCGGAATGTCGATGTTGTTGATGACTCCGTTGAAGAACGCGGAGCCGGGACCGAACGCGAACACTGCAACGGGGGCGCCGGAATGCCCTGTGCCGTTGTAGTAAATGTGCGGGTTCTTGGCATCGTTGCGGTTCGGGGAGACGGAGATGCCGCCGGTTTCGTGGTCGGCGGTCACAACGACAAGCGTATCTTTGTGCTTCATTGCGAAGTCAAGCGCCTGACGAACCAGAAAGTCGGTCATGAGCACGCCGCCTGCGGAGAAGTCGGGCTTGTTGCCGTGTCCGCCCCAGTCGGGATATGCGCACTCGACCATGACGAAGAAGCCTTTCGGGTTGGCGTTGAGACGCTCGAAGACAAGTCCGGCTGCACGGGCGAGCGAGGCTGTATCTTCCAGCGGGAAGTTCATGAAGCCGAAGACTTTGGAGTCAGCGGGAGCTTTGGCGAGGGCGTCTTCTTTCGAAGTTTCGAGATAGCCTTTCGCGGTGAGTTCGGCGCAGATGTTGCGTCCGTCCGCGCGTTTGCCCTTGAGTTCTTTGGGGAGGAAGGAATTGCGGTCGCCGTTGCCGATGAGAACGTCGAAGTTGCAGGTGACGGTCCATGCGGCGATTTCAGGACCCATGTAGCGGTGCTTTTCGTGCGCGTAGAAGGCGGCGGGAGTGGCTCCTGTGAGGGAGTCGCAGGTCATGACGCCGACTGCGCGTCCGTCCGCTTTTGCGGCTTCCGCAATGGAACGGAACTTTTTAAGTTCGGGGTTGACGCCGATCATGGCGTTGTTGGTTTTGTATCCGGAGGAGAGGGCTGTTCCGCTGGCGGCGGAGTCGGTGACGGAGCTGTTCGCGGAGAAAGTCTGGGCGAGTCCGGCGGCGGGCATCTGCTGCATGACGAGTTTGTCGGGTGCGCCGTGCGCGTGGATCGAAGCGAACGTCTGCGCGCCCTGTCCCATGCCGTCGCCGATGATGAAGATGATGTTGCGCGGGGTTCCGTCCTGGGGGAAAGTCGCGAGCGCTTTTGCATCAACGGGTGCGGGCGCGGGATAGTTCTGCTTGAGTTTGTATTCCTGCTTCCGGGGAGTCTTGCTGTCTTTTACCGGCGGACGGGCGAAGTCAGCCGCCGCGACGGGCAGCGCAAAAGCGGCGAGAATCAGCGGGAGGAACAGGCGTTTTTGCGGGAATTTCATGTTGTGTCTCCTTGTTTATTGTATTTGGGGGCGGATTCAATATAGCCACGAAGAGACGATTTTCAAGCGGGGAAACGGATTTGTCGCAAAAAAATCTGAAATCTCCCGTTTTCCCGCTTGCATAAATTGATTTTGACGCTACATTTCAAGTGTAAAGATGAAAGGAGATTTCTACGATGACACAACAGGAAATCAAAGCGTTTATTGCAGACGGTATTGCGCAGGGCCTCTCTCTCTCCAAGATTCAGGATGCGCTGACCGCGAAGGGAACGCATATTACGTATATGGAGCTGCGTCTCCTCGCTTCCGAAATTGAAGTTTCGCAGCTGGAGAAGCTCGACAAGCCGAAAGCCAAGCCTGCGGCTCCCGCCGCGCCGGCCGAACCTGCTCCGGCTCCCGGAATGGAAGAGGGCGACGACGAGGCGCTGACCCCGCCGGAAGCACCTGCCGCTCTGTCTGCCGGAGAAGCCGCGCCGGAGGCCGCACCCGCAGCAGGAAAAACGGTTGTTGAGGTCAATCCCATCGCGAAACCGGGTTTCCTTGTGCACGGTTCCGTCAAATTCGCATCCGGCGTGACGGCTGACTGGTTCCTCGATCAGGATTACCGTCTCGGACTCTCCAACAACTCCGGAAAACCCACGGAAACCGACATCATGGAGTTCCAGAAAGAACTCCAGAAAGTTCTGCGCTGAGGTGTAAAAATGAAATTTTTCAATACGCTTGGACGCTGTGTTCAGGATTTCGAACCGATCAACCCCGCCAATGTCGGAATGTACACCTGCGGACCGACAGTCTACAACTTCGCGCACATCGGCAATTTCCGCGCCTATCTCTTTGAAGACGTTCTCAAGCGCACGCTCGAATACCACGGCTTCAAGGTGACGCAGGTCATGAACCTTACCGACGTCGACGACAAGACCATCCGCGATTCGCGCGCGAAAAACGTGCCGCTCCGCGAGTTCACCGCCGTCTACAAAAAAGCCTTCTTCGAGGATCTGGACAAGCTGCGCATCGAACGCGCCGCCGTCTACCCCGAAGCGACCACGCACATCCCCGAAATGATTCAGCTCATTCAGACTCTGATCGACAAGGGGTATGCGTACCAGGCTCCCGACAAGTGCATCTACTTCTCCATCTCCAAGTTCCGTCCATACGGACGCCTTGCGAGAATCGACATGGAGAACCAGCGTGCGGGCGTGCGCATCAACACCGATGAATACGCCAAAGATTCCGTTGCCGACTTCGCGCTCTGGAAAGCGTGGGACGAGAACGACGGCGACGTCAAGTGGGACAGCCCCTGGGGACCCGGCCGTCCGGGCTGGCATATCGAGTGCTCCGCCATGAGCCAGAAGTACCTCGGCAAAACCTTCGACATTCACACCGGCGGTGTGGACAACATGTTCCCGCACCATGAAGACGAGATCGCGCAGAGCGAAGCCGCGAACGGATGCAAGTTCGTCAATTACTGGCTCCACTGCGAACACCTGATTGTCGACGGCAAGAAAATGTCCAAGTCGCTCGGCAATTTCTACACGATTCGCGATCTGGAGAAGATGGGTTACACCGGACGCGAAATCCGCTGGACGCTGATCGGCACGCACTACCGTTCCAAACTCAATTTCAGCCTTGCAGCGCTCGACCAGGCGCGTTCCGCGCTCGGCAAGTTCGACAGCTTCTTCCAGCGTCTGAAAGCGCTTCCCGCCGGAACGAAAGGGCTGGAGGCCGCGAAGGAGGCCGCCGAAGCCGCGCGCAAACACTTCAGCGACGCATTCGCCGATGACCTCAATGTTGCGGAAGGTCTCTCCGCAGTCTACACGCTGGAGCGCGCCGCAAACGCGCTGATGGCGAAGGGAGAACTGGAGGCCGGCGGTGCAGCGGTGATTCTCGCGCAGTTCCGCGATTTCGACCGCATTCTCGCCGTGTTCGATGTGGACGCCGTCAAGGAATCGAAAGCCGATATTCCCGCCGAGGTCACGGATCTTGTCGCTCAGCGCGCCGCGGCGAAGAAGGCAAAGGATTTTGCGAAGGCGGATGCCATCCGCGACCAGCTGAAATCGCTCGGCTGGGCGGTGAAGGATACCGCCGCGGGTCCGGAAATTACAAAACTCTGACGCGGAGCTCCGGGATGACGAAACCGAAAGTCGCAGTCAGCGCGTGTCTGATCGGTCTGAAGTACCGGTATGACGGCACATCGAAGATGAACATGGATTTCATCAATGCGCTGAAAGACAAAGTGGATTTCATCCCGGTCTGCCCCGAGGTGGAATGCGGGCTTTCGATCCCGCGTCCGCCGATGCGTCTGGAAGCCTCTCCCGCCGGAACGCGCATCCGTGTGATTGAGACGGGGGAGGACGTTACCGCCGCCATGCTCGACTGGGCGCAGAACAAGCTGGACAAGCTGGAGCGTCTGGGCATTGCGGCATATGTCTTCAAATCCAAATCACCCTCGTGCGGCTGGAAGAACGTGCAGAAGTTCAATCGCTCCGGACGTTGTCTTTCCGCCTCCGGTCAGGGTATTTTCGCGGCTCTCGTGAAGCGCCGCTTTCCGAACATCCCCGTCATAGAGGAGACCGATTTTCCGGAACTTCTCAATATGATGGACTGATTATTTTCCGATAAACGCCCGGAACTCTTCCGGCGGAAGGGCGCGGCGGGCGAACTCGCGCAGCGGTCCTTCCGGAGAACCCGCGTTCCGCATGGCGTCCAGCATTTCATAGACACTCATCGCATGTTCCGCTCCGGAACGGATCTGATTCGGCAGTCCCGGATTCTTGAGGAACATCCGCGCAAGCGCAATTCCTGCGCAGCCTGTCTTTTCCGTCATTCTGTGCGCGTCTTCCGGCGATGCAATGTCGCCGTTTCCGAAAACCGGAACTTTGCTCAGGCGGACCGCCTCCGCAAGACGCTTCAGTCCGCCTGTGACCGGACGGTAGTTCTCTGAAACGGTCCGGAAGTGGAGAATGATAAGCTCCGCTCCGTCCACGGCGTCGAGCAGAACCGGGATTTCCGGCTTGTCATATCCCGTGCGGAGCTTGACGCTCAGCGAAGTTTCCGGTTTCAGTGCGCTGCGAACCGTCCGGACGATCTCCCTGACTCGATCCGGCGTGCGCAGGAGCGCTCCGCCCGCGCCGTGGCTCGTGACGGTCGGGCTTGGACATGCAAGGTTCAGATTGACCGCACGGATTCCAAGACGTTCGAGCGAGACGGCGCATTCCGCGAGCGGTTCCGGTTCGCGTCCGATGATCTGCACCATCAGCGGAATCCCCGCTTCCCGGTAAGGTTCCAGCCGTTTGCGCAGAACTGCGGAGGAGGGAACCGATCCGGTGACGGAGATGAACGGTGTAAGCCATAAGTCGTTCAGTTTCAGAAGGTTGGCGGCACGGACGAAGGCGGGCGTCATGACTCCCTCCATCGGGGAGAGCATGACGCGTGAGGGGAGCACGAAGCCGCTGGGCAGAGCCAGCGGCGCGGCAAAGTTCACTTCAGACACTTCTTAAGCTCTTTCACCTGTTCCGCGAAGACGGTCATGGCGTCCTGTACGGGGGCGGGTGTGGTGAAGTCCACTCCGGCGTCCTTCATGATGTCGATGACCTCTTTGGAATCACCTGCTTTGAGGAAGCGGAGATAGCCTTCCGTTTCGCCGTCGAGAATCTTTTTGGAGAGCGCGAGGGCTGCGGAGATTCCGGTCGCATACTTGTAGACATAGAAATCGTAGTGGAAGTGCGGAATGCGCGCCCACTCGTAACGGATATCGTCGTCGGGGTTTACTCCGGGACCGTGGTAGAGCTTGTTGAGTTCGAAATAGTGGTTGGAGAGAGTGTCGGCAGTGAGCGGTTCGCCGGCTTCCGCCATCTTGTGGATGTCGCGCTCGAACTCCGCGAACATGGTCTGGCGGAAGAGGGTTCCGCGGATTGTGTCGATCAGGTGGTTGAGCAGATACGCCTTGCGCGCGGGATCGGTGGTGTTTGCAACCATGTAGCGCTGGAGCAGAATTTCGTTGGTGGTGGAAGCGACTTCGGCGACGAAGATTTTGTAGCCTGCATAGTGGTAGTCGTTCGCGTGGTCGGAGAAATAGGAATGCAGGGAGTGTCCGAGTTCGTGCGCGAGGGTGAAAACGCTGTCGAGGTTTCCGGAGTAGTTCAGCAGCAGGTAGGGCGGGAAACGGTAGCAGCCGCTGGAGTAGGCACCGGAGCGTTTGCCCTGCGCTTCAGGAATGTCGATCCAGCGTTCCTTGAACGCCTTGTCGAGAATCGAACCATAGGTTTTGCCGAGCGGACGAAGCGCTTCCTTGACGTACTGGACGGCGTCTTTCCACTCCACTTCCATTGCGGCGTCGGGGACGAGCGGGCAGTGGATGTCGTACATGTCCAGCTTTTTGAGTCCGAGCCGTTTCGCGCGGAATTTGAAGTAGTCGTAAAGCGGCGTGAAGCTGTCGTGCACGGTGGAGATCAGCGATTCATACACGCTGACCGGGACGGCGTCTTCAAACAGCGAGGCTTCAAGCGCGGATTTGAACTTGTGGAGTTTGGCGTCGACCACATGGGATTTGACGGCGGTGTCGAGAATTGCTGCGAATGTGTTTTTGAACTGCCCGTAGACGGAATAGATGCCTTTGAAGGCGTCACGGCGGACATTGCGGTCGGCGGATTCGAGCAGTTTGATGTAGTTGCCGTGCGTGAGGCGCACATCCGCGCCGGCGGCGTCCTTGATGACGGGGAACTTGAGGTCGGCGTCGTTCATGACGGAGAAGGTCTTGTAGGGACCTCCGAAGACTTCTCCGGAGAGTCCGAGCACGCGTTCTTCCGCTTCGGAGAGCGTGTGCGGCCGGTCGGCTTCGAGACGTTTCATGGTGAGCGCGTAGAATTTGAGTTCAGGAGCTTTGGCGAGTTTGCGGAACTCCTTCTTGTCGATTTTCATGATTTCCGGCTCGAACCAGGCGGTGTCGCCTTCGATCTCCGCGGATTTTGCGAGAATGCGGTCGACGCGTCCGCGGTTTTCGGAGATTCCGGTGTCTTCATCGGAGCGGAGGTGTGCGAAGGTATGGAGTTTTTCAAGCAGGAAGCTGAGCTCGTCCTCCGCCTGAAAAGCTTTTGCGAGGGTCGCGGGGGAGTCGGCGAGATGTCCTTTGAACTTCTGGAATTTGCGGACGAGACTGTCGATTTTTCTGAAATCTTTCTCCCAGTCTTCGTTTGTCGGATACATTTTCGTGAGATCCCAGGTCATTTCGACGGGCAGATCGGCATGTTTTTGCGGTTCTTTCATAAAATCTCCTGTTTTTTTGTTGTTCTTAATGTATATCCAACTAGCATATTCATCAAGATGGATTATATTAAAATGATGAAAATATTTTAACGGAAGGAGCTTCTATGTCATCGTTTTACTTGACGACACCGATTTACTACGTCAACGACAAGCCGCACATCGGCCATGCGTACACCACGATTCTGGGCGATGTGATCACCGGATATCACCGCGGAATGGGGGAGGACGTCTGGTTCCTCACCGGCACCGATGAGCACGGCCAGAAGGTTCAGAAAGCCGCCGCCGAGCACAACATGACTCCGATGGAACAGTGCGACACCACCGTCGTCCGTTTCCAGGAACTCTGGAAAAAGCTCGGCATCAGGAACGATGATTTCATCCGCACCACACAGGAACGCCACAAAACAGTCGTCCGCAAAATCCTTCAGGACCTCTACGACCGCGACCTGATCTACAAGGCGGAATACAAGGGGCACTACTGCGTTCCCTGCGAACGTTTCTTCACCGACAAGGATCTTGTCGACGGCAATCTCTGTCCCGACTGTCACCGTCCGACGAACGACATTATCGAATCCAACTACTTCTTCCGCATGAGCCGTTATCAGGACTGGCTGATCGACTACATCAAGACGCATCCGGGCTTCATTCAGCCGGCATACCGCGCGAATGAAACGCTGGGCTTTCTCAAGAAACCGCTGGAAGATCTCTGCATCTCCCGCCCGAAAGCGCGTCTCTCCTGGGGCATTGAGCTTCCGTTCGATCCCGAATACGTCTGCTACGTCTGGTTCGACGCTCTCATCAACTACATCTCCGCCATCGGATACGGAACCGACATGGAACGCTGCATGAAGTACTGGTCCAACGCGCATCATCTGATCGGCAAGGACATTCTCACCACCCACACGGTCTACTGGCCGACCATGCTGAAGGCGATCGGGCTCGAACCCCCGAAAACCATTCTCGCGCACGGCTGGTGGCTCATCGGACAGAACAAAATGAGCAAGTCTCTCGGAAACGTCGTCAATCCCATGGAGATGGCGGACAAGTACGGCGTGGACGCCTTCCGCTACTTCCTGCTTTCGGAGATGACGCTCGGCCAGGACGCCGCGTTCTCCGAAGAGGCGTTTGTGAAACGCTACAACAGCGATCTTGCGAATGACCTCGGAAACATGCTGAACCGCGCAGTCAAGCTCATCGTCCGCAACTTCGATTCCAAGATTCCGGCTCCCGGAACGCTCACCACGGAGGATATGGAGCTCTTCGGCGCCGCCTCCGAAGCCGCCGACCTTATGGAGCGCGCCGTCCGCGACCTGCATCTCGACAAGGGCATCGAATCCGTCATGAACGTTGTCCGCAAGGCGAACCGCTACATGGAATCAACGGCTCCGTGGACTCTCGCGAAAGAAGGCAAAATGGAACGTCTTGGAACGGTTCTCTATACTGCCGCGGAAACCCTGCGCGTGGTTGCGCAGCTGTTCCTCCCCGTCATGCCGGAGAAGATGACTGCGCTGCTGAAAACCCTCGGCGCATCCACGGAGTTTTCGTTTGAAGAGGCGAAGAACCACGGCGTTCTGACTCCGGGTTCCCCGATCCACGACGTCGATGCGCTCTTCCCGCGCATTCAGTTTGAGGCTCCGGAAGCCCCGAAACCGGAACCGAAGAAGAAACAGGAAAAGGTTAAAATCGTCAAAGAGGAACCCATCTTTCCCGAAGGCATTATCACCATCAACGATTTTGCCAAAGTCAAGCTCGAGACGGCGAAAGTCCTTCAGGCGGAAAAGGTTCCGGATGCGGAAAAACTGCTGAAACTCCAGATCGAACTCGGTGCGGAAAAGCGCCAGATCGTTTCCGGAATCGCAAAATACTACACCCCCGAAGAACTGGTCGGGAAAATCATCGTCGTTGTAGCAAACCTCAAGCCCGCCAGGATCCGCGGTGTGGAATCGTATGGTATGCTTCTCGCGGCGAAAACCGGTGACGATCTCCGTCTTGTGACGGTCGACACCCCCGATTTCCCCTCCGGCGTTTCCGTGGGCTGATTAAAAAAAAGGAGAGTTTTACATGTTCAACTGTTTGGCAATCGACATCGGCGCCGGAAGCGGCAGAATCATGAGATGCACCGTTTCGGACGCGGGAAAAGTCGATCTGACTGAAATTTCCCGTTTCCCGAACAACTGCCGTGAAGTGGACGGCGCATTGCGCTGGGACATCGGCGCGCTTGTTGCAGACATCAAAGCCGGGCTCGCCAAGGGCGCCGCTGAAATGAAGCCGGACGCCGTCGCGGTCGATACCTGGGGCGTCGATTACCTGTTCCTCGACAAGGACGGAAACCGTCTCGCCGATCCGGTCTGCTACCGCGATCCCCGCACGGTCGGGCTCGACAAGGAGTTCGTGGAGAAGTTCGGCAAAGAGCGTCTCCAGCGTCTGACGGGCATTCAGATCATGAACATCAACACGCTTTTCCAGCTCTATGCGGAGTGTAAGGCAAACCCGGATTACGCCGCGAAAGCGGAGTATTTCGTGTTCGTCCCCGACTACATCGCATACTGTCTCTCCGGCGTGATTGCGAATGAGTTCACCATTGCCAGCACTTCGCAGCTGCTCGACTGCGCAAAGGCGGACTGGGCGGACGAGCTCCTTGAGGCGGTTCGTCTCCCGCGCCGTTGCGTCAAGCCGCTCACCCAGCCCGGAACGAAGATCGGAACCTGCGACTTCTCCGGCGTGAAGGGGCTTGAGGGCGTTCCGTGCGTGATGGTCGGTTCGCACGACACCGCGTCCGGCGTTGCCGCGGCTCCCGCGGTCGGTGACAAAAACTGGGCGTACGTTGCTTCCGGAACCTGGTGCCTGACCGGCATTGAATCCCCGAAAGCTCTTGCGACTCCGCTTGCCGCCGAACTCAATTTCACCAACGAAGGCGGCGTTGCGCACACCTACCGCGTACTCAAGAATCTTACCGGTTTCTGGATTCTGCGCGGTCTCAAAGACGATGTTGCGAAGGATGTTTCCTACGATGACATCATGATGAAAGCCGAGACGGAAGCGCGCAAGTTCCGCTGTTTCTACAATCCGAACCACGAACTTTTCTTCAATCCGGAGTCCATGAAGGCGTCTGTGGATGAATTCATGAAAATGTCCGGCCAGCCGCTTCCCGAAACTCCGGCGGAATACATTGAGACATTCCTGGAAAGCCTTGCTCTGCTGTTCCGCAAGACGATTGAAGAAGCGGATTCCGTATCGGGCAAGAAGACGGAGGTGATTCACCTGATGGGCGGCGGAGCCCAGAACTCCACGCTTTGCCAGTACACTGCCGACGCCACCGGCTGCACCGTCATGGCGGGTCCGGTTGAGGCAACAGCGATTGGAAATGCGATGCTTCAGGCGATTGCGGTCGGCAAGATCGATTCCGTTCAGTCCGCCCGTAAACTGATCCGCACATCGTTTGCGCCGGAAGTCTACACGCCGAAGAATAAAGCGGCGTGGGATGAAGCGGCCGTCCGTTTTGCGGAAATCATGAAAAAATAAGGCGCGGTCATGGATCATTTTCCGGAGGAAGAACTGCTGAACTGTGCGGCGCAGGGCGACATTTCCGCTCTGGCCGCGCTGGATGCGCAGGGCTTTCTCCTGAAACCCGGCGAAGCTGCGGATGCTTTTGTCGGGCGGATCCGCGCCATGCATGCACGGTTCCGGACGCTGGATGAACGGATGACGGCGGACGGATCGTGCGAAGTTTTTCCCGGAATCGTCATTCAGGAGAGAGCGCGCATTCCGGATGAAATCATGGACGAGGCGTCGCAGGAGACGGAGTCGCGCTACGGCTTTGCGATCCGCTGGGCGCCCGGTTATTTCCCCTCCGGCGGACTCGGTTTTCTCTGGGGCGGCTGTGCGCTTTCCGACGACGAACCGGACTGTGTTCCTGTCTTCCTGATCCGCGGCAGTTTCCGCGAATCGAAGCGTTTCTTTATTTATTCGCGCGATGAACTGCTCTCGCATGAGCTCTGTCATACCGCGCGCGCGCCGCTTTCGGACCGCATCTTCGAGGAACATTTCGCTTATGCCGGATCGCACAGCGCGCTCCGCCGCTACATGGGAAACTGCTTCCAGTCCGATTACGACGCTCTCTTTTTCCTGCTTCCGATTCTGCTTCTGCTTGGCATTCAGATTGCGGTCTATGCGTTTGACTGGCATCAGATACCCGCGTATCCGTTCTGGATTTTCGCTCTTGCCTGGCCCGCTTACCTTCTGATCCGCAACGCTTTGCAGCGGAAAACCTACTTCCGCGCGGAGCGGACTCTGCGCGAATGCGGCTTTGCGCGTCCCGCGGCGGTTCTCTTCCGCTGCACTTCCGACGAGATCGCGCGTTTCGCCCGCCTTTCCGCGTCTGATTTGAAGCAGACTCTTGACGAACTGGCGCAGACCGATCTGCGCATGAAAATCACTCTGTACCGATTCCAAAATGAAGGAGAACTGAACCATGCCGACGATCAACGAAGTGAGTGCTTACCTGGACGAGATTCTGAACCTGAAAGAGTTCGGGAGTGACTGTTCCAACAACGGGCTCCAGTTTGAGGGCTCTCAGAATGTGACCAAAGCCGTGTTCGGCGTGGACGCCTGCGCCGCGCTCTTCATGGACGCCGCCGATGCGGACGCGGATTTCGTCTTTGTCCATCACGGTCTCTCCTGGGGCGGAAGCCTCAAGCGCATCACGGGCGTGGACGCCAACCGCATCGCGCTTCTTGCCGCAAACAACATTTCTCTTTATGCGGCGCATCTGCCTCTCGACGCCAACCCGGAATTCGGGCACAACGCCTTGATTTCCAAACTCCTTGAGCTCGAAAATATTCAGCCGTTCGGTTCATACAGCGGTTACAAAATCGGCTTTTCAGGAACGCTCAAGCGGATGCGCAAAGCCGCGGATATTGCCGAGTACCTGAATGAAAATCTTCCCTCCGAATGCGATTATTCGATTATCGGAGCGGAGAATACGAAAATCAAGAAAATCGGCGTCATTTCCGGCGGCGGAGCCTTCCCCGCGCTCTTCAGCGAAATGCGCGCCGAAGGCGTGGACTGTCTGGTCACGGGCGAGTTCACGCACGAATCCTACCACTATGCGCTGGAAACGGGCATCCCGGTCATCACTCTCGGACACTACCGAAGCGAAATCCCCGGCGTTCTTGCCGTGAAGGATCTCGTGGAGGAGAAGTTCGGCATCCCGTGCGCGTTCGTGGATATCCCGAGCGGGTTCTGAATATGTCGCTCTGGTCGGATGCGGAATACCGCTTCTTTCCGTTTTACTTCCCGCACGCGCCGCTGCATTTGCACGTCATGCTGACCGCGTGCGGGTTTGAAGTCCGCCGCGATCACACCTACGACTGGAACGGGCTGCAGCGTGGTGACCGTCCTTTCTGCATCTTTCAGTGCACGCTCGAAGGCGAGGGACAGCTGACCGTAGACGGCAAGGCGTACCGGATGAAACCGGGCGACGCGATGCTGCTTTCCGTTCCGGAAAATCACCGGTACACGCTTCCTTCCGATTCCACGCACTGGAAACATATCTATCTGAATTTTTCCGGATCGGAAGCCGTGCGCATCTGGACGGAATTGAAACACAAGTACGGTTCGGTCGTTCATCTTCCGCTGGAACGCTCGAAGACTCTGGAGACTGCGTTTTCGGTCTGGACGGCGGCGAAGAACAAGCGGATCCGTTCCGCGCTCCGCGCCTCCGCCTTTGCGTATGATTTTCTGATGACTCTTTCGGAGGAGCTCGCGGAGCTGGAGCTCGCGCAATCGGAAGCCTCCTTTGCGCTGGATGCGGTCAAATACTGCATGGATCATTACGCGGAGGACATCACGGTCGCGGAGATTGCGGATGCGGCGGGTTACAGCCGCTGTCATTTTTCGCGCATGTTCACGCGGGTTCACGGAACTTCCCCCGGCGCGTTCCTGCGGGAGCTGCGGCTCGGTCATGCCGCCCGGATTCTGCGCATGGAAAACTGCAGCGTCAAAGAGACCGCCGCCCGCTGCGGTTTCGCGGATGAAAGCTATTTCTGCCGGGCTTTCCGGCTCCGTTACGGCACAACACCCGATCTTTACCGCAAAAATCATTGAAATCTTCTTTTTTTTCTTGGATTTGAGTTGAAAAATATCGGAATGCGCGTTATACTTCTCAAAGAGAACAACAAGGAGGACGGCTTATGAGAATCATCACGATTGGACGCGAATTCGGCAGCGGCGGACGCGAGCTCGGGCATCAGCTTGCGGAGCGTCTGCAGGTCCCTTATTACGACCAGGAGATCATTACCGCAATTGCAAAACGCACCGCGCTTGCGGAAAAATATGTGCAGGCGGTGATTGAGCATCGTCCGTTCCAGCCTTTCCCGCTTTCGGTCGGACGCAGTTTCTTCCTTTATCATGACCCTGTTCTGGAACAGAATCTTTCAATTTACCGTGAACAGAGCCGGATCATCGAGGAGGTCGCCGCAAAATCGGAGTGCGTGATTGTCGGCCGCTGTGCGGATTACATTCTGCGCGAGAAGAACCCGTTCCGTATTTTCGTTTATGCGGATGAAGCGAGCAAATTGAAGCGCTGCCGCGCCCGCGATCCTGAGCCGGATAAACTTTCGGACAAGGAACTGAAGCGCAAAATCGCCGCTGTCGACCGCAACCGTGCCGCGTATTACGATTTTTACACCGGGCAGAAATGGGGCGACAAGGTGAACTACGATCTTTGCATCAACCTTTCGACCGTTCCCGTCGCGCACGTTGCCGACGCTGTTATCAGTTTTCTGAAATCGGAAGAGAAGTAAGTCTCATTTAAAAAACAGATGCTCCCGGTCCGTTTGCGGAAACCGGGAGCGTATTTTTTGTACAGAATGTTCAGGGAAGAATCCGGAATTCCAGTTCATCAAGCAGAATGAACCCGCTCGTTTTCGGCAGCCAGATTTTTACCCGTGCGGCGCCTCCGTCGATATCGGGAACCTCTTTGGCGTTTGCGGGAATCTCCAACACCAGCCGGAACGGTGTCCAGATTCCCTCCTGCAGTTTGAACTTTTCGCGGGTGTAAAGATGCTTGCCCGTGTGTGCTCCGTCTTTCCAGAGCTCGATGCAGGTGTCAAGGACATTGACGCCTTCGCCCTTCGCCCAGCCGGAGAACGCAACTTTCTTCCCCGGCACAAACGGAAGCGCCGTCGCGATAACCGAGAGCATGTCTTCCGGAGAGGCAGTAAGCTTCATGCAGCGGATTCCGCTGAAGAAGTCCGGGTTCGCGGCAAGTGACGCCGGATAGCTCTTTGAGGAGAAGTTCTGTTCCCATGCGTCGAGAGCCTTTTTTCCGCTCTCGAACGTTCCGTCGAACGGCATTTTTTCCGTTTCCGTCTTTTTCACGGCTTCGCGGATGAGCCCGAAGTCGAAACGGTTCGCGTGAGCCTCTTTTCCCGCCCATGCCGCAGAGCGCACCGCGGGGGCTTTGGCATTTTCCGCATCGTTGACTTTGAGTGCGAATCCGAACGGGAGCTCTCCCGCCGGTCCCTCGACTTCAGCCGTGTAGCCCTGCGGATCCGGAGTGATCTTCCATTTGAAATCGGAAGCCTTCAGTGTTTCAGACCAGAGGGTGAACGGCTGAGCGTCGCGGGGCGTCAGGAACACGCGGAAGGTCTGCGGCGTATAGCGTTCGCCGAAGCGCGCCGGAATGACGAGCGGAGCCGTATCGGCAAACAGCTCGATGGAATCGGTCTCCCACGGCTTGCGCATTCCGCTCACGCCCGCATCGGAGGAATCCTTGACCTGCGCGGTCAGGAAAAAGCGCTTCTCTTTGACCTGCAGACGCAGCGTCGCGGAGAGCTTGCCGTCCTTCGAGGCGATCCGCCAGGTTTCGCCGTTCGTTTTCGTCAGAGCGTTTGTGAGGCGGACCGGGAAGCTGTGCATGGAGTTGTCCAGCAGGATGACGGACGGAGTTCCGGCTGCCGCTTTTTCCGCGCGGAGAGGAAGTTCAACGGAACAGCTTTCGCCCGGGTTCAGGGTTATGGTCCGGCTGTGCAGAGCCGTGAATCCGCCGCCCTGGAATCCGACAGTGCAGGAGGCCTTCACGTTCGATTCGTTCTGAAGTCCGAATATTGCGCATCCGTCGGCAAGCCGCGCCGAATCGGAGGGCTGAATCGGCGATTCAAGCATGGGATTCAGTTCGGAACACGCCTTGAGGAACTCCGCGTCGGACATCTTTCCCTGCCGGAGGTAGAACGGATTCGCATCAAGCGTCTTCATCTCCGCTTTCACCGGATTGCCGAAGAGATCGAGAACGGTGAAACGGGAAAGGTCGAGCTTCAGTCCCTTTTTGCGCTGGTAGTTCCAGACCGCCGCGATGAGCTTGCCGTCTTTGCGGAAAACATAGCAGATGACGCTGTTCAGGAAACGGTGCTTCGCAACCGGTTTCGCGCCTTCGAACAGACGCGCCAGCGTATTCGACGCCGCGAAGTAGACTGACGGAATCATCTCGCCCGTGTAGTTCAGGTAACAGTCCCTGCGCCATGCCATTGCATTGGCGAGCGAAATTGACTGAGAGACGCCTTCTCCGCAGTCGACCAGCGCACGGTTGAGCCAGTATTCCGGTCTGCTTTCATCATTGTTGCCGCCGTCATAAAGGTAATACAGTTCGGTATTCCAGACAGGCAGAGTGCGCCCGAAGCGCTTCATCGCCGCAAAGATGTCCTGAATCGCTTTGTCGGCAGGCTGGATGGAGGCGAGTTCGCGCTGGTCGTACGGATGAAAACTTACGATGTCGCAGCTGTTCAGTCCGCCGTCCTGGAATGCGCGGGCAAGCCAGCCGGAACCGTCCGCCTTGAAGTCGGATGTTGCGCAGAATCCGATGAGCTTTGCATTCGGATCGCCTTTCTTCAGAGCGGTGTAAGTTGCTTTCAGATACTTTCTGTAGACCTGCGGGGTGACATAGAGGTTCGGTTCGTTTGTGAATTCAAAGAACTGTTTTTCCCCTTTGGAATGCTTTGCAAGTTCGGTCATGTAGCGTGTCCAGTACTGAACCGGCGGATATGCAATGTATCCTTTCAGTTTCTGCATGGCGTTTTCCGGATGAACCGCGGGACGTTCCGCAAGGGGCAGAACCCATGCGGGAAGCGGATTTCGGCGGGCGTATCCGCCGTTCCCCTCCAGATAGGGCTGACGGAAGAGTTCTCCGCCGAGGACGTGAACGGGGATGAGCCCATGCTCCTTCATTTTTTTCATGGTAAGATCAAAGAACGAGAAATCGAATTTTCCGTTTTCCGGTTCCGCCATGCCCCAGTCGACCGGCAGAGCTCCGGCATCCCATTCGCGGACCAGGCGGAATCCTGCGCGGCGCAGAAGGGCAAGCGTTGTTTCCGGTGAGGCGTTGTAGGAATGAAAACCTCTCCGCGTAATCAGTTTGCGGTTGGTGTAGCCGTCGCGGTAGCCGAGTCCGCTGTTGATGCCGAGAACAAAATCTTTTTCCGGATTGCGGGGAATGTCGGGAACTTCGCCGATGACCACATACGGGAACTTGAGAGTCCGGATGTCCGTTCCGTCGACGGATACGATATAGCTGCCGTAGCGGGGAACGAATGCCTCCGGAACCGGAACCGTTCTGACTTCTCCCGGATTCAGTTCCACCTTGATTTCCTTTTCGGCAACGGTCTTGCCGTCGTATTCGGAGACCGTGCGGACCGTCAGGGTCTGTGCCGTTTTTTGCTTTGTCCCGTTCTGGAGTTTCAGCGTGAAGAGTTTGGCTTCCTCGGGAACGGAATGCATCCAGTAGCGCGGCGCGGAGACTGCGGCGCAGATATTTCCGGTTTCTTCCGCTCCGGCTTCGGTTACGGAGACGTCGTCGAGCCAGAGATTGCCCTTCCATCCGCCGTTCGGATCGGTGCGCTGGAACGACCAGAACCGGATTACATGCGGACCGCCTTTGCCGGAGTTGAAGCGGAAGGAGTATTTCGCATATTTGTTCTTGATGTCGAAGAACTTGCGCTTGATGTCCCAGTCCTTTGTATGAATCAGGGATTCCAGGGGAATGCCGCCGGCAACATCGGTTTTTGCGTACATTGAGAAAATGTATTCCGTGTTGGGCTTCAGGTCGAACGAGGAGGCATAGAATTCAAAATAATCCCCGTCCGGATTCGTAACTTTGACCGCCTGTTTTCCGTGTGCGGCATTGGCGGAATCCAGTTCAAGTGGAATGTGTTTCATATCCTTCCGCGTGATGATGCGGTGCAGTGCGAAACCGTCGGTTCCAAGCTCAAAACCTCCGTTGTAGATCATGTTTCCCGCGAACGCCGCTGTGCTTCCGAGAATCGATGCCGCGATTGTGAGATGTTTCAGCATTTATTACCTCCAGATGCAGGTTGTATCCGAGCTGTCCGCTCCGAAAACAAAGGTTTTGCGCAGAAAACCGCTGACGTAAAACGCCGACTTCTTTGTTGAGCCGACATGCCCGTCAGCATAAAGCAGATTGGCGGAGAGTCCGGGGTGACGGTTTGTCGGGAAGTATTTTTCCAGAGTGGCTGTATCATAAATCGCAACGGTATTTTTCTGATCCGTATCCGATTTGGCAAAGTCTCCGCCGACAGCTGCCGCAGTGGGCTGTATGCATTTTGAAAAACGTTTGACATATCTGCTGGCGCTGGATGGCTCTCCGGTATCTTTCAGCTGTCCGCAATATGCGTTCCAAGCGTAGGATGTAATGGGATAAATGACTTCGCTTACTGTTTGGGTATAAATATCTTCCTCTTTTGCTCCGGGGCAGAGGAAGATGGAGCTGCCCTTGGAATAAAACTGATCCGGTTTTTTGGTCGAGATGTACGGCCAAAGCATAACGATCCACGAGTGCATATAGTTATACTCGCTATTCCACTTTTGATATGCGTGCGGAGTATAGTCGCTGTAATCGGCGGCGTAGGAGAACATCGCTGTTCCGATCTGTTTCAGCTGACTGGTGCAGGAGATTGCGTGGGCTTTCTGCCGGGCGGAATTGAGCGCAGGCAGGAGCATTCCGGCGAGGATTGCGATAATTGCGATTACGACGAGGAGTTCTATGAGAGTGAACCTTTTTGTCCTCATCTTTCTCTTGGAACCGATGAACGCTTTTGATGTTTTTTTTGTCATTTCAGACCTCCTTTAAAAGGGTGTTAAATATTACGAAGTTAGAGTTGTATACCTGGTGTTTCGGCGGAAGCTCGGGATTGCGGACTTTGCGGATCAGATAGTCTGCGGCGTCCGCTCCGGCTTTTTCGAGCGGCATATCCGCGTAAATGAGCCCGGTGGCAGCATATATTTCCTCATCCAGACGGTCGAAGCAGAATAGCAGGATGTCGCGTCCGGGGATCCGCCCGGCCTGTTTGCAGGCGAAAAGGGTCCAGTCGAGCACGCCGATGAGAGGGAGAAACAGCGCATCGGGGTTGTTTTCGCGGATGAATGCGGTGATTTCATCAATGGCGGTCAGCGGGTTGAACGTCGGCTGTGCAATCTGCGGAATCCCGCCGTTTTCCGTGATTTCATCCCGGAACCCGCGCAGGCGTTCCGCATTTCCGTAGGAACCGAAGTAGCTTCCGTTGACGGCGCCGATCCGCTTCATTCCGAATTTGCGGAGAAGGCGGACTGCGCGTCTGGCGTCCTCGTAAAAATCAATGGAGAAACAGGACACCTCTTTCCAGATCCTGTTGATTGCGATGCATGGAAATCCGCGTCGTGCAAGTTCCTGAAGACGTTCTTTTGAAAGCCCTCCGACGTCGATGAAGGCGAATGCATCGAATGGGAATCGGTCGTTTTCGTTCAGCTGTTTCGGGTTGATGGTGACAAGCCTGCTGTTCTGTTCCGAAACGACTTTCTGAATTGCTGCGGTTACGGAAAATGCGTATGAGAACGGCGGCAGTTCAGGCATGGCGATGACGACGGGCTTTTCCGTGACGGGTTCGTTTCCGCAGACGAACGTTCCGATGCCCGGCTGACGCCGGATGAGTCCTTTCTGTTCGAGACAGTCGAGCACCTTCCGGATCGACGATCTGCTGAGAGCATAATGGCTGCAGAGTTCGTGTTCGGAGGGCATTTTATCTCCGGGCGCGATACGGCCTTCGCGAATTTGTGCGATCAGCTTTTCCGCCACAGGTTCAAAAAGACTTTTCCGTCCTGCCATTTTTTAATTTCCATACATTTGGTTGTACATGTTTGTTTTTAAATTATAGCACATTCTCCGGAAATGTCAACCCCCTGAAAAGAAAAAAGATGCGTGAAAATTTTCTGCGTGAGTTATCTTGTTTTCAACTGCTTTTCCCTGCGGAAGGAAAAAGGCGTGGTTCCGGTGACCGAGCGGAAGATTTTTGTCAGGTGATTTCCGTCGCAGAACCCGCAGCGGAGCGCGATTTCCCCTATGCTGAAATGGGTTCCTTCCAGCAATTCGCACGCTTTCTGGATTCTTATTTTATGCAGATAGCGGTTTGGCGACATTCCGAGCGTTTTCTGGAAATGGCGGAACAGGCTGCGCTCCGACATGTGCGCAAGACTGCCGAGCTTTTTCAGATCGAGCGGTTCCTGATAGTGTTCGTTGAGGTATTCCGCAGGGGAGCGGATGAGCCAGAGGCGTTCTTTTTCCGTTTCCGTGGAGTCCCCGCGCGCGAGGTAGACGATGAGTTCCATGAACAGGAGGGGGAGCATGATGTTCTTGCCGAGGCGCTGGCGGTGTGTTTCGTAGCTGAGCCGCCGCACCAGATTTTCGCAGAGATCGCGGTCTCCCGCCGGAATCCGCACGATCGGGTTCAACTGGTCGACGTTTTCTTTTCCCGGATAGATTTTTCGGGTAAGCGGCAGATCCGATGCTTCGAGAAGAGGGAGCGGAACGGTTGCATCGAAAATAATGGTGAAAAGTTCAAAATCGACCGTTCCGGAGAAGGAGTCTTCGGTTCCCGGATGCAGAACAAGAACGTCGCCGGCCTCCAGATTCGCCCGTCCGCTTCCGATGCGGTGTTCCGCGGTCCCGCGGCGGACGATGCACAGTTCGGAATATTCGTGCTTCCGGAATTTATCCTCTTCCACATGCTCGCGTCCAGGTTCGTTGAGAAACATTTTCACCGCCAGCGGAAACTTTTCCGGCTGCGGATAGTTGATGTATTTTTCCATTTTCCCCTGAATTTTTCTTTTTGGCGATAATGTAATGCAAATTGGCGTTTTTGTCAAGGATTTTTTCCGGATTATATGCTATAATATAGACAGACGCCGGAAAAAAGAGAATCAAACAACAAATTCCGGAGAAGTTTTACAGACATCTGAAACAATCGGAGAAAGGCAGAGCGCACAATGAAAACAGATCATTCCGGAAGCAGCATTTCATTTCCATATTTTAAAAGATTCACGCTTATAGAGCTCCTCGTGGTAATTGCAATCATTGCAATCCTTGCCGGAATGCTTCTGCCTGCGCTGAATTCGGCAAGGGAAAAGGCGCGGGAAGTAACGTGTCTGGGGAATCTGAAGCAGCTGGGACTGGTTCTGCACGGTTATGCGGGGGATAACAACGACAGTTATCCGTACAGTTCGGATCTTTACGGAGCGCGCAGAATTTTCCCGCTGGCTCTCGGCAGTTACTACGGACGGAAGAGCGAAGACTGGAGACCCGGCGATACCGTGGGCGGCCCGACGTTCTGCCCCCATGTGCCGAAGCGGAAGGCTGCGGATGGCGAAAATGTGATTTCCAGCTACGGTTTCGTATATAATCTCTTCCGCGGCGCTCTGCCTGATTTGCAGGATAAAGTCGGAATCGGCGGCATGACCGGGTCGGGGACGGAGAGAACGGCGAACCGGCTTTCGAAAGTGCTCCCGCAAAGCGCGGTTGCGTTCTGCCTCAAAATGAAGGAGCCTGCGGATTCCGGCGGCGCGGAGGCGATCCCGGCGGGGGAAGTCAGCATCTATCCATACCGGACAGTGGACAACTGCTGGGTTTCAAGAACAAAAAACGGAGGGGAGTTCGTTTCGTATTATCATAAGAACAGCGATCTGCTGCTCCAGAGCGGCGGTTCCGCAAGATCGCTCCGCAAAAACGTTTCGCGAATCATGCTGGACAAGGATACCGCCTGTCCGCTGCAATAATGAAAGGATGATTGAATGACACCGAGAAACTACAATCTCTCCTACGGAATGGAGGGGGTTGCGTGGGACGGCAGGCAGCTTGCGCGGAGACCCGCGCCGGAGATCAGCCGCACGATCGACGCGATGCAGAAGGCCGGAATGAATGAGATAATGATCGCTGCTTACCATGTTGAAGAGCCCGCCGACTTTGACCTGGATGCGGAGACCCGCCGCATTGGACGCGAGCTGGAGTCCCGCGGAATGAAAGCCAATCAGCACCACGGTTACGCCGCGTGTCTTGCGGAACCTGGAACATCGCAGAAGCAGGTCGTCGAAAACCTGAAACGCTGCATTGATTATACGGCGAACCTCCATGCGGACAATCTGGTGATTCACCTCGGAAAGCTTGCCGGGCATTACTCTTCGCTTGCGGAGGAAATCCGTGTTTTCGGGGAAATGATGGCGCGGTTCGGCGCGGAGTGCGTCATCGATCAGGTTGCGGAAAACATGCGCGAAGCCGGAGAGTATGCGCGCAGAAACAACGTTTTTCTCGCAATGGAGAATCTGGATGCGTTTCATCATCTGAGCAATATCAAACAGCTGCCGGAGATCATCCGGAGAGCGGATCACCCGAACGTCGGCGGCTGCCTGGATTTCGGACACGCCCATTGCGCGGGAGTTTCGCCGGTCCGCTGGATCCATGCGTTCGGGTCCAAGCTCTTCACAACGCACATTCATGACAACCACGGCAACACGCGCGGCGTCAAACCGGGCGAGCTGACGGATGCGACGAAGGATTTTGACGAGCATCTTTCCCCCGGACTCGGCACGATTGACTGGTGCGAATGTATCACCGCTCTCTGGGAGACCGGATACGACCGAACGCTCAGTTTCGAGAGCTCGTTTCCTGCGGAGTCCATGACGGATTCCTTCCGTTTTTCTGCAATTTTCTGGCGCGCTGCGGAAAAGATCGCAATGCGCCGTCTCAACTATAAAAAAGGAGCATAACCATGAATTCCAAACATCTCGCCCTTGCACTTGCCGGATTCGCTTTGACGTTTCCGGTTTACTCCGCTGAAAACGTTTTTGAGGGTTTCGGCAAGCCGTGGCAGTTTTACGGCGGCACAAAATTCTCGGAAAAGAAAGACTCCGTGACCGTTCCGGTGAGGACCGGCGGCATGTATGTTTCCGTGCGCAACCCGCTGACTCCGGGAGCTTATGCCTGTTCGTTTGAATACAGATTCGCCACCGTTCCCGACGGAAAAGCCGATTTTCAATTTTCCTGTGTGACGGACCGCGGAATCTATGTGAATCTTACGCCGCGCACGGAGTGGACGGCGATGACCTTCCGCGTCATTCTGACCAAAGAGATGGAAGTCAAGACCGGATTCGGACTCAATTTTGCGCAGCCGAATACACTGGAACTGCGCGGCTTCCGTCTGGAACGTCTGAGCGACGATGATTTTGCCAAACTGGAATACCCGTCGAACCGGGATTGCTGGATCAACCGCAGCACCGACCGCAGAAAATCGTCGCTTTCAGAAATTGATGCTTCGGATCATGTGCTCGGCGGAAAGGCGGTTCAAGTGAGTGCGTCTCCTGATTTTCCGGCGGACGGGCTGCTCAATCTTTCGAGTGTCTCCATGCCGCTTCCGCAGGGGAGAAAATACCGTTTTTCCTATTGGATCAAAGCTGATGGAGAAGGTGCGGTTCGCGCGGCGGTCGGCGGACGTTATTTCACGGAACGGATGGGGACGGAGTGGAAGAAAGTTGCGGTCGAATTTGAATCTGTCAAAGACAAAAATCCGCTGACGGGCATTTCCTTTCAGACGCTCGACAGGGGGATCAGGGTTCTTGCGGTCAAAAATGTTGAACTGGAAATGGTGAAATGAGATGAAGTTTCTGTTTGCATTGGCGGCCGGAATCGCGGGAGCGCTCTGCTGCGGAGAAAATCTGCTTCCGAATTCCAGCTTTGAACTTGGAACCGCCGGGTGGGGCGTGATGAACGAAGTTCCGAAAGAGAACGGAAAGTTTCAGGCGCTGCGGGTGCGGAGCAGCAAAGACTCCGTGCACGGCGCATCGTCGCTGGAACTGCGGAACCCCGATGGCGGGCTGGTTGTTCTCTGTTCGCCCGCGGTTCCGGTTGCGCCAGGTGAAATGTACACTTTTTCAGTCTGGCTGAAG
This sequence comes from uncultured bacterium, assembly GCA_900549415.1. Taxonomy (GTDB): domain Bacteria; phylum Verrucomicrobiota; class Lentisphaeria; order Victivallales; family UBA1829; genus UBA1829. Next base: position 27,871 of record URNX01000020.1, read on the forward strand.
GCTTCGGTGCCGATGACGGCGGAGCTTTCCTTCTTTTCCCCGATTGACGGACGCTGGCATGTCGTCAGCCGGAAAGTTCCCGTTTCGAAAGAGTGGAAACGCTGTGAATTTGTCCGGAAGATTCCCGCCGGTCATCCGGAGGTCGTTGTGCGCGTGCAGTTCCGTTCAGAGGGAACGCTGTTCGCGGATGCGGCACAGCTGGAGGGGGGGGGTTCCGCTTCCGCATACAGTCCTTCCGCTCCGGTGGAGGCGGCTGTTGAAATGCCGAAAACCTGGTGCACTGCGGGAGAACGGAATGTGACGTTCCGCGCGGTCAATTACGGAACGTCGGCGGCTGAAATACCGTTTTCCGTCACAGCACGCAACGCTCTGACCGGCTGGAAAACGGAAAAACGGCTTGCCGTGGAGCTCGGCGGCGGAAAAACCGTTGAGGAGCAGATTCGTCTTCCTCTGCTGAATCGCGGTGCGGTGGAGCTGGGCGCAAAATGGGATTCCGGTCAGGCGATTCCGTTCCGCCTGGCCGTCCTGAACGCTCTGCCGCGGGGAAAGTCCGATCCGGAACGGGAGTTCTGCGTTGGCGTCAATGAAACGGGCGTTTTCCGGAATGCCGGAACGGCGCACAATCCGTATCAGGCGCTTGGAATTGATTTTGCCGGACATCTGGAGATGCTTCATGCAACGGGCGTTTCCATGATCCGGCTGTTCGAATATGAACTTGGACGTTCATGGGTGATCAACCCTGAACGCGGAAAATTCAAGTTCGAACAGCTGAACCGTTTTCTTGACGCTGTGGCAAAGAGCGAAATCGTGCCGTACATCTGCATGGACACGGAGGCCTTTTCAATCAATCCGGATTCAAAGAATCCGCGTCATGTCGCCGTTCGGAACTGGTTCATGGCGCGGGACGGCAAACGGGAAAAACCGCTGAACGGCATGAAAAATGCAATCCCCGTCTCTCCGCTCATGGCGGACTGGAACGCGTACATTCGCGCATTCGTTGAAAATGCGCGCGGGCGGGTCAGGTATTACGAGATTATGAACGAGCCGAATCTGCGTATGACCGCCGCAAAGTATTCCTCCTATCTGGAGACGGCGTACCGCACGGCAAAACAGGCGGATCCGCAGTGCCGGATTGTCGGAATCTGTTCAACGGAGGACTACGGCGCGGAAGCGGACGCTTTCACGGCGAATGCGGCGAAGATTGGAGCGTTTGCGTTTCTGGACGCCTTCTCGTTTCATCCGTACCAGGCCGCACTGGATTCATCGGCGGTTCCGGCAGACCGGCTGCTGGATAAATTAAACGCTTTGCGCACGAAATACCGTCCGGAAGTACAACTCTGGAATTCGGAACTCTTCTACATCCATTCCGTGGAGGATGCGAAAAAACACCGGCGGACCGATCCGCAGTTTCTGCGTCCGGAAAATCTGACGCGCCGTTATGTGATCGACTTCGGGGAAGGGGTGCGGGTTTCAACGCCTCTGCATGTCTGGCAGCTGTTTGAAAAACATTCGGCGCGGATGTTTGCGGATCCGACCCGTTTCGGTCAGAAGGCGGTTCCAAACGCATCGGCGGCTGCACAGAATGCGTTCGTGTATTTCCTGCACGGTGCAAAACCGCTTGGCCGGCTTGAACTTCCTGCCGGAGTGAACGGTTACCTGTTTCGCACGGCTGACGGACGCGAGACCGCCGTTGTGTGGGCGGTGGAGAACAGCCGCGGATTTTTCCTTTCCCTTCCGGCGGAGCTCAAAGTGTTTGACCTGTTCGGAAATCCTCTGGAAAACGTTTCGAAACTCCTGCTGGATGAACGGCCGGTTTATCTGACCGGAAAGAATCTGAAAGGTTTTTTGACCGCCTCCGCATTTCAGCCTCAGGAGGTGATTGCGGTTACGGGGGCGCGCTTCCGTCAGACAGGTGAACTGGCTGTTGAGTTTCAGAACCGGACCGCGAATGCGGTTCCGCTGGTCGCGCGCCTGAAGGACGGCGGGGAAATCCGGAAGTGCACGGTTCCTGCGGACGGTCGGGCGTCGGTTCGTTTTCATACGGAAAATCCGGCTCCGGAACTTCTCTGGTTTGACGGGAGCCGTCAGAAAAAACGGAGACTGAATCCGGTTTCCGTCCGGAAAACAATGTTCAGCGGAGAAAAAGTGCGTGTCGGCGAGGCGCTTGAGTTTAGCGCGGAGATGACGCCGGAGTTCCTTTCCGTCACGTTTTCCGTAAAGGATCGCAGGCGCGGGGAGCGGATTCCCGGGCAGCCGTGGACGGGCGACTGTCTGGAGCTGTTTCTGGATACCGCGCCGGAGTCCGGCTTGGATCGGCATCTGCCCGGCGCGTCCGTGTACCGTCTTTTCGTCGTTCCGGTTTCGGCGAACGGTCTTCCGGCGGAACTCAGCGGAAGCCCGAATCTGGATTGCGGGAAAATCCGCTGGTCTTTGAAAGAAAACGGCGCGGATTACAGCGGAAAAATCGAAATTCCGTGGGAGGCGATCGGCTGTTCCGGTCCGCGCGAACTCGGGTTTGATATTATTGCGGACGACGCGGAGGGAACAAAGCGTCTTGCATATCATGCCTGGGCGGGCGATGACCGCAACCACGCTTCTCGCTTCCAGTTCGGACGGATTTTCATGGAAAGCCGGCAGAAATGAATATGCATGTTCTTTTTGACATTGACGACACGCTGACCAAGTACGGTTCTCATGCGATGGACCGTCTGTTTGCCGGAAATTTTCTGTTTCCCGTGATCGCGGATCTCGCGGAGGCGCATGGCATGGAACGCGCGGAGGCGGAACGGCGGATTCATGCGGAACTTGACGTCAACCGTTTCTGGGATTATCCGGATTTCTCCCGTGCGCTCGGACTTTCCTGGGAGGAGACTCTTCCGTCACTTCGCCGCTGGCATAGCGAAAACCTCCATGCTCTTCCGGATTCGGTCCGTCTGGTGCGCCGCCTGCGGAAACTCGGGATTCCTGTTTCGGTCATCAGCAACAATCCGCGTCAGGGCTGTCTGCTGAAGCTGGAAATCTGCGGTCTTGCCGATCCGGGAAAGAACAGCTCGGTGTTCCGCAACATCTTTTCGACGGACCTTATGAAGGGATGCAAGGGGGATGAAGGAAGCTGGAACCGCACGGTTTCCGTTTTGCGTTCACAGGGAGATGAAACGCCGGTTATGGTTGGAGACAATTTTCTTGAGGACGGTGTTCTTGCTCTTCGAGCCGGTGTTGCACATTCGTTCATTCTGAACCGGCGGAACCGGACGGATTTTGAGTCGATTCCGGGCATCCGCATTGTGCCTGATGCGGATGCCGTCAACTTGAATGAACTGCCGGGTTCGTTTATAACGGCGTCTTAGAATCGGAGAAATTCCGCGGGGGGGATCGTGATGATCCGGGCGGGTTCGTCTGTTCCGGAAAGCTGATGAATCACCAGTTCCGCTGCCGTTTCCGCAATTTTCCGGAAGTCCTGAATGCAGAGAAAAACAGGTCCGAGCTTTTCACGGTTCTCCGGAAGCAGACGGTCGAACGCCGCGGTGATGAAGCCTTCCGGAAGATCCGGAAGAATCTGCGATACAACAGTCGCATTGTTTGAGAAGACCGCCGGTTTGCGTATTCCCCGTTTGAGAAAGCGCGGAATATCCTCTTCTGTAAACGGAATTCCGCGCCGCGTCAGCTCATCAATCAGATGCTCGCGGCGGCTGCGGGAAACCGTGTTGAAATCCGGGAACAGGAGAATCGCGCCGTCCGCTCCCGCCTCAAGCGCACGGTCGCAAAGTCCGCGCATGGCGATCGTGTTGTCCGTGGTGACGGTCGGGTACGGGAATTCCGGGAACCAGCGGTCGAGGAAGACAAGCGGACACGGAATATGTTCAAACAGCTGGCGGATCTGCGGAGTGAGGCAGTTGTCGCTCGTTGCGAATATGATTGCCGCATCGCAGATTTTCTGGGTGAGTTTTTCCAGTCTGTCGGCAAAAAGACGGCTCTGGTCGGGCGCGTATGACAGAATGAGGAGCGTGTAGCCGGCGCGGGAAAAAAGCTCGTTGAGCCTTACCGCCGCTTCGCGCTCCATGTTGTATTCGAGAGAACCCATGAGCAGGGCGATCATCCGGGTCCTGCCGTCCGCAAGATTGCGGGCGTTGAGATTCGGGATGTAGCCGTACTGCGCCGCAAGCTCCGTCACCCGGTCGCGCGTGCTCTGCCGGACCCGCGGGTCGCCGCGCAAAGCACGCGAAACGGTGGACGGGTTCACGCCCGCAATTTTTGCAAGATCATGAATCGTGACATTGTTCATTTGAGTTTCAGCGTCCGGATTTCAAACGGCTTCAGCGTCAGTTCGATTTTCCCGTTCGTTGCGAGATGCGCGGCGCCGTCGGTCCATTCGAGCAGATCGGTTTCCACCGCCCGTTCGGCGTTGCGCAGAGAGAGGATCGCTTTCGAATCCGCTCCCTTCGTTTCGACGAGACGGACGACGAGGCAGTTCTCTTTTTCCGCTTTTTTGAGAACTTCGAGCGAGACGGCGTCCGATTCGACTGCGACCGGCGGCTGAACATCTGCCGCCATGCCGTCGAATATGCGCGGCGGGCGGTTCAGGAGCGCGGCTTCGCGCATGACATTGGAATGAATGAGCGAACCTTCGTGCGGAAGGAGCGAGTAGGTGAACTCGTGGTCTCCGATATCCGCGGTCGGGTCGGGCTCTTTCGGCGAACGCAGCAGGGCGAGATCGAGCACGCTCTCTTTGACCTTGCAGCCGTACTTGCAGTCGTTGAGAAGCGCGACGCCGTGCGAGTCGTCGGAAATGTCTGCATAGCGCTGGCAGACGGTTTCGAACTGCGCCATGTCGCGGCTGGTGTTTTCGTGCATCGTCCGGCGGATGCAGCCGTACTGAATGTCGAACGAGGCCTCGTCCGCGAAAATGTTGACCGGAAACGCCGTGCGGAGCATCTTGTGCGATTCGTTCCAGTCAACCTGCGTTCTGAAGTCCAGACGTGTTCCCTCCGATTCCAGAACAACGGTCTGCCGGATGACGGAATTTGAAATCTTGAGTTCAAATTCAAGCGCGGAGCGGAGCCCTCCCGCGAGGATTTTATGTGCGCGGATCGGAACCGGATGCTGCGCCTTCTGGCGCGGATAGTAGACGTCGATGTCCCATGCATCGTAATCCAGCGGATTGTCAACATAGAACGAGAAGACGTTTCCGCTTTCACCGGGTTTGAGGATGGAGCTTCCCGTGAGCTTGTCGGTCGCTTCGATCAGCCGGGCATCCGGCGAGAAGACGTAGCGGACATTTTGATTTTCGAGCACAAGATCATCGGATTCGGTCTCCGCCGGAAGCTCCGCTTTTGCACCTTTGCGGAGTACGGTGAATGAGAGTTCCGGCAGATGAACGCGGACTGTTGTGCGTCCGTTTTCATGCTGAACGGGAAGTTCGTTTCCGGCGGCGTCGAGCACGCGGAAGCCGTTCCAGGTTTCGGGAAGCTCAACAAGAGCCGTGACGCCGCAGGAGAGCGAGTTGAGAATGGTCGCGGAGCCGTCGACTTTCGGGAAGAGTTCATCTGTGGCGCGCTTCATCAGCGATTCGCAGAGAACGAGAATTTCCGCATGCTGCTTCTGCGTTGTCTCGTAAACCATTCCGATGGAGGAGCCGGGAATGATGTCATGGAACTGATTGAGCAGCAGAAGTTTCCATGCACGGTCGAGCTCCTTTGCCGGGTAATGCGCGGCGGGGAGCATGGAGCAGAGAAATTCGGTCTGCGCGAGCATCTGTTCGCATTTCCGGTTTCCGCGTTTGGTTCGCGCCTGCGTGGTGAGCGTGCCGCGGTGAAGCTCCAGATAGAGCTCGCCTTTCCAGACGGGCAGTTCGGCGCGTTTTTCATTGATGATTTCAAAGAAACGATCCGCCCGGCCGAACTTGTAATGCGGACAGCCGTCGAGAGCGGCGAGACGTTTTCCGCGTTCGATGTATTCAGGGGCGGGACCGCCTCCGCCGTCGCCGATGCCGTAAAGACTCATGAAGTCGGAGAGCGTGTCGCCCTCGGTGTAGCGCGTCTGCGCCTCCATCAGCTGCTGCGGGCGGACTGCGGAATTGTAGGTGTCTTCGGGCGGGAAGTGGGTCAGAACTTCACTGTTGTCGATCCCTTTCCAGAGAAACGACTGGTACGGGAAGCGGTTGAACTGGCACCAGGAGAGTTTCTGGGTGAGAAAGTATTCGCATCCGGCTTTCCGGATGATCTGGGGGAGGGCGGCGGAGTAGCCGAAAACATCGGGAATCCAGAGATTTCTGACGTCAACCCCGAATTCATCTTTAAAGAAGTTCTTGCCGTGGAGGAACTGGCGGATCATGGATTCTCCGCTGATGAGGTTGCAGTCCGCTTCAACCCACATTCCGCCCTGAATTTCCCAGCGTCCGGCGGCGACGGCCTGTTTGATTTTTTCGTAAAGAGCCGGATAGTGCTCTTTGACGAATGCGTAATGCTGAGCCGAGGATGCCCCGAAGATATACTCCGGAAATTCTTCGATGAGTGCGATTTGGGAGCTGAAAGTGCGTGCGCACTTGCGGATGCTTTCGCGGACGGGCCAGAGCCAGCCGGTGTCGATATGAGCGTGTCCGACTCCGTGCGCCGTCATCATGGAGCCGGACGGAGCAACCCGGAAAATCTTCTGCAGGACTTCACGCGCCGCGGCGGCGTTTGCGGGAGTTTCGTTGCAGACGTCCGCCGCCTTGCTGATGACGGAGAGGAAGCGGCTGATGCGGAAATCCCCCTGCGGAAGCCCTTCCACGAGCGAGATCAGCACTTCCAGATCGAGATAGAGATTCCAGACTTCGCGGTCGAATACGGCGAGGTCGCAGTTGATGAGCGTTCCGGTGAAACTTTTGCGCGGGTGATCGAAACTGATTTCGCGTGTCTCTTCATGAAGGAGCCCGAAGAGCGAATTGGCGGCTCCTTCAATCCAGAAATCCAGTTTGGTTCCCGGTTTGATTTTTTTGAGCGGATAATTGTTTTTGTAGTAATCGCTGGAGTAGACGGTTCCTCCGGTGAGCCCGTAAACAGGTGTGCCATCCGCATCGAAGATGAGCGCTTCGCCGCCGATGTTCATGAGCAGAGAGAGTTCGGCTCCCTGAAATTCTTCCGGAACGGTTCCTGTGACATGGAACCATGCGCTTGACCAGTCGCGTCCCCAGATTTCCCCTTTCCGGATGGGCGCGTATGCAAGGGCGAGGCGATCCTTGAACTCCACCGGCTCCGCGGAAGACGCGTATTCGCAGTTGAGTTCGATTGTGCGCGGATAGATTGCGCCTTTCACACGGGCGGCAAATGTTTTTGCCCGTTTCAGATAGAATTCAATTTCCCGGGGGAACATCTCAATCTCCTTTTTATTGTTTTTTATAAAATACAACCGGTTGCAAAAAAATCAAGAGGCAATAAAGAAAAAATGAATTGCAGATTTTCAGGCGAACAGCGCATCGCGGTTTCTGTTTTCGCCGTTTTTGCGGTAGGAGTCCGGAGTTGTTCCGTAGGTTTTCCGGAAGACGCGGCAGAAATGGCTTGCGTCGGTGAATCCGGCGAGCTCTGCAATGCCGTCGAGCTTCATATTGGTGCATTCGAGCAGATGTTTTGCATAAAGAATGCGCTGTTCCATGAGGAACTTTCCCGGAGTCTGGCCGCATTGTTTCCGGAAATAATCCTGGAAATATTTTTCCGACAGATTGAAATGCGCCGCCAGAGTCCGGACGTCTGCAGTCTGAATGTGATTCCGAACCCAGCGTGCGGCTTCGCGCGTGAGTTCTGCATTGCGGTCGTTGTTTTCCGCGGATTCCAGTTCATTCTGCAGTTCCAGAAGAATTGCGCAGGCGGTTTTCTTGATGTCGCAGGCAGTCAGATTGTGATGCAGAGCCAAACGGAACAGATGCTGGAATTCCGCGACGCATGCGGAGTTTCTGCGGAGCAGACGGACCGGCTCTCCCTGCGCGATTTTTTCAAAGATCCGCTTCGCGAGTTCGCCGCGGAAACTGATGTAGATGTAGCTCCAGTAATGGTTGTCCGGAGTGTAGAATTCAAATTCGTCTTTGTGGGTGATGAAGAAGCAGCGTTCCGGCGGGAGCGCATACTCGGCGCAGCTTCCGTCGGGACGTCTGTAGCGGATTTTCGCCGTTCCCTCCTGTGAATACTGGAGGATGTAGAATTCGCTGGAAAAATTGCGCATGTCCCAGTGGGAAAAATGATAGCGTTCCCCCTCCATGATCCGGCGGTCTCCGGCGGTGGTGATGATCGCCGGAAAATCGTCGTGTCCGGATGTTTCCCGGAAGTCTATCCAGATGTTGGAACCGTCAAATCCGTCTTCATAAATGCTCTGCATGCAGCCTTCTCCAGTTGTATGACAGGTAAAATATCGCCGGAACGGGAAAAGTCAACCCTTGAAATCATACTTTCATGCCATACGCAGTACTTTTTTACGATTGTGTTTTTGCCGCCGAAACCTATATTATCTTCCAGAACAGAAAGGTTTTTTGCTATGAATGAGTTTCTGAAAAACGCCCCGCCCGCCCCGGGAAACAGCGTTGTCCGCGGAGAGGCCAGATTCTCCGTAATCACTCCGCACCTTATCCGCATGGAGTGGAGCCCGGACGGAAAGTTTGACGACCGCCCGACCCAGAACATCCGCTGCCGCGACCTGGGGGCGCAGTCATTCCGGAGCTCTGAGGAAAACGGCGTTGTGCATATTGATACGGATGCCCTTCAGCTCGAATACCGTCCCGACGGCAAACCGTTTTCCAGCGGAAATCTGAAGATTTCTTTCCGGTTCGGCAGCCGGACGGTCTCATGGACTCCCGGCATGGAGGACGGCGGAAATCTGAAAGGCGCCTGCACCGAACTCGACATGCTCGACGGCGACGTCCTGCTTGATCTCATGAAGTGGATCAACGGAACGGATGAAGTCCGCGCAAAGTTCAAGCTTGACGACGGTTTTCTCTCCCGTTCCGGCTGGTCAGTTTTTGATGACAGCAAAACGCCTGCGGTCGTGGAGTATCCCGTTTTCGGCGAATGGTTTGAACAGCGTCCTGTTTCGGAACGGCTCGACCTCTATTTCTTCGCCTTCGGAACCGAATATAAAAAGTGTCTGCTTGCCGCCTCCCGCATGTTCGGACGCCCGCCGCTTCCGCCGCACTACGCGTTCGGGTACTGGTATTCGCGCTACTGGGCGTTTTCCGATACGGAACTCGAAGACCTTGCGGAACATTTTGACCGCGCGAGCGCTCCGCTGGATGTCCTCGTGCTCGACGTCGACTGGCATCTTCCGGGCTGGACCGGCTTCACCTGGGATCCCGATTTCTTCCCCGATCCCGACGGTTTTCTCCGGAAAATCAAAGCGCGGAACATTCACACTGCGCTCAACTTGCATCCCGACCGTGGTGTTGCCCCGCATGAAAAATGCTTTGCGGAATTCGCCGCCGCCATGAACCGTTCCGATCTCTCCGCTCCGGTTCCGTTCGATATTGCCGATCCGCACTTTATGGATTTCTATTTCAAAAAACTGCTGAATCCGGAAGAACAGCGCGGCGTGGACTGCTGGTGGATGGACTGGCGGCAGGATTCCTCCGCGGTTGAACGAACCGGCTTCCGCCCGCTCGCGTGGATCAACCGTCTGCACTGGCTGGATCAGGAGCGCCGGAATCCGGAAAAACGTCCGCTCATTTTCAGCTGCCGCGGCGGAATGGACGGCGTCCGCTATCCGATTGGATTTTCCGCCGACGCCTGTTCGACATGGGCGACTCTCGCAAAGGAGATAGAAGTCACCTCCGTTGCATCGAATGTCCTGTTCGGGTACTGGAGCCATGACATCGGCGGCCATATGGAGCACAGCGCCATTTCTCCGGAGCTCTATCTGCGCTGGATGCAGTTCGGAGTCTGTTCTCCTGTTTTCCGCACCCACTCGGCAAAGTTCGCCTACGCGGAACGCCGTTTCTGGAATTTCCCCGCGCCGTGGAATGAACTGCTGCGCAACGAGATCCGCCGCCGTCTCCGTCTGGTTCCCTATATTTACGGGGAGTGCCGGAAAGCCTGCGATACTGCCGTATCGCTCTGCCGCCCACTCTATTATGAATATCCGGAACTCGACGAGGCGTATCAGCATCCGGGCGAATATTTCTTCGGCGACAGTTTTCTCGCCGCCCCCGTTTCGATTCCCGCCGATCCGGAAACCGGACTTGCGGAACAGAATCTCTGGCTTCCGCCGGGCGAATGGTACGATGTGGAAACCGGGATCTTCCTCACCGGCGGGCAGAAGGTTGCGTTCCGCCGTCTCTATTCGGATCTGCCCTGTCTTGTCCGTCCCGGAACCGTTCTCGCGGAGGCTCCGGAGGGGGAGCGCGCCGGAACTTCCGCCGTTTTGCCGCATCCGGTCTTTGTGATTTATCCCGGACCGAAAGGCGAATACGAGCTTTACGAAGACGACGGTTCCTCCGTCGCTTACGAACGCGGCGAATGCGTCCGCACGCGAATCCGTCACTGGAGCGAGGGACATCTCCGCATTGTAGAAATCGCTCCGGCAGAAGGTTCCTGTGAGGGCTGGCAGGAAGAGCGCCCTGTCACACTGAAACTCTGCGGATACGTTCCGCCGGTTTCTGTAAAGGCGGACGGGAAGGAAATTCCGTGGTCGTACGACGGCGGCGAGCTGACTTGCTCCATTTCGCTTCCGCTGATGAAGACCCGAGAGGGCGTCCGTCTTGAAATTGAATTCGCGGAAGAAGATGAATATGCTTCTCTTGCCGGATGGCGCGGCGCGGTCCGCCGCCTGCGTCTGCTTGCGGATATCCAGAACCGCACAGCCGGCTGCACGATGCCTGTGAAAGACGACCGTCTGGCGCAGAAACTCGCGCATATGACCCGCCGTCTCACTCTGCATCCGGAAACGTTTCCGCAGGAACTGGTTATGACGAAAGAGCTGTTCCCGCGCCTTGCCCCTTCGTTCGAGGAGCTTCAGCGTGTGCGCGGAAAGCTTTTCCCGTTCTCTTTGAAACAGGTTGATATTCTGCTGAAAGATACGGAACGGCTGATGAAAAATTACGGCAATCATACTTTTGTACTATAAACAGTACACCAGTACCATTGCTTTTTGCAAACACGTCTCTTATATTAGAGACGGAAAACAAAAAACAGACCCGTTTCAGATACATAAAAGGTGCCTGAAACGGGAAACAAAAAAAGGAAACAAAAATGAACAGAACAGCAAGAAAGGCAGGCAGTACCATGAACCCCAAATCAACGGCACGCTTCATCTCACACATCAAGGGGCGCTATTGCAGATTTACCCTTATAGAGCTTCTTGTAGTAATTGCCATCATCGCTATCCTGGCGGGCATGCTTCTGCCTGCGCTGAATTCCGCACGGGAGAAAGCGCGTGCAATTTCCTGCACCAGCAATCTGAAGCAGACTCTGCTCGACTTCGGAATGTACGCAAACGACAACCAGGATTTCTGGCCGGTGTACATCGTTTATGGTGGCGGCCGTGTTTCCTGGTCGGTTGCTTTGTATCAGGATAAAATAACAAACAACGACTGGAAAGCTCTGAAGTATAACTACTGTCCCTCCAATCCCCGTCCGGCGACCGCAAATCATTACAATATCTATGGAGCGAAGATGGCATGGTACGATTATGGATATGAAGAACCCTATGCCGGAGTAAAAAATCCATATGTCGCAGCAGGAAGCGATTATTTCCTGAATGCGAAAAAGGTCAAAACCCCGAGCAACTACTTCCAGATCAGCGACTCCATGCGCGGGGATGCGGCAAACAAGGGACAGAATTTCTATTACATTGACAAAAACGATGCTGCAGCGACGAAAGGCATTCCGCTGATTCATCAGCAGGGCGCAAACCTCGGATTCGTGGATGGACACGCAGGACAGGAAAGTGCGGCAAAGCTGAAAAAGCGCGCGTCCGATGGCGGCTGTGTCGCAGGATTCATCATGGACGTCGCCGGAAATCCGGTGTTCTGATTTTCCGCATTTCTGAACAGAAAACCTTTCCTGCGCCAAACCGCCTGGAAAGGTTTTTTTTGCATAAATGTGGTGGAAAAATTAAAATAAATAGTCTTGTCTAATTTTAAACTTGAAAAATAAAAAATCTAAAGTATATTACGATCATGCTGAAATACAGCATATTGCGCTTTCTCTTGATATGTGCAGTTTTTGCGTTTATAGCAAAACTGCTTTTTTTAGGAAAGTGCAATTAGATTTGTCTAACTTTTAAGTTTGCAGGAGTTTGAAATTGGAGATTTTCATTGTGGCGGTGCTTGCGGCCGCATGGATGCAGAGTGTCATGAAGCTGACATTGCTGCCGCGGGCTGTCCGCTGGGGCATTCTTGCAATGGCCGTCTTTCCGGCGTTTTTGTGCAAGACGACGCTGATGCGGTTCAATCTGCATTCCATTGACCGTTTTCTTTCCAGTGCGGGGAATCTGAAAGATTTCTGCGCGCTGGTTGTGGTGCAGGAGCTTCTTGCTCTGCTCGCCGGTCTGTCTCTGCTGAAGGAGAGGGAACTGGGGGAAAAGGTTCACCGCTGGAAATATCTGGCTCTGCTGCCGTCGCTGCTGCTTCCGTTCGTCGTCATGTATCTGACGGTTGTCGGATTCAACCGGCTGGTGCGCTATGAATTCGATACGCTTCTTTGGTGGTCGGCGGGCGGTTTCGTGCTTGTTTCCGCACTTTCCTGCGAAGTCTGGGGGTTGGTTCACTCCACGGAGCGCAGACGTGTTTCCGCCGCGCTTGCGGGAAGCTGGATGCTTGTTCTGCTCGCGGTTTTTCTTCCAGCCGCGGCCGGGGGAGAGCTTTCTCAGGGAGGCGGAGCGGCTGGCTCCGAACCTGTACGCGATTTCGCGATTCTCGGCATTCTGACTCTGGTTGTTGCGCTTTCTGCGCTCGCATTTCAAATTTGCAGAAAAAGAAAGGAACAAATCAAAAAATGCGTTACATCACAGAAATCCTGAACTGGGTATCCGCCAGCTTTATGCTGCCGGACATCGTCCTCCTGCTTGCCGCGATGATTTTCGCGCTTGTTGAGCTTGGGGGATTCTGCTCCATGTATCTGCGTCTGCTTCAGCAGAGACGGAAGCGGGAGGAGATCATGAAAGAGCTCCGCGGCGATCAGGAAATTCTCCCGGAATCTCTCGGATATGGTGTTTTTGCGCGGCATTTGAGCGAACTTGTTCAGCTCAACTGGGACCCTGTGCACTGCGAGAAACGGATTTTCGATTTTTCGCAGACGTATGAGCATGAACTCGAACGCGCCCGCTTCATGACGAAAATCGGACCGATGCTCGGTCTCATGGGAACGCTGATTCCGATGGGACCTGCGCTTGCGGGGCTGGCGTCGGGCGACATTGCATCCATGGCTTACAATATGCAGATTGCATTCGGCACAACGGTCGTCGGCATCTTCGTTGCCGGAGTCGGTCTGCTGCTTTACTCGGTCAAGCGGCACTGGTTCGCGGATGAAATCGCCGCGCTCCGCTATGCGCTGGATCTCAAGCTCAGAAGGGAGGCCGGCCATGCGCAGAACGGGACGGTATGATGTGTTCGCGGCGGAGGATGACTGCGATCCTCTTTCCGGTCTGGTGAATCTTTTCGACGCCGCGATGGTGTTTGCGGTTGCCCTGATGGTGGCGTTTGTCATTCAGAGCCGCATGACGGAATTCCTGACTGCGCAGGATGTGACGTATGTCAAAAACGCGGGAAAGCCGGATATGGAAATCATTGTAAAGAAAGACAACAGAATCTCCCGTTTCAAATCGGAAAAAACAACCGGTTCGGGGAAGGGCGAGCGCGTCGGGATCGCGTACCGTCTTGAAAACGGGGAAATCATTTACGTCCCGGAAGGAAAAACAAAATGAAGCACAAAAAACTTATCGCCGGAGCTGCAGTTCTCTTCGCCTTTGCCGCGGGTATTTTCTGCTGGAACGGCATGTCGCCGACCCGCGTCGGCATGGTCAATTACCCGGATTACATGCTGGCGGCGCAGCTGGATCAGGAGATCGGCAGATTCATTGATGTCGAGCCGGTCAGATGGAACGACAAAACCGATCCCGCCGCGCTCAAACGCTACGACGTCCTTTACTTTTTCGGAATGGGGCTCCAGTTCAACGAGCGCCAGCAGGCGGCGATTGACGAGCTTGTCCGCCGTAAAAAGCCGCTCTATATCACTGCCTCCACCCGCGCGGAAACGAAACTCGACACGCTTCCGCCGGAACAGTCCAAACAGGTTCAGGCATACATGGGCGGCGGAGGAAAAACCAATTTCAAGCGTCTGATGGACTACACGCGCCGTGTGATCGACGGCAAGTTCCTTTTCGCGGAAAAGGTTCTTCCTCCAAAAAGACTTCCGCGTTCTGCGTTCTTTCATCCGAAAAAGGATGAGGAGACCGAGCTGGCAACCTATGCGCAGTATCTTGCGTTCTATAAAAAACTGGGAAAATACAATCCGGAGAACCCGACGGTCTGCATCTTTTCCGGCAATGGCGGCGGAGATCTTGAAACGCTTGTCGATGCGCTTGAACGCAAGGGACTTAACGTCGTCGGAATCTCCGGCATGATGGAACGCATCAAACTGCTGGAGGCGGTCAAGCCTTCGCTGATTATCTACCAGCCGCATGGACGTCTTTCGATGAACGATCCCGATGCGATGCTTGCGGCGCTGAAGCGTCTGAACATTCCGGTATACTGTCCGATCAAAGTCAGTCAGCCGTATGAGGAGTATCTGCGCGACCAGCGCGGCATGACGGGCGGGATGCTCAGCCAGAGCGTCATCATGCCCGAGCTCGACGGCGGCGCGGTTCCGTTCGTCCTTTCCGCGCTTTTCCCGAACCGGCGCGGGCTGATGGAGTTCCGCATGATTCCGGACCGGCTCGAACGTTTTGCTTCGATGGTGCGCAAGACGGTTGATCTGAAGCGCAAGCCGAACGCGGAAAAGAAGATCGCAATCATCTACTACAAGGGGCCCGGGCAGAACGCGCTGAATGCCGCCGGTCTGGAAGTCGGCGACTCGCTTCTGAACACGCTGAAATATCTGAAGAGTCAGGGGTTCACAACCGGTGACTTGCCGGAGACTCCGCAGGAGCTGAACAGGAAAATCCAGGAAAACGCCGCCGTTTTCGGAACCTATGCGAAGGGAGCGGCCGAGAGATTCATTCAGACTGCGCGGGTTGAACTCATTCCGCCGGAAGAGTATCTCTCCTGGATCCGCAAGAGCATGCCGGAGGAACTCTATGCGGAAGTGGAAAAACAGAACGGTCTCGTTCCCGGCAATTATTTCACCGTGGAAAAAGACGGCAAAAAGTGCATGGCGCTCGGGATGCTGCGG
The DNA here is from genome assembly GCA_900549415.1 of uncultured bacterium. Classification (GTDB taxonomy): domain Bacteria; phylum Verrucomicrobiota; class Lentisphaeria; order Victivallales; family UBA1829; genus UBA1829. Next base: position 43,215 of record URNX01000020.1, read on the forward strand.
TTCGGGAATATCGTGATTCTCCCGCAGGGGCTTCCCGCCGTCGGCGACGATACGAACAAGATTATCCACGGCGTCAAGCAGGCGCCCGCGCACACCTACATCGCCACGTATCTCTGGATCCGTCATAAATTCGGCGCGGATGCGCTGATGCATTTCGGCACGCATGGAAGTCTGGAGTTCACCCCGTGGAAACAGATTGCGCTTTCCAGCTTCGACTGGCCGGATGTACTGATCGGCGATCTGCCGCATTACTATCTTTACGTCATCAACAACATCGGCGAAGCGCTGATTGCGAAACGCCGCTCCTACGCCACGATGGTCAGTCACCTGACTGCACCGTTCATGAATGCGGGAAGCTACGGGAAACTGCATGAGATCGAAGAGAAAATCGAAGCGTATGAAGCCGCGGAGTCCGCAATGCTCAAGGATGAATACCGAAAATCGATCATCGCAATGTCCGTGAAGGAGAATCTGCATATCGACCTCAAGCTTTCCCCGGATTTCGCAAAGGGCGTCCTGAACCGCGAAGACCTGACGCGACTGCATGGATACCTGCACGAGATTGAAGGCAGCAAGGTCAATCGCGGAGTTTATGTTATCGGGCGTCCTTACTCCAAAGAGGAGGCGGACGAGACGGCGCGGCTGATGATGGTCGACGTCATTGCGGATCAGCTTTTCAAAGCCGATCTGGCAAAGAAAAAGGTTCAGGAAAAAGACCGCGACGACATTGTCTTTTTCAAGAAAAACTATCTTGATCCTGCCGGCGCGATGATTGCGGAGGAGTTCCGGAACCCGAAATCCGTCGGAGCAACCGTTCCGGAGAAAAAACGTTCCGTCAAACCGCTGCCGGAGCAGATGCGCGCGGCGCTGGAGAAGATGCCGCCGGAGGAACGCCGCAGAATGATGTCCGCAGCAGGCGGACGCATGAACCGTGCTCCGCGCACCGCAAAGCCGAAACTCACCGCAATGGCGGAAGCTCACCGGATGCGCCGGGCTCTGATTGATTCGACGCAGGCGGAGCTGAAATCCATTGTGAACGCGTTCTCCGGCGGATACCTGTTCCCGTCTCCCGGCGGCGATCCCGTCGGCAACCCCGACACGATTCCGACTGGACGCAATCTTTACGGCATTGATCCGGAACGTACTCCAACACGGGAGAGCTATGCGGTCGGCCGCAAACTCGGGCAGGCGCTGATCGAAGCCAAACTCAGGAAAACCGGAAAGTATCCGAAGAAGGCGGCGTTCACACTCTGGGGCGGCGAATTCATCCGCGGACAGGGAACGAATATCGGGGAAATCTTCTTTCTGCTCGGCGTGGAACCTGTCTGGGATTCGCGCGGACGCGTCCAGGATGTCCGCCTCATTCCGGATTCTGAACTGAAACGTCCGCGCATTGATGTGCTTGTTCAGACCTCCGGGCAGTTCCGCGGGGCGGCAACCAGCCGGATGCGTCTTATCGACAAGGCGGTCAAGCTTGCGGCGGAAGCTCCCGCCGGAGAATTCGGAAATTATGTCCGCGAGGGCTCTGATACTGCAGTGCGCACGATGATTGAAGGCGGAATGTCGCCTGAACAGGCTCGTTCTCTGCGCAACGCCCGTATCTTCGGCGGCGTCAACGGCAATTTCGGAACCGGCGTCACCGGGCTTGTGCAGGCGGGCGACCGCTGGGAGGACAGCAAAGTCATTGCCGATCTTTACCTCAACAACATGGGCGCGCTCTACACCGATGAGCACTGGGGCGAATCCATTCCGGGCGTTTTCCGCGCAGCCATGCAGAACACCGACACGGTCATTCAGCCGCGTTCCTCGAACTCCTGGGGACCGCTCTCGCTTGATCATGTCTACGAGTTCATGGGCGGAATCAATCTGACAATCCGGAATGTGACGGGCAAAGAGCCGGATGCGTATTTCAATGATCTCCGCACGCCCGGCCGCGCAAAAATCCAGGATGCGGAGGAGGCCGCCATGGTCGAAGCCCGCAGTACCGTCCTGAATCCGAAATACATTCGCGAAATGATGAAGGAGGGACCCGGCGCCGCCGGAACATTCGCAGAAGTCTTCCGCAACAGCTACGGTTGGAAAGTCATGAAGCCGGAGATGCTCAAAGATCATCTGTTCGACGAGTATAAAGCGGTCTACATCGATGACAAGCTGAAGCTGAACATGCGCGAGTATTTTGAAAAGAAAAATCCCGCCGCTCTTCAGGAGATGACAGCCGTTCTCATGGAGACCGCCAGAAAAGGGCTCTGGAAGACGGACGCCGCAACCCTGAAACAGATTGCTCAACTTCATGCCGAGCTCGTCAGAAAATTCGGTCCGGGATGCAGCGGCTTTGTCTGCAACAACGCAAAACTTCGCGAATTCATCGCACAGAATCTCGCCGATCAGCCGCTGAAACAGGAGTACTCCAGGCAGATCGACCGTGTGCGCACGCCCTCCAGTTCTTCCGCGCAGGCAAAGGACAAAAAGGAGAATGTCGAAGGAATGACTCTGAAAGAACAGGAGATTATCCGTCCGGATGAGGAAAAGACACCCGTCAGCAAGCGGACAATGTTTTTCCTGGTCCTCGCACTTGTCGCAATCGCTCTGATTGCCTTCCGCTTCGGACGCAAACGCGATGAGGAGGAAAAGTAAGGGAAATTGACCGTAAGGCTTCGGCATAAGTTTAAAAATTAGACAAGTCTAATTTTTAAACTTGAAAATGCCGCCGCACGGTGTATATTACAGAGAAAACCAAACCGGAGCAGTCAGCAAGTCCTTTGTCCTGAACATGTTAAGGAAGAGACAGGAACCGGATGACTGCTCTGTAAAATGACCAGCAAAACACAACAAAACAACCTTTGAAAGGCAGATTCACCATGAATTCTCATTTCGTCGGCAGAAACGTTTCCCGTTTCCCATTCCCCGTTTCATCTTTCAACCGGAGAACCGGAAGATTTACGCTTATAGAACTTCTTGTGGTAATTGCTATCATCGCAATCCTTGCCGGTATGCTTCTCCCCGCATTGGGGGCGGCGCGGAATAAAGGAGTTGCGGTCAGCTGCATGGCGCGATTGAAACAGATCGGAACCGCACTTCAGCTTTATTCCGCGGATTTCGAATACGTCTGTCCGGCGCGCGAGTACCTGATGGGCGGCGCGGGGAAATACTGGTGCGGAATGGGGCTGCCGAAAGAAGGCGGAAAAGATGTGATTGATTTCACCGCAGACGGGTATCTCTCCTCCTATCTTAAGAAGGCGGGAATCGGCGCATCAGTCATGCAGGAACGCTCCACCAACGTGTTTATCTGTCCGGATGCTTCCGTGGAAACAATGCTGAACGGACAGAGTGTCGCCAAAGCGAACGGCGGAGGCTATGCAATCAATTCGATTGTTCACCGGACGCCGGCGATGTACGGAACCACGCTTTCCTCCGGAAAATATGCACCAGTCCGTCCGGGGAAAATCAAACGCCCCTCCGCTGTGGCAAGCATCGGAGATTCGGCGACGGTGTCTTCCGCGGGAGAGCTTGCGGTCAACAACCTTCTGAGCTGCAACAAAACGCATTTCCGACATGCGAAGAAGGCGAATGTGGTCTGGGTGGACGGCCACGCATCGGCAAATTCCGGATTCTATCATGCAAGTTCGAGCACAATGGGAACTGTGAATGCCTCCGTCGAGCATGGAATCGGCTGTCTGAACGCAAGTTCAGATGACGACGGCGACGCCTCCCGTGACCTTTACGGCGTGCGGGAATAAGGAGAGGTCAACAATGAAGAAGAAACTGTTGATTTTTGTTGTAATCGTTCTTGGCGTCTGCGGTGTTGTCTGGGCGAACAGCGGAACACGCGTAAACGCCGCAAACATTCAGAGCGAGCTTCCCGCGTCCGCAAACGAACAGCAGGAACTTGCCGCACTGATTTCAACGATGCTGCGGGTCTATCAGAACGAGGGACCTGCGGCTCTGGAACGGTTTTTCCCGCTCTCTCCGGAAGAGCGGGAAATCATGAAAGCCGAGAGCGGCACCGACCCGGTGGAAAATTCTCTGGCGGTTCTGCGGAAACAGGGACGGCGGGTATCGATGGAGGATATCCGCTGTTATGAAGCCAGCGATTCGAAAAGAACGTTTTTTGTTACCGGAAGTTTGAACGGTGGACAGAAAATAAAAATCGGATTGCGGAAGTTCCCGCAGGGATACGGCATTCTCGGCATTACGGAACTTTGAGATAAAAAAAATCCTCTTCCCCTTTTTGCGGGGAAGAGGTGAGGCGGAAACGGGGTTATTTCCCTGTTTCCGCTTTTTTTATTGCCGCGATGCGTTCCTGAACGGCGGCAAGCGCTTTTTCCTGTTCCTGGTTATGCGGAGGAACGGTCTGGAGCATCCGTTCATAATTCTCAAGAATTGCGGCTTTCAGCTGCTGCAGAAGCGTATCGGACGGATTCGCCCGGTACTGTTCCGCAAGAGTATCGACTTTGCTTTTCGAGCGTCCGGGATGCTGGAAGAACATCAGATTGTTCTTTTTTGCGAACTGCATCGCCGCATCTTTCCCTTTGGTCGCCGCGATCAGACGCAGTTCCAGCTCTTCATTTTTGCGTGTCTGAAGCTGAGTCAGCAGCCGTTTGCTTCCGTCGACGATATTTTGGAGCATAGCCTCTCTGCGGAGCAGTATTCGCAGTTCGCCCGAATGATCGGTTTTCTCCTCCGGAGACGGCGCGTTTTTTGTATGCGCTTCCGCGAGCTTGCGGACTCCTTCGCTGATTGCTGTGGAGCTGTAGGTCGCGCGGGTGACGGCGTCGACTTCGAAATCGGCGGCTTCCTTCAGCGTTTTTCCGTTCCAGCTCCGGAAGAATCCGGCTTTGACGATTCTGCGCATGAACGAACGGGTCTCCTTGTTTTTCCCGACCAGAACTCCGGCGATTTTGCCGTCCGTTCCGACTGCGACGGCGACTTCCACGGTTCCGGCGTAGCCCATGACGCGTTCATCGTCTCTGGCTGTTTCCAGGTAAAGTGTTCCGAGCTCTTTCGCGTCCTTGCCCATGATCCGGAAGGTGTGCGGAGTCTTCTTCTCCAAAGTCTGATACGCAGGGAAACAGGCTTTCAGCTGTTCATTGAAACGGGCGAGTTCCTGCTCCCCTCCGGCGTTCAGAATAGCGGTTGTTCCTGCCGCGGTCACGAGCGCGGAAAGCAGCACGGCGGTAAGTTTTCGGTTCATCTGTCTTCTCCTGTTAGATGATGCTAATTTCGTTGTATAAAAAATATAGCGCGGAAATATGAAAAATCAAATTAGAGAAGGCTAATTTATTGAATATTTTTCTCTGCCGGAGGGGGCGTTTTTTCATTCGCCCAGCAGAACGCCGTTGTCGTCCATTCCGGTGATTGTGGTACGGACGAGATGACCGGGGACGAGATCCGGACGCAGAATGCGTGTGCGAACGTAGGTTCCGCTCCAGCCTTCGCCGGATTCTGCGCTGCACTCTTCCGGAATCACCGTCTGAACAGTTCCGATGAGGGAACGGTGATAGGCGGTCATCATTTCGCTTGCGAGTGCATGAAGACGCGCCACGCGTTCTTCAACCTTGTCGCCGTGGACGAGCGGTTTCATGGAGGCCGCCTTCGTTCCCTCGCGCGGGGAGAAGGGGAAGATGTGCATGTTTGCGAATGCAATCGAGCGGACAAATTCAAACGATTCTTCGAACAGTTCATCCGTCTCGCCGGGGAAGCCGACAATCAGATCGGTTCCGATGTGAATGTCCGGAACTTTTGCGCGGGCTCGGTCGACGAATTCGCGGTACATTCCGGTGAGGTAGTGACGGTTCATCGCTTTCAGGATGGTGTCGGAACCGTGCTGGAGCGACGGATGCAGGAACTCGCAGATTTTTCCATTCGATTCCGCCATGATCTCAAGTGTGCGGAACAGAATGTCGCCCGGTTCGGTCGAGCCGAGACGCAGACGGAATTCGCCGGGGATGTTCATCAGCGCTTCGAGCAGGTCGGGCAGACGGCGTCCGCCGCAGTTGTAGGCGCATGTGTTGATTCCCGTTACGGCAATTTCCTGGAACCCCGCGTCAAGCAGACGCTTGAATTCGTCGAGTGTCTCCTGAAAATCACGGGAGCGTTCACGTCCGCGCGCATAAGGGACGATGCAGTAGGAGCAGAAGTTGTTGCATCCCTCCTGCACCTTGAGATTTGCGCGGGATTTGTAGGGATACTCCGCGAAGACATGTTCCGCAAAGACCTTGTCGGCTGCGACGGATTCGAAATGCCGCGGCGGATTCACCGCGATTCCGCGCTTTTCGAGCAGAGGTTCGAGCTTCTCTTCAATCGTCTTTTTCTCTTCGTTGCTGAGTATGAGGTCGATTCCGTCAATATCGAAAGATTTGCGGTCGACGTTTGCCGCGCATCCGGTCAGAATGAGAATTGCATCGGGATGTTTGGTGCGGAACTGCCGCAAGGTTTGCCGGCTCTTGCGCGAGGCGGTTGCGGTGACTGCGCAGGAGTTGATGATCAGCACATCCGCTCCGTCATCGGTGTAGGGAACCTGTTCGATTCCCATGCGGCGGAGGCGTCCGGCGAGCAGAGCGGAATCCGCCTGATTCAAGCGGCAGCCGAGAGTGACGATGGCGGCGGTTGTCATGCGCGGATTCCTTTCAGGAAAACGACTTCGTATTCCGCGGAGCAGGGGGTGCGGTGCTTGCGGATCAGCTCTTTCAGAACGGGAACCGGCGTGCCTGTGTTGCCGCCGGATGTTCCGTTGCGGCGCATGGAGCGGAGAAGTGAATGCAGATCCGCATAGCTTTCCGTATAGCGGTGTGTTTCCATCGAAAGGTTGCGGAACAGCCCGTCGAGTGCATGTTCGATCAGCGAGAGCGAGGGAAGGGTGATACCGCGGTACTGCGTGTTCTCATCGTAAAAGAGTTGACGGATCTGCGCCAGACTGGATTCCAGCGGAATGGAGGCGAAGAATTCCCCGCCCGGACGGAGCGCTCCGGCAAAATTTTCGAACGCCGCGCGCAGATTGTGGCTCCACTGGAGACAGAGCGACGCAACCGCGAGATCGTGTCCCGTCTCTTCAAACGGCGTATCGAAATCGTGAATCTGGAAGCGGACTGGAGTTCCCGCGAGGCGTTCCGAGCAGCACTTGATCATCTCTTCCGAAAGGTCGGTCGCGAGAATGCGCGAGCCGGGAAAGTAGCGGAGGAGTCCCTGTGTGAGCAGCCCGGTTCCGCATCCGGCTTCCAGAATTTTTGCCGGACGGCTGGCGCGGACGGCGATCCATGCGGCGAATTCTTCGGCGCAGGGCTTCTGGAATTGAATGGAGTCGTTGTAGGTGCGTGCCGCGCGTCCGAAACTGCGCGCCGTGTTCATTTTCTGAATATTCATAGCGTTGTCATTTCCCGCAGAGCTTCAGTGCATTCGACCGGATGCTGGAGAAGCATGAGATGCCCCCAGCCCGGAAAGGTGCGCCGGACGGCGGAACAGGCGTCCGCCAGAACGGTGGTCATATCCGGATTGACAATCTGATCGGCGTCTCCGTCAAGCACGAAAACCGGCGTGGAATCGGTCAGCAGCTCAAGTTCGGTGCGGATATCCGATTCTTCGATGACGGCGAGTCCCTCGTCAAGCGCCTGCGTGTTGAAGGTTTCCGGGAACATGCCCGGGTACTTCTCCGGCATTGCGCAGGAGCGGAGGAAGGAGCGGATGACCGTCGAGGGACGCGTTTTGAGTCCGTTTCGCATTGCGGTGACCGCATCGCGTTTCCAGCCGCAGGGGAAGGAGTCGTCGCGGACGAATTTCGGGAACGGGTTGATGAGGATCAGCCGCCGCACCGCTTCGAGGTTCTGAAGTGCGAGACGGACGGCAAACAGCGCTCCCATGGAGTGTCCCACGATGACGGGCGGGATATCCTCTTCCTGATCGAAGATCGGAGTGTTCAGCGGGCTTTCCTCATCGTTGAAGAATCCGTAGTCGACGATATCGACTGACTCCAGCGAGGTTTGCTCGAAGGCGTCGAAATAAAGTTCGCGGGGCACACCCCAGCCGGGGAAAACGATGGTTTCCGCCTTGTCATGCACGAATCTGTCCACTGCCGCGAACCTTGTATTTGTAGGACGTAAGCTCGACGAGTCCCATTGGACCACGTGCGTGCAGCTTGTCCGTGCTGATACCGATTTCCGCTCCGAATCCGAACTCTCCGCCGTCGGTGAACCGGGTGGAGGCATTGACATAAACCGTAGCGGAGTCGACTTCATTCAGGAATTTTTCCGCATGCTCCGGATTGTCCGTCAGGATGCAGTCGCTGTGTCCTGAACCGTATTTGTTGATATGCGCAATCGCCTCGTCGAGGGAATCGACGGTGCGGACTGCAAGCTTGAGGTCGAGATATTCGCGGTTCCAGTCGTCTTCGGTCGCAGGAAGCGCGGAGGGGACAAGTGCGCGGAAAGCCTCGTCGGCATGAAGTTCAACATTCGCCAGTCTCTTCGCGATCATCGGTGCGAACTTGGCGAGCGCGTTTTTGTGAATCAGGAGCGTTTCGATGGCGTTGCATGCGCTGGGACGCTGCACTTTCGCATTCTCAATGATGTCGCATGCACGGTCAAAGTCGCAGCTCTCGTCAACGAAGGTGTGACACACTCCCTTGTAGTGCTTGATGACCGGCATTGTCGCCTGTTCGACGACGGCGCGGATCAGGCGTTCGCCTCCGCGGGGGATGACAAGGTCGATGTACTGATTCATTTTGAGCATCAGCGAAACCGCTTCGTGTCCGGTCCACGGTATCATCTGGATGGTTCCCGCAGGCATTCCCGCCTTGACTCCGGCGTCGGAGATGAGTTTTGCAAGCGCAAGGTTCGAGTGGAGCGCTTCGGATCCGCCGCGCAGGATGACCGCGTTCCCCGCCTTCAGGCAGAGACCGGTCGCGTCGACGGTTACATTCGGGCGGGATTCATAGATAATTGCAATGACGCCGATCGGCACGGAGACTTTTTCAATATCGAGACCGTTCGGACGCTTGAAGTCGTCGAGCCTGCGTCCAACCGGGTCGGGCAGGGTGACGACATGGCGGAGTCCGTCGGAAATACCTTTGATACGTTTTTCATCAAGGCGGAGACGGTCTAGCATGGCGGCGGAAAGCCCGTTCGCTTTTCCCGCTTCCATATCGCGGCTGTTTTCCGCGAGGATGAATGCGGTGTTTGCATCAATGGCGTCTGCCATGGCGTTGAGCCAGTTGTTTTTCTCGCCGGTGGTTGCGGTTGCAAGCTTGCGGGCGGCGGCTTTCGCTTCGCTTCCCATCCGTTCGAGGGCGGTTTTTATTTCATCGGAATTCTGCATTGTATGCTCCATTATTAATATACTTGAGTAATATACAGCCATCTTCCGTTTTTTCAAAAGTATTTTTCTTAATAATTTGAGAATTGTTCCTGATTGTACGTGAAATTACAAAATCCTCATGAAAAAAAATGAAAAGAGCCCTTGAAAAACGCTTGAGTTCAGAGTATTGTAACAAAACCACAAGAATAATTATAGGGAAAAAAATGCTGACGACACTGACGCTGGAGTTCCTGCGCAAACCGCTGACGACAGGAGCAATCTGCCCGAGTTCCAAATATCTTGCACGCCAGATGGTCAGCTGTATCGGCCTGGAACATGCGCATACGATCGTTGAGCTTGGTCCCGGAACCGGCGCGATTACGAAATCGATTCTGGAACACAAGCCGGAAGACAGCACGTTCTTCGCAATCGAGCTGAACAAAACAGTTTGCGATGTCTTCCGGAAGCTTTTCCCCGGACAGATCATTTACAACGAAAGCGCTTCCGATCTGCCGCGTCTGCTGGAACAGACCGGGCAGACTCATGCGGATGTGATTCTCTCCGGTCTTCCCTGGGCGTCCTTTCCGAACTGGCTGCAGGATGAAATCCTGAACGCGATCCTTGTTTCGCTTCCGGAAGGCGGCTCGTTTGCGACGTTTGCATATCTGCAGGGAATGCTTCTTCCCGCGGGAATCCGTTTCCGCAAAAAACTGAATTCATTCTTCCGCAAAGTGGAAACTTCCCCGGTCGTCTGGCGCAATATCCCGCCGGCATTCGTATACCGCTGCCATAAATGAGCTGTTTTTCTGAAAATATTTTCTGAAAACGCTTGATTTTTCTGCAAACCGTGTTATTGTGGTGGTTTGCTGTTTGCAATAAAAATATGGAAGGAATTTGGCAAATGCACACTGCTCTGACCGACAAGTACATCGGGCTTTACGACAAGTACGTCATGAAAACCTATCCGAAGGCCGACATCCTCTTCACCCGAGGCGAAGGATGCAGACTTTGGGACGGTGACGGCAGAGAATTCCTTGATTTTGCCGCCGGTATTGCGGTGTGCAGTCTGGGGCATTGTCATCCCGCCGTCACAAAGGCGATCGCGGAACAGGCTCAGACCCTCGTTCATGTCTCCAATCTCTATATGAACCAGCGCCAGCCGGAGCTCGCCGAAAAGCTCATCAAAAACGGTTTTGACGGCGTCTGCTTCTTCTGCAACAGCGGCGCGGAAGCGAACGAAGGACTCATCAAACTTGCCCGTAAATGGGGATCCGCACACGGCGGAAAATATGAAATTATCGCCATGAACGACTCGTTTCATGGACGCACCCTTGCGACGCTCGCCGCGACCGGCCGCAGCAAATACCGCAAAGGATTTGAACCCGATACCCTCGGTTTCCAGCATGTCCCGTTCAATGATCTCGAAGCAGCCCGCAATGCGGTGACCGACAAGACCGCTGCGATTCTCCTGGAACCCGTTCAGGGCGAAGGCGGCATCATTCCCGCCGATCCGGAATATCTGAAAGGCATCCGCGCGCTCTGCGATGAAAAGGGCATTCTCCTGCTCTTTGATGAAGTTCAGTGCGGAATGGGACGCACCGGCACGCTCTATGCGTGGCAGGGATACGGCGTGGAGCCCGACGCTCTTTCGATGGCGAAGGCACTCGGCAACGGCTACCCGATTGCCGCAGTTGTAGCTCAGCGCAAACTGGAGAACGTTTTGACTCCCGGAACTCATGCCAGCACGTTCGGCGGCACTCCGCTTGCCTGCGCCGCCGCCTGCGCCGTGGTTGATACCCTCACCGAGGGCGGTGTCCTTGAAAACTGCCGCAAACAGGGCGCATATCTCATGGAACAGCTTCTCAAGCTCAAAGCAAAATATCCGTGCGTCAAAGACGTCCGCGGAAAAGGACTGATGATCGGAGTCGTTCTCGACTTCCCCGCCGGAGAACTGCTCGGTCCTCTGCGTGACAAAGGTCTGCTGGCGCTCTCTGCGGGCGAAACGGTCTTGCGCCTTGTTCCGCCGCTCATCATAACCAAAGAGGACTGCGATCTCGCGGTCTCATACATCGACGCGGTTCTTGCGGACCGTGCAAAATAACATCGGAGGCATTTGAATATGAACAAAGATCTGCTGACGTGCGAGAGTCTGACTCGCGATGATCTCAATAAAATCATTGAACTTTCCCGGAAACTGAAAGCCGAACGCGGAACACCGCAGGCGATCAAGCCGCTTGCCGGAAAAAGCATCGGCATGATTTTCGCCAAGTCTTCCACCCGGACGCGCGTTTCGTTTGAGGTCGGCATTCAGGAACTCGGCGGATACCCCGTCGTTCTTGATCAGGGACACACCCAGATGGGACGCGGCGAATCCATTCCGGATACCGCCCATGTGCTGGAACGCTATCTTCAGGGTATCGTCATCCGCACTTTCAAGCAGAGCGATGTGGAAGGCCTTGCCGCCAATTCCAAATTCCCCGTCATCAATGCTCTCACCGATGAATATCATCCGTGCCAGGCGCTCACCGACATTTTTACGATGTGGGAGCACTCCAACGGCAAACTCGAAGGTCTGAAGTTCGCATATCTCGGCGATGGTGCCAGCAACATGGCGAATTCGCTGATGCTTGCGACCCAGCTTGCCGGAATCAACATGGCGATTGCCGCTCCGAAGGAGTTTGCCCCGATGGAGTCCATTCTGAACCGCACCGGATTCCCCGGACGCTCCACTTGGACGACCAACGTTGACGAGGCGCTCCGCGATGCTGATTATATCTACACCGACGTCTGGGTCAGCATGGGCTTTGAGGCGGAAGCCAAGCGCAGAATGGAAATTCTCGCTCCGTATCAGCTCAATATGACGAACCTGAAGAAGGCGAAGCCGACCGCTAAGGTTCTGCACTGTCTCCCCGCTCACCGCGGCGAAGAGATTACCGACGAGGTGATGGATTCCCCCGCCTCAATCGTCTTTGACCAGGCGGAAAACCGTCTGCATGTTCAGAAAGCGATTATGACGCTTCTCATGGCGTAAGTGCTTCTGCCGGAACCGGATTTGAATTCTCCGGTTCCGGTTTTTCTCTTTCAGCGGGGCGCATGATGATTGATTTGTCAAAGTATACATTTGCTGACTGGATGGATTTTGTTTTCGGGCATCCGGTGAACCGGAAGAGTCCGTGGTATGCGAATCCGCTGTTTCTTTATGATTTTGATTCTGCGCTTGTTTTAGATTATCTTATGACTCTTTTTGCCGATCCCGCGTTTGCTTATCTGTGCTATACGCCGGAACAGGTGTCACAGGGACTTGACTTTATCGTTTCCGACCGCGGTTTTATCGGAGTTCTGCTGGATGAGGAGCTTTCGCGAGCGAAACGCCGCGACTGCATTCTTGCGATGAATGCGGTATTTCGTGTTCATCAGGAGGAGTACCCGGAGCTTCCCGGTTTGCGTGAATGGTGGTGTGCGCTGATCCGCAACTGCCGTTTTCATTATCAGGGATTGGCGCAGCATGTTGAAATTATCCGTTACTTTGAACGTCTTTTTCAGTCCCTTCTGAACCGCAAGACGATTACCGATGCTCAGCGTTCCGGCATAGCCGCTGGTATGCTGGAGCTGAAACAGATTGCAGAAGATGCTCTGGCGGCCGCTGAAAAGAGCCGTCCCCAGCGTCTCTACAGCCGTGACGAGATCAAGATCCTCCGCAGTGTCGCCGCATTTAAATTGAATGTCTGAATCAGTCTTTCTGAAACTATCTGTCTTCGGAACTTTTCTGTCTCAGAAAAGATGAAACAGCTTGCCTGTATGATAACTGCCATTTATTGGTTTCGGAACAAAGCTCCGCTGACTGGGAGCAGTCCCACATGCGGAAGTCAAATTTTCCCCTGTTTTTCAGACAAGAGAGTTCATCGATGTAATTTTCCATAAAAGAGCCATATCATCGGTAAACCAAAAAAATACATTTGAATGAAGGGGTAAACTTGCAATTTTATCGATAGAGGTGTAAATTATATGGGGCTGGAAGTGTAAGATTTTTTCGT
>URNX01000021.1 GCA_900549415.1 uncultured bacterium
TAAATGGTTTGCTCAAGGGGACTGCAATTTGCGCAAACCGTTTCTCTCCCCGTGCGCAAACTGGGTGGGACTATACATCTATGTCGCCACTCAAGGCTCTTTCCTTTCATTGGAAGGCGAAACGGTGGTGATTTCGGTGAAAGAGGAGAAGAGGGGGCAGGTTCCGCTTCTGAACCTCCAGGGCATCGTCTGTTTCGGAAACATTCTCTGTACTCCGTTCCTGCTGGGAGCGTGTGCGGAGCATGGAATCTCCGTGTCGTTTCTTACCGCAAACGGGCGTTTCCTAGCCCGGATTCAAGGCGGCGTCTGCGGAAATGTCCTCCTGCGCCGCTCGCAAATTCTCACGGCGGAAAATCCCGACAGACGCTTCCGTCTGGGAACGATGTTTCTGATTGCAAAGATTCTGAATTCCCGCACCAATCTTCAACGTTTTCTGAGGGATTACGGTTCGACTCTTTCTGAAGAGACCCGGCAGAACTTTGTGACGGCGGTCAATCTGCTGAAAACGAAAGTTTCAAATCTGGAACAGGCTCTGACAGAATCGCGGTATCTTTCTCCGGATGAATTGATGGGATCCGAAGGCTCCGCGGCAAATTTATATTTTTCGTGTTTTTCAAATTTTATTGTAAAACAGCGGGATTCGTTTCCGTTCAGCCGCCGGACGAAGCATCCTCCGCTGGATCGTGTCAATGCAATGCTGTCGTTCGCCTACACTCTTCTGGCGCATGATTGCGCTTCTGCGCTGGAATCGGTCGGGCTGGATCCTGCGGTCGGATTTCTTCATGCGCTCCGTCCGGGGCGCAGTTCGCTTGCGCTGGATCTGATGGAGGAGTTCCGGGCGTGTCTGGCGGATCGTCTGGTGCTTTCGCTGATTAACCGCGGTCAGGTTTCCGGACGGGATTTCAAATTCACGGAAACGGGAGCGGTGCGGATGAACGAAGATTCCCGCAAGGAGCTGATCGCCGCCTGGCAGACCCGCAAGCAGGAAGAGATTCTGCATCCGTATTTGAACGAGCGGATCAAAATCGGGTTGCTGCCGTATGTCCAGTCTCTGCTTTTGGCTCGCTGTCTCCGCGGTGACCTTGAGCTCTATCCTCCGTTTATATACCGTTAGGAACAGAGATGTTTGTCGTTGTCTGCTACGATGTTGCAACGGAGTCGGAAGGAGGAAAGAAGCGTCTTCGGCGGGTCGCGAAAATTTGCGGGAATAATGGTCAACGGGTTCAGCATTCCGTTTTTGAATGCCAGCTTGACTGGTCGCAGTTTCTTGTATTGCGGGCAAATCTTTTGCGGGAGATGGATGAAAAACAGGACAGTCTCCGTTTTTACCTTTTAGGCAACCGGCATGAATCGAAGGTGGAGCATTACGGAGTAAAGGAAAATTTTGATTTGCAGACGGATACTCTGCTGCTGTGATATTCCCGCGGCGCCCTTCCGGATGAAGAAGGAGGCCGCGGAAATGCGGGCAGCTTATTGTCCGGTGAAGTCAAACAGATGATTCTTGTTGAGCCGGCGGATGTCCGCTTTGGTCTTTTCGCTCAGATCATGGCAGCGCTGCTCTTCGCTGTAGAAGAAGTGACCGAGCTCTTTGAAGTGATACGATTCCCAGCGTCCGACCGAGGGACACGCGAACTGTTCGGGAACCGGAATGCCGGCGCGCATCAATTCCTGCAGTTTCGGGAAATGATGCTCGTAAACATCGCGCGGGAAAACGTTCTCTTCCGTACAGACCTTCGCCGCCATCGCGACGACTTCCCCGAGGTTCCCGAGCGTGCGCATCACCCGTGCCGCGGAAAATGCCACGTGCGACAGACTGATCAGCCGTCCTCCGAGAAACAGATTCCGGATTCCGTTTGCGTACAGACAGCGGTATGGAACCGGATAGAACGAAGGCAGGCTCCGGTGATAGGCGCAGGTGCGGAACGGTTCGGCAAAACGATCCAGATTCTCCGGTTCCGGATAGTGCAGGTCGATTGACCATGAAATCGACGCCGTGCCGTCCGGGTGCGGAATGTTCTGTTCAATATCGTTCTGCGTCATGACATAGTCGCCGAGAATGCGGCGGCTTTCGCGCTTGCCGCCGCACTTGGAGATCCAGTCGATCCGGCGGTTTGCCCATTCAGCTTTGCGCAAAGAACGGTTTTTCAGATACGACCAGTTCGCAAAAGTCGTCATCAGCGAATAGTCGCGGATGTATTCCGCCTCCTCCGCCTGGTCGCGGTACTGTCCGGTTTCGGTCTCCCAGTCTCCGCTTGTGAGATAATAGCAGTTCTGTTCATTGAACTCAATTCCCCAGTCGATATCAGGGAAGGGAACAGGGTGATCCTCTTCCATGCTTGTCCAGAGAACAGAGAGCCCCATGACTTCATTGGAGGATTCCTCCGGGGCGAGGGATTCTCCGAATACATTCCGTCCCTCCGTGCCGTACATGTATTTCGCTCCTGCCGCGAGCGCGACAAAACCGTCGCCAGTGCAGTCGGAGAAGAGGCGTCCGCGGTAACGGGTTTCCTTGCCGGTGACTGTGTGGCGGGTGATGACTGCGGTGATGCGCGACGGCTCCGCCGGGTCGGTTTCGATGGAAACGACGCGTTCATTCAACCGCAGTTCCGCTTTTCCGGCGCAGTCGGCGCGGAAGGCGTTGATTTTACGGGTATCTTCGTAGCATTCCGGAGCTTTCGCTCCGGGTATGAGCCAGACCGGGGCGATTTCGCGGACCGTGTTTCCGATGTTCGGATATTTGCCGATATGTGTGCATCCGCCGAGCGGGACGCGGATTTCCGAGCTGTTGCATCCGCCCGGAACCGCTTTGTCCTGGAGCAGGATTGATTTGAGTCCGAGCCGTGCCGCCGCAAGCGCGGTGACGGTTCCCGCAATGCCGCCGCCGGCGACAATCAGATCGTATTCCATCGGGTCGTCGGCGATCCGGATTCCGCATTTCTTTCGGCGGAACGGTTCCAGCATCGAGCCATCGTCCGGCGGAACGTCATCGGGATCGGTCGAAAAGTAGAGCGCATCGCATCGTCCGTTGAATCCGGTTAGATCATGCAGGGCGAGCGTGTGGGCACCGGCGGAAAGAAAAAGTTTTCCGGCGGTCTGCCACGCCCATTTTTCCCCGTTTGTTCCGAGAACCTGCGGAAGTTCAACCCCGTCGATTTTGAGCGTGAAACGCCCTGCGGGAGTGCCGCGTTTCCAGACCGCTGTCCAGTCGCGTGTGCGCGCCCGGACAGTGTAGTCCCCCGGTTCGGTGATTTCGATGCTTGTTTCCGCATCGGCGACGGGAACGCCCGCGCCGTGCGCCATCAGATAGGCGGATCCCATTTTGTGCATGGCGGAGGGGTCAACCACCCACCCGCCGTGAGTGCGGAAGGATTCCGCTTCCAGAAACAGACTGCTCATGGCAACCTCCGCAGTTGATTACATCGGGGAAATGTCCTGAATCACCGGCTGGACTGTTACATCCGGAATTGCCAGATGATCGGGCTGTTCGATGATGCTTTTTATGATGTTCCCAAGTTCTTCCGGCGCAATGCATTTTGCTGCGAGTTCCGGATTTTCGGAGGCTCCGCTGATGTTTGCCGCATGGTTGAATCCGGTCTGCCCCCACGACGGAGTAACGCAGGAGACGCGTACCCCGTACGGGCGCAGTTCGGTGTAGAGTCCGTGACTGAATTTGGCAACACCCGCTTTGGCGGCGGTGTAGACGCTCCATGCGGGCCATGCGTAGAGCGCGCAGACGCTGGAGATGTTGATGATGATTCCGCGTTTGCGCCGTACCATCATTGCCGCTGCGCGGCGGCAGCCGAGGATGACTCCGGTCAGATTCGTGCCGATCGTGCGGATGATGTCCTCATCGGTCTGTTCGGCGACCGGGACGATTTTTCCGCCGAATCCGGCGTTGTTGACAAGAACGTCGAAGTCGCCGGTTTCACGCATGACGCGATCCCAGTCGGCTCCGGAGGAGGCGTCGGCCTGAATGGTTCGGACACCGAGTTCCTGCGCTGTTTTTTCGAGTTTTGCGGCGTTGCGTCCGGTGATCCAGACTTCTGCGCCTGCATTTTTGAGAACGGCTGCGATTCCGCGTCCATAGCCGTCGGAACCTCCGGTCACGAGAACTTTTGCATTTTTGAGCTGCATGTTCTATCTCCTTGTTATTGAGTAATTTTCAATGTGATTTTTTCTGCGGTTTCTTTTACGAACGCGCCGTATTTGCAGAGCGTTTTTTCATCCAGACGCGATTCCGGTCCGCCGATCCAGATTGCGGCGACGGGGTAGCCGGATGCGTTGAGGACTGGGGCTCCTGCGCAGCGGAGTTCGCGCAGTTCCTCGCCCCGGTCGTAAGCGATGCCGGATTTGCGGACGGATTGGAGTTCGCGTTCGAACACCACGGCATCCGGCACGGTGTTTTCCGTAAATTTCGTGTAGACGATTGAGTTCAGAATTTTTTTGCGTTCTTCGTCGGGCAGGTACGCGAGCATGGCTTTTGCGGGGGCGGCGGTATGGAGCGGGTAATGATGCCCGATCCGGACGGAAACGCAGACTGCACTGGTTGATTTGACGGATTCTATGACGACACCTTCCGCGCCGTAGAGTACTCCGAGCATGACCGTTTCGCCGGTCCGGTCGCGCAGTTCGCGCATGTGAGCGAACGCTTTTTCGGCGAGCGCACCTTCATCCATGCTGCTGTATCCGAGAGTGAGGAGTTTGCGTCCGAGGCGGTAGCGGTCGTTGTCATCGCGGATGATGTATCCGAGTTCGTTGAGAGTTACGAGCATCCGGTAGAGGCTTGCCGAGGGCAGTTCGAGCGCGTTCATTTCGTTCATCATGAGCCCTTCGGGATGTCCGGCGAGCAGTTCGAGTATGCGAAGTCCCCGTTCGAGCGCGGGAACCATGTAGGTCTTCTGTGGCATAAGATATCTCCTTTGTGTTTAAAATATCATATATGAAAGCAATTTTCAAGAGTGAAATAAAATTTTTATAAAAAACAGAGAGGGCAGGAGAGCTGTTGCTGTTTATTGAAGGAACAGTTTTCAGAAGATGCCGCGGTTGTGCAGTTCGTCGAGTTCTACGCAGAGATTCGGGGTGAAATCTGCCCGGTGCGCAGTCAGATCGGCGCGGGAGAAAAAGCGGACTTCGTCAATCTCGGAGCGCTGAAACTGGAACGGTCCGGCGGAAATCAATGCAAAAACACCGACGTTTTCCGACTCGATGCTGTTGCGGATCTTGGAGTAAAAGAGAAAACGCAGCGGCAGTTTCGGGTCGAGGCCAAGCTCTTCGCTCATTTCGCGGCGGGCGGCGGTTTCAAAATCTTCACCGTGATCCAGATGTCCGCCGACGGCGGTGTCCCATTTGCCGGGCTGAATGTCCTTTGTTTTCGTCCGGAGCTGAAGCAGAATGCGTTCGCCGTCCGGATGAAACACAATCACGTGCGCTGTCCGGTGGATCAGCGACGGATCTCCGTGACAGCGGGAGCGCGGAGCCGTGCCGATGACGGCTCCGTTTTCATCGACGATGTCGAATATCTCTTCCATTATTTTTTCTCTTTTCCCGGTTTCTTTTCCGCTTTCTTCGCGGGCTTTTTGACGGTTTTTCCTCCAGACTTTTCTTCCCCGTTTTTCTTTTTCGCCGGTTTGCGCGTATGGGTCATTTTTGAGACTGCTTCATTCGCTGTTTCCGGTTTCGGTGCGGCGGGTTCCGGTGTTTCGGGGGCCTCGGGAAAGAAGACGACTTTCTGGTTGTCCAGTTTCGCGACGATGCGCGGGGCGTGCGCAAGAAAACCGCGCAGAATGCTGTCGGCAAGCTCATCTTCGATGCAGCGTTCAATTGCGCGGCGAAGCGGACGCGCGCCGTATTCCGGCTGGAATCCCTTTTCGATGATGAAGTCGATGACAGGCTGCTCAATGATCAGTTCGCGTCCGTTTTCTTTCAGACGATCCTGCACTTTTTTGAGTTCGAGACTGACGATTTTCTGAATATCTTCGCGCTCCAGACGGCGGAAGACAATCACATCGTCGATGCGGTTGATGAATTCCGGCTTGAAACGTTTCTTTGCAACTTCGATCAGACGGTCGGCAACTTTGCGGAACGATTCGTTCGGTTTAAGCGCGCCTTCGAAGCCGAGTCCGGAGCCCTTTATCATCTGTTCCGCTCCGATGTTGCTGGTCATGATGACGATGGTGTTGCGGAAGTCGACGCGGCGGCCGAGGCTGTCGGTGAGTTTGCCCTCTTCGAGAATCTGGAGGAGCAGGTGCATGACGTCCGGGTGTGCCTTTTCGATTTCATCGAACAGGACTACACTGTACGGATGACGGCGCACACGCTCGGTCAGTTCGCCGCCTTCGCCGTGGCCGACGTATCCCGGAGGCGAACCGACCAGGCGGCTGACGTTGAATTTTTCCATGTATTCGGACATGTCGACCTGGATCAGCGAATCCGCATCGCCGAAGATGAACTCTGCAAGCGCTTTTGCCAGCAGAGTTTTTCCGACTCCGGTGGGACCGAGGAAGATGAACGAACCGATCGGACGGTTCGGGTCTTTGAGGTCGGCGCGGGAACGGCGGAGCGCGCGCGAAACGGCGCTGACGGCGTCCGCCTGTCCGATGACGGTATTGGTGAGTTCCTCCTCCATGCGGAGCAGACGGGCGGTTTCACCCTCCTGCATCTGAGTTACGGGGACTCCGGTGAGTTTGGAGATGATGACTG
Source organism: uncultured bacterium (assembly GCA_900549415.1). Lineage (GTDB taxonomy): Bacteria > Verrucomicrobiota > Lentisphaeria > Victivallales > UBA1829 > UBA1829. The sequence continues at coordinate 6,700 of URNX01000021.1, forward strand.
CAATTTCCGGAGCATCGATGACAGGGCGGCGCGCTTTGCAGAGTTCGCTCCACTCCTTCATCTTTTCTTCGAGTCTGGCGCGGAGAGCGCGTTCCTTGTCGCGGCACTCGGCGGCGGCTTCGTAGTTCTGCCCGGAGATGGCGGCCTCCTTTGCGCGGCAGACGTCCTTGATGTCATTTTCGAGCGCGGAGACGTCGGGCTGCGCGGGGGTGTCGATGATACGCGCGCGCGCTCCGGCTTCGTCGATCACGTCAATTGCCTTGTCCGGAAGAAAGCGTCCGGTGATGTAACGGTCGGCGAGCTTTGCAGCTGCGGAGAGCGCGGCGTCGGTGTAGACGACGTTGTGATGGTTTTCGTACGGATCTTTCAGCCCGTGCAGAATCCTGATTGTGTCTTCGACGGAGGGCGGTTCGACCATGACGGGCTGGAAGCGGCGTTCGAGCGCGGCGTCTTTTTCGATGCCCTTGCGGTATTCGTCGAGTGTGGTTGCACCGACGCACTGGAGTTCGCCGCGGGAGAGTGCGGGTTTTATGATGTTTGCGGCGTCCATAGCGCCTTCCGCGCCGCCGGCACCGACGATGGTGTGAAGTTCGTCGATGAAGAGAATTACCGCTTTGGAGTTGCGCACTTCGTCGATGACCGCTTTGATGCGTTCTTCAAACTGTCCGCGGTACTTTGTCCCGGCGATCATGAGCGGGAGATCGAGGGCGAAAACGTGTTTGTTGCGCAGAATTTCGGGAACGGTTCCGTTCGCGATCGCCTGCGCGAGCCCTTCGATGATAGCAGTTTTGCCGACGCCCGCTTCCCCGATGAGGACGGGGTTGTTTTTCGTTCTGCGGCAGAGAATCTGAATGACGCGTTCGATTTCGTTTTTGCGTCCGATGACGGGATCGAGCTTGCCCTCTTTGGCAATCTCGGTGAGGTCGCGTCCGAAAGCGTTGAGCGCCTGGAATTGCGGCGTTCCGCTCTGCGGTGCATCCTGCGGTGGAGGCGGAGGCGTGAAACTGTTCTGTTCCTGCGGCGCGTCTTCGCCGGGGATGAAGTTCGGGTCAAGCGCCTTGATGACCTCTTCGCGCACGCGGTTGACATCAACTTTGAGGCTGCGGAGAATTTGAGCCGCAGCGCTCTGTCCTTCGCGGAGAAGGGCGAGCAGAAGGTGTTCGGTCCCGATGAAGTTGTAGTTCATCGATTTCGCCTCGTTTGCGGACATGACGATGATGTTTTTGAGGCGGGCGGTCAGCGGAGCCGGGCCGTCCTGTTTGGTCTGTCCTCCGGTTCCGAACTGGCGTTCAACTTCAAAACGCAGGGTGTTGAGGTCGAGTCCCATGGAACGGAGCACGGAAACGGCGACACCTTCTCCGAGGGAAATCAGTCCGAGGAGCAGATGTTCGGTTCCGACGTAATCGTGATTGAGGCGTTCCGATTCCTTTTGAGCCAGCGCCAGCACATGTTTTGCGCGCGGTGTGAAATTTTTAAGCCATGGTGTCAGATCATCTGTGTCCGCCATAGGTATTCCTCCATGAAAAATGTTTCTTTGTTCACAAGCAGTTTAGCGCATATCGTGAAAAAATCAAGTCGAAAGTAAAAAATAGCAGGATTTTTCGTGAAGGAGCGCTTGCATTTTTTCAGCGGCGCAGTTTTCTGCAATGAATGTTCCGCTCCGGCGGCGCTCCCATCAGTGCGGGCGGTCAAGCTCCGGGTCCTTCATGATTGCCATGAGGTCGGAACGGGAGAGTCCGCGGATTTTCATGACTTCATAAAGTTTCTGTTCCGCCGCGGGAATTTCCGCGGTGCGCCCGAGGCGCCCGAGACAGGTGATCTGCCCGATGTACGGGAGAGTTAGATACGGGAAGTTCGCGGAATCAAGCCGGTATTCCTTCAGCGCCTCTTCATCGCGCCCGGTCATGGCGAGGGCGAGGGCTTTGAGCCCGTGAATGCGGGAGATGTTGCGGTACGGTGTGCCTTCAAAATGCTTCGCAAGCTCCAGCGCGTGTTTGGGATCGTTGCGGCGCATGAGAGCGGATTCTATTGCCTGATAGAGCTGTTCGGGGAACGCCGTCGAGAGTTCCGCCGCACGGTTTTCCAGCCGCGCTGCAAGACCCGGGTTCGCGGTTCGGGCGGAATGGTAAGTGTCAGTCGCACGGAAATTGATCCATGCGCTCAGCACGACACCGCAGAGCGCAAGTGCTCCGATTGCCTGAGGAATACGTTCGAATTTGCGGTTCGGTTCGGCGCAGCGCATCACGGGAGCCCAGAAATAACCGGTGAGCAGAAGCGCAAAAATATCAAGCGGCCAGGCGAAAAAGGTCAAATCAAGCATCCCGTGAATCAGCAGCGCAAGGAATGCAAGGAAAAAAAGTTTTTCCTCCGTCCGCTTGAACTTCCAGCGACGCAGAAAAAGCGCCGCTCCTTTGACGGTCAGAAAGAGCCATGCAAGCAGGGCTGGAATGCCCAGGCACGCCGCGATGTTCAGCAGTTCGTTGTGCGGATGAATGGTTCGCCACGCCATGTGTCGGTGCAGAAAATATTCCGCCGTTTTGTACGGGGAGAAGGAGAGTTCGAACGATTCCGCGCCGACGCCGAACGGATGACCGGCAATCAGCGAAAGGGTCGATTCCCAGATCGCCGGGCGTATCTCATTGCGCTGGAAAGATTCCAGAAATGCGGATCCCGCCGTGGAGAGATAAACGGCTCCGGCGAGCAGAAATGCAAGCGGGAGATAAAGCAGAATTCTGCGTTTTGTCCCCGTCCAGTGCATCAGCAGAGCGGTGTATCCAGCTCCGAGCAGTCCCAGCGCCGCCGCCCGGGAACCGCATAAACAGAAGAGCGCGGCGGAGAGCAGAACCGGGATCCCGAGAAGCGGAATCAGCAGCTTGCGGGTCCCTTTGAACTTGCGCGCCGGGAAGAGCATCGCAAACGGGGTTGTGATGAGAATCAGCGCGGCGTTCCAGTTCCAGTTCCCCGGGATTCCGCCGAGCGGTTTCCCCGTGAGATACTGTCCGAGCGTGAGCAGAATGTCGAGAATCCACAGAAGCGCAAGAACCGCCGGCAGTTTCTCCCGCATTTCCTTGCGGTTCAGCGCGGCAAGCAGCGGAATGCTCAGAAACGCGAGGTTGAGTCCGAGACTTTCCTGCGTCCAGTACCCGTTGATGAAAAAGTGTGCGAGCGCGGAGAGCAGAAGCACCGCGAATGCAAGAAGCGTCCATTTTGAGACGCTTTTCAGCATTGGAACGAGCCGTTTCCATTGAAAAAGAATCAGCGCGCCTGCGAGGAGCGCGAGTTCCCAGCGCGGAAAAACGGAAGTCGCGTTTCCGTAGCTGCCGATCAGCATGGCCGGACGGTACAGCAGAAGAGCAATCAGCAGAAACGCGAGCATTCCCATTATTTTTTCTCCAGAGTTGCGAGCTGTTCCATATAATCTTTGAGGAGAACATCGGACATCGTGCGCCAGCCGAAGCGCGAGGCGACGAGTTCGCGTCCGTTCGTTCCGAGTTCGGTGGCGTGTGCCGGATCCGCCATGATTTCGCGGATTGCGGCTTCCGCGCCGTCGCGGTCTCCCGGCTGAAGCAGGTATCCCGTTTTCCCGGGAATGACCACTTCCGGCGTGCCGTCGAGCGCATATGCAATGACCGGTTTCCCCGAGGCGAGCGACTGCACCGCCGCGCGGGGGAGTCCTTCGCGCAGGGAGAAGTGCACCAGAGCCGACGAGAGTGCAAGATATTTCCAGACTTCGTTCGGCGGGACGAGTCCTGCGAATGAAAACCGTTTTTCGAGTCCGGCTTCCGCAATTTGCGCCTGGATTTCCTCCATCATCGAACCGTTGCCGATGATGAGATAATGAATGTCCGGAATCTCTTTCGCCAGTTTGATTGCGACTGGAATGAAGGTTTCATATCCCTTGAGCGGGAAGAGCCGCGCGAGCGTGGCGAAGACGACCGCGTTTTCCGGGATCCCAAGCGACTTGCGCAGTTCCGGATCGGGTTTCGAGGTCAGAAATGGCTCCAGTTCCATGCCGCTGTAGACGACTTTGTACTGTTCCGGCTTTCCGACTCCCGCGGCGAGACTCTGGTCGATCATCGCCTGTGCGACGGCGTAAATCCGTTTTCCGCAGGGCGCCGCGGCGCGTTCGCTGGCAATGTAGATGAAATTCTTCCAGAACTTTTCATAGCGGTGAAAAGCGAGACCGTGAATCGTGTGCGCGACGAACGGCACATGCGCCGCTTTCGCCGCGAAACGCCCGACGATTCCCGCTTTGGAGCTGTGTGTGTGCACCACGTCATATTTTTCCGCCCGGAACAGCTTTTTTAGGAAGAAATAGGCCTTCAGATCGGTGAGCGGCGAGATTGCGCGAACCAGATGCGGACACTCCACGATTTTGAGTCCGGGGCACGATACGCGTTTGAGCAGTTCACCTTCCGGACCGGGGGAGGGACCGGTGACAAGTGTCACATCGTGTCCCGCCTCAACCGCGCCCCGGCAGGAGAGCAGGGTGTTTTCCTGCGCTCCGCCGACAATCATCCGGGTTATGACATGGCAGATTTTCATGGCGGCTTACCGGTTGAATGCGCGTTTCGCAATATCTTTGCGGTACTGCATTCCCTGCCAGGAGATTTTGGCTGCTGCTTCGTAAGCCTTCTTGACCGCCTCGCGGATGTCCTTGCCGCGCGCGGTGACGCCGAGGACGCGTCCGCCGTTGTTGAGCAGCTTGCCGTCCTTCATGACGGTTCCTGCATGATAAACGATTGCGCCGTCCTTTTCCGCCTCTTCGATTCCGGAGATCTCGTGTCCTTTGTCGACTGACGCCGGATATCCGCCGGAAGCGAGCACGATGCAGACCGCCGGGTCGGGCGACCAGACGAGTTCCGCCTTGTCGAGTTCCCTGTTTGCGGTTTTGAGGAGCGTATCGGCGAGATCTCCGTCAAAACGGGTGAGAACCGCCTGTGTTTCGGGATCGCCGAAACGGACGTTGAATTCGAGGACTTTCGGTCCGTTTTTTGTGACCATGATTCCCGCGTAGATGATGCCGCGGTAGTCGAGTTTTTCCGCCTGAATGCCGCGGAGGAAATTGTCGAGAACGGTCTTCTGGACTTCTGCAAGAAGTTCGGGCGTGACGACCGGTGCGGGGGAGTACGCGCCCATTCCGCCGGTGTTCGGTCCTTTGTCTCCGTCGAGCTGGCGTTTGTGATCCTGGGAGCTGACGAGCGGAATGACGGTTTTGCCGTCGGTGAGCGCGAGAATGGACGCCTCTTCGCCTTCGAGGAGTTCTTCGATAACGACGCGGTATCCGGCTTTCCCGAAAGCTCCGGAGAAGCATTCGCGGACGCCTTCGAGAGCTTCATCGAGGCTGGAGGCCACGATTACGCCTTTGCCGGCGGCGAGACCGTCGGCTTTGACGACCACGCCGCGTCCGGCTGCATATTCCGAGCGGACATACTCTTCGGCCGCCTTCTGATCGGTGAACGATGCATAAGCTGCGGTCGGGATGCCGTATTTGACCATGAACGCTTTGGAGAAATCCTTGCTTCCTTCGAGCTGAGCCGCGTCTTTGGAGGGGCCGAATACGGGGATTCCCATTGCGCGGACGGCATCCGCCACGCCCTGGCAGAGGGGAGCTTCAGGGCCGACGACGACGAGTCCGACGTTCTTTTCCTTCGCGAAGTTCGCGATGGATTCGTTATCGGAAGGGATGCTGACGCATTCTGCGATCTGAGCCATTCCGGGATTTCCGGGAGCGCAGTAGATTTTGCCGATGTTTTTGCTGTTTCTGAGACCCCGGCAGATTGCGTGTTCGCGTCCGCCGCTTCCGATAAGCAGGATATCCATGAAAAACTCCTTTGTTTTGAGTATAATGGAGGTAATATAGTTTCGTCCGGAGCTTTTTTCAATCGGGGAACGGGAAAAACGGGGGCAATTTCAGGAATCTGTTGAAATTGCCCCGGGAAATCCGGAAATTTATTCCAGATAGTCGATGAAGAGCTTTTTGTCGCTGGCCTTCATGTAGGCTTCTTCGGCGGAAATGATGTCGTTCATCAGCAGATCTTTCAGACCGCCGTCCATACTGCGCATTCCCATGCCTTTGTTCGCTTCGATGATGGTTCGGATGTTGGAAATCTGACCTTCGCGGATTGTGTTCGGAAGACCGTCCGTCCAAAGCAGAATTTCATGGCATGCAATTCGTCCGCCCGCTTTTTTGCGGCAGAGCAGCTGCGAAACAACCGCCTGAAGACATTCCGCAAGCATGGTGCGGATCTGCGCCTGCTCGTTCGAGGGGAACGCGTCGATGATTCGGTCAATTGTCTTCGGGGCGTTGTTGGTGTGCAGGGTTGCGAAAACAAGCATTCCCATTGCGGCGCAGGTGAGCGCAAGACGGATCGTTTCCATTTCTCGCATTTCTCCGATCAGCACGATGTCCGGGTCGGAACGCATCGCGCCGCGCAGCGCAATCGGGAACGATTTGCTGTGAATGCCCACTTCGCGGTGGACAATCGTACAGTTCTTGTTTTTGTGCACGAACTCAATCGGGTCTTCAATGGTGATGATGTGGCGCTTCATCGTGTCGTTGATGTAGTCGATCATCGCCGCAAGCGTGGTTGATTTTCCGGAACCGGTCGGACCGGTCACGAGCACAAGACCGCTCTTGATTTTGCAGATGTCCAGCAGAATTTCGGGAAGTTTGAGGTCGGCGACGGTCAGAATTTTGCTCGGGATCTGACGGAGCACCGCCGCCTGGCCGTAGTAGTTGTACATATAGTTGCAGCGGAAGCGGGCGAGACCGGGGATTTCGTATGCGAAGTCGAGGTCGTGCGTCTGAAGATAGGTGTCCCAGCGGTCGGCGGGGAGACAGATCTCCTTGAGCATTTTCTCCATGAATTCAGGGGTGAGGATGAAGTCGTTCGCGGGCTTCAGGTTTCCGCTGATGCGGTATTTCGCGGGATAGTTGATGGAAAGATGCAAGTCCGAGCCTTTCAGACTCAGCATTTCTCTCAGATAATCGTCAATAATGGGCATGATCGGACTCCTTCTTATTTTTTCTTCTTCGCGGCGGCTTTCGCGGCAACCAGTTTCTTCGCTTCTTCCACGGCAACGTATTTTTTGATCTGGTCGATGACGGAGGTGTCGCGCATGTAGGCAAGGGCGGTGTCTGCGGTGATGTGACCGGCTTTGAATTTTTCGAACAGGTTCTGATCGAGGGTGCACATGCCGGCTTTGCTGCCGATCTGCATGGTCGCTTTGAGCTGATAGAGTTTGCCTTCGCTGATGAGGTTCGCCACGGCGACGGTGTTGATCAGCAGTTCGTAGGCAATGGTCAGTCCGCCGTTTGCCGCGGGAACGAGCCGCTGACAGACGATGCCGCGCAAGCTGCCTGCGGTCATGGCGCGGATCTGCGGCTGCTGGGCGGGGGGAAAGACGTCGAGCACGCGGTTCAGCGTGTTGCCCGCATCGCAGGTGTGCAGAGTCCCGATCACCAGGTGTCCGGTTTCGGATGCGGTGATTGCGTTTTCGATGGTCTCAAGGTCGTGCATTTCACCGATGACGATGATGTCCGGGTCTTCTCGCAGCGCACCCTTCAGTGCGGCGTGGTAGCTCTTCGTGCAGGTGCCGATTTCGCGCTGAGTGATCTGGCAGCCCTTCGATTTCTGCACGATTTCAATCGGGTCTTCCACGGTGATCACATGGTCTTCGCGGGTGTTGTTGGCGACTTCAATCATCGAGGCGAGCGTGGTGGTTTTGCCCGAACCGAGCGGACCGGTCACGAGGATCAGACCGTTGTTGTAGTCGAGCAGACGCCGGATGTTCTTGGCGTCGGCGGGAAGAAAGCCCAGCTCTTCCAGCGTCATAATCTTGTCGGGAACCAGGCGGTACGCGCCGGACATGCCGTCCTTGTGAAACATCAGCGCGGTACGGAAGCGCGCCTTGCCGATCTGAAGACCGATGTTCATATCCTGGCTCCGGCGGAACTGTTCGCGCTGTTCCTCCGTGAGAAGCGCCATGTTGAGACGAACCACATCCGCGTCGGGCATCACCCATTCGGGGTCGATGCGTTCCAGCAGAAGGTTCTTGCGGATGAACGCTGGCGCATTCGAGGAAAGATGAAGGTCGGAAGCTCCGTAAACGCGGAGCGCAAGGAGCAGCTGGCGCATGGTGTCCGCAACCTCTTCATCCGTCATCTGCGAGACATTTCGCAGACTCGGAATTTCCGCGTTCACGCCGCCTTCTCCGGTAACGGTCTGCGGTTCGGCGGGCTGTTCAGGATTCTGTTGAGCGATTCCAAGATCGGGCGCCTGGCCGGTTGCCGCCTGCTGCTGGGCGAATGCAATCACCTGCTCCAGCTGCGACGCCCAGTTCTGTGCGTCTTCCGGAGACATCCCGGCGCAGAGCTCGTTGAGCACTTCCTGCGCATACTGCATGAGATCCGGCTCTCCGCCAAGCGCATTATTAATCTGTACTCCTCGCTCGACCGTCATGATTGAGTTGTCGACGAGGGTCTTTAAAAACCACTGAACATCCAGCTGCATATTATGCGACTCCTTGCAATAAATGATTCATGATGAAACAAACATAGAATGCAGTTTTGAATTTTTCAAATAGAAAACTCGATTTTTCCGCGATTTTTCCTGCGTGTCTGCAAAAAAAACGCGTTCCGGCTCCCGGATGAGAGCGGAACGCGTTTTGCTTTGAAAAGGAAATGCCTTATTTCGGCACTTCGATCTTGTCGAATCCGGTGTACGGACGGAGGACTTCCGGGATGATGACGGAGCCGTCGGCCTGCTGGTAGTTTTCCAGAATGCAGATGGCAACACGGTCGGTCGCGGCAGTCGCGCTGATCGTGTGGACATAACCCTTGGAGCCGTCTTTCGCTTTGTAGCGGATGTTGAGGCGGCGGGACTGGAATTCCGTGAGGTTCGTGTTAGAGGTGACTTCACGGTATCCGTTGAAGCCCGGGAACCACGCTTCGATGTCGTACTTGCGGTAGCCCGGCGCGCCCATATCGCCGACGCAGACGTCAACCACATGGTAGGGAAGACCGAGTTTCTGGAGCAGCATTTCCTCGTTTTCGAGAGCGAAGAGGTGCTGGTTCACGGAGTCTTCCGGTTTGCAGAAGATGATCTGCTCAACCTTGTGGAACTGGTGCACGCGGAAGATGCCGCGGCTGGCTTTTCCGTAGCTGCCCGCTTCGGTGCGGAAGCAGGGGGAGTAGGCTGTGTAGAAGAGCGGGAGCTTCTCGGCTTCGAGCGTCTCATCGGCGTGATAGCCGACAAGGGTCTGCTCGGAGGTGCCGATCAGAGCGAGGTCTTCGCGTTCCAGCTTGTAGGTCTGGTCGGCGAAGAACGGGAGATAACCGGTTCCGAAGAGCGTGCGCTCCTTGGCGAGGCAGGGGGTGATCATCGGGGTGAAGCCGCGCTTGATGAGCTCGGCTTTGACCCATGTGTAGAGAGCATCGCAGAGGAGGGCGCCTTTGCCCTTCCAGTAGTAGAATCCCGCCTGGGCGACTTTTGCGCCGCGCTTGATGTCGAGAATGTCGAGCTTTTCGGCGATTTCCTGATGATCCTTGATCGGGAAGTCGAAGTTGCGGATCGTGCCGACTTTGCGGATTTCCTTGTTGTCGGCGTCGTCCTTGCCCATCGGGACTTCGGGGTCGAGGATGTTCGGAAGCCAGGAGAGCGCTTCGTCGACTTTGACGTTGAGTTCGCGTTCCTTTTCTTCGAGCGCGGAGAGTTCATCCTTCATCGCTTTGACCTGGTCGCGGGCGGCGGGATTGGTCTTGCACTCTTTGCTCAGACGGTTGCGTTCGCTGCGGAGGAACTCCGCGCGCTGGGTGACTTCACGGCGCTCTTTGTCGAGCGCGACAATGGTGTCGACATCGACGTCGGAGCCGCGGATTTCGCAGTTCTTCTTGATGAACTCGGGATTTTCGCGGATGTATTTAATGTCGATCATAAATCAGACTCCTTGTTTCGGGTTAGAACTGCGGAAGCGGGAAGGCTGCGGTGAATGCCTTGACCTCTTCAGCGATTGCGGCGAGCGCAGCGTCATCGTTGCGGTTTTCAACTGCGCGGTTGATGAAGTCGGCGATCTTGAGCATTTCCGGCTCTTTCATTCCGCGGGTGGTGATTGCGGGGGTGCCGATGCGGATGCCGCTGGTGACCATCGGTTTTTCCGGGTCGAACGGGATCATGTTCTTGTTGACGGTGATCAGCGCCTTGTCGAGCGCGGTCGCAACTTCCTTGCCGGTCGTGTGCTTCGGACGGAGGTCGACGAGCATGAGGTGGTTGTCGGTTCCGCCGGAAACGATACGGAAGCCCTTGTCGACGAGCGCCTGGGCGAGAACCGCGGCATTCTTGACGAGCTGCTTCTGGTATTCCTTGAACTCCGGTTTCAGAGCTTCGCCGAAGCAGACGGCCTTGCCGGCGATGACGTGCATCAGCGGTCCGCCCTGGATGCCCGGGAAAACTTTGGAGTTGACGGCCTTGATGTACTGCTCTTTGCAGAGAATGAGACCGCCGCGGGGACCGCGGAGGGTCTTGTGAGTCGTGGTCGTGACGATATCGCAGTACGGAACCGGGGACGGGTGGATTCCGGCGGCGACGAGTCCGGCGATGTGCGCCATGTCGACCATCAGCTTGGCTCCGACGGAGTCTGCAATCTGGCGGAGGCGGGCGAAGTCGATGACGCGCGGGTAGGCGCTGGCGCCGGCGACGATGAGCGCGGGCTTGTGCTCGGTCGCGAGCTTCTGGACTTCATCGTAATCAATGGTTTCGGTGTCTTTGTTGACTCCGTAGGGAACAACGTTGTAGAGCTGTCCGCTGAAGTTCATCTTGTGACCGTGGGTCAGGTGGCCGCCGTGGTCGAGGCTCATGGCGAGGATGGTGTCGCCGGGCTGGATGAGGGCGAAGTATGCGGCCATGTTCGCCTGGGAGCCGGAGTGCGGCTGGACGTTTGCTGCTTCTGCACCGAAGAGTTTGCAGGCGCGTTCGATGGCGATCTTTTCGACTTCATCGACGAATTCGCAGCCGTTGTAGTAGCGCTTCGCCGGATATCCTTCGGCATACTTGTTGGTGAGGACGGAGCCCTGGGCGGCGCGGACGGCGCAGCTGGCGTAGTTCTCGGATGCGATCAGCTCAATGCCTTCGAACTGGCGGACGGCTTCCTTGTCGATCCACTTGGTGACTTCGGGATCGGCGCTGCGGAGAGCGGCGATATCGTCGTAGGAATCTTTTTCGAGCTGGTTGAGGCGGCGTGCATGGCGTCCTTCGGCGGTGAATCCGGTTCCGAGCCAGGCGGCGATGATCTCATCGATTTCTGCGCGGGAAACGTAGTCCGCGGGAATCACGAGGACGTTGGAATCGTTGTGGTCGCGGCAGGCTTTTGCGAGCTTGGCGCTGTAGGCGACAGCGGCGCGGACGCCGTGAAAGCGGTTTGCGACGATCGCCATTCCGACGCCGGAGCGGCAGAGCAGAATGCCTTTTTCGATCTCTCCGACGGAAATCGCGCGTGCGAGTCTGGCGCCGAAGGTGTTGTAGTCGTCTTCGGGATCCAGTGCCGCGGGACCGTAATCGACAACCTCAAGGCCTTTTGCGGAGAGTGCGGCTGTGAGTTCCTTTTTGAGCTCAAAGCCGCCGTGGTCGGAGGCAATGGCGATGCGTTTGTCGTCTTTGTTCCAGTCAGATACAGGTTTCATTCGTAACATCCTTTCGTGATTGTTATGTTGATTTCTGCTGATTCAGTGTGTCGAGGAGAAGATTCTGAAGGGGTTCCTTCATCTCTTCAAAACAGTTCCGGTAGACCGCTTCGGAGCCTCCGTAGGGGTCGGCGATATCGGCGTGTCTGCCCGTTCCGGAACGGAAGTCGGAAAGAAGAACGGTTTTGGAACGGACTTCCGGATACTGTGCGAGGACGGCGGCGCGGTGTGAAGCCGTCATGGTGACAATCAGGTCGGCTTCCGCGATGAGCTGTTCGGAAATCTGTGAGGACCGGTGGTTCGCGAGATCAATCCCGACAGATTTCATAACGGCCAGGGAGTTGCGGGAGGCGGGGAGACCGTCGCACGTGCAGGTCCCCGCCGATTTACAGCGGATTCCGTCGGCATGCGCATCCTGTATGAGTTTCCGGAAAAATCCCTCGCACATGGGACTCCGGCAGGTATTGCCCGTGCATACAAACAGGATGTTCACCGCGTCCGTCCTCCGTTAAAATTGACGTGATTTTATTAATATATCACATCTTTTGAAAAAATCACGCCGGATTTTCAAGATTTTTCCCCGTTTTTTTCTTCCGGGACGGCTTGAGATTTTTTCCTCTCATCCAGAATCCGGCGGATTTCCGTCGCCATCGTCGCAATGCGGTGCGGTTTCGGAAGAAAGCCCGCCGCGCCGTTCGCCAGCAGATCGTCCACTTCATCGTGCGATACAAAGCCGCTGGAGAGCAGCACGCAGACGTCGGGGTCGAGCTCCTTGAGCTTGTAGAAGGTCGTGTGGCCTCCCTGATGCGGCATGATCATATCCAGCAGAACGAGGTCGATCTGACCGGGGTTGTTCTCGTAAATCTCCACGGCGTCGAGTCCGTTTTCCGCCAGCAGGACGGAATAGCCGAGTTTCTGAAGCGCTTCGATCAGAAAATCCCAGACGGTTTCCTGATCATCGACGATCAGAATGGTTTCCGTTCCTTCGGGCAGGTTCAGTCTGTTTCCCATTGCAGTCTCCTTTACTCCGCGAGGGATTGAAATTCCTGTTTCAGTTCCGGATATATCCGGGCGCCTTCCATGCTCTGCAGAAATTCGCGGAGCTGCTGCCGGGCTTTGGCTGAGCCGGCGGAAAGCGCATAGGTCAGTTGTTTCTTTTTTGTCTGCGCGTATGCGGACGCCACAGCCTGAAGCTCGGCGTCCTCCGGGTCTGCCGCGCAGGCCGGCCCCAGACGCTCCTGGAGCAGTTCGCATCCGGCGGCGAGTTCGCGCGGTCTCTTTTTCATCTCCGAATCGTTCATCAGAAGCGCGGTCAGAGCCTCCGGCAGGAAGGTGTTCCAGTCCTTCAGCTCCGTTCCGCCAAGCCGGTTCTGGCAGCGGATGACTCCGTCGCTGATATCGAGAACCGTGTATTCATTTTCCTCGGTTTTAATCGTGCAGCCGATGAAATGGTCGCCGCTTTCGGAAACCAGTTCATAGATTCTTCCGAAGAAGCGGTTGCGTTCGAGTTTTTTGCTGAGCCATCCGGCAAGCGCGGGGAATTCCTCTTTCTGGTTCAGGAGAAACTCTTCGCCTTCGCGGAATTCCCGGTTGAGCTGATAGCGGAGCAGCACAAGGCGGATCCGGAGCTGTTCGTGTTCGAGAGCCGCCTGTTTTGCCGTGTCCAGTTCCTTTTTGAGTGCGCTGTTCCGCGCCTGCTGATTCGCCAGTGATTTTCCGAGCGCCTGCGCGGCGGCGTTCTGATCCGCGAGCTTCTGTTTGATTTCGCTGTAATCGGAGTTTGCGGCAACGACGCGTTCCAGCTGAGTGTTGCGGCGGGAAAGGTTGTCGCGTTCCCGGGAGAGTGTGCGGTTCTTCCGTTTCAGCCCGGAATTCTCCTGTTTGAATTGAAGGTTTTCACTGCGGAGCGTCTCCAGTTCAATGGCGGAGAGCAGATTTTTCATTTTCGCCAGATTGTATTCATATTCGACAGTCCCGCGGTTCGGAAGTTCGTCGAGAATCTTGCGTCCCTCTTCCAGAACTGCGGCGGAATCGAGACTGCGGTCGCCGGAAAGTTTTTCGAAGTAGCTGACCTTGTCGAATGTGTCGATTCCCCCTTTGCGCGGCATGAATACCGCCACGAGAATCAGCGTGATGACGAGCGTTCCCGCCGCGGCAACGAATCCGGTGATGACGCGATCCATCAGCGAGGCGTGGATTGTGACCTTTTCCGCCGCTTTCGCCTTGAGTTCCGAAGATTCCGTCTGCATATCGTAGTCCAGACGTTTGATGGAGATCGTGTGAACATCCGGCACGAGGCTTTTGTTCGGCGCGGTCTTCTGACGGATGGTCCAGATCGCCTTCAGCACCTCTTCCATGGAGGCAAAGCGGTCTTCGCGCCGTTTCGCCATCATCTTGCGGACCAGTGCGTCGACAGCAAGCGGCACGCCGGGAACGAGTCGCCGCAGAGAGGGCGGCTCTTTTTCAAGATGCATTTCCGCAAGTTTCTTGACCGAATCGCTTTCAAACGGCAGCCGCCCTGAGATCATCTGATACAGAGTGACTCCAAGACTGTATACGTCGCTCCGCGGATCAAGTTTTTCGCCGCGGAACTGTTCCGGGCTCATGTAGGAGGGGCTGCCCGAAACATCCATGCCTTCATGCCATTCCGACTGGTTCATTGCGAGTCCGAGGTCGGTCAGCTTGACAATGCCGTCGTCGGTGATCATGATGTTGTCCGGCTTCACATCGCGGTGAATCAGTCCGGCTTCATCCCATGCGTAGTAAAGCGCTTCCGCAACCTGCTGGACGATATGGAGCGCTTCGTCGACGGGGATTCGGCCCTCGCGGCGCAGACGTGTCCGCAGGTTCTCTCCGTTGACGTAAGTCATTGCCATGTAACAGAATCCGTCGTCTTCGCCGACGGCGTAGGACTGCACAAGGTTGGTGTGCGTGAGCTTTGCCGCCGCGCGTGCTTCGCGCAGAAAATCTTCGATTCCTTTTGAAGTGGTGTATTCCGGCGAGAGAATTTTGAGCGCGACCTGACGGTCCAGCGAAAGCTGGGTTGCCTTGTAAACAGTTCCGATGGAGCCGGCTCCGAGTTTTTCGAGAATGACGAAGTCGCCGATGATGCACCCGGGGTCGAACCTGCCGGGAGGAATCAGCACTTCTTTGCCGCATCCCGCGCAGACAACCGGATACCCGCGCGACATGTCGTCGACGCTGATCGTGTAGTAGCAGAATGGACAACGGAACCGCATGTTGAAATCCTTCAGTTGTTTCGTGCAATATACATCCACAAGCGCGATGAAACAAGCGCCTGCGGAAAATTTTTCAGCATTGATGCGCGGAAAATACAAAAACTGGTTCATTTTATACATGGCGTTTTCCGTTTTTGCGTGTATAATATATCAAAAACTTTTGAAAAGGAAGAGTTCGTACATGAAACTTTCAACGATTGCAACAATCGGAGCAGCGTTGCTGATTGCGGGAGCCCCGCTCTCGGCACAGTCTCTGCATCCGGTCGGAAAAGGAGAAAAAAACATGCTTGAAAACGGAACAATGACGCTCGGCGTCAACTACTGGGAGAGCCGCTCCGCAACGCAGATGTGGCGCAAATGGAGTCCCGAAACAGTCGAAAAGGATATGAAGGTTCTCGCGGAACACGGAATGAATCTTCTCCGCGTTTTCCCCACATGGAACGACTTCCAGCCGATCTATGAGATTCACAAGGCCGGCCGGCCTTCCGATATTCCATACGAAACCCGCATGTTTGAAACGGAGGAGTTCTGTCCCGATACCCCCGCCGGATACGCCGGAATCGATGAAACGATGATGGAGCGCTTCGAGGAGTTCTGCAACATCGCGGAGAAACACGGCATCAAGCTCATCGTCTGTCTCCTTACCGGACACATGACCGCGCGTCTGTTTCTTCCGCGCGCGCTGGAGGGACTCAACTTGTATGAGGATCCCATTGCCCTGAAATGGGAAGGGCGTTTCATCGATTATTTTGTGCGCCGCATGAAACATCATCCCGCGATCATCGCATGGGAATCGGGCAACGAGACCCACTGCCTCGGCCCGGTGAAAAATTCCGCCCAGGCGGAATTCTGGCTGCGCTACATCCATACCGCGATCCGCAGCGCCGATCCGTCGCGTCCGGTCATCGGGGTGAATGGACTCAATATAACCGCGGAGGAGAATCCGTGGGTGAGCGCGACGACGGCGAAGCTCTCCGATTACGTTTCCGTTCATCCCTACAACATGTGGAGCAAGGCGGGAATCGAGGAATTCAATTCGCTCCGCAACCTCACCTATTGCGCCGCGCACAATTCCGGACTGGAGCAGGTCGCCGGGAAGCCGTCGTTTGTGGAAGAGCACGGGCTCTGGCGGCCGATGGCGGTTTCGTTTGACCGTCTTGCCATGTATCAGCGCGGCTTGCTCTGGAATCTCTGGGCGTCGAACGGACGCGGGATGCTCTGGTGGTGCGCATTCGACCAGGAACAGCTTGACATATCCCCCTATGACTGGAACTGGCCGGGTGTGGAACACGGGGTTTTCCGTTCCGACCGCACTCCTCAGCCGGGCGCAAAGAAGATCGCGGCGTTCGGAAAATTCCTCAAATCGCTGGATTTTTCCGCGCTTCCGAAGGCGAAAGCCGATGCGGTCTTCCTTGCTTGCAACCGTGATCTAGTGCACAGCTCATACGTCTTTGCGCGACAGGCCGGAATCATTCCGGAATACCAGTCGCCGGAGGAGCCGATCCGCGATGCGAAGTTCTACTTCATCCCGTCCGCAAAGGCTCGTGCTATGCTGACCACGCACCGCTGGGAGGAGCTCCTCGCAAAAGTCCGAAACGGCGCAACGCTCTTCATTGCGTGGGACGACACCTATCTTTCCCGCACGAATGAGGTTTGCGGAATGGAAGTCCTCTCGCGCCGCGTCTCCTCCGGTTCGATGACGTACAGATTCAATGGTTTTGAAGTCACGATGCCGCGTCCGGTCGACGTCAAGTTCCGTGCGCTGACGGCGGAAGTCCTTGCGACGGATGCGGAGGGCAACCCCTGCTTCTTCCGCAACCGGTATGGCAAGGGCACGGTCTACACGCTCGGGTTCCCGATGGAGCGTCTCGCGTATGACGCCCCGGGGCATTACGACGGCGAAGCGTGGAAAATCTATGAAACCGTTCTCCGGAAGGAGCTGCTGGTCAAAACAGATTCGCGCTATGTGCTTGAGTCGGAACATGCGTTCAGTGAAAACCGCGTCGCGGTTCTGCTGGTCAACAGCGGACTTGAAAGCTATACGGGCAAACCGGTTGTTGCCCCGGGGTGGAAAATTGTTTCCGCAAAGACGGACGATCCGGCGGCTGTTCAGTTTGAAAACGGAACGCTCAAGATGGAGATGAACTCCGGAATTCTGATGATGCTGGAAAAGGTAAAATGAAAATGCTGAAACCGTTCAAATTCCTTCCGAACCGCGTCCTCCGGCTCTACACCGGAGGGAGCGGCATCGACCGTCTGTGCGGGAATCCGGAGCCTGCGGATACCCGCTTCCCTGAAAACTGGATCGCTTCATGCATTGAGGGCAATGGACGCGCGTACCATTCGCCCGGACACGGCGTCAGCAGGATTGAATACGACGGCGCTGTGCATTCGTTTCCCGAGTTTCTGCATGAGCATGCGGAGGAGATCCTCGGTGCCGCGCACCTCGCAAAGTACGGGGAAACGCCCGCGGTTCTGACCAAGCTTCTGGATTCGGCGGAACAGCTCCCGATGCAGGTTCATCCGAGCCGTGCGGATGCAAAGAAGTTTTTCAACGCCGATTACGGAAAAACGGAAGCATGGCTTGTGCTTGCAACCCGCAAAATCAACGGGGAAACGCCCTATCTGCTGGTCGGGTTCAACGAGAAACTCGACAAAGAGACGTTTGTCCGCGAATCTCTTGAGGGCGAATATAAAACCGGACTCGGAATGCTGAATAAAATCGCGGTCCGTTCGGGCGACGTCATTGTGATCCGCGGCGGGCTCCCCCACGCGATCGGCCCGGGGGTGACGATGGTCGAGGTCATGGAGCCGAGCGATCTGGTGATCGTTCCGGAAATCAACTGCTGCGGAGTTCAGCTCAGTGAAAAGCAGCGGTTCGCCGGAATTGCTCCCGCGGACGCCATGTCGCTGTTTGACTTCACTTCCCGGAGCGAGGCGGAAATCCGCGCGCTCTGCACGCCTGCGGCGAAGCTCGTCGAAGAGCGCGGAAACGGCACTTTGCGGAGTCTGATTCCGTTTGAAGCGTGCGGATATTTCGCCGTGGAAGAACTTGCGTTCCGCGACGGCTGGGAACTGGATCTGAGCGACCGCATGTTCCGCATCGGCGTCGTCTGCGAAGGCTCCGCCTCGGTGAACGGACTTGCGGTCCGGCGCGGGGAAAGCTTTCTGCTGCCGTATTCGCTGGATACATGCGGGATACGGGGGAGCGGACGCATCATGTTCATTCTTCCCCCGCGTTCCTGACGGGGTTATTTTCTTACGTAGCAGAGCTTTCTTGCAAAGCGCAGGCGCGGCATGAAGAGCGCCACGAGCGTTCCCACGCAGAAAGCTCCGGCTACGGTTCCTTCGCGGACGCCGCGGAGTGCTGAGAGCAAAACCAGGGAAATGACGATCGCGGTTGTTGTGAGCGTGACGTCAAACGAAACCTTCAGTTTCCCGAAGTTCCAGTGCAGCTTTTCCGAAACGATTTTGACAATCGCGTCGCCGGGCAGACACAGCAGGTCGGTCATGACCTGAAGCGCAATTCCGGCTGCCAGCAGGGCGGAGCCGCCGATGAGCATCAGAATCTGATACGGATAGAAATCGGAAACCAGCGGGCGGAACATAAACATTCCGAGGTCGATGATCATGCCGAAAAAGAAGGTCGCCGGGATTTGGAGCAGCTGATAACGCGGGAATTCCTTCCGGAGAATCATCCACTGAATCAGAACGAAGAAAACGTTCATGAGCAGAGTCCACATCCCGATGGAGAGCGGGGAGATCATCGAAAGAACGTACGGGACGCTGGAGATCGGGGTCGTGCCGATTCCCGCACGCGTCGTCATTGCGACTCCGAAGCCGCTGAGCGTGATTCCGGTCAGGAAACAAACCCAGCGGCGTTTCAGATCAAACCGAATCATTTCAACGAACCGGTTCCTTTTTCAGCACGGTGCTGCCCGATCCGGGGAGAACGAGATGCGAAACCTTGCCGCCGTTCCAGATGTCCTCCATCGGGAAGGGCAGGGCAAATTCGCGTTCTTCCGGCGTGAGGTTGAGAACAAAATAATATTCTGTTCCGTCCGCGGCGATGCGGCGGCTGACCGCGAGTTCCTGCGGAACATCCGGAAGTACCGGCGCGATGCCGCATTCGTTCATCAGCTTTCCGTAGAATTCCACAAGGAAGTCGAGCCCGGTACGGGCTCCTATGTAGACCGCTTTGCCTTCGCCAAAGCGGTTCACTGTGATTGCGGGGGCGCCGGCGTAGAATTCGGAATTGAAGGTTGCGAGAACCTCCGCGCCTTCGGCGTGCAGATACTCTGCGTAATCCTCAACATCCCAGCGTTTGCCGTCAAGGTCGAACGACTGCTTGACCTGCGGTTCGAGTCCGTCGATATCCTCGTTCCAGATTCCGAAGAGTTCGCGCAGCTCTTTGCCGCCCGGGTTGCCGCCGAAGTAGCAGGCGTTGTTTTCGTCCACATAAGCGGAAAGGTATGTCATGACGAGAGTTCCGCCGTTGCGGACAAACTCTTTCAGACGCGCCGCAGTGTCCTTTTTGACCATGTAGAGCATGGGGACGACGAGGAGTTTGTATTTCGAGAAATCGCAGTCGCCGTTGACAACCGCGAGGTCGGCATTGTGTTTGAAGAATGCGCGGTAGTGCTGGTCGACGGTCTTTTCGTAGCGCTTGATGGCGTCGCCGCCGTAACCGCATGTGTAGTTGAGCGCCCAGAGCGATTCCCAGTCGAAGAGCACGGCGGCTTCCTGTTTGCGGCGGGAGTCGACGATTTCCGCGATTTTTTCGAGGTGCGCGCCGTAGTCGGCAACCGTCTTGAAGACGAGCGACTGGTCGGTTCCGTCATGTCCGACGACTGCGCCGTGGATTTTTTCCGCGTTTCCGCGGCTCTTGCGCCACTGAAAATACATGGTCCCATCGGAACCGTGACCGAGCGCGAGGTGCATTTCGCGTACCATTTCGTTGGGGCGGCGCATCTTTGTGTAAGTATGGTAGTTGGGGAAGCCGGGACAGGTCTCGAAGAGGATGAACGGCTTGTCCTGCATGGTGTAGTGCATGTCGTGAAGGAAGGCGAAGCGGGCGGCTTCACGCTCAACGTCGCCGATGTACCAGTCGGGATAGCAGTCGTCGCCGATGAAATCGCACTCTGCGGCGATTTTCCAGTAATCGAGGGGACCGAATGTACCCATCATGTTGGTGGAGGCGGGCTTGTCGGAGAAGACCCGGATTGCGGCTTTTTCCATGCGCATGAAATCGACGATGTTCTCGGTGGTGAACCGCATCCAGTCGAGACGGGCGATATCGACGGCATCATCGGTCGGGTTGACCTGGTTCCAGTCGGTGAAATGGTGACTCCAGAATGCAGACCAGTAGGCGCGGTTGAGGTTTTCGAGAGTGCCGTAGCGCTGTTTCAGAAATTCATGGAATTTGGCGATGCAGCGCTCGCAGTAGCAGACCGCGCAGTATTCATTGCTGATGTGCCATCCGCCGAGCGCGGGGTGATTCGCATAGCGTTCGGCAAGTTTGGTGTCGATGCGGCGGACCGCTTCACGGAAAACGGGGGAGTTGTGACAGGCGCTCTGACGGGTCATCCAGGGACGGCGCACGCGGTTCGCATCGGCAAGAGCGGTTTCGGGATAGCGCAGACCCATCCATCCGGGACGGGCGGCGGAGGGGGTGGCGAGAAAGACTTTTTTCCCGCGTTCCGCGCAGCGGTTCATGACGGAATCAAGCCAGGAGAAATCGTATTTGCCCTCTTCGACTTCAATCTGTCCCCAGGAGAAGATTCCGAGAGAGAAGGTGTTGCAGTGAGCCTTGTCCATAAGTTCAAAATCCTGATCGATGATTTCAGGATGTTCGAGCCACTGGTCGGGGTTCCAGTCGCCTCCGTGGAGAATGCGCGGAAAATTCTTTATGATCGTCATGTCCAGTTCCTTTTCGTTTTGAAATGGAAATATACCATGAAAAATCTTTTTTTCAATATCCCGGTGAGCTTTTCCGTTCTATCTGTGCGTTGCATGCGGAAACGGCGATGCAGATGATTCTTTCGGGCGCGCGGAGCTGGCTTGCGCAATGATTCTGTCCGGAAATTACGGCGCGAGGAAGGAAATGTCGTCGATCAGAAACTGAACTTCAGGTCCGTTCCATGTTCCGAAGGTGATGGAACCCATGCGCTCGGCAAGATCGGGATAGGTTCCGGCGTCGGAAGGAATCGGAATGGAGACTTCGTATTTTTTCCAGCCGGAGTCGATTTTGACCTGCGCTCCGGAATGAAAATGCTGCGGCTTGTGGTTGCCGGCGGGATCCCAGAGGCTGAACTCCGCCGTCAGCCCCGCGGGGACGCTCGCCTTTGCCCAGAAGGAAAGACGGTAGGTCTTGCCCGGGATGACTGGAATTTTGCCGGAGATGATTCCGCTGTTTCCACTGGAGGTGAACTGCAGACTCCGGACTCCGGTCAGGAAATCTCCGCTTTCCGCAAGAACGGGCGCGGCGGTTCCCTTGCGGTGAGCGCGCCAGAAGAGCGGCGCTGTGTTTTGTTCAAAATCGGCATCCGGCATGACATTTCCGGAAGCCGGATCGGAAAGCTCTTCAGTTCTGATGCTGCGGACCGCAATTTTTCCTGCGCCGCCGTTCGGGTCGAATGTGCACTGAAGCTTCGCGGTTTTTGCATTGCGGCTGTAGAGCCAGAAGGTCTGACGGCTCCAGTCGGATGTCGGGATGATGGAGTTGAATACAGTAACTCCGTCTCCGCGCCGGAAAATCAGATTGCAGGCAGGAGTTCCGCCTTCCGAACGGGCTTCGAGTGTGACTCGGTAAAAGGTTTCCGGTTTGAGTTCGAGTGTGCGTTCGAGCATAGGCCAGCCTTTGCCGGGATAATCGATGGAATATGTTCCCTTTTCCGTTTCGATCCACGGTTTCGCCGCGCGGAACTCGCTTGCGGAAAGCGCGGGGAGCAGAGCGGCGGCGAGAAGCAGGATGTTCAGTTTGTTCATTTGTTGTCTCCTTTCAGATTGATAATGTTGAATTGTGTACGGTCGTTGTGGGTGTCGGGTCCGCTTGCCCAGCGGAGTTCCCGGTGTGTTTTCGCCCCCGGTCTGGCGTCGTTGAGTTTCAGAACAAAGCCGATGACATCGGATTTGCACGGCATCCGGAGGGTGACGGAGTAGCCGGACTCTGTGTTGCGGTAATCGGTGCGGATGTTTTGTTTCGAGGCGCTCCAGACGAGTGTCCGCTCTTTTGCGAGGCGGGGGAGCAGGAACACGCGGATCGTGTCATCGGAATAGGCGCGGGGGTGTCCCGGGCGCAGCAGGAACGGCGAGAAATCGAAGAAGAGTTCGGCGCAGTCCTGTTCCCACGGATAGCGTCCGGCTGCGTCGCTTCCGGAATCGGTGGAGTCGTCGACGGAAAGTTCAAAGACAAGTTCATCGTTTTCTTTCCGGATGCTCCAGCTTCCGCTGAAATCTCCGGTCTTTCCGATGGTCTGTGTTTTTCCCGCTTCGGCGGAATCGTTGCGGACGAGCGTGACGGGGATGGAGGTGACGGGTGCAGAGCTTCGTTCTCCATTGACATAGAGCAGCAGACGCGGCTTTTCATTTACGTTCGCCTTCCGAACCGGAATTGCGATTGGAATGGAGCTGTTTGCGGGAATGAAGAACTCTGTTATCCGCTTTGCCGCCAGCCCGTCGCCGCGGAATCCGATGACGCCTGAAACCGGATCGGCCGACTGGTTGAACAATGTGCCGTAAACGGCGCCGCCGGCGAGACGGACCAGGTCAACTGGGACGACGGGGCGTCCGATTTTCACCGGAAGTCTTGCGAGTTTCGCAAAGAATTCCGTATCGGAAAGCGCGCCGGGGCGCAGGTAGTACGGCGCGACTTCGCAGGGAAGTTCGCCGCTCTTCAGGGGATTGCCGAACAGATCGAACACTTCGAATCCGGAAAGATCAATGCTGATGCCGTCGCGTTTGCCGTAGTTCCAGACCGCGGCGACCGGTTTGCCGTTTTTGCGGAATCCGTATGCGATCACGCTGTTTGCAAAACGGTGTTTGGAGACGGGGCGCGCGGCTTCAAAGAATCGGGCGAGCGCGTTGAAAGCGACGTAGCATCCGTTCGGAACCAGCTCCATGTTTGTTCCGAAATCATGGTTCGGAATCAGACGGCGTTTCCAGACGCGGTCCAGATTCAGAAAATTGGATTGCGCGACGCCTTCGCCAAGGTCGGTCAGGAAGCGTGCCGCGATGTGATGCGGTTTTGCGAATCCCTGATACGCTCCGTCGCGTACCGGCGTGTCGAACGTGTAGTAAAGTTCCGTGTTCCAGATCGGTTTGTTTCTGTCGCCTGCTTCGGCGAAGAGCTGGCGGAACTCCGCAATCATTGCATCCGCCGGAGCAATGGAGCTGAGCTCGCGGCTCGTGTACGGGTGAAACGAGGCAATGTCCATGTATTTCGCTCCACCCGCCTGAAGCATTTCCTTCACAAACTGTCCGGTCTTCACGCCGAAATCTTCCGTGACGGAGAGTCCGATGACGCGTGCGTCCGGATCGGCGGCTTTGATTTCCTCATAAGTCGCTTTCATGAACGGGAAATAGCTTTTTGCGTTCATGACGCCGTTCGGTTCATTGAAAAGCTCGTAGTAGTGAATTCTTCCTTTTGCGTGCGCCGCAACGTTGCGGACGTACGCGCGCCAGAGCTCGAGCGGCGGAAGAAAAACGCGTCCTTTGACCGAAGCCCAGTTGTACGGAGCATATTCGGCTTCCTTGCAGAGCGGGTCGAGCCAGTCCGGCCATTTTTTGCCCCACCAGTGAACCTGATCCGGTTTGGGACGCAGAAAGTTGATGCGTCCGAGACATGCAAACGGTTCAATGTCATAGCGCCGCATGAGATCGACGCCGCGGTCGAGATGCGAGAAATCCAGTTTTCCGCGTTCTTTTTCGAGCAGATACCATGCGGTGCTTTCATAGCCGCCGTCATGTTCGCGGAGCATCCGGCATCCCATTTTCGCAAGAAGCTCCAACCGCCGTTCAACGGGAGCGTTGAAGGTGAGGTAACCGTCGGTTTTGTATTTCGGGAATCCGCTGTAGTCGAGTCCTCCGTTCAGACTGACGCAGAAATCCTTGTCGAAGTTGAGGCTGGTTGCTGTGTATTTCCCGACCACGGCGACGCTTCCGGGGAGAACCGCGTTTTCCGGAACGCCGGGGAGGGCGGCGTTGAGCGTGTAACATCCGTATTTCAGCGGAATCGCCGTGCGGAATTCTCGGATTTCTCCCGGCGTGAGCTTGACGGGGATTTTTGTCTGGAAAACATTTTTTCCCGTCGTGTCATCCATTGCGGAAACGGTCATGGTGGCTTCAATCGTTTTTGCCGTGAAGTTTGCGGCTTTCGCGGTGACCGCAACGGGGGCGGCGGATTCGGAGACAACCAGATAATCCGGAGCGGATACTGCAATTTGAACGCTGTTGTCCGGAGCGGATTTTGTTTCGAAGAGCTCAAAGGAATCGAACGAGAAATCCGCAACGGGGTTCTCCTTTTGATCCTGTCCGGTCAGGAACAGATGCGCGAACCCGTCGGTGCGGCGGGCAGAGTTGAATTTGAATTCGAAGTTTTGCCACTCGGTTCCAAGCGTAAAATTTTTTGCATACCCGTTCCAGTCGAGCTTTCCGTTCCGGAGGGAAACGCGGGAGATGTTGATCCGGAGTGGCTGACCTGCAACGCTGCATTTTGCTTTGAAGCGGAGCGTGTAATCCGTATCCGGTTTCAGCGGAAACTCTTTGAGATAGAGTTCGAAGCGTTCGGCGAAGGGAGAGCGGACGAGCAGGAATTTCGCGCCCTTTTCCCCCGTCGTTTCGAGCGGAGTGTAGACGAGCTTCGGATTCGTATCCGGACGCAGAATGGTGCGGCAGGCGTAACCGTCGGTTCCGAGTTCCAGTTCCCCGTTGAAAATGAGATTTTGCGCGGGAAGCGAGAACGCGGCGAGAGAGAGAAGTGTGAGGAGTTTTTTCATGTCAGAATCCGATCCAGTTGTAGTAGGCTTCCGCGCCATACTGTTTGATTTTGATTGTCGTTTTATAGGAACGGGAACTTACATGCCCGTCGCCGAACAGAAAGTTGGAACGTCCGTCATGCGGAGCGCTGTACTTTACAAGATCCAGGCGCTTTGAGTCGTTTACATAGTAATCCTGCGAAATCCGCGGGGATGTCTTGGCTCCGCTCTGATCCAGCGTGCCGCGGATGGAGGCGTACGGGTTTTCAACCGGTTTCCCCGTGGTCATGATCGCGACATTGCTGCTGAGTTCAAATGGACGGAACGGGAGCCAATACGGGCTTTCATCCAGTTTCTTTGCGAAGTAGGCGCTGCCTTTGACTTGCGCCGTGTAATTCCCTGCCGCATACCAGATGCTCTGCTCGATGGTGAAGAGATAGCTGTTGCCGTAGCTCACTCCCGGTGCGCTCGGCGCGACGACATCGTAGCCGGGGCAGAACCAGACGCTGCTTTGCGTATACATCGGTTTCGCGCGGTTCGAGTTCGTCTGAAGCGGACGGTTCAGATAGGAACCGATCCGGTCTTCCAGATAGAGCCCTTCGCTTCCGTTGTCGACGACCGACGGGTAATAATCCTGCGAATCTCCGGCGTACAGAATCAGCGCGGAACCGATCTGCTTGACATTGGAGGCGCAGGAGATCTCTCTTGCCTTGTCTCTCGCTCTGGTGAGCGCAGGCAGAAGAAGACCCGCAAGGATAGCGATGACGGCAATTACCACGAGGAGCTCTACAAGCGTAAATCTGTTGGATTCACGTTTGAAATATAAAATTTTCCTTCTGTTCTGCTGATGTTTCATAGAGTTGTCTGCCCTTCGTTTTGTGTCCTGCCGGAAGTTCATCCGGCAGGACTGCGAGGTTTATTTTTTGATTAAGTGGAACAGCGCTCCGGAGAAGGGGGCGAGTTCCGGAAGCTCTTTTTCCAGCTTCCAGCCGTCCGTGATTTCGAATTCCGGCCGAACCGGAACGGCACTGTTGTTGACCGCAACGCAAAGACAGCGTTCCGGCGCCGCGGCATCCGGATGCTCGGTCAGTGTGACGAGCGGATTCGAGGTGCGGACGAGGCGTTTCGCAATCACCTGTTCCGCAAACACACGGTAGAAGCGGCGCCATTCCGGTTCTTCCGGTTTGTGGAATGCGCCGGGATGTCCTGCAAGATCCAGTTCCAGCGGAAGCGTCATCAGGTACACCATGCCTTTGCCGTACTTTGCCCGGATGAAGACCGGATTCCCGTCCTCTTCCGCCGCAAGGACTTCCGCATGAATGCTGCGGAGGTTCAGACGGAACGGGGAAGGAAGGATGAATGTTTCGTTTCCGAATTTCACGCGGGCGGGAGCGGTCCGCGCTTCACGGCTTTCCACTTCCACTCCGAAAATGGATTCAAACGGGGAAAGCGCGCCGTCGTCCAGAGAAATGTAGAGCGTTGCGCCTTCTTTGACGCGTTCGAGCAGGGCCAGGTATTCTTCGCGGAAGATTCCGCACGCTCCGCGCAGCCCCGGAACGATGTAGAGGTCCGATTTTTCAAACGTTTCATTGACGTACTGGAAGCGGACGTCGAAACCGTTCTGTTTTGCGAGGAGAAACGCGCTCCATCCGTTGGACATCGTCTGGTCGAAGTTCTGTTCGCGGGTCAGCACGCAGACTGCGTCGCGGCGGAACGGCGGAAGTTTCGCGGAAGGAAGGGCGTCGAGAAACGCACGGAAATCGCGGAAGGTTTTTGCAATCGGTTTCTCTTCGAATTCGGGGGTGAAGAATCCGAGTTCGCGTTCCCATGCGCTCCATGTGTAGGGCGGAAAGGCGAGGTTCGACTGGTCGAATCCGCACCACCAGAGGAAATACTCCGAATTGTGCGCCCATGCGTTGAACATGGCGTTGCGGAGGAATTCGGCTTTCTCTTTTTCCGCGCAGTAGGAAGGCGCGAAGGTTCCGATCTCTTCGACTGCGCCGGGCTTGCCGGTGAGGTCGGAGTAGTAGAGCGTTTCGAAGGTCGCCTGGAATGCCGCGCGGATGGAGTTGTGGGGATCGACGCGCGCCGCAAGCTTGGAGGGCGAATGCGGATACGGATGCGAGGTCATGAGGTCGCAGAGTTCGCCCTGCGTCTGGATGGACCAGCAGTGTTCGGCTCCCGGAAGGTCTTCTCCGGGCATGATTCCGTGCATTCCGGAGGCGACCGGACGGGATGAGTCTTCCACGCGGATTGCGGAGGCGATGGCGTTTGTCCAGTCCCATGCTTCCGCCGGGTCGTTGACGGAGCCCATGCAGTTGCATTCGTTGCCGAGCTCCCAGTAACGGATCGCCTTGCAGTCCTTGAGTTCGCGGACGAAGCGGCGGACGAATTTCACCTGCCATTTGATGGAAAGCGGGCTGTTCAGCGGATTCAGCTTTTCGAGTGCAGGCGGAACGAACAGACAGCCGCTCATCCAGCCGGTCACGAGCCCGACGACGAGTTCGAGTCCGTTCTCTTCCGCGATCTCCGCGAGACGGCGGAAACGGCGGAGCATGACGGGATCGACGCCGTCGTCGCTTCCGGTCATTTTCTGTCCTTTCATGCTGAATCCGCGCACAATGCCGCGCCATCCGGGGACGGCTTCAATCGGCTGGAAGTCGCGCCAGTTGGGGAAGACGCGGATCAGGCGGCAGCCGATTGCGGCAAGCTTGAGAAAATCCGATTCCACAACTTTTTCATCCCAAAGTTCCCACATCCGCGTTCCGGCGTGGGAGGCCCAGTAATTGCATCCGATCTGCATTTCAGAAATCCTTTCATATAAAGTTTTTTTCCTCTTTAATTATAGTCGGTTTTCGCGAAATAGTCAATAGCCGAACTCCTTTTTGCAACTTAAAAAATACTTAAAAAACTACGTGTGCGATATTCTCCGCTCTTGAAAAAGGGCGGAACGGTGATACTTTACCGGAAAAGGAGCGGACGAGATGAAGAAAATCAGACTGATGGAGCTTGCGGCGGAACTGGGGTGTTCGGTCGCGGCGGTTTCATACGCGCTGAACGACCGTCCCGGCGTATCGGAGGAACTGCGGGAGCGCGTGCGCGAACTTGTCCGCAGACGGAACTACGAGCCGCTCCGTCCGCGAATTGCGGTTTTAATGACGGACGCCGGACTCTCTCTCGGTTTTTATATGTTTTCTCTGCTCAACGCTTTGCGCGGAGAGGCGAAACGTCGCGGACATCAGCTGCTGATTGTCTCGCGAAACGATCTTTCCCTGCTGGAGGACCGCATGGTCAGCGGAGCGCTTTCGCTTGATTTCATGCATGAGATAGGACGTCTCTTCCCGAAACTGAAAAACATGCCGCTCGTTTGTCTGAACGACCTTCCCAACTCGCTTGAAAACGTCAGCACGGTTCATTCCGACGACGAAGAGGGAATCCGGCGCGCGCTGGATTATCTGGTTGACTGCGGACATCGCCGTATCGGGCTTTTCTGCGCGGCCAGTCTTTCCGGCGAGGACCGTCTGAAGCCGTTTCTTGCCTACCGGCGGTTCGGCACGGAAGTGGAACTCCATGCAGAGCCGCTGGAGTTTCATCACAAATCCACGGTTTCATGCCGGATGGAAGCAATGCTGGAACGCAAGGTCACCGCGCTGCTTGTTTCCGGAGAACGCTACGGGATGGAGGCGTACGGGGCGCTTGCGCGTCTGGGCAAACGCATTCCGGAAGACATTTCCGTGATCGGCTGGGAGAATGCCGGTTTTTCAGAGCATCAGATTCCGCCCATGACCTCGCTGGAGCAGGATTTCCGCGGCATCGCATCCGCCGCATTCGATATGCTCGAAAAGAAAATCCGGGGCGAACAGACCGGCAACATTTTCATCCCATACAAATTTCATATCCGCGAAAGCGTCCGGAATTTAAAATAAAAAACGGGACGGCTTTTGCACCGTCCCGCTGTCTGTCCGCGCATCCGCGATTATTTCAAATTGAGTCTGCCGCCGGCGAGGATGATCTTGACATCCTCATCGGTGAGGTGATAGTTCAGTTTGATTTCAAACGGTGCGGCGCCGGAGGCGGGGACGACCGTTGCGGAGATCTGAGAGCCGGAGGTGAGAGCCTCGCGGATCTGGTCGATGCGGATCGTGTCGCCTTCCGCAATCTTGTCGTAGTCGGTCTTGTCCGCGAAAGTGAGGGGGACGATGCCGAAGTTGACGAGGTTTGCGGCGTGGATTCGTTCGATCGCCATTGCGATGAGGACCTTGATTCCGAGGTACATCGGGCAGATCGCGGCGTGTTCGCGGGAGGAGCCCTGACCGTAGCTGTCGCGTCCGATGATGATGCCGTGGCGTCCTGCGTCGCGCACTTTGGCGGCGCGCTGGGCAAACGTCTCTTTCCCGGCTTCATTGAAACGTTCGAAGACGACTTTTGCGTATTCGGGGATGTTGCTGCGGTGCTTCAGGTGAATGCCTGCGGGCATGATGTCATCGGTGCTGGTCTTGTCCGGAGTCTTGATGATGGCGACGCCGTCGATGGAATCCGGGAGGGGATTGTTGACCGGGGGCTTGCCGATGGTGGGCTTGCGGATAATCTCGACGCCTTCGCCGTTTTCGGGCGGGAGAATGACCATGGAGTCGTCGATCAGGAACTTTGCTGGATTTTCGACTTCGGGGTACTCAATGCCGAGTTTCCCGGCGGGGATGATGTATCCGGCGAGCGCTGCGGCGCAGGCGGTTTCGGGGCTGACGAGGTAGGACTGGTCGCCCTTGGTTCCGGTTCTGCCCGGGAAGTTGCGGTTGAAGGTGCGGAGCGTGACGGTTCCGTTCGCGGGGCTCTGTCCCTGTCCGATGCACGGTCCGCAGCCGGCTTCGAGAATGCGGGCGCCGGCGGAGATGATGTCGGCGAGCGCGCCGTTGCGGGCGAGCATTTCAAGAACCTGGCGGCTGCCCGGGGCGATGGCGAGCGTGACGTCGTCGGCGATCTTGCGTCCCTTGAGCATTCCGGCAACGATCATGAGGTCGCGGTAAGAGCTGTTTGTGCAGGAGCCGATAATGACCTGACCGACTTTGGTTCCCTCGAGTTCGGCGATGGATTTGATGTTGTCGGGGCTGGAGGGGCAGGCGGCGAGAGCTTCGAGCGTGTTGAGGTCGATCTTGACGACGCGGTCGTATTCCGCGTCGGGACCGGCTTCGAGACGGACCCAGTCGGCGCCGCGTCCCTGCGCGTCGAGGAATGCGCGTGTCATGTCGTCGGAGGGGAAGACGGAGCAGGTGACGCCGAGTTCCGCGCCCATGTTCGTGATGGTTGCGCGCTGGGGGACGGTGAGGGTTTCGACGCCTTCGCCGAAATATTCGACCATGCATCCGACGTTGCCTTTTGTGGAGAGGATTTCAAGCATTTTGAGGATGATGTCTTTTGCGGAAATCCAGTTGGAGAGCCTTCCGGTGAGCTCCACGCCGATGATTTTTGGGAACGCCATGCGGAAGGGCTGTCCGGCCATTGCAAGCGCGACGTCGAGTCCGCCCGCGCCGATCGCCATCATTCCGATTCCGCCGCCGGTGGGCGTGTGGGAGTCGGAGCCGAGCAGGGTTTTGCCGGGGACGCCGTAGCGTTCGAGGTGCACCTGATGACAGATTCCGTTTCCGGGACGCGAGAAGCGGACGCCTTTCGCGGCGGCGACACTCTGGAGATAGAGGTGGTCGTTGCGGTTTTCGGGACCGTTCTGCATCATGTTGTGATCGACGTAGGAGACCGAGAGTTCGGTGGCGACTTTTTTGACGCCCATGGCTTCGAGCTCGAGGTATGCCATTGTTCCGGTCGCATCCTGCGTAAGAGTCTGGTCGATGCGGATTGCAACGGGTTCGCCGGTGATTTTCGAGCCGGAAACGATGTGATTGTCGAGGATCTTCTGAATCAGAGTGTTTTTAGCCATATTCGGGACAGCCTTTCGTTAAAGGAGGAATCTGTAGAAGAAAAAAGCGGGTGGTTCCTTTGAGGGGAGCGCACCCGCGATTTGTACTGGACGAAACGATCAGTCGATCGGTTTGGTCTTCGGGAGTCCGCCGAGGACCTTTTCTCCGGCTTTCCAGCGGCCTTCCGCGGTCAGCATGTTGATGCGCTCGTATCTTTTCAGTACGTTTCTTCTCTTCCGGATTTTGCCGGAAGTCTTCAAGCTCGGGTGTCTGGACATATCAATAACTCCTGTTGTTAAGTTGCATGAAAACAGAATTAAAATATACTGTAGGATTCCGTTTTTTCAAGTCCCCTTTCCAATTTTCCTGATTTTTTCTTTTCTCCTTGAAAAAACGCCAGCGAGATGTAAAGTACAAAGTCAAACTACAGAGGAACATCATGCCAGAGCCAGAAATCGTCACTCCGGACAAGCAGTTCGTGCACCTGCATGTCCATACAGATTACAGCCTTCTCGACGGCGCTTCCGCCATTTCGTGGGCTACCCGCATCAAGGATAAAAAGGTGCTTGAAAAGAAAAGCGACCTTCTCAAGATGTGTCTTGAAAACCACTCCCCGGCGATTGCCATGACCGACCACGGCGTCATGGGCGGCGCAATCGAATTCTATGAGGAGATGGGCAAAGCGGGCGTCAAGCCGATTATCGGATGCGAAGTTTATGTTGCTCCGAACAGCAAACTTGAGCATGACCCCTCGGTTCCGCACATCCGCGGGTATCACCTGATTCTGCTGGCGACCAACCAGATCGGCTACGTCAACCTCTGCAAAATTGTTTCCGACGCCCAGCTGCGCGGTTTTTACTACAAGCCCAGAACCGACAAGGAGTTCCTCGCCGCGCACAGCGAAGGCCTGATCGCCATGTCCGCCTGCATCCAGGGCGAAGTCCCCCGCACATTTCTTGACAAGGGGGAGGGCGCCTCCCGCAAAGCTCTTTCCCAGTACCTCGATATCTTCGGGAAGGAGAACTTCTATCTCGAAGTTCAGTACCATGGAATCGACGACCAGAAGAAGGTCAACCGCCAGCTCGTCAAATTCGCCCGCGAGTTCGAACTCCCGCTCGTCGCAACGAACGATATTCATTATGTCCGCAAGGAACATGCGCGTGCGCAGGATGTGCTCCTCTGCATCTCCACCCGCAGCCTCCTTTCCGACACCGACCGCATGACGATGATGGATCATCAGGAGTTCTATTTCAAAACCTATGATGAAATGTACGACATCTTCGGAACGGAAATTCCCGAGGCGATCCCGAACACGCTCCGCGTCGCCGAGCGCTGCGATTTCAAATTCCGCATCGACAAGACCATGGAGAACCATTACCCCGTCTACAAGGTTCCCGAGGGCGTTTCCCAGGCGGATGTTCTGCGCAAACTCTGCATTGACAATGTGAAACGGTGCTATGATTTTGAACTCGACAATCCGCCGCCGGACAAAATCGAGCTGGCCGAAACCATTCGCAAACGCATGGATTACGAGCTGAGCGTCATCATCAAAACCAAATATCCGAGCTACTTCCTTGTGGTGTGGGACTTCATCAACGCCGCGAAGAAAAAAGGCATTCCCGTCGGACTCGGGCGCGGTTCCGGCGCGGGAAGCCTTGTCGCATATCTCACCGGCATCACAAATATCGACCCGCTCCGCTACAAGCTCCTCTTCGAGCGTTTCCTGAACCCGGAACGAGTTTCTCCGCCGGACTTTGATATTGACTTCTGCGAACGCCGCCGCGAAGAGGTGATTGAGTACGTCCGCGAAAAATACGGTCGCGGTTCCGTTGCGCAGATCGCAACCTACGGCGCACTGAAGCCGAAAAACGCCATCAAGGACTGCGCCCGCGTGCTCGGCTTCCCTCCTGCCGTCGGCGACCGCATGACAAAACTTCTCCCGAACGACCCCAAGCTCACTCTTGCGAAGGCCATGGAGATTGCGGAGTTCAAAGAGTTCGTGGAACATGATGAAGACGCTCAGAAAATCTACAACGAAGCGCTTCCCGTGGAAGGACTCAACCGCACGACCGGCATTCATGCGTGCGGCGTTATCATCGGCGACATGCCGCTTGACAACGTTGTTCCGCTCCAGCGCAGCCCCGACGGCGCGCCCGTCGTGCAGTTCATCGCGCACCCGTGCGAACAGCTCGGGCTGCTCAAGATGGACTTCCTCGGCCTGCGCACGCTGACCGTGATTTCCGATGCACTTGAAAACATTCACAGAAACCGCGGAATCAAGATTGACATCGACCGCATTCCGCTGGATGACAAAGCCACATACGACCTGCTGAACCGCGGTGATACCATTGCGGTGTTCCAGCTGGAATCCGGCGGCATGCAGACCCTCTGCCGCCAGTTCGTCGTGGAAACGATTGAACACATTATCGCTCTTCTCGCCATCTACCGTCCCGGGCCGATGGAGTTCATCCCGACCTTCGTCGGCTGTAAAAAAGGACTCCAGCCGATCGTCTACGACCACCCGAAAATGGAGCCGATTCTCAAGGAGACCTACGGCATCATGCTCTATCAGGAGCAGATCATGGAGGTCGTCCAGAAGCTCGCCGGCTTCACACTCGGACACGCGGATATCGTCCGCCGCGCTATCGGCAAAAAGAAAATGGACATCATGGAGAAGGAGAAGATCAACTTCATCAAGGGCTGCAAGGAGACGAACGACATTGAGCCGGAGCTCGCAGAGCAGATCTGGGCGAAAATCAACAAATTCGCCGGTTACGGGTTCAACAAGTCCCACTCCGCCGCCTACGGAATGGTCTCCTACCGTACCGCCTATCTCAAAGCGAACTATCCGCAGGAATACATGGCCGCCGTGCTCACAAGCGAACTCGGAAACGCCGAAAAGGTCACCTTCCTGATCAACGCCTGCAAAGATATGGGGATCGCGATCCGTCCGCCGGACGTCAACAAATCCGAAACGAACTTCTCGGTCGACGGACAGAACATCGTCTTCGGTCTCGGCGCCATCAAGGGACTCGGCGAGGGCGCGTCCAACGCCATCATCTCCGAGCGCGAAAAGAATGGTCCCTACAAAGACATGGTCGAGTTTCTTGAGCGCGTTGGCGGGAACGTCAACTCAAAAGCGATTGACTCCCTTGTCCGCTGCGGCGCATTCGACTTCACCGGTTACAAACGTTCCCAGCTTCTCGCGACGATTCAGGAGGCGATCACCTGCGCCGCCACCCGCCGCAAGGACAAGGAGAGCGGTCAGGGCTCTCTCTTCGATCTGCTCGGCGGAGGCGAGGGCGAGGATTTCAACACCGTTCACATGCCCGATATTCCAGAAATCGATTCCACGGAACTGTTGAAGATGGAAAAAGCCCTGCTCGGCTTCTACGTCTCCGGGCATCCCGCACAGAAGTACGCGCACTTCTTCGACGCCTATTCCTCCATGGACACACTTTCCATTCAGGAGCATGGAAGCGCCGATGACGGTGTGATTCTCGGCGGACTCATCAAGACGGTCACCAAGAAAATCAGCAAGAAAAGCAACAAGCCTTTTGCGATTATTCAGATCGAAGACCTCAAGGGGTCTGTCGAGTGTATGGTTTTCGGCAAATCCTACGACGATTACAAGGAGCTTCTGATTCCGGAAATCCCCGTTTTTGTAACCGGTTACATCCGTCGCGGCGACGAGGAAAATTCCCCCGCCTCAATCAGCGTCAAGAGCATCGTTTCTCTGGAACAGATGATCCAGTCCCAGACCAGCCAGGTGCATCTGCATCTGTTTGAAGACGAGTGTTCGGAAGCCACGTTGAAGAACCTGAATGAGCTGCTGAGCCAGTACAAGGGCAATGTCCCCGTCGTGCTCTGCGTAAAACTGAAAAACGGTTCGACCGTGTTCGTTGAGATTGCGCGCGAATTCTATGTGACGCCCTCGATGGAGTTCACGCAGGCTGTCGCCGACCAGCTCGGCGCCGACCGGTTCCGCATCAAGGGTGCGTGTGATGTTCCGCCGCCGCAGCGCCGGTTCGTCCGCGAAGATGCGCAGAAAGAGCACGCGTAAAGGTTTTCAGAAAACGGCGGTCCCGGATCGCAAGGCGTGTCCGCCCGGCACAGATCAGAGTTTCTCCTTTTTCGGCAGAAGACCGATGAGGGGAATCAGACAGAGCATCAGAACTCCGCCGATGTAGAAGACCCACCGGATGCCGAAGTTGTAGATGATGAGTCCGCCGCAGAGTGAACTGAGGAGGGAGCCTCCGACTTTTGCGCTGGAGCTCCAGCCGAAGACCGTTCCGCGTTTTTCCGGCGGAGTGGAGCGCGACATGATGGTCAGGAAGACCGGGTCGAGCCCGCCCGCAAAGAAGAAGTTGAGAAACCGCGCGCCTCCGAAAATCCAGAGCGAAGTCGCCATGCCCTGCGGGATCATCAGAAGCCCCGAAAGCAGTGTTGCCGGAATCGCGATTTTGCCTGGAGAGAAACGGTCGCAGAGCCAGCCGAGTACGATTCCGGAGAAGACACCCGCAACCGCCGCGCCCGCGCAGATGACGCCCGTCCAGAACGCCGCGCGTTCCGGTCCGTGAATCAACTCCACTTGAATTGCGATGAACGGATCGTCGAATTTGCGGACGAAGCCCAGGTAGACGAAGAGGAAGAGCAGAATCCAGACGACGTGTCCGAAATCTGGAATCAGTTTTTTGAACGAGAACGGTTCTTTCGTCTCCTGCGCCGGCTTGACGGGAAGCGCGTGCGGGTCGAAATCGTCCTTGACGAACAGCAGCACGATGATTCCCGCGGAGAGAAGCATTCCAGCGCCGGTGTAGAAGGCCGGAGTGTAGCCGAAGTGGTCGACGACGAGTCCGCCCGCGAGGTATCCGATCAGGTTTCCGCTCCAGAGCGCGGAGCTGAGCGTGCCGAGAGCGAACCCCTGATGTTCCTGCGGTGTCGTGCTTCCGACAAGCGTCTGCGCCGCGTTCACGGTTCCGGAGAAAATCGAGATGAGGAAACGGACGGCGACCAGCCATATCACGCCCGGTACGTATGCCATCAGCGGGAAGAGACATGCGGTCACCAGGTTTGCACGCAGCAGCATGACGCGCCGCCCGAAGCGGTCGGCGAGCGCTCCCCAGATCGGGGTCGAAATGCAGAAGCTGAGCTGTCCGCCGAAATAGAAAGCGGAAACCCAGAGTCCGCGTTCGCCGTCGTCCATTACTCCGAGGACATTGCGCATGTAGAGGGGAATGAACGGAATGACGGATCCGAACCCGGCAAGCGAAAGGATCTGGGAGAGCCAGACAAAGAAGAGATTCCGTTTCCAGTTTATCATGTCGGATCCTTTCGTTTCGGGGTTAAAGTAAAAAGCCCTGCACGCGGCAGGGCTTGATTGAGACGCAGAACTCTTATGCGCGCGGACGGAGCTGCGGGAAGAGGATGACGTCGCGGATGGATTCCGCACCGGTGAGGAGCATGACCAGGCGGTCGATGCCCATTCCCATGCCGCCCGTCGGGGGCATGCCGTATTCAAGCGCGGTGAGGAAGTCTTCGTCGACAGCCTGCGCCGGGTCTTTCCCGGAGAGCGTGACCTGATCCATGAAGCGCTGGCGCTGGTCGATCGGGTCGTTGAGTTCGGTGTATCCCGGGCTGATTTCCTGTCCGTTGATTTCAAGTTCGTAGACGTCGACGAGCGAGGGATCATCTTCGCATTTTCTTGCGAGGGGGACGAGTTCGGCGGGGAGACGCGTCACGAAGGTCGGCTCGATGAGGGTGTCTTCCACGAGTTTTTCGTAAATTTCGTGGGTGATTTCCAGATCGGTCCAGTCGGGGAGAACCTGTGTTCCGAGCTCTTTCGCCTTTTTGTATTTTTCTTCGCGGGAGAGTTCGAACCAGTTTTCACCGGCGACTTCCTTGACGAGGTCGCGGTATGCGGCTCTGCGCCACGGCTTGCCAAGGTCGATTTCCTTTCCGCCAGCCTTGATGACGAGCGTTCCGTTGACGCGCATTGCGACGGTCTTGATGAGGTCTTCGACGAGTTCCATCATGGTTTCGCAGTTGCCGTAAGCCTGATAGAGTTCAATAGCGGTGAATTCCGGATTGTGGCGGCGGTCCATGCCCTCGTTGCGGAAGTTGCGGTTGATTTCATAGACTTTTTCGTATCCGCCGACGAGCAGTTTCTTGAGGGAGAGCTCGGTTGCGATGCGGAGGAACATGTCGGTGTCAAGCGCATTGTAATGGGTCTTGAACGGGTTTGCCGCCGCGCCGCCGGGGATGTACTGGAGCATCGGGGTTTCGACTTCCATGTAGCCCTTGTCGTCGAGGTATTTGCGGATCTCTTTGATGATGATGGAGCGTTTGCGGAGAACGTCGCGGCTTTCATCGTTCATGATGAGGTCGAGGTAGCGTTGGCGGTAGCGCGCTTCCATGTCGGTGAGTCCGTGGTATTTTTCAGGGAGCGGACGGAGCGACTTGGAGAGGAGCGTGCAGGCGGTCGCCTTGACGGTGATTTCGCCGGTGCGGGTCTGGAAGAGCACGCCGTCAACGCCGATGAGGTCGCCGATATCGAATTTTTTGAAGAGTTTGAAGAAGTCCTCGCCGACGGTGTCGCGCTGGACATAGATCTGCATTCTGCCGGAGGAATCTTTGACGTCGGCGAAAACGGCTTTGCCCATTGCGCGGAACGCGGTCATGCGTCCGGCGATGCGAACCGCGGGTTCGGTTTCAGCGTCGGGAACAAAGAGAGCGCGGGCCTCGGCGGTGGAAATGGCGCCGTCAAACCGTTTTCCGAACGGTTTCAAGCCTGCTTTGGAAAATTCGTCGATCTTGGCTTTTCTCTGTTCGAAAATGTCTTCCGGCTTCTGTTCCGGAATCTGGCTGGCTGTTTGTTCTGTCATTTTATTCTTTAACTCCTGTAAAAGGTTTGAAATATTTAAAATATCACGGTTCTTCGTTTTTTTCAATCCCGTTTTCAAATTTTTTATCCGCGGACTCCGGAAAGCTCCGTTTTGCGCATGCGTCCGTTTTGTTTTTACAGCCGATTCCATGCATTTTTTATGAACACTGGAGTTCTGTTCGCATCTTTTTGCAAAAAAGATTTGCCATTGACGGGAAACGGGTGTATATTACAAATTCAACCACACTTAACAACAAGGTGAAAAAATGACAACGAACGTATGGGAAGATCTGAAGGCTCGCGGATTCGTCTACCAGTCGACCGACGAGAAGGCACTTGAAAAAGCTTTAGCCGACGGACCCGTTACCTATTACGTAGGCTTCGACCCGACCGGCGACAGCCTTCATGTAGGTCATCTTCTTCCCGTGATGTGCATGCGCTGGCTCCAGAAGGCCGGTCATCATCCGATCGCTCTCGTCGGAGGCGCGACCGGACTTGTCGGTGACCCCTCCGGAAAACAGGAAGCGCGTCCGATCCTCACAAAAGAGAAAGTCGCTCAGAACTGTGAAGCGATCGGCAAACAGCTGCGCCGCTTCCTCCCCTATGACAACGTCATCATGGCGAACAACATCGACTGGCTCGGCGAGATGAAATATCTCGATTTTCTGCGCGACATCGGCTCCAAATTCAGCGTCAACAAGATGCTGACCGCCGAATCCGTCAAACTCCGCATGGAAACGGGCATCACGTTCATGGAGTTCAGCTATATGCTCCTCCAGTCTTACGATTATTATATTCTCAACCGCGACTACGGCTGCACGCTTGAGTGCGGCGGACAGGACCAGTGGGGCAACATCGCCGCCGGAATCGACCTCGTTCGCAGACTCTCCCAGAAGGAAGTCCACGGCTTCACCATGCCGCTGCTTCTCAACAGCCAGGGCAAGAAGTTCGGAAAATCCGTCGGCGGCGCTGTCTGGCTCGACAAAAACAAAACTTCCGTCTTCGATTACTATCAGTTCTGGCGCAACGTTGACGACAACGATGTCAAGAAGCTCATGGGCTACTTCACCGCGCTTCCGCTCGATGAAATCGCCGCGCTCTGCGCCGCTTCGATCAACCGTGCAAAAGAGATCCTCGCATTCGAAGCAACCTCGCTTGCTCACGGACACGAAGAGGCCGCGAAGGCGTATCTCGCCGCGTGCACCAAATTCGGTTTTGCCGACAGGGATGCCGCGATTCCGACCTCCAGCCGCATCAAGGAAGTGAAAGCCG
Organism: uncultured bacterium; assembly: GCA_900549415.1. Taxonomy (GTDB): domain Bacteria; phylum Verrucomicrobiota; class Lentisphaeria; order Victivallales; family UBA1829; genus UBA1829. The sequence continues at coordinate 45,657 of URNX01000021.1, forward strand.
ATTCCGCCGCGGCGCTCAACGATCTGCCGACGTACAAGCTCCAGCTTCCCGCCGAAGGCGTCTGGATCGTGAAGCTCCTTGCGGATTCCGGTCTCTGCAAATCCAACGGCGACGCCCGCCGGCTCGTGCAGGGCGGCGGCGCATACCTCGGTGAAAAACGCATCGACAAGGTCGACTACACGGTCACTGCTGCCGACTTCACCGACGGTTCCGCCATTCTCAAGGCGGGCAAGAAGAACATCAAGCGCATCGTCGTCGAATAAATTCTGTTCCGTGCGGGAGAATCTTCCGGAAATTTCGGATTCCGGTTTGATTTTCCCGCAGAAACAGGGTATTTTATAGAACCAATTTCAAGGAGCAGAACCATTATGGCAAACGACGTCAAAGCACTGGTCATCACCGGAGTCGGACTCAACTGCGAGAAGGAAACCGCAGCCGCGTTCACCTCTTCCGGCGCAAGCGCCACACTCATTCATATCAACGATCTCCTCTCCGGCAAGGCAACCATGGAGCCGTACCAGATTCTTGCATTCATCGGCGGATTCTCGTTCGGCGACCACCTCGGCTCCGGAACGGTTTTTGCAAACAAAATCAAATTCAAACTCAAAGACGATCTCAACAAGTTTATCGAATCCGGCAAACTCGTGATCGGCATCTGCAACGGTTTCCAGACTCTGACCCGTCTCGGTCTCGTCCCCGCTCTTGATGGACAGCGCTTCACTCAGCAGGCCGCTCTCGCTCACAACGACTCCGGCGTCTTCCGTGACGACTGGGTTACCATGAAGGCAAACCCCGCCTGCAAATGTGTTTTCACCAAAGGAATCGATCTCATCCGCATGCCGATCCGCCACGGAGAAGGCAAGTTTGTCGCATCGCCTGAATTCATCGACAAGATTGAAAAGAACAACCTTGTCGCTCTCCGCTACACCGACGCCGCCGGAAACAAGCCCGCCGGATTCCCGGAGAACCCGAACGGTTCGATCAACGACATTGCGGGAATCTGCGACACCACCGGACGTGTTTTCGGTCTCATGCCGCACCCCGAGGCGTTCCTCTCTCCGTTCAATGCTCCGGACTGGCAGACACAGAAGCTCGAAGGCCGTCTGCCGCAGTGGGGCGAGGGCAGAGTGATTTTCACCAACGCCGTCGACTACGTAAAGAACAATCTCTGAGATTGCTTGTCTAATGTTCAAACGGAAGGAATTGGTCTGTCTTGCGCTCGGTGTACTGCTGGGCGTTGCGGTGACTCTGCTCGCCGGAACTCTCTATCTGCGCGCAAACCTGATTCAGGAGATTCCGCTTGGACACGGCAGTTTTGAAGCTCTTGCGGCCGGAGTTCCGCGCGCGGCGAAATCCGTCGACGGCTGGAGTGCGACCTCGGCGGGCTGCAATCTTCCGCGAACCCCGGACGGGCTTCCGCTTCAGTCGTTCCGTTTCTGCAATCCCGATTATGCGCGGGAGCTGCTGGAAAATGAGACGGAACGGCGGATCGCTGCGATTCTGCCCTGCGGGATCGCTTTCTGGCGCGGAAGCGACGGCATGGTGTATGCGTCGAAGCTGAACATGCCGCTGCTGGGGCGTCTTCTGGGCGGAACACCTGCATTTGTGTTCCCCCGCCGCATTGAACCGGATCAGCGCGAGATTCTCCGGAAAATCGCAAAAAATCTGCAGAATGCGGATGATTTTTTGACTGGACAGGTTGAAAAAATCAAATAGAATGCTACTTTTAAAGGAACAAAAAACCTCTCATAATAAGGAGAAATGGTAAAATGGTTAAAATTCTGCACGACAGTGATGCGGATGCATCGGTTCTGAACGGTAAGACCGTTGCCGTGATCGGCTACGGAAGCCAGGGTTCCGCCCAGGCAAACTGCATGAGAGATTCCGGTGTCAATGTCATTATCGGTTCCAGACCCGGTCCGTCCGCTGACCGCGCCGCCAACGACGGCTTCCAGGTTCTGCCCTTCGACAAGGCTGCTGAACAGGCCGACATCATCCACATTCTTCTCCCCGATGAATACCACGGTCCGGTCTACAAGGAATTCATCGCCCAGCACATGAAACCGGGCAAGACCCTCAGCTGCTCCCACGGCTTCAACGTCGTGTTCGGCGAGATCGTTCCCCCGGCTGGCGTCGATGTAATCATGGTCGCTCCGAAGAGCCCCGCAACCGAAGAGCGCAAGGCGTTCCTCGCAGGCTTCGGCGTCCCCGGACTCGTCGCTGTCAAGCAGAATGCTTCCGGCAATGCTCTCAAGACCGCTCTCGCAATGGCAAAAGCCATGGGCTTCACCCGCGCAGGCGTTCTCGAATGCACCTTCGAACAGGAAACCTACGAAGACCTCTTCGGCGAACAGAACGTTCTCTGCGGCGGCTGCGTTGACCTGATGAAGTATGGTTTCGAGACCCTCGTCGAAGCCGGATATCCCCCGGAAATGGCTTACTTCGAGTGCATCCACGAACTCAAGCTCATCGTCGACCTCATCTACGAGGGCGGCATCCAGAAGATGAACAAAGTCATCTCCAACACCGCTGAGTTCGGTGAATATTTCAACGGTCCCAGAATCATCACCCCGGATGTCAAAGAGCGCATGAAAGAATCCCTCAAGCGCATCGAATCCGGCGAATTCGCAAAGGAATTCCTCAAGATGATCCGCGAAGGCAAAGGCGAACTCCTCAAGGCAAAACGCGAAGAGCTCGGCAAGCACATCGCTGAGACCACCGGAGCCAAGATCCGCGCTCTCTTTGAACGCAAAGCCAAATAATCGGCTTCCGCATTCATTCCTGAAAGACCGGCACAGCAATGCGCCGGTCTTTTTCACTTTTACCCCATCTGTATCCCATGATTATCCGCGACAAGTCGTTCTACCGCACCTTCTTCGGGTTCTTCCTTGTTCTGGTTTTCCAGAATATCATCCGCTTCGCCGTCAATCTGACCGACAACGTCATGCTCGGTTCCTACAGCGAAGCCGCTCTCGCCGGCGCAACCGCCGTCAACCATCTGCAGTTCGTGCTCCAGCAGGCGATCATGGGGATCGGAAACGGACTCGTCATTCTCGGCACGCAGTACTGGGGACAGAACCGTCCGGAGCCGATCCGCCGCCTCTCGTCGATCGCCATGTGGTTCGGCGTTGCTTCCGGTGTGATCCTCTTCCTTGCCACCTGGCTCTTTCCGCGTCCGCTGATGCAGCTCTTCACCTACGATGAGGCGATTATTGCGGAGGGCATGAAGTACCTTGAGACAATCCGCTGGTCCTACCTCTTCTTTGTGGTCAGCGTCATCCTGACCGAAACTCTGCGTGCGGTCGAGGTCGTCCGCATTTCGCTTTATGTGGCGATTGTCGGTCTGATCGCAAACTTCGGAATCAACTTTGTTCTGATTTTCGGACGTTTCGGCTTCCCCGAACTTGGAATTCACGGCGCGGGAATCGGGACGCTGACCGCGCGCATTCTGGAACTTCTGACCGTACTTTTCTTCCTTTGGAAGAAGGGCGGCGTGCTGAAACTCGATTTCTTCACCTATTTCCATATCGACCGCGTTCTGCTGCGCGACTTCGTCCGTGTCTCCATGCCGCTGATTATCGTTTCGGTGCTCTGGGGGCTCTCCACCGCCGCGCAGACGATGATCCTCGGACATCTTGATTCCATCGCGATTGCCGCCAACAGCGCCGCGAGTGCGCTTTATCTGACTTTGAAAGTCGCGATGATCGGCTCCTGCTCCGCCGCCTCCATCATGATCGGCAAGGCGATCGGACAGGGACGTCTTGATGTTGTCAAGGATTATGCGCAGACTCTCCAGCTGATCTTCATCATTCTCGGTGTGATTTGCGGCGCGATACTTTACACGCTCCGCGGACCGTTCCTGAGCCTGTACAATCTTTCTCCGGAAACGCTGAAACTGAGTTATGATTTCCTGCTGATTCTGAGCATCACGGGCATCGGGACATCGTACCAGATGCCGACAAACAGCGGCATTATCAGCGGCGGAGGCGATACGCGTTACATTATGTTTCTTGACATCATCAGCATCTGGGGAATTGTGCTGCCGGTTTCGGCTCTTGGCGCGTTTGTCTTCGGCTGGAGCCCGTTTGCTGTGATGATTGCGCTGAACAGCGACCAGGTGTTCAAATGTGTTCCCGCGTTTATCAAGGTCCGCACGAACACATGGATTAAGAAGCTGACGCGGGCGGACGTATGACGGAGGATGAGTGGCAGATTCTGAAAGCGCGTCTGGCACAGTCGAAATTCCGTTCGCGCTTCCGTCTTTCTCCGCGCGACCTGCAGTACCTTGCCGAGCGCGGATTTGATACTGTCGCCGCGCAGTGCGGGATGTTCATCCGGACCCGTTTAGCTCCTGCTGAACCTCCGAACGACGGACGCCAGACGCCGATGCGCGGTCATCCCTGTTTTCCTGCCCAGCACGCGACGGGCTGCTGCTGCCGCGGCTGTCTTTTCAAATGGCACGGCATTCCCCCGGGGCGTCCTCTTTCGGAGCCTGAGATTCAGCGGATTACGGAGATTCTGATGTTCTGGATCCGCGACCATTCCGCCGGCGTTTCCTCGCTCCCTCACACCCCGGATTTGTTCTGAAGTCAGGGGTTCAGCTCTTCATGCACCCAGCCGGAGAGCTGGCGGTTTTCAAAATCGACATTTGCACCGATGAGCACGATTTTTTTCCCACAGTCACGGAAACGGACAAAATATTCGTTGTCGCGGATTTGCTGCAGCGCAATTTCCGGAGTTTTATCGAGTTTGAATTCGACGATATAAAGCCAGTTCCCGCAGCCGACGACAGCATCAATGCGTCCGCGGTTTGTACGGCATTCCGCTTCGCTGATGATTCCTTGAAGCGAGGTGAACATCATGTAAAAGATGGTCTGATAATATTTTTCGCTGCGCAGCTGAATATCGTACGGAATTTTTGCCATCCATGTTTTCCAGATTTCCATGAATTCATTGACATTGCCCGATCGCACGGCGCGGGCAAGATTCAGAATGCAGGAATTAATCTGTTCCGTGGTGTATGGAGTGTAGGCATTGAGCAGATAACTGCGGAATGACGAGGCGACTTCCTGGTTTGGAAATCCGAGGCGGTACAGGCGCATTCCGAAGTCTTCGGCGGTGCTTTTGATTGTCAGATAACCGGTTTGAACCAGCAGAACCAACGGGTCGATCCGGTCGATTTCATACGCGGAAAAGGCATCGCTTGTGACGGATGTTTCGAGGACTTTTTCAAAATCGAAATCCTTTTCCTTCGCGAGTTTCATCAGGAAGGCGGGCGTTCCGGTTGAGAACCAGTAGTTGTCAAAAATGCCGTCGTTTTCAAAAAACATTGCAATGGAGACCGGGTTGTAGACGCTTTCAGCTTCGCCGGAAAAACAGAAGCCGTCATACCACGCCTTGAGCTTTTTACAGAGTTCGGAAACTGTGATGCTCCGTTTCTTTGAAACTTCCCGGATGCGGCTGTCAAAGTAGTGTTCAAGTTCAGTTTGTGTGTAGCCGAACATCGTTGCGTAATGCGGATTCTGAGTGAGGTCCATCAGACTGTTCAGGTCGGAAAACAGCGAGACGTGGCAGAATTTTGAGACTCCCGTAACAAAGGCGAAACGGATCAGCTCCGAACGGCTTTTTATAACGGAATAGAAGCCTTTGAGATATTGGAGAAAACCGTTGCGTTCCGGCGTGGTGATATTTCCGAGAAGCGGTTTGTCGTATTCATCGACCAGAACGACCGCAGGAGCGTTTCTGGAGGCGTCGACAATCAGATTCTCAAATTGAGTTTGCGCATTTTCTCCGCGGACTGCAAGCCCGAGTTCCGATGCAATATTCCCGAGCGCTTCGCGGAGCGAAAGTTCCAGTTCCGCAACCGTGTTGCATTTCCTGCCGCCCATGTCGAGATGAATTACCGGATATTTCTGCCAGCTGTACGGTTTGCTGTACATGGCAAGTCCTTTGAAAAGCTCCTTTTTCCCTTCGAACACCGCTTTGAATGTGGAAAGCGCAAGCGATTTCCCGAAACGGCGCGGACGGGAGAGAAAATACATCGCGCGGTACGGCTGAACGAGTTTCCAGATGAATTCCGTCTTGTCGATGTAAAGAAAGTTTCCTTTCCGGAGATCTTCGAATGAAAAGACACTGGATGTGAGGTTGTAATTCTGCATAGTCATGTTCCTTTACTCTTCTGCCAGCTCGTTTAGTTCGGCGAGAAAACGTTCCGCGAGCGCGGCGGCGTCCCCGGAACTGCGGACGGATTCGGCGTAAATGCGGATGACCGGTTCCGTGTTCGACTGGCGCACGAGCACCCAGGAATCTTCGAACTCAATTCGGACTCCGTCCAGAAGGAGCGGTTTGCGGGCGGTGTAGCGTTTCGCAATCGCGCGGAGCGCCTGATTCGCTCCCTGCGCACTGCACGGCAGCTTGCGGACCGCGGAACAGTAATGCGACATGCCCGACATAATCTCCGAAACCTTTTTCCGGCTGAGCGCAAGCTCCTCAAGAGTCAGCGCCATCGCGGAAAAGCTGTCGCGGCAGGGGTGAACCTCTGACCAGAGAATGCCGCCGCTGCCGCCTTCACAGCCGAAAACCGCACCGCGCAGACGCATCGCTTCCGCAACGTTTACTTCGCCGACTTTGGAGTAGAATACCGGAACGTCGAAGCGAGCGGCAAGATCGCCGAGCGCTTTTGTCGTCTGAATGTTCGCAACCACAGGCCCCCGGTTGCGCTGCAGAACCCGGAGTGCGGGGATCAGTGTGGAATACTGCTCTCCAAGAGCGTGTCCGCATTCATCCACCAGCGAAATGCGGTCTCCGTCAGGATCCTGCGCAAAACCGACTGCACAGGCGTTGGCGGTCACCGTTTCGCAGAGTTTCGCCAGATTCGCCGCCACCGGTTCCGGAGGACGGCGGAAAAGACCGTCCTTTTCATCGAACAGCGGGATGACTTCGCAGCCGAGCGATTCCAGAAACTCTTTGGTGTAATAGGCTCCGACGCCGTTGCAGCAATCCGCGGCGACTTTCAGCTTTGCTGCGCGGATCGCGTCAATATCAATGCGGGAGCGGATCCGGTCCGCATGAATTTTGAATGCGTCGTCAATAATTCCGATGCTCCGGTAATCGGATTCTTCCACGGCGCTGTCCTGCGGCTGGTTGTAGGTGTCGAGCAGGGCGTTCATGCCGTTTTCGGTGAGGAAGAAGGCGGAAGAATCGATGAATTTGAGCGCGTTCCACTCGGACGGGTTGTGGCTGGCTGTGATGGCGACCGCTCCCGCCGCATCGTAGTGGCGGACAACGATCTGAAGGGTTGGCGTAGGCACGATCCCCGCAAGCAGAACATCCGCTCCTGAGGCGAGGAGTCCGGCGGCAACCGCGTTTTCAATCATTACACCGCTGGGACGCGTGTCGCGTCCGACGATAATGCAGCCGCGTCCGGAAAAGTTGCCGAACGACGCCGCAAAATCCGCCGCGAGTGCAGGGGAGAGCGTTTCTCCGACAATGCCGCGTACTCCGCTGACGCCGACTTTCAGATTTCTGCGAACCGGGCTCATTCCGCCACCAGCCTTTCCACCGCGGCGCGGATGTGCATCAGCTTTGCCGCCGCGTCGCTCTGTTTTTCCCATTCTGTAATGATGCGTAAAATCGGCTCGGTCATGGACATGCGGACATGGAGCCAGCCGTCGGGCCAGTCGAATCGCAGTCCGTCTTCCTCCGTAAGTTTCGCATCGGGGAAGAGCGTGCGCAGGGCGCGCAAGACCGCGTAGGCTTTGAACGAATGGCACGGAAGCGAAACTTTGGTGATATGCCAGCGCGGCAGACCGCCCGCAAGTTCCGAGGAGCTCTGATTGCGCAGAGCCATTGTTTCGAGCGTCAGGAGCATGGCGGCGAATCCGTCGAACCCGTAAGTCCCGGAGGAGGCGACCGTCACACCTCCGGAGCCGTCGCCCGCGAGAACGGCGTCGCGTTCAAACATCAGTTCGAGCGTGAAAGCCTCGCCGGTCTGTCCCTTGCAGACTGTTCCCCCGTATTTCTCTGCGACCATGTCGAGCGTTTTTGTGGAGCACCAGTTGGTTGCGATTTTCGCTCCTCGCGGGAGTTTGGAAAGGACGTTGTCGGCGGCGAGCGGGAAGGTGTATTCTTCGGAGAGCGTTTCGCCGGAGTCAGTTACGATCGCCGTGCGTCCGACGTCGCTGCTGAATACAAAACCGATATCCGCCCGGAGCGGCTTCATGATGGATTTCACCTGGGCGGAACTGCGCGGACGCGGTTCCGGTTCATGCGGAAGAGAGCCGGAGAGGAGATCGTTGATCGGCACCAGATCGAGTCCGAAGCGGTCGGCGAGCTGATGACTGAGAACGGAGCCCGAACCGTTGCAGAAATCCGCAACCACGCGGAATTTCCGGGAGGCGATTGCGCCGGAGTCGACCAGCTTCGCCAGGTCTTCCACGTAATCAAGCGCTATCTGCTGCGGTGCAGGCGTGATCTTTCCTGTATGGTTCCAGCCGGCGGAGCGGAAGACTCCGCCGTGGTAGATGTCGAGCATTTCCTGAGACTGAAGCGGCGAGAGGCAGGAGCCGCGTTTGGAAAACGGCATAATCGCATTCCAGCCGCCCTGATGGTGTCCTCCTCCGATGAGCATGGCGCCGTCCAGCCCCAGTTTTTTTACGGCAAAGTGAAGGACCGGCGCGGGACAGATTCCGAAATCGACAACGTTGCAGCCTGCCGCGAGAAGCCCGGCGAAACATGCGGACTTGAACATCGGCGACGAAGTGCGTGTATCAATCGCCACTCCGACCGTTCCGCCGTCGAGCCAAGTTCCGAACGCCGAGGCGTATTTGATTGCGAGCTGAGCGGTCAGCGCCGAACCGACCGCGCCGCGGATTCCGGATGGACCCAGCCTCAAAAATCTCATTTTAAGTCTCCTTGTCTGACGCTGTAATATAGTTTAAAAGCGCGCACGGGTCAAATCAAAAAGAAAAAATTTGCTTTTTTTGCGGAATGGTGTAAAATACCAGTAGGAAACTTCAATTCAAACGAAAGGATGTACGTATGAAACCGTCAATGCTTGCAATCTCCGGAGCCGCGCTTCTGTTTGCGGGAGCCTCGCTTTCCGCACAGCCGCCGCGTCCGCCGCAGCCTGGTCGTCCGGATGTCCGTCCGGCGCAGCCGGCGAAACCGCAGCCGCCGCGTCCGAATCAGTGGAATCAGCCTGGTAAGCCGAAGCCGATGCCGAAGCCTGTGAAACCCGCGCCGAAACCGATGCCGAAGCCGCACCGTGACGTCCGTCCGCTTCCACCGCCACCGCCGAAACCGATGCCGAAGCCGCACC
>URNX01000022.1 GCA_900549415.1 uncultured bacterium
CTGAAAAAGGTTTTGACGGTCTGCGTGAAATCATGCAGATGCTTTTCAACGAAGCAATGAAAATGGAACGAGAGAACTATCTCCACGCAAGTCCGTATCAGCGTACGGATTTGCGAACTGACCACGCCAACGGGTTCAAACCGCGTACGATCAATACGCTTCAAGGCGAGATTCAACTGTCAATCCCACAAGCACGAAATGGCGGTTTTTATCCGTCCTGCCTTGAAAAAGGGATGCGCAGTGTGCTGAGCGTGAGAGTGGAGCTTTCGGAAGCGGAGGTGCATTGGCGTAAGTTTCTGGAGTCGCTGATCGCCCGGGGCCTTCATGGACTGAAGCTGATCGTCAGCGACAATCATGTTGGTTTGAAAGCTGCCCGAATGAGCGTATTTCCATCTGTTCCGTGGCAGAGATGCCAGTTTCATCTTCAGCAGAATGCCACTGCACATATTCCCAGGAAAAGTATGCAGCAGGAGGTACACAACGACATTCGCGACGTGTTCAATATGCCGACACGGTCCGATGCTGAAATCCAGCTGAAAAAGTTGATTGAAAAGTACGGAAAAACGGCCCCGGATCTGTCAAACTGGCTTGAGAACGAACTGCCGGAAGGCTTTACAGTATTCAATGTGGAACCGGATTCATTGAATGCGCGTCGGAAGCTCCGGACAACAAATATGGTGGAATTTCAAAACAAGGAGTTGAAAAAACGGACAAGGTGTATTAGAGTATTCCCCAACAAGGAATCTTTGCTCAGGATCGCCACAGCGCTCCTGATCGAACTGGACGAAAAGTGGCTTGCCAATGGGAAGGTCTATCTGAAAGGTTGACGGCAGAGATTCGGAGAATTTACAGAAAAAACGTTACGCAGCCGCTTTGTTGACCTCACAAACCGCAATGAAGACGCCGCAGTGGCGGGTATTCTTCCATCTGGATTGGGATTATCGCTGGCACTCATATTTGCTGACTTTTGAAAACGGCAAAGTCGTCAAGCAGGAAGAAAGATTTCAGCCTCACTGGGTAATGGTGGAACCATAAGTCTGCCAAATAGAAAAAATAGCAAAGATACAAATGTCTCAATGGTACTGAACGGCACTTTCGGGACATTTTTGAGCTTAAAATGGCGGAGAGAGGGGGATTCGAACCCCCGGTACGATGTTACTCGTACGACGGTTTAGCAAACCGTTCCTTTCGGCCACTCAGGCATCTCTCCGCATGGAATGATAAATGTAATATAACTCCTCCAAGCATAAATGCAAGTTCAGAAATGAAAAATATTTCAAATTTTCAGGGACTCAGGAATAAAAATAATTATTCCTCCCCTTGAAAATTCCGTTTTCAGGGCTATACTCTCTTCAACCGGACAAGGGAAGGGGAATATATTATGGATACCGAAGATCTCAAACATAAGGCGCTGATGTGCGCTCTGCCAGCTATGATGCTGCTCAATTCCTGCGGAACCGTCGAATCCGGCTCCTATCAGGATCCGAAAGTCAATTCGCAGGTGGTCTACTCCGAAGTTATGAAAAAATCCATGGAGTATGAAGGTCCCGCACGGAACCCGGTTGTCGTCATTCACGGACTGCTCGGATCCAAACTCGTCGACGGGGAGGGCGTCAATATCTGGGGAAGTTTCTCGCTCGGGGAGATGCTCTCGGGGAACAAGCTTTCGCGGCTGGCTCATCCGATGGAGCACGGCGTCCCGCTCTCTTCTCTCCGCTCGGCGGTTCATCCGCGCGGGCTGCTCGACCGTTCCCAGATACGCGTTCTCGGTCTCTCCTTCGATTACGAGGGATACAACACGCTCGTCGACACGCTCGCCGCAAGCGGGTTCGTTCCCGACGACCGTCCGCTTCCGAACAATAAAAAATTCTATTCGCAGTTCATTTTCTATTATGACTGGCGCCGCGATATTTCGGAAAACGCCGCGCGGCTCAAAGAGTTCATTCTTGAGAAGAAACACTATCTTCAGGCTGTCTACGACGAACTCTACGGGTTGCGGAACTATGACGTCCATTTTGATCTCATCGGGCACAGCATGGGCGGGCTTGTCGCGCGGTATTTCATGCGTTACGGCGGCACGCGGCTAGCCGATGACGGTTCGCTGCCGCCACTGAACTGGGAGGGCGCGAAGTTTGTCGACAGGGTCGTCATCATCGCCACACCGAATGCAGGCTATCCCGATACTTTTCTGGAACTTGTCGAGGGGCTCCGCCTGACCGCGGCCGCGCCGGTTTATCCGAAAGCCGTCATCGGAACTTTCACCTCCTATTATGAAATGCTTCCGGATCCGGAAAACCGCTGCATCGTCTATGCCGGGTCGGGCGATCCGGTCGACTATCTGAATCCCGAACTTTGGCTTCGCTACAAGTGGGGGCTCGCCGATCCCGCCGAGGATGAATGGCTCAAGGTGCTCCTGCCCGGTGTCGCGACGAAGGAGGAACGTTACCGGGTCGCGCTGGATCATCTGAAGAAGAATCTTGCAAAGGCGCGTCAGTTCAAAGCCGCGATGCGGGTTCCCGCTGTGCGTCCGGAGAGTGTTTCCTCATATCTGTTTGTCGGTGATTCGCATCTGACGAACTCCGAACTGGAAGTCAATCCGGAGACAGGCCGGGTCACGGTTGCGAAACGGAGCGCGGGCGACGGCAAGATTCCCGCAATGAGCGTGCGTCTTGATTCCCGGTCGGCGGAAAACTGGCTCCCGTACCCTGTCTCTCCGGTAGACTGGACTGCGGTTTACCACTTTCCCGGCGGGCATATGGGCATCATGAACAGCGCCGTATTCAAAAGCAACCTTTCGTATATTCTCCTTTCATCGCCGACTGCGCATCAGAAGGCGGACAGAAAGGTTTTCGAGGAGCTGATCCGGAAAGGTGAAAATGGCAGGAACCGTTGAGCCGCGTCCGGAATACACGCATCTCCGGATCGGGGATGATATCGTCGCCTGCCGCGATTCGGGCGGAACGGGCCCCGTTGTGCTGTTTCTGCATGGCTTCGCTTCGTTTTCGTGGACATGGGAAGCGGTTGTGCATCAGCTTCCGCCGAATCTCCGCTGCATCCGTCCGGATTTTGCTGGGTTCGGTTTTTCTCTCGCGGATCCGGAAAAACCTCTCTCTGTCTATGAGCAGGCGGAACTGATCAAACGTCTCATCTTTCATCTTGATCTGCACCGCATAACGCTGGTCGGGCACGGCTACGGGGGAGTCGTTGCGATGCTTCTCGCGCCGGACCCGCGGATTCTGTCGCGTCTGGACCGCATCTGTCTGATTGCGACGCGTCCTCCGGATGAGGTTGTTCCCGATTACATTATGAAACTCGCTTCGCTCTCTCTGACGGGAGGCGGTCGCGTCCTCGAATTTGCGCGTTCGCGTTTTCTGGCGCGCGTTCTGCTGCGTTATGTGTACGGACGCGATTCGGTGATTCCGGAGCATACGCTGGATGTCTACTCGGCCATGCTGCGTCACCCGGGGCGTCTGGATTCGATTATCCGCGCGGCGGGTGAGTACATCCGCAATCCGGAGAATGAGAATCTGGCGGAATCGCTTTCCGGCATAGAGCTTCCGACTCTGATCCTGATCGGGGAGAAGGATACGATGCTGTCGCAGGAATCGCAGGACGCGTTCGGGCGGCTCCTGCGCAATTCGCGGACGCTGCGTCTTCCCGGCTGCGGCCATATTCCGCAGGAAGAGGCGCCGGAGATGGTCGCGAAACTCCTGACGATGTTCATCGGGCGCCGGATGCCCGATGCTGCAGTTGCGCTTCCGCCGAAAGCCGTGCCGCCGGCGCCGAAACGCGGGTCGCTTCTCTTCAGCCGGCTGTTCGACCGCTGGTGTCCCGGGATGCTTTCGGTGATCGCCTGCCTGCGTCTGCTTCAGTTCTTCCGTCTCCTCGGACTCCGCGCGGAGGCGCACGGCTGGCGCAAGCTGACCACGGTTTTCCTGCGCGGCGAGTATTCGAAATTCATGCTTGCGAGCTTCCGTCTGAACTACTGCTCCGGAGCTGTTCCGGCGTCGGTTGAAGCCGCGCGCAAAATGCTTCTTCAAAAACTTTACGGTTTTCTGCTGATTCATCAGGAGCTGCATTGGACGGTTGAGCCCGGGGTGTTTTCGTTTGGACGCCGCCGCATTTCAACGTGCGACATTGTGGAAGCGCGAGTCGATTGCAACGGTTTCCTGATTTCGCTTTTCCCGCTGTTCGACCGGCGGAATCCGCATTTCAATCTTTCGGAGGAGCAGAAGGAAGAGGCGCTGGACGCTGTGGTCCGCATCTGCAACCAGTTCCGCGAAGCGAACACGAAGGCGCGTCCGGGGCTGATAAAAACCGCGCTGAAAATGTGGGTCCGGAGCAGATACGACCGTCTGCATATCCTGACCCGGCGGAATGTGCAGAGGTTCGTGGAACGCGTCATGAGCGCGGCGTTTATTTTCATCGAAGTCCTTCCCGCTTCGGGGGAGGGAACACTGCGTCGGCGCTTCCGGACGCCGGATCTGCGGAACTTGCGTCACCCCGGGTGGGGGATGCTCTGCATCGCCGCGCGCTTTACAGCGGATCTGCGCGAAGCCGACCTCTGGTTTCAGTTCAACCACATCACCGCGGACGGCGCCCCGATGCAGGAGGTTCTTGATGATCTGAAGCGTCAGTGGGGGGCTGCCGATCCCGTCGTTTATCCTGCGCTCAACGGGCTGGTGTCGGCTCCGGAAACTCAGAATTGCGGCGACGGCATTTACCGCGCGCGCGTCTATATAGATATGACTCCGCTTCTGCGTCTGCGGAAATTTTTGAATGAGCGTTACACGACGCAGATGAATGGCGCCGCCTCGCTTGCCGGTCTGCTGATGTGGGGGCTTGCGGATCACCCCGTTTTCCGGGACCGGAAGATGCTGCTGCCGATTGACGCCGGAATTTCGCAGTCGGGCGAACGCGAACTGGGGCTTTTGATTATCCGTCCGGGTTTCTATCGTTCGGAGAGTGCGCCGCTGCGCGGTTTTTTGCGTTTCCAGAAGGAGATGAACCGGAGGATGGCGGATGCGCGTCACGGCTACGGGGAGAGCCATGAATTTCTTTCGCTCTGCACGATGCTGCATCCCTTTTTCTATCATGTTGCGAACGTTCTTGCGCCGTTTTCGCTGAATGAAATCGTGGGGACGATGGGAATTTCGATTATCCGGAATGCGGAAATGTTCATCAGCCCCATGACGGATTTTCAGAAGGACGGTTTTGTGACGCTCGGTTCGGTCCGTATTCCGACGGAGAACGGCGGTCATGCGGGAGCGCTCTGCATCTGCGGTTCGCGCCCGCAAATCCGGAATTACCTTGCCGCGGTTCGCCGCCTTGTCCGTCATTATCCGGAGACATTAGGGCTTTCTGGCGAAAAATTTTCTGAATAATTGCAGTTTCCTGCGGAGTTTTATTTGCAAAAAATGCGGTGCTGTGGTATTATAGAAGCCTGAAAGTCATGGAGAGTCACCGGGTCAGATGACGAAAAACAAAAAAAATTTTAAAAAAAATTGGAATTTTCTCAGAAGTGGAGTTATATTAATAGCTCTGTATGGGAGTATCCTGCCCGGATTGCGGGCTGAGGAGCACGTCCAGACGAAAGAACTTGCGGAGATTCAGGCTGAAAATGAATGTCTGAAGAGAGAAAATTCGGAGCTTCGGACAACACTGGAGCGTCTGAAAACCGAATTCCGGGAGGAAAGCGGAGTCCTTCGCAGGGAGCTGATTGAAACACTTGACAAGTATTCGACGCAGGCCGGTCGATTGAAGCGCGTGGAAAAAAGCGCAGCCGGGACCATCGAAACCCTTGAGCCGGTGTATATGGGCACCAGGGAGATGGACCTGGAAGCTGATTTAAAGACCTGCGCGGAATCGATTGGGCGGCTCTCCGTGGCAGTTTTGAAATATTGCGATGAAGCCGCCGCGATGATTCCTTCCGCTGTACCGAATACTTTGGAAGCCGCAAGGCTGCGCCTGAAAATCGAGACATTGAAAGAGCATGCGATGAAGGCCGCTTTGCTTGCGGCACCCGCGAAGCCTCCGGAAAAACTGGAGGTTTGCCGGATTTATGAACTGAACGGGAAGCCCGAACTTGTGATTCTGTCGGCGGGTTATCGGGACGGGATCCGGGCAGGGCAGATCCTGAGAACGGACAAAGCCGTGCTGAAAGTGGTCGCTCTGAGAAATTTCACGAGCGCCGCGGTGGTTACGGAAGGGCGGTTTCAGGAGCTGGCGCCGGGAATGGAAGTACGGGCGTCGGGAAAGTGAACTCAGGAAAAGCTCATGGGAGCTTTTCAAAACATAAACAACCAAAAGAAATGAGAGAAGTAGAATGGAAGTTCGGGCGATGACAAAATACGTCCACATCTCCCCGCAGAAGGCGTCTGACTTTTCCCGCACGATTCAGGGAAAGAAAGTCGTCGATGCGCTCGCGATGGTGGAGTTGAGTCCGAGAAAGGCAGCAAGACTTTTCGGTAAGACACTGAGAAGCGCGCTGGCAAACGCCGAAAACAACTACGAGCTCAAGAGAGAGTCCCTCACAGTCAAGGAAGCGGTAGCCAATCCGGGCCCGATGCTGAGAAGATTCCGTCCGAAAGCGCGTGGTATGGCCGGCAGAATCAGAAAACGTACGAGCCACTTCACGGTGGTTCTGACGGATGAGAAATAAGGAAGGGTCTGATAGTGGGTCAGAAGGTTAATCCGATTGGACTGAGATTGGCTCTGAACAAGAACTGGAGTTCTCATTGGTTCGCAAGAAAAGACAATAAGAACAACTTCGGTGATTGGCTTCACGAAGATCTCAAGATTCGTTCTTACATCAAAAAGAATTTCAACAACGCCGCTATTTCGAAGATTCTGGTGGAGCGTTACGGAACCCGCGTTCGCGTGACGATCTATGCGGCGCGTCCCGGCATCCTGATTGGACGCAAGGGTGCGGAACTTGATGCGCTGAAAGCCAGCGTTTCCAAGCTTCTTGCCCAGGGCGAAGAGCTGATTCTCGATGTTGTCGAGATCAAGCAGCCGGAAACGAATGCTCAGCTTGTCGCTGAGAGTGTTGCTCAGCAGCTGGAACGCCGTATCGGCTTCCGCCGCGCGATGAAGAAAGCAATTCAGGTTGCAATGGAACTGGGTGCGGAAGGCATCAAGATTCATTGTGCGGGCCGTCTCGGCGGTGCCGAACTTGCGCGTACTGAGCAGTACAAAGAGGGAAGAACTCCTCTCCACACACTGAAGGCCCATATTGATTATGGGTTCACCGAAGCCAACACGACCGCTGGAAAGATCGGCGTGAAGGTCTGGATTTGTCATAAAGAGCCTACGGAGGAAATGCAAAATGCCGTTAATGCCAAAAAGAGTAAAGCACAGAAAGGTTCAGCGCGGTAACAACAGGGGTCTTTCGCAGAGATGCAACGAACTCGATTTCGGCGAATTCGGACTCCAGACACTTGAGCGCACCTATCTGACCGCAAACCAGATTGAAGCCGCCCGTGTGGCGATTACCCGCCATATGAAACGCCGCGGTAAAGTTTGGATCAGAGTGTTCCCCTACAAGCCGTACACCAAGAAACCCTTGGAAGTCCGTATGGGTAAGGGAAAAGGAAACGTGGAATATTGGGTTGCTCCGATCAAGCCGGGAAGAATGCTCTTCGAGGTTAGCGGATGCACGGAAAACGTGGCGAAAGAGGCGATGAGCCTTGCAGCCGCAAAGCTCCCGATCAAATGCAAATTCATCATGCGTACGCATGCTGTCTGATTGGAGAAACGTTACAATGAAGATGAAAGACATCAAGGGACTGACTCCTGAGGAGATCGACGCCAAGGTCGCCGAGCTGCGCAAGGAACACTTCACCCTCCGTCAGCAGTCCAAGACCGGAACTCTTGAGAATCCGGCCCGGATCCGTCAGATCCGCAAGGACATCGCAAGATGTTTGACTGAAAAGAACATCAGGGACGCGGCTGTGCAGGCCTGATGATAACAAAGGAATTGTGCCATGAATGAAACAAACAGCAGCGCACCGCAGGAACGCGGTAACCGCAAGCACAGAGTCGGCATGGTGGTCAGCGACGTCCAGAACAAGACCATCATCGTCGAAGTGATGCGGAGAGCGGCGCACAAGAAATACAAGAAGGTCGTGAAAGTCCGTACGCGCTATGCCGTGCACGACGAGACGAATCAGGCGAAAGTCGGCGACACGGTCAGAATCGGCGAAACCAGACCCCTCAGCAAGCAGAAACGCTGGCGCCTTGAGGAAATTATCAGCCGCGCTGAATAAGCGGGCAGGAGATTACTGCAATGGTCCAAATGCAAACCAATATGGAAGTTGCCGACAACTCCGGAGCGAAACGCGTGACCGTCATTACGGTTCTCGGCCAGAAGCGCCGTTGTGCAAAGATCGGTGACATTGTGACTGCGGCTGTCAAGGAAGCTATCCCCGGCGGCGCTGTCAAGAAGGGCGACGTCGTCAAGTGCGTCATCGTCAGAACCGCTGCGAAGATCCGCCGCGAAGACGGCTCCTACCTCAGATTCGATGCCAACGCGGCTGTTGTGATCGACGATCAGAACAACCCGAAGGGCACCCGTATCTTCGGTCCTGTCGCCCGCGAACTTCGCGAGAAGAACTTTATGAAAATCATTTCGCTTGCTCCGGAGGTGCTCTGATGTTTTCTGAGAAATGCGCGAAATCCTATCACGTCAAAAAAGGCGACGTGGTGGAAGTACTGAGCGGCGTGTGGAAAAAAGAGACCGGCAAGATCATCGCCGTCATCAAGAAGACGGACCGTGTCGTTCTTGAGATCCAGAGCGTCCCCGCTGAAAAGCAGGCGGAACGTCTCGGCAAGAAGACCGTCAAGAAATCCCAGGCGAACCCGAAGGGCGGACTTGTGGACAGAGCGGTGTCGGTTCATGTTTCTAACGTCAGGAAGAAAGACTGATTACAGATCGGAGAACAATTATGCCTGACATGAAGAAAAAATACAACGAAGAAGTGGTTCCGGCTCTCAAGCAGAAGCTCGGCATCACCAATATTATGCAGGTGCCGAAGCTCCAGAAGATCGTTCTGAGCACCGGTATCAGCTCCAAAATGGAAAAAGACGCGATGGCTGAGGCCAGAACGCATCTTACCGCTCTTGCCGGACAGGCTCCTGTCACCTGCAAGGCGAAAAAGAACGTTGCCGGATTCAAACTCCGTGTTGGAATGCCGGTCGGCCTGATGGTCACGCTCCGCGGCAAAAAGATGTACGACTTCCTCGACCGTTTCGTGCACAACGCTCTCCCCCGTGTGAGAGACTTCCGCGGCGTTCCGAACAAGGGATTTGACGGTGTCGGAAACTACAACCTCGGCGTGCCCGATGTTTCCATCTTCACCGAAATTGACCTCGAAAAGATCAAATATCCCCTCGGACTTAACTTAACAATGGTAACCAGCGCAAAGACCGATGCAGACGCCAAAGAGCTGCTCACTATGCTGGAAATCCCGTTTGCGCGCTGAAGGAGAATAGAAAATGGCTAAGAAAAGTCTTATTGCCAAGCAGAAACGCGGAAGTAAGTTCGCCGTGCGAAACTACAACCGCTGCCAGGCTTGCGGCAGACCTCGCGCATACATCCGCAAATTCAAGCTTTGCCGTCTTTGCTTCCGCGAACTGGCCCTCACCGGTCAGATCCCGGGCATCGTCAAGGCAAGCTGGTGATGAAAGGTGGGCTTAGAAAATGAGTATGCAGGATCCCATATCTGATATGCTGACACGTCTGCGCAATGCAGGAATGTCTTCCCAGAAGGAAGTCGTCATGCCCGCATCCAAGATGAAAGCCGCGATCGCCAAGGTCCTCCTTGACGAAGGCTACATCGCCGGATTCCACGTCGATGGCGACGTCAAGAAAACCTTGACAATCGAACTCAAATATTACATGCGTCGTCCGGTTATCGAAGGCTTGGAAAGAGTAAGCAAGCCCTCCTGCCGTCTCTATTGCGGCAGCAAGGAGATTCCGCGCGTCAAGGACGGACTGGGCATTGCGATCCTTTCCTCCCCGAAGGGCGTCCTCAGCGGCAAAGATGCACAGAAACAGAATGTCGGCGGAGAAGTTCTCTGCTACGTCTGGTGATGAAACGAGGTATTGAAGATGTCTAGAATCGGAAATAAACCGGTTGAATTCACTCCGGATGTGAAAATCGCTGTCGTCGACGGTGTCGTCAATGTCGAGGGCAAGCTCGGCAAGCTCTCCTTCGCGATTCCCCAGGATATCGCGGTGGAAGTCGAAGACAAGCTTGTCCATGTGAAGTGCCTCAAGGAGAGCGCCAACGCCCTCCACGGTCTCACCAGAAGCCTCATTCACAACATGGTCGTCGGCGTTTCCAAGGGTTACAGCAAGGAACTCCAGATCGTCGGCGTCGGTTACAAAGCCGCGCTCGCCGGAAACAAGCTGACCCTCAACCTCGGTTACTCCCACGCGATCGAGTACATCGTTCCGGAAGGCGTCAAGCTGACCGTGACCGACGGCGTCAAGATCGTTGTTGCAGGACCTGACAAGCAGCTCGTCGGCGAAGTCGCCGCACGCATCAGACGTTACAAGAAGCCGGAACCCTACAAGGGCAAAGGCGTTCGTTACTCTGACGAGCATGTTGTGATCAAGCCCGGTAAGACCAACGCGTAATTGAAAGGGTTTGGATCGAATGAAAACAGCAAAAGAAAAAAGAATCAAACGTCACATCCGCGTTCGCGGTAAAGTCTCCGGCACCGCCGCAAGACCCCGTCTCTGCGTCAGCATGACGGCGAACAACATGTACGTTCAGTTTATCGATGACGAAGCGGGCAAGACTCTTGCTTCCGCTTCCACGCTCGGTGCGGACTTCAAGGCTCTCAATCTGAAGCGCAACGTTGAAGCCGCCGCGGCTCTCGGCAAGCTCGCCGGAGAAAAAGCCGTCGCAGCAGGCATCAGCGCAGTGGTTTTCGATAGAAGCGGTCACAAATATCACGGCAAAGTCAAAGCGCTGGCGGATGCCGCCCGCGAAGCCGGATTAAAGTTCTAATGGAGTTGAACATGACAATCGAAAAACAGAATATCGAACAGGAAGCCAATGTCGAGGAAATCGACCTCTCTTCCGTTCAGCCGGCAGCCGCTCCCGCCGGCGAGATGGAAGAGCTCGTCCTCAGCATCAACCGCTGCTCCAAGGTTGTGAAAGGCGGCCGCAACTTCTCCTTCGGCGCTCTCGTCGTCGTCGGTGACAGAAACGGCAAAGTCGGCTACGGCTACGGCAAGGCCAACGAAGTTTCCGATGCGATCCGCAAGGCGCAGGAAGCTGCCAAGAAGCACCTCGTGACCATCCCGCGTTTCGGAACCACCATTCCGCACTCGGTTCTCGTCAAGTACAGCGGCTCCAAGATCCTGCTCCGTCCCGCTTCCGCCGGTACCGGTATCATCGCCGGCGGCGCCATGCGCGCGGTTCTCGATCTCGCGGGTATCGTTGACGTTCTCGGTAAATCCCTCGGCTCCGGCAACCCTGCCAACGTCGTCAAGGCGACCTTCAAGGCCATCGAACAGATGCGCTCCAAACAGGACGTCCTGCTCAAACGCGGCATTGCCAAAGCTGAATAAGAAGGAGTGTTGACATGAAATTGCACGAACTTACTCCGACCCCCGGTTCCAAAAAGCGCCGGCAGAGAGTCGGCAGAGGCGACGGTTCCAACTGGGGCGGAACCGCCGGACGCGGTCACAAGGGACAGAAGTCCCGTACCGGCGCCGCCATCCGCCACCACTTTGAAGGCGGTCAGACCCCGACCTTCCGCAGAATTCCGAAGCGCGGCTTCAACAGCGGCATCAAGGAAGTCTGCGAGGTCGTCAACGTCGCGACCCTTCAGGAGCTCTTCGAGGCCGGCGCGGTCGTCGATGAAAACGCCCTCCGCATGGCGGGTATCGTCGGCAAGGCCGATGCTCCCCTGAAGATCCTCGGAAACGGCGAGATCTCCAAGGCGCTCACCGTCAAGGCAAACAAGTTCTCCGCATCCGCCAAAGCGAAAATCGAGGCGGCAGGCGGAACCTGTGAAGTCATCTGAGCTCCGCTCGGATAACTTTTCCCGCTTCGTTCTTATTCACGAGGCAATCCGGTTTCCCGGAATCAGCGTCCGGTTCTCCTCCGCGGAGAACCGGCGCAGTTCAAGAACCGGTTTGACCGTTTTAAAAGGGGACAGCTAAGATGCTTTCCGCGTTCTTAAACGCTTTCAAAATCAAAGAGCTGAGAAACAAGATTTTGTTCACAGCCGGCGTGATTGTGCTTTGCCGTATTGCGGCAAACATTCCATGCCCGGGTGTCGATACGAAAAATCTGAAAACATACTTTGACAGCTTCGGTGCGGATTCCGCCGCCGGGCAGTTCATGGGTATGTTTGATCTTTTCAGCGGCGGCGCTTTGCAGCAGTTCGCAATCGGAGCGCTCGGTATCATGCCGTACATCTCCGCATCCATCATCATGCAGCTGCTCGTGCCGGTCGTTCCGTCTCTTGAAAAGCTTTCCCGTGAAGGGGAAGTCGGGCGGGGAAGAATTAATCAGTATACGCGTTATCTGACCATTTTGATCTGTATCGTTCAGGGTGCAATGGCGGCTGTCGCCATGACCACTCCGAGCAACCTCGGTCTGCCCGCTCCCGATCCGGCGTTCCCGCTGGTGACAAATCCGGGCTTCGGTTTCATCGCCATGTCCGTATGCATTCTTACCGCCGGAACCATGATTCTTGTCTGGCTCGGCGAACGCATCACCGAACACGGCATTGGTAACGGTGTTTCCATCATCATCACCATTAACATCATCGAGCGCCTTCCGCAGGCTCTCGCCGGACTGTATGAAATGATGATCAGCGGAGCCACTGCCGGAGGCGGACGTTTCCGTCCCGTGCATCTCCTGATCCTCCTCATGCTCTTTGCGGTTGTCACGGCTCTTACCGTGATTCTCACGCAGGGACAGAGACGCATTCCGATTCAGATGGCGAAGAAGATTATCGGAAGCAAAATGACCGGCGGAAGCACATACATCCCGCTGAAAGTGAACTTCTCCGGCGTCATGCCGATCATTTTCGCCGGCGCGATCCTGATTTTCCCGGGCGTTCTGCTCCGGGCAATTCCGGTTCAGTCGATACAGAGAATGTCCGCATACTTTAATCATGACACCTACACATACATGGTATGTTATGGAATCCTGATTCTGCTGTTCTCCTATTTCTGGGTTGCCAATATGTTCAACCCGATTCAGGTGGCGGACAATCTGAAGAAGGAAGGCGCCTACATCCCGGGTATCCGCCCCGGAAAGCCGACTTCCGACTTCCTGGACTATTCCATGACACGCATCACTTTCGCCGGAGCCCTGTTCCTGCTCGGCCTCGCGATCCTCCCGATGCTGCTCTACAAATGGTTCCGCATCCCGTACAACGTCGCGTCCTTCTTCGGCGGCACAAGCCTGCTGATTATCGTCGGCGTGACGATCGACACCTTGAGTCAGATGGAGTCGCACCTCGTAATGAAAAATTACGACGGATTCCTCAAGCGCGGAAGGCTCAGAAGCCGCAAAGGCTGATTAACATTCCGCAGAAAGGCCGCTCGCAAGAGCGGCTTTTTTTTGCTCTGTTTCCGGGTATATCCGTCATGATGGCTGAATTTGCCGCGGAGCGGCACAGCTTTTGCGGCGGATGAGTATGGAGGAGACCAGCGCATCGGGGGGTGTCGTATGGTTTTCAACCATCGTCGTGAGCATATCCAGAGCACAACGGGCGAGTCCGGCAAAATTGACGGCAAGCGCGGTCCGCGGCGGATCAAGATACGCAGAGACTCCGTCAAATTCCCAGTCAATGACGGACACGTCATCCGGAACGGAAATACGGAGTGTGTGAAGCGCGGCATTGAGCTGCAGCGTGTGCCGGGAATTGACGCAGATGAATGCGGTACATCCGTCATTGACGGCGTTTCTGACGGCGCTGAGCATGGCGTCGGGTGAGTTTTGGTCGAGAAAAATGCCTTGGCGTTCCGGGGATTCAACACCATAATCACGCATGAGAGCAAGGAAGCTTCCCCAGCGGTGAGTGAGTTTTTTCTCCTCTGCGTCGCGGCCCTCCAGGGAGAGAAAACGGATATCGCGGTGTCCGAGTTCCCGGAGGTGGCGGATTGCGAGATTCAAGGAGGCTTTGCTGTTGACGTTGCAGGAACAGATGTTGTGCAGATGATCGGATTTTCCGTTGATCCAGACGATGGGAAGCGGATAATACTGGGTCAGAGTCTGAGGCTCCGGATTGGAAAGAATGAGGAGTCCGCGAATGGGGCGCGGTTCATTTTCCATATTGAATTTTTTCCAGATCGCTTCCAGATGAAGCCCGCGCTTTTCGATTTCCTGAAAGACTGCGGCGAAGAGCTCGGCGTAGTAGCCGTTTGCATCGCGTGCGGTGAAGCCGAACAGGACGCCGACGTTCCATCTGCCTGAAGCGGGGCGCATGTCATAACCGAGTTCCCGTGCTGCGGCGAGCACCTTCCGGCGCGTGTCGAGTCCGATCCTTGCATCTGAATTCATTACACGCGAGACGGTCGATTGCGACACTCCCGCCGCCTTGGCCACATCGCGCCCGTTGACCTGTTTCATTTTTTGCTTCTCCTTTCAGGAACTATACTTCTTAAAACTTCTTTTTCAAGAGATATTTGCATATTTTGATTCATAATTATGCATGAAAAACGGCTCTTGAGGTATTGCTTTTTTGAGGTTTTCGGGTATAATGACAGAGAAACAAGGAGGTTTTATGGGACCGGATTATTTTTTCAAAGGCGTTACGTTCGGCTACTATGCACGGAACGGGTATTTTTCGTCGGAGGCGGCAAGATGCGAGGCGGAAACGGCGTCAATGCGTCCGTACTTCTGGAACAGCGGTAAAAAGTACGACGGCGAAGAGCAGGCAAACTATCTGGCGGCAGTGATTCGCGCGTTCTCGGCGGAGCCGTGGTGGGGCGGGCTGCTCTGGTGGAAGTGGGACGAGCAGAATTACCGTCCGCAGTTCCACGACGATCCCGCCGGTGACAAGGGATTCACGATTGACGGGAAGCCCGCCGCGCAGGTGATGAAGCGCTGGTGTGAAGAGTGAGAGGTGCCGGAAATGAGATTGTTGTCATGTTTGATCCTGTTATTTTTCGTCTTTTCGGTGACGGGGGCGTCGCCGGAAAACAGTTCTCCTGCGGAAAGCTGCGGGAGTCCATATAAAATTCCAAAGCAAAGGAAAGCTGCTATGAAAAAATTTATTGACATCAGTCCGGTCGATTCGCGGTATTTTGCGGATGCAGAAGGAAAAACGTATCTTCCGATCGGGTGCAACCTCAGCTTCTTCCGCGGCTCGGAGGACGTGCCGGAAGAGACAGTGCTGGAAACTTACCGGACCTGGATGACAAATTTTGCGCAGAACGGCGGAAACTTTATCCGCATCTGGCTCGGAGTTCCCTTCTTCAATGTCATGCCGGAACGGGTTGGTGAATACGATGAGCGCGCAGTTTCGCATATCCGGTATATTGTCGGTTTAGCGGAAAAACTCGGACTGCGCATTAAATTCACTCTCGAACACTTCCGTTCCATCCGCAAACAGAATGAGGCGGAATCCTTTCCCGGAGTTGTCCGGTTCAACAATCCGGTCTATATCGGGATGGCGTCGGACATGCATGAGTACATGAATTCACCGGAATGCCGGAAAGCGTATCTGGACAAGGCGCGTTTTCTCGCAAAATGCGGATTCGGCGATTCGCCCGCAGTGATTGCGTGGGAGCTCTGGAATGAAATCAATGCCGTCGCTCCTCTTGAAGACTATGCGCCGTGGAGCGATTATATGATAGCGGAACTCAAACAGATTTTCCCGAAACAGATGATCGTTCAGAACCTCGGCAGTTTTTCCGGACGCGACAGTTACCGGAGTTACGACCAGCTCGCAGCCGTGAAGGGCAACGGCTGGATGCAGGTTCACCGTTACTTCGACCCCGGCGCAGAACTTGAGGTCTGCCGCGGGCCGATGGATATTCTTTGCGCGGATGCTGTCCGGGAATTGCTCGACCGTGCACCCGCGCGTCCTGCGATTCTCGCCGAGTGCGGCGCGGTGGAGAAGAACCATTCGCGTTATTCCGATCAGTATGCGGACGACTGTGAGGGACTGCTTCTGCATGACATGATTTTCGCCGCCTTCTTTGCGGGATCCGCCGGATGCGGACAGCCGTGGCACTGGGATCACATTTATATTGCCAAACACAATCTCTGGTACCACTTCAAGCGTTTTGCAAAGGCCGTGGAGGGGCTGGATCCTGCAGCGGAACATTTCCGCCCGTTCCGCACGGAGTCGCACCGCATGCGGATTTACGGTCTGCGCGGAACAGGAACGGTTCTGCTCTGGTTCCGCTCGAAAGACGGCGGCACGGCGGAGAACGAAAGCTTCTGGTTCGGCGGTTGCGGCACGGCGGAAATCTATTTTCCGCTGGAGGACCGCAGGGAGACGTTGAAGGTGGAAGACAACGGCTGGTGCAATCTGCCCGCCATCAAACGCTCCGCGGTGATCCGGTTCGTGAGATAACGCGTTACAAGTACTTTCCGAAGCCCTCGCGGTCGCCGAACTTCGCAAGCAGAGTTTTGATTTTCGGCGCGCTGGAGACGGGGGCGACGAGCACCGCGTCGGCGGTCTTGATGAGAATCATGTCCTTCAGGTCGATTCCCGCAAGCACGCCGGCGCCTTTTTCTGTGTAGGCGATGCAGTTCGTGCAGTCGAGCAGGAGGTTGGAGCCGGAGCTGACATTGTCGCGCTCGTCGGGTTCCAGATGGTTGCGCAGAGCAGTCCAGTTCCCGATGTCGTCCCAGTCGAATGAAGCGTCCTTTACAATGATTGCTGAGGCGTGTTCCATGAGCGCGTAGTCGATGGATATTTTCCGGATGTTCCGGAATTGTTCGCGGAGTGTTGCACCGAATGCATCGGTTCCCCACGCGGCGGCAAGTGCTTCCGCAAAGGCGAGCAGATCGGGGGCGTTGCGCTCCATTTCCGCGAGCAGAACGGGAAGGGGAAAGACGAACATGCCGCTGTTCCACTTGCAGTTGCCTTTGGCAAGGAGTTCTGCGGCGGTTTTCTCATTCGGTTTTTCGAGAAAGCGGGCGGCGCGGTGGACGCCGTTTTTTGAGTCGATCGTATCGCCGCATTCGATGTAGCCGTAGTCCGGACTCGGACGCGAGGGAATGATGCCGACTGTCGCAAGAGCGTTGCGTTTCACCGCATATTCCATGCAGATCTTGAGGTCGTTGAGCATGGCGTTTCGGTTGCAGATGAAGTGATCGGACGGGAGGACGAGTATGACGGGGTCGTCGGTTTTCGCTTTTGCCTTGACGATTCCCGCTGCGAGTGCGACGCACGGCGCTGTGTCACGTTTGCATGGTTCGCCGATGATGTTTTCTGGCGGAAGCTGAGAGCAGAGCGTGCGGATCTGCTCCTGGTAAGAGCTGTTGGTGATGATGAAGATGTGGTCATCCGGAATGAATCCGTTGAGACGGAGGACGGTTTGTTCGAGCAGCGTTTCACTGCCGAAGAGATTGAGAAGCTGTTTGGGTTTGTCTTTTCTGCTTCTCGGCCAGAAGCGCTCGCCGCTTCCGCCGGCCATGATGATGCAAAAAACTTCCTGCATTTGGTGATTTTCCTGTTTTCGGACGGCTGAATCAGGCGTGCCAGCGAGCCCCTTTTTTGCATGCCTGAAGCAGTCTTTCCGATAACTTAACAGCAAACGGGAAAAAGTCAAGAGCGCGACAGCGTTTCCCTTATATTTTCGCATGAACCCAGGCGGGGAAGGCATTGCCGCGTCCGTTCAGCACGCCGCGGGCATGCTCCGGATACGGATAAAAACGGCGGACCAGAGACCAGAAACGGAGCGAATGATTCATCTCCGTCAGGTGGCAGCCTTCATGAATGATTACATAGCGCACAATCTCCGGCGGGAAAAAGAGGAGTCCGGCGTTGAGCATGATCTTGCGTTTCGAACTGCATGTTCCCCATGTGCTGCGTGCAAGCCCGATCCCGAAGCCGGAGGGAGTGAATCCGCATTCCGCGCAGACCTGTTCCGCAAACGGGAGAAGCACGGCTTTCGCTTTGCGCTTCAGCCACTCCCGCAGAGCGGAAATACATGCCGCATCGGTCGAAACATCGCCCGAAACTGTTACAACGTCCGCATCCTGCCGAGCGCCCGTCCAGACGGTTTCCAAAGAGGTGTAGACAACGGCAAGCGTTTCGTCCGTGAATGCAAGCGCAATGCTCTGCGGACGCGCGGGAAGGGGGGCTGGACGCATTGCACGGAGGGTCTGCTCCAGCCATGCCGTCTGGGCGCGGAGAAATGCGAGCGCAGATTCGAGCGGAACAAACTGCGGGATGACCAGTTCCGGTCCCGCCTGTGTCACGCGGAGACGGATTCTGCGCGCCCGGGCGGAGCGGCGGATGGTTACGGTAGCCGTTTTGCCGCCTGGAAGTGTCAGTTCAAATGAATTCATTGCTGCACAAAAAAGGACAGCCGGAGCTGTCCTTTTGAAAATATGGATTTATGAATCCGATCAGCGTCTGTTGAAGAGGGAAGGATATTTCTTCGCCATTTCAACAAGGTTTTCCGGGGTGATGAGGATGTAACGGGCGGCGAAAGCCTCTTTGAGATCTTTCGGAGCGTTCTTCTCGAAATCTTCCTGTTTCAGATCGGGACGCATGACAACTGCGCCGGCGATGATGCCCTTCTGGATCTGCTCGCCGAGATAGTTGACGTCGGCGTTGATGAGAACGAGTTTCGGACCATTCTTCTGAGTCCAGACGGAGAGTCTCTGCATCTGGCCGGGATCATAGGGGAGGCTGAGAGTCATGACATAAACGTCGGTTCCGGCGTTCTCTTTGAAGAGATCGTTGAAGTACTTGGCGTTCATGTACTCTTCAACCATTCCGCCGCCGTTCTCAGGGACATCGTAGGGGAGCCCCTTGACGGTGACTGTTGCGCCGGTGATGTACTTCTTGACATAGTCGACGAGTTTGTTCGGCTGCTTGTCCCAGGAGTTTCCGCCGGAAGCGACGACGATGACGTTTTTACCCGCGAATTTCTGGGAAACGAGCTCGCCCGCGGCCTGCGCGGATGCTTCGCTGAAGCGGTCGTAGCTGGCGAGGGCTTCCTTCATTTCACGGGAGGGTCCGCCGAAGGAACCGGTGTCAACCATGAATTTGCCCGCGCAGATGACGACGACGATCAGGCAGAGAATCGCGATAGTCTTGGCGTTCGGGTTGGTTTTCTGTTTCTTTGCGCATACAATCATTCCGATGAATGCGACGATCATGATAGCGATTGTTGCAATTTCCATCTTTACAATCCTCTCCTTCTTGTTTAGTATTCAGGCATTCTGAAAAGATGTTCTGTCTACGAATATAGCTTCTATTCAAGACATTTCAACAGCAAAATTGCAGAATTCTAAAAAAAATACGACTTTTTTTTGCCGGAAAGCATGAAAAGACGCGTTTTTGCGCCGTTTTTCTCGAAAATCAGGGGGACGGCGTCGAGTTTTTCCCCGCGGAGCTGACGGCGGAATGATTCGAGCCACTCCGTCTGTGCTGCCGCCATGTCCAGTTCGCGGATGTTCAGTTCCGCTTCGTCCGGAAGCGGAACTGCTTCGTACCAGAGGGAATGGCGGATTTCCCGGTTCCCTTCCGTATGGCTGAACTTGGAGTTTCCGGAAAGAATCTGCCTGCGGCGGCGCTTTTCCCAGTCGCGGTCAAGACGTGCATTGTTGAGCCGCACCGTTTCGCGGAAGAACGGCTCGGCTGGCTGGGAGAGAATGCGGCGCCGTTCGAGACGCTGAATCAGCTCGTCATCCGGAACATCCATCCGGAGCGGAAGAAGCCAGCTGAGAATGTCGCGCAGATCCAGTTCATCCAGATTGTTTTTCCGCCGGATTCCGTACGCATCAATCAACGCGTATTCATTGGTTGCGGGATTGAGCAGGACATTCCCCGCGTGGAAGTCGGGATGCGTCAGCGAGTTTTCGCAGAAACGGAACGTGAGATCAAAAAAAGCGTCGAGCCAGAGCTGTTTCTTCCTGCCGTCGAAACGCGCTTCGGTGTACCAGTATTTGAGCGCGGAGATCCAGCCGTCGAGCGCGCGGGAGACGACCGCCGAGCTTGCGCCGCACCGTCCCCATGCGAGATATTCCGCGCAGGGAATGCCGCACTCCACAAGGAGTCTGCCGGATTTATATTCCGATTGCGCTTTGGAGAAGAACCGGTTGCGGAGCAGGTTGAGCAGTCCAGGTTTGCGTTCGATTTTGACGAAATATCCGCTGCCGTCCGAACCGGTTGCGCGGCAGACGGAGCGGACTGCATTGTGTTTGACGGGGTGTGCGAGCAGCTCTCCGATGGAATCCGCCCACGGTTCGAGAACCGCGGGATTCTCGGTAAACCAGGTCCAGCCGCGCTGCACGTTCATTTTCCCGCCTGCAGTTTTTTACCGGGGAGAATTACTCCGCCGCTGACGATCAGGGTCATCGCTTCGGAAACGCTCATTTTCAGAATTTTGCATTCGCGCTTCGGAACGAAAATGAGAAAACCGCTGGTCGGGTTCGGCGTGGTCGGCATGAAGATGCTGTAGACTTCCTCCTGCAGATCTTCGTTGACTTCAAATTTCTCTTCGTTGAAGTTGGTGATGAAGCCGATTGCGTAAGAACCCTTTTTCGGATATTCAAACAGTGCGACCTGCTTGAAGAGTCCGCCCTGCGAAGACTTCACGGTTTCCCCGATCTGTTCGCAGGTGGAGTAGACGATGCGCAGGAGCGGCAGTTTCAGAAGCAGCGTCTGCATCCAGCCGATGAATTTGCGTCCGAGCGTGATTTTCGCAATCTGTCCGATGACGACCAGAAGGATGAGAATCAGGAGAATCGTGGAGATCCGGATGACGATCGGCCAGGCGGGGAAATTCGGAAAATGGGATTGGTCGTAGAGTGTCACCGCCCAGTCGGTCAGCGCGGAGATTCCCCAGTACGCGACCCAGACGGTGATGAAAATCGGAATGACGATGAAGAGTCCTCCGATCAGTGAGTTGCGGATGCGGGCGGCTATACTTGTGTGGGCTGGTTCAGCGGGAAGTTCAGTCATTTTCATCATCGGGCACCGAGAGTTTGAGTTTTTGAATTTTGCGTTTGTCCGCTTTTACGATTTCCGCGCGGAAGAGTCCGGGCGCGGTGAAGGTTTCGCCGGTTTCGGGAATGCGTCCGAGCTCAGCGCAGATGTAGCCGCCGATGGTGTCCGCATGTTCCGAATCGGGAATGTCGATGTCGAGAATCTCATTGACGTCGGAAACGGATGTGCGCGCTTCGAGCAGGACGGAGCCGTCAGGCAGAAGCTGCGGCTTTTCAATGGTATCCTCATCGCTGTCATATTCATCGCGGACGTCGCCGACGATCTCTTCGATGATGTCTTCAAAGGTGACGATGCCGCTGGTTCCGCCATACTCGTCGATGATGACGGCAAAGTGGTTGCGGGTGCGCTTGATCTCTTCCAGCAGCTCATCGACGGCCTTGGTTTCGGGAATGAAAATGGGGGTGTGGATCATGCCGGCGAGACTCTTCTTTTCGGGCGGGATGGCGAGGAAGTCCTTTGCATAGATGATGCCGCGGATTTCATCAATGGTGCGCCCGTAGACGGGAATACGGCTGTGTCCGGAGGCGACGAAAGTCTGAATTGCCTCTTCGATACTGGAGGAGAGCGGAATGGCGGTCATGTCGACGCGCGGGGTCATGATCTCTTTGACGGACATGTCCTGGAGGTCGAAGATGCCGCGGATCATGCGTTTTTCCCCCTCTTCGAGGTCACCGTCGGGCTCGTCTTCCATCATGTCGAGGATTTCATCCTCCAGGCTTGCCTTGTCTTCGGGTTCGGGGGCGTCCTCCATCATTTTTTCCATTTTGCGGTTCAGCAGCCCGAACAGCGGGGCGAGGGGGGCGAGAATGATGCGGGCGAAAACGAGCATTACGGGAACGGTCATTTTGATGATGAACAGGTCGGCGCGCGGCAGAAGCAGTTTGGCCAGCAGGTCGCTGACCGAGCAGAGCAGGATGATTGAGACCGCAAGAACGAGCATCTCCACGTATGGAACCTTGAGTCCCAGGAGACCGTCGAGCGAGGCGGAGGCGAAGTAGACCGAAACGGAGAAGACTGCGGCGATGACGAACAGCAGCAGTTTGAACAGCATGCGGATCTGGTCGTCGCGTTCGAGCCATGAATCCAGTTTTTCCGCGAGCTCGGGGTTCTTCTCTTCAATCTTGCGGACGCGTCCGCCGGAGAGATCTTCAAAAGCGTCAAAGACGCAGGAGAGCAGCATGTAAAGCACGCAGCTCGACGGAATCAGAATCTTGAGAGTCTCATTCATGGGGTCTGGTCTCAGAGACCGAAAATCCTTTCAAAGTTAAAATCTTTTTCAAGCGCGGCGAGAACCTGTTTTTCGCGCCGGCGCATTCGGCGTTTCTTTTCGGGGACAAGGTCGTCCTCTCCGGCCGCATGGAGCAGGCCGTGGGACATATAGAGCGTGACTTCGCGCGAGTAGGGCAGCCCGCGTTTTTCCGCTTCGCGGCGGGCGACGTCGGGACAGACGTAGACTTCCACGTCCGCTTCGAATTCATCGTCTTCCGTTTTCGGAAAGTCGCATCCGGGCGTGCGCAGGTCGAAGGAAATGACGTCGGTCGGACCTTTGTGCTGCAGAGCGTCCCAGTTGAGTTCCTCCATCTTGTCATCGGGCATGAAGACCACGGCGACGTCGAGGTTGTCGGGCAGACCCGCTGCGAGAGCCGCTGCTTTTGCCAGTCGTTCAAGAGTCTTTTTGTTCGGCCGCTTTTCTTGCTGCCGCATCCACGAACAGATCGTTCTCATCCGGCGTTGCCTCCTTGGGATAAGCCACTCGCGCATGAAGCATGGCGGTGAGCGTGTTTACAAAACTTTCTTTTATTGTGGTGAGTTCCTTGAATGTCAGATTCGCCGCATCAAGCTGATGACCGAGCATTCGCGAGAAGATGATTTCATTGACCAGTTCTTCGATTTTGTTGTGCGTGGGCTTCTGAAGCGAGCGCGAGGCGGCTTCGCAGGCGTCCGCAAGCGAGAGAATAGCGATCTCCTTCGTTTGCGGAGTCGGTCCTTCATAGCGGTAGTCGTGCTCGTCGACGTTTTCTCCGGAGTCCTGGGCCTGCTTGTAGAAGAAGCGGACAAGGTCGGTTCCGTGGTGCTGTTGAATGGCGTCGCGCATGAGCTTTTTCAGTTTGTATTTGCGTGCAAGCTCAAGACCCTCTTTCACATGATTGCGGATGATTAGCGCGCTGATTTTCGGCATGAGTTCCCGGTGTTTGTTTTCGCCGTTGTCGTTTTCGGAGAAATATTCGGGCTGGGCGAGCTTGCCGACATCGTGAAAGAGTGCGCAGACGCGAGCCTTGATCGGATTCGCGCCGATCTCTTTCGCCGCCGCTTCGGCGAGCATGGAGACGACGAGACTGTGGTGGTAGGTTCCCGGCGCTTCAAACTGAAGGCGCTTCAGAAGCGGGTGATTGTAGTCGCTGTAGAGCAGGAGGGACATGTTGGTCGGGGTATCGCAGCAGACTTCAAGAATGTAGAGTGTGACCTGCGTCAAGCCTGCTGTGAGCAGTCCGGTTGTGAACGGAAGCAGGATGCTCCACGGGAAAAATTCGCGTCCCGGAACCGGAATGTCGCGCCAGATGAAGAGCAGAGCGATTGCCAGCGAGGTCAGCGAGACGGAAAGGAAGCCGTAGATGAAGTAGTTGCGGTAGTTGACGCAGCGGCGGACCGCATACGAGGCAATGGCGCTGATCATGAGTCCCATGAGCACGATGTGGAAGGAGCCGTAGACCGAAAACGCCGCAATGACGGAGACGAAGAGTCCGGCGAACAGCGCGGTTCTCATTCCGTAGATGCAGGAGAGAATCATCGGCGCGAATCCGAGCGGAAGAACAATGCAGATCAGCCACGGCGGAATGGATTCGATTTCCCCGAACACCAGGAACATCCGGTATGTGAGGACGTTCAGGAGAATTGAAAGGACCACGACGAATCCGATCATCCGCACGCGCTCCGCACTCTGCAGAATGTCCGGATTGATGTGGTGCAGATAGATTCCGCAGAAGAGCAGAATGAAAAGTGTGGTCAGCAGGGATTTGCCCGCATGATCAATCAGCTTCCCCGCGTCCTGCCGGATATTGTCCCGCTGAATCCGTGAGATTTCCCGGTATTCCGCGAGAATTTTCTTGTTCTCCTCGGTCAGCTGTTCGCCGGATTTGACGATGATGTAGCCTCGGAAAATCTTCCGGATGACGGGCTTGACATCCGCCATGGCTTTCTCTTTTTCCTTTTCGGTGAACGTTTTGTCTTCGTGGATTTCAACCTGTTCGAGGAGCGGTTT
Source organism: uncultured bacterium (assembly GCA_900549415.1). GTDB lineage: Bacteria > Verrucomicrobiota > Lentisphaeria > Victivallales > UBA1829 > UBA1829. The sequence continues at coordinate 24,437 of URNX01000022.1, forward strand.
CAGAAGGTCGGAAAGAGCGTTCAGGGTTTCCGCCTTGTCCGCGGAATTGAAGGTTTCCAGCGCGTTTCCGCTGATGACGGAGGCCGCTTCGGCAACGGTCGGGATGTCCTTCCGCAGGAGCGGGTCGTGAATCCGTCCGTAGCCGTCGATGATGCGCAGGTATTTCGGCCCCTGACCGTTGTTGCGTTCGGCTGCCGGGATGATTCCGTTGCTTGCCGCGATGTTCAGCTGTTTCTGAAGAGAGAGCGTGAGCTGGGGGGTGGCGGCGATGAGATAGAGGCGGTTGAGTTCGGCTTCGGGGAGTGCGGCGATGCGTTTGCCCTCGGACGTGTCGGAAGCGATGTGCGGCTGTTTCGTTTTGAGTGCGGTTCCGCGGGAGCGGATTTCCTGCAGGAGTTTGTCGAGTTCTCCGGAAATCTGCTGTATCTTGCTGTTGTCCAGACGGCAGTAGAGCGGAACTTTCGCTGCGGCGGAGTCGCGGAGCTGTTTCGTTTTGTCGCGGTCTTCGTAGTCGAAATCGTTCTGGACATAGATGGTTGAGAATGCCGGTTGATCCCCCTTGAGATCTGGAGGCAGGGGGCGGTAGAGCTGGTGCATCATGGAGAAGACGCTTGCGGCGAGGACGAGGAGCGCCATGACGGTCCATGCTGCGGGGCGGCTGTTCATGAGGCGTCTGTAGAGAGATTCCTTGCGGTTGACTTTGCGCGAGGTGTTGAGCATTCCGCGCTGAGCCATCTTGCGTTTGGCCAGGATATTCCGTATAAAGGAAAACATGTTATTCCTCCCGGGTTGTTTCCGGTGCGCGGGAATCCTGTTCGTATGCGCTGACGATCCGTTCGACGAGGGAATGACGCATGACGTCGCCGCGGTCGAAGCGGCAGATGCTGATTCCGTCGATTTTCGAAAGAAGGCGGATCGCTTTGCCGAGTCCGCTTGCTTTCCGCGACGGCAGGTCTGTCTGTGACGGGTCGCCCGCCACCACGCACTGGGAGTTGAAGCCGAGACGCGTAAGGAACATGAGCATTTGGTCGTCGGTCGTGTTCTGCGCCTCGTCAAGAATGATGAAAGAGTTGTTGAGTGTGCGTCCGCGCATGAATGCCAGCGGGGCGAGTTCGATCATGCCGCGCTCGGTGAGTGTCGCGAGCTCCTGAGGCTCGATCATGTCGCGGAGCGCGTCGTGCAGCGGACGCAGATACGGGTTGATTTTGTCTTCGAGTTTGCCGGGGAGAAAGCCGAGGTTTTCGCCTGCTTCAACCGCCGGACGCGCCAGAATGATGCGGTCGCGCTTGCCCGTCATGAGGGCGTTGACCGCCATTGCAACCGCCAGGTAGGTTTTGCCGGTTCCGGCGGGTCCGAGCGCGAACACGATATCACTTTTGTTCATTGCCTCGACGTATGCGAGCTGGTTCCGTGTGCGCGGGACGATTTCCTGGCGTCTGCGGGAAATTTTGATTTTGGAAGCGAAGAAATTCGAGAGTTCCGCCGGGCTTCCCGATGAGTAGGACTTGAGCGCGAGGTCGAAATCCATCTGGCGGATCGGTGCGCGGGTGTCCGCATGGAGCCGGAACAGGTGTTCGAGGAATGCTTTGGCGCGCTTGCCCGCTTCCGGATCGTCCGATTCCACCTTGATCCATGTATCGCGGGCAATGAGGGTGACGCCGAAGGTTTCTTCTGCGCGTTTCACATTTGCGGGGATATTTCCCGCAAAGACAGCATTGATCTCCGCTCCGGTGCCCTCGATGTAGGGAGAGGCTGCGGAGCGGGACGACAAAGGATCAAGAGCTTCTTCGCCGCTGTTCATGGAGCGTTTCAGTTCCCTTCCGGAGCGGCGGTCTTTTCGGGAGCTGCCGCAGGCTTCTCTGCCGCCGTTTTCTGCGCGGCGGGTTCCGCAACGGTCTTTTTCGCTTTTGCGCGGATCAGCGGAACGGTGAGTTTCATGCCCGGTTTGAGCATGTTCGGATTGTCGTTGAGCAGTTTCCGGTTGGCCTCGAAGATGAAGCCCCAGAACTTGCCGTGTTTGTACTCTGCCGCCGCGATGGAGGAGAGTGTTTCGCCTTTTTTGACGATATGCTCGCGGGTCTCCCCGGTGAGTTCGAAGTCACGCGGGAAGAATACCGGAGTGGATTTTTTTGCTTCGGGAGCCGGCTTTTCCGTCGGAGCGGGCTTTGCTGTCTGCTCAGTCTGCGCTGCTTGCGCGGGCGGAACCGGAGGCTCCTCGATGGAGGCGGGTTTCTCCGCCTCCGCTTTGGTGTCGAGTGTGGAAACGATTCCCGCATCTTCCGTATCTGCTGCGTTCGCGGAAGCGGCGGGAGCCTCTTCCTGGACGACGATTACGAGCTTCGGATCGGGCGCTGCCTGCGGGAGCGCATCGCCTTTCCAGCCGTATTCCTGCTTGAGACGGGTTTCAACGGTTTCCTCTTTTGCGGAGTTGCACGCGGTGAACGCGGCGGCAAGCGAAAGAGCCGTAAATGCGAGAATCAGTTTCTTCATATCGAACCTCAGACTTTCTTGACGATGATCACGCCGTTGTGTCCGCCGAATCCGAGATTGGTGTTGACGGCGACATTGACAGAGCGTTCGCGTGCCGTGTTCGGGGTGCAGTCGAGATCGCACTCCGGATCCGGCGTCGTGTAGTTGATGGTCGGGGGAATGATGCCCGTCTGCATCGCCTTGAGACAGACGATGGTTTCGAGTCCGCCCGCAGCGCCGAGGGAGTGTCCCATGCAGCCTTTTGTGCTGCTCATTGCAAGTTTGTATGCGGCGTCGCCGAATGCGGATTTGATTGCCGCCGTTTCAAACTTGTCGTTGAGGGACGTGCTGGTTCCGTGGGCGTTGATGTAGTCGACCTGATCCGGATTGAGTCCGGCGTTGTTGAGCGCCATGGTGAGCGCGCGTGCGCCGCCTTCGCCGCCGGGAGCGGGGGAGGTGATGTGGTACGCATCGCCCGTTGCGCCGTAGCCGACGATTTCACCGTAGATTTTGGCGCCGCGCGCTTTGGCGTGTTCGTATTCTTCGAGAATCAGGATGCCGGCGCCTTCCGCCATGACGAATCCGTCGCGGTCCTTGTCGAACGGACGGCTTGCGCTGGTCGGGTCATCGTTGCGCTGGCTGAGCGCTTTCATGGAGCAGAATCCGGCGAAACCGAGTCTGGAAACGGATGCTTCCGCACCGCCGGTGATCATCATATCTGCATCGCCGCGCTTGACCATCCAGTAGGATTCCCCGATGGAGTGAGTTGCGGTGGAGCAGGCGGAAACGACTGCGTGGTTCGGTCCCTTCGCGCCGTAGCGGATGGAGAGGGAGCCGGAAGCCATGTCGATAATCATCATGGGGATGAGGAACGGACTGACGCGGTTCGGACCCTGCTGGAGCAGTTTCATGCACTGTTCTTCCATTGTGCGGATTCCGCCGATTCCGCTTCCGACGCAAACACCGATGCGGCTGGGATCGACAACGGAGCCGTCGCGGACGTCGATTCCGAGACCTGCGTCCTTCATGGCTTCATCGCCGGCGGCGATGGCGTAAATGCAGAAATCATCGAGACGCCGCGCCTCTTTTTCCGTCATGTACTGGGTGACGTCGAGGTCTTTGACTTCGCCTGCAATGCGTGTTTTGAAGTCAGCCGCGTCAAATTTTGTGATCGGACCGATGCCGCTTCTGCCGGCAACAAGCGATTCCCACATGGCGTCGACACTGTTTCCGACGCTGGAAATCGCACCAATCCCTGTTACAACAACTCGTCTGGAACTCATTCAGTCCTCCTTTAACAAAAAAAATGGGTCACAACCCTTTTCGAGTTGGATGACCCATCGTATACACTAAAGACTGATCAGCCTTAGTTCTGCTTGCTTTCAACGTACTTGATGGCATCGCCAACCGTTGTCAGCTTCTCGGCATCCTCATCCGGAATCTCAGCGCCGAAGGCTTCTTCGAGAGCCATGACCAGTTCGACCTGATCCAGAGAATCAGCACCGAGGTCTTCGATGAATTTTGCGTCAGCGGTGACCTGGTCTTCGTTCACTCCGAGCTGCTCGACCACGATCTTTTTGACTTTATCTGCAATTTCCGACATTTTAAGCCCTTTCTGATAAAAGTTCTGTTTCAAATTGCTGTTTCTAACTAAATTGCCGTCTTATTCTGCTTAATCTACACCGTATCAGGGAAAAGTCAAGCCGTTTTTAAAACTTTTTCTTGACCTTTCTCCTTTTTGAACTGGAAAAACTGTTGAATATCAGCAGTTTCCCTTCAGATTTCCCTGCCGAGAATCAGCGCCAGCGCGGTGTTCGCCTCCTGCGCCGCCGCGATTCCCACTCGCGCAGACTGCGGCGTCAGTTCCCCGCCGATTTCCGATGTCAGGTCGCCGGCAAGGTAGAGATTCTTTCCGACTTTCCGCACCTGCATCGCGTTGGAACGTCCCCAGCCTGCCAGTCCGCTCGCCGCGACAACCGGACGCCCCTGCGGGAGCAGTTCGCGCACGAACAGCGTCTTTGAATCCGCCGCGTCAAACGCTTCCAGAAACAAATCGCAGCAGTCGAAGATTTCGTGGATATTTTCCGCCGTTATGCGGGTGTTGTGCAGTTCAAGTTTCACATCCGGGTTGATGCGCCGCAGGTTCTCCGCAAGCGCTTCCACTTTCGGCATCCCGAGCTGGTCGCGGAAGAAAAACTGGCGGTTCAGGTTGCTCTCGCAGACCGTGTCGAAATCCGCAATGACGAACTGTTCGACGCCCGCACGGACCAGGTGCGCGGCAGCGTTCGAGCCGAGCCCGCCTGCGCCGCCGATGCCGATCCGGACACTGCGGAGTTTCTCAATTTCCTCCGATTTCAGATAAGTGTTGACGTTCATCAGCCGCCTCCCACCATGGAGAATGCGTTCAGCGCGTCGCCGCTGTTCAGGACGGTTTTCGTCCACTCCTGCGGATCCGCGAGAATTTCTCCGTTCAGTTCAAGAATCAGATGCGGGGACCGGATGTTTTTCTTTTCCAGAAATGCCGCAATGGTGGTTGCTTCCGCAACTTCTTCATGTTTTCCGTTGAATTTAATGGTCATAATTCCTCCATCAGCTGTTCGGCAAGACGCTCCGCAAGCTGTTCGATTCCGGCGTCGCGCGGGTGCACGTGGTCGGGTTCGTAAAGCGCGGGGTCATGATCAATGAGTTCGCTTCCGTTGATGATCCGCACATTCGGATCTCCGCATTCCGCTCCGAACTCCGCATAGACGTCGCGGAACTCCTGAAGTGTATGATGTGCCGCGGGAGCTTTGAATTTGGTCGAAAGCCACATCGGCGAAAGAAAATCAACGGGAGTTTCCGGCTGGAATGCGCGGAAGTCGTGCAGAAACTTTTCAAGATTCGCGCGGAACTTTTCCGGCAGCATTCCTTCGCGCCAGTCGTTTGCGCCGATCGAGCAGACCAGCCGGTTCATCTTCAGCGTGCCGAGCACTTTTGCCGCGCCCGGGTTGAGTCCGATTCCCGCAATGCCCATATTGACAACTTCCCAGTCGAGCAGTTCGCCAACCAGGTAAGGGAAGGTGCGGTCGATCCGTGATGCGCTGAATCCGTGGACGATGGAGTCGCCGAAAAACACCGCACGGTACGCCGGACGCGGTTTCGGCTCCGCAAATTCCGCCTCGGAATTTGTGTGGAGCGTGTGAATTTCCACGATGTCCCCGTATGGCAGAACAAGTTCGTAATCGTGCCATTCCCCGTCGGCGCGGACCTTGACTGTGACGGGTTCGTTCTTGCAGCCGTCGCGCTTGGAGCGCTCAAATGTGGTGCGCTCCCCCGCTTTACCGTCGATGAGATAGACGCCGAGCCCGTTTTGCATCCGGTTCGGGTTGGTTCGCTCCTTGTAGAGCAGATCGACAACGATTTTTGACGCATTTGTGCGGAAGCGCATCCGCGCGCCGGGAGAGTCGAGATTATACTTTTTTTCGTTCGGAACGGTGCGGCTGAATCCGATGCGTCCGCCGTTGTCGATGCGGTTCTGATAATCGGAATAGGAGATCCGGGGATCCGCCGCCGGAATCGCTGTCAACCCGTCCATGCCGAACCTCAGTTGATGGCGTCTTTCGCGACTTCGCGGTCGTTGAACAGCGCCATCGCCCAGACGGCCCAGAATCCTCCGTAGATGATGCTGTAGACGAGCGCCCAGCCGAGATAGCGGAGCGGAATCTGTGTGTGCGCTGCGAGCGCATCGGCCATCCAGAAGTACTGCCAGTTCGGGAGGATTGCGGAGAAGAGATCGCCCGAAAATCCGCCGCCGAGCCAGTGTGTGGAAACGTATTTCGAGATCAGTCCGAGGAAGAACAGAATGGAACAGGACGTCAGATTGGTGACGATTCCGCAACGGGTGGCGAGCGCCGCGGAAATCGCGCCCATCAGCCAGACCGCGGGGAAGAGCAGCGACAGCGCCGTAATGAACTGCAGCGGCGGGATGAACCCTTCATCATCGGGCGCTCCCTGCACGAGATAGAGCAGAACTGCGTAAATGGGAAGAGCCGCAGCCGTCAGAAAGGTGATTGCGGAGGGGAATGAAATTCCTTTGAGATAGTTCAGCACAGCCGCCGTCAGCGCGCAGACGGCAAGGACACCGTAGTAGAACGCCATTGCGCCAAAGTCCAGCCGGAACTGGTCTTTTGCGATCATCACCGCAACGAACGAGGCGGCGATCATGGAGAATGTGAACACGGTCAGCGCCATGGTGACACCGACGATTTTCGCGGTGATGAATGTGTAGCGCGGCACGGGTTTCGAGAGCAGAAGCAGAACCGTTCCGTTGCGCATTTCCCGCGTGATTGTGTGGCTGGAACAGAGTGCGGCGACAATGAGTCCGAGCACCATGGTCGTCGCCATCGAACTGTCAACGACCAGTTTCACCTGTTCGCGGAATACGAACATGGAGAACATCGGCAGAATGCAGATGAGGACGAGTCCGACGAGCAGGAGCAGGAAAAAGATCGGCTCGCGCACGCATTCGCGGAAGGTGTTGAGAGTCAGGCGGTAGAAGATGTTCATTTTTCCTCCGCGGGCGCTTTTGCTGCATCGGCTTCATCGACTTCGGGAACTTCATCTTCCGCATTGCGCTTTGCTTCGAAATCCTTTTTGATGCGGTCGGAGTTGAAGAGGTTTGCCGCGGAAACGGCGTTCACGAACCAGCTCTTGCTTGCAAAGTCGATGATTTCATACTTGCGGTCGATTGCCAGCCGGTAGTCGTTCGGGACGATTGTTTCGTCTCCGATGATGACGATGCGTTTCGGGTTGAGCGCGGATACGCAGGCGCTAAACTGGTCAGGGTCGAGCTTCGCCGGAGCCTTGCCGTCGGGAAGAATGAGGTAGATCGCCTGCTGTTCGGCGTTTACTGGCGGCAGAAGAAGAATCGGGTTGCGTGTCGCCTCCTGAATAGCCGTCGCAAGGTCGCGCGGACTCTGGTAGTTGGCCGTGATGATGAGGTATTCGATGACGCGTCCTTCGACCTGTTTCGGCCAGTCTCCGCCGTCCCATGCAGCGGCGTTCGCAGCGGCGGGAGCGACGACTCCGGCGGATATAAGCAAAGCGGTCATGAATTTTCCGATGAAGTTTCTGAACATATCCGAATCTCCTGTTCGTTTAAAAATTTTTGTACATCAGGTATTTTAACCATCAAATGAAGAAAATGCAAATGCGGAGCAGATTTTTTTCTGAAAGATTTTGCGGAAGCTCCGCAAACCGTCAGGTTGATTTGCGGATGACGAAGAAGTAGCTGTAGAACAGAAACGCCAGCGTCGGACCGACTCCGCCGATGAACGGCGGAACGTAGCCCTGTTTGCCGAGAACGAGGAAAATCTCCGTCATCATCTGGAAGACAACGATTGCGCCGACTGCAGTCACGATGGAGAGGAATATGCCGGCACGCTCGTTTTTCGCCGCCAGCGGAAGTCCGAGGAAGACGCAGAGAAAGCAGACCCACGGAAATGCGAGACGGTAATAAAGAATGGTCTGATAGACGTTCCGGAGGGAATCCACCATGTTCGGATTGTCCTTCAGAATGCGCCAGATTGCGAACGAGGAAAGTTCATCCGGAGGACGGATGGCGTTGCCGATGTTTTCGACGGTTTCGGGGATCTGATCCGTGGTGAACTTGAGCTCTTTGATGTGCTGTTCCGCACCCGGAACGTGGAGGATTTCGCTGTATGGGGTGCGTTTGACTCCGCGGAAGACCCAGCCGGAGGGAGTGTATTCCGCCTCTTCCGCCTGCAGATCCCACGCGATGTAGCGGTGACCGGTTTCATCATTTTTATATTGTTTCAGAATGACGCTTTTCTGCAGTCCGCTTTTGTCGAAATTGGTGAAGAGCCAGTCGCGGGTCTTGTCGGAACTGCGGTACTGGAGCATGCTGTACATGCGTTTTTCATAGTTTTCCCTGCCGAGGGATTTGATGAGAACTTTCGCGTCCATGTCGCAGTCCGGAACGAGCTGCTCATTGAACCAGAAGTTGATGAATGTGACGCAGAGGGCTGCGATGTAGATTGCGCCGCCGCACCGGAGCATGGAGAGGCCGGATGCGCGCATGGCGGTGATTTCACGGGTCCGTCCGAGGTTTGCGATGCAGTACATGCAGGACAGGAGGACGGAGATCGGGAGAACGAAGCGGATGTTTCCCGGCATTTTGAGAATGAAGTATTTTGCGGCGAGGAAGAAGGTTGATTTGTGTTCCAGAAAGTCGGAGATATCGTTGAAGACGTCACCGATGAGGAAGAGGAGGGTGAACGTGAACGCAAGGACGGAGAAGGGAATCATGAATTCCCGGAGGACATAACAGTCGAGGATGGGGAGCCAGAAGAAAGTTCTTCCCCTGTTGACTGCTTTCAGAGATTTGCGTTCGTTGTTTGTCATTCCTGAATCTTTCGTTTCCGGGAGCATGTCCCGATTGATAAAAAACAAGCCGCGAATGGGGAAATCCGTTCGCGGCATGGAAAAGCTTCCCAATCAGCCTCTGCGGCGCTGGGTGCGGCGTTTCTTCTCGCTCGGCTTCTCGAAGTGTCTTCTGTTGCGAAGTTCCTTGAGGGTGCCTTCCTTGTCGAGTTTCTTTTTCAGTTTGCGGAGAGCGCGATCGATCGGCTCGCCTTTTTTCAGTCTGACTTCCGTTGCTTCCATTGTGTTCACCCCCCTTCAGCGTTGTGAGTTGATATTGTTCATGTTCAATCGTTCGTAAAGTCTGCTTCATCCGCAAGCAGAGATTTCAGCTTGCTGAGAGCCTGGTTCTGAATCTGACGCACGCGCTCACGGGTCCTGCCGATTTCCTGGCTGACTTCTTCGAGGGTGCGCGGACGGTTGTTATCGAGTCCGAAGCGCATTTTCAGAATCATGCGTTCGCGTTCATCGAGGTCGCGGAGAAGTTCCACGAGACGTTTGATGGACTCCACATCTCCGAGAATACGGTCGGGCGTCATGGCGCCGCGGTCCGGGATGATGTCCTGGAATTCACCGTCTTCGCCCTGCTGAATCGGATCGTGCAGAGAGAAGGTTTTCAGATCCGCCAGGCGCAGCCCTGCAACCGTGCGTTCGCTGAAGTCGAGATTCGCCGCAATTTCGGCGTCCGACGGCTCGCGTCCGAGTTTTTCCGCAAGTTTCATGCGTACGGATTTGATTTTATTGATTTTTCCGGCTGACTGCACGGGGATTCGGATGGTGCGGCTCTGGTTTGCCAGAGCGCGGCGCATCGACTGTTTGATCCACCATGCGGCGTAGGAGCTGAATTTCGCGCCTTTCGCCGGGTCGAACTTCTCGACGGCGCGCATCAGTCCGATGTTGCCTTCGGAGATCAGGTCGAGCAGCGGAAGACCGAGTCCCTTGAAGTCATGGGCGATCTTCACCACCAGACGCAGGTTCGCCTGAATCAGCGTGGCGCGCGCCTCGTCGTGCTCGCCGGTGTCGCGTCCGTGAATCTTGGCGGCAAGGTCGACTTCCTCCGATTTGGAAACGAGGGAAATCTGACCGATATCCTGCATATAGACTTTCATCGTGTCGTTCTTTGACGCGGCAACCGGAGCGAGCTTGGAGTTTTTCTTCTCCTCCTCATCGCCCTCTTTCTTGTTGTCGTCAAGATCGAGCGATTCATCTTCGACATTCTTGTACGCTTCCTGGTCGTCGATATCTTCGGGAAGAATGTCGTCCGCCGGCGGTTCCGGTTCTTCCTCGTAAGGAGGCAGATCCGCATCGGTCATCGGCTTGGGTTCCGGAATCACAAAATCATCGTCGTCATCGCTGTCCGCTTTTTTCTTTTTCTTCGGAACGGCGTCTTCTTCCGGTTCTTCGGCTTTTTTCGGATGTTTCTTCTTTTCAGGAGCGGCGGCGGGGGCTTTCGCCTTTGCCGGCTTCTTGACCGGTTCCTCCTCTTCCGCTTTGACTTCCTTTGCAGAAGCCTTTTTCACCGGAGCTTTTTTTGTCTCGGCGGCAGGTTCCGCTTTTTTTGCGGGAGCCTTCTTTGCCGGGGCTTTTTTCTCTTCGGCGGCGGGTTCGGCTTCCTTTTTTGTGGGAGCCTTCTTCGCCGGAGCTTTTGCAGTTTCAGCGGGCTTCTTCGCGGGTTCGGCTTTCTTGGAAACGGGCTTTTTGGACGCCTCCGTCTTCTTTTTTTCGGAAGCAGGAGCGACCGGTTTCGTCAATTTTTTTTCCGTCGGTGACGATTTCTTTTCCGCACGTTCAGCTTTTTTGACCTCCTCCTTTACGGCAGGAACGGTCTTGGCGTCAACTTTTGCGCCTTTTTTCGCGGGGGAAACAGATTTTTCAGCAATTTTTACTGAAGACTTTTCATTTTTGCCCTTGACTTTTGGGCTTTTGTCTGTTCTATTAATCCCTGACATAGCTTTGCTTTTGTTGTTACAGTTTACCGGGTCACAATGAACCGGTGCGTGTGATTATGACATACGCAATAGGGAAAATAGCACAAGATGAAGAAAAGTCAACTGAAAAAAGAAAATAAATTTAAAAATATTTTTTCCTCTTATCTGCGCACCATGCGGAAAGAGGCAAAAAAACGTATTCCCGTGGATGAAGACACCACGGCTCTGGAGCTGCTGCGTCTCTGCATGTCCGCTCCGAAGGGAACGAAAATGCTGTTCGCCGCACCTTCGTATGCGATTGCGGAACAGACCGAACACGAACTGCGCATCTGGGCGGAAGCGGCAGGGCATCCCCTTACATCCGCGCTTCTCCCCGAAGGCTCCTGGCGCGATACCGTCACGCTCGACTGTGAATCCGCCCGCGCGGAACTGCTCGAAAGAATGACCTCCGAAAACCCGCCCGACATCGTGGTCGGTTCCGTGCTCGCGTTCCTTTCACCGACTCCAGATCCGGACGAATTCCAGGGATCCGGAATCATTCTGCATCGCGGCAACACCGTCGATATGGCAAAGCTCGTCAAACGTCTTGTCGCCCTCGGTTACGATGACGAGCCTCAGGCCGCCTCTTCCGGCGAATTTTCCAAACGCGGCGGCATTCTCGATGTTTTTTCTCCCGGAATGAAACTTCCTGTCCGCATCGAATTCTTCGGAGATGAGATCGATTCCCTGCGCGAATACACGCCCGATAACGGACGCTCCGTCCGGGAGATCGATTCCTGCAAAATCATTGCCCGTTCCGGCTGCGAACAGGTCGAGGGGACGGATGAGTATTTTGATTTTTCCGACTACGCGCCCGGCCGTTCTCTTGTTGTGGAGTCGCCCGACGACTGCGCAGAGTCTGTCAAGAAGTATGGCGGCGGCAGAACGGCGGAGCACTGGGAGGCGTTTCAGAAAAAATTCGGTCCCGTGCATATCCTGGAATCTGAAGTCGACTGCATTGAGCACGGCGGGAAGGCGGAACGTTCCTGCATCGGCGTTTCGCCCGCGCTCCGCGCAAGCGCGGATGAAGAGGAGCGCGATTCGGTGACGGAGATTTCGCGCAAGCTTTCCGCCGAATTCGTCGGACATGCTCTTGAAGACGGCATGGAGGTCATCCTTGCCGCACACAAGGATTCCGATTTCGAGCATATTACCGAATGGCTGCGCGAAAACGGCATTCCCGAATCGGAGAAACTTTCCGTGGAGCGGCTTCATATTCCCTGCGGAGTGATGTTCCCGAAACAGAAGGCTCTGTTCCTGACAGAACGCGAACTTTTCCCCGCGTGTCTCCGCGGCAAAGACCGCGTCCGCACTGCCGACGAGGTGGAGGAGGATCTTGTCAAGGCATCTCGCACCGAGCTCGAAAATATGGCGGATATCGAAGTCGGAGATCTTACGGTTCATCTGAATTACGGACTCTGTCTTTACCGCGGCATCAAGACGGTTCGTTCCGCGGGGAGCGCGATTGAGTCGCTGGAGCTGGAGTTCGCCGATGAAAAAGTGATTTACGTTCCCGTCTGGCAGGCTCATCTGGTTTCCCGTTATGTCGGTTCGCATCTGAAGGGGGCGCAGCTTTCGAAGCTGGGATCCTCCCGCTGGGCGAAAGCGCGGGAGGAGGCGGCCGGTTCCGCAAAAGGGCTCGCCTGCGAAATGCTCCGGATGCAGGCAATCCGAAAAGCGTCGCCCGGAATGCCGTTCCCGAAAGACGGTTACGACCAGAAACTTTTTGAAGATTCATTTCCCTATGACGAAACCGAGGGACAGAAGAAGGCGATCGAAGAGATCAAGCGCGATATGGAGTCGTCGCGTCCGATGGATCGTCTGCTGTGCGGCGACGTCGGCTACGGCAAAACGGAAGTTGCGATGCGGGCGGCGTTCAAATGCGCCGTTTCCGGCAAGCAGGTCGCCGTGCTGGTGCCGACGACGGTTCTGGCGCAGCAGCATTATCTGAGTTTTACGGAACGCTTTGCAGAATTCCCGATTGTTATTGAAACTCTGACCCGTCACAAAATGGGAAAGGAGCGCAAGCAGATCATCGAACGTCTCGCGGAAGGTTCCATTGACATTATCATCGGAACGCACGCGCTTGTCGGAAGTGAAGTCAAATTTCGCGAACTCGGGCTTGTCATCATCGACGAGGAACAGCGTTTCGGCGTGGAGCACAAGGAAAAACTCAAGGCGGTTCGCTCGACTGTCGACGTGTTGACCATGACCGCGACTCCGATTCCGCGAACGCTCCACATGTCCATGTCCGGTCTGCGCGATTTGAGCGCAATCACCACCGCGCCGACGCGCCGTCTGCCGGTTCATACGGTCGTCGCCCAGCAGGAGGATTCTCTCGTTTCCGCCGCGCTTGCGCGGGAACTTGGACGCGGCGGACAGGTTTTCTACATTCACAACCGCGTGAACTCCATTGAGAAGGCGGCGGAGAAGGTTCGTTCTCTCGCTCCCGGCGCACGCGTCGCCGTCGCTCACGGGCAGATGCGCGGTTCCGAACTGGAAGGCATCATGGGGCAGTTCATCGAAGGGAAAATCGACGTCCTTGTCTGCACCACAATCATTGAATCGGGAATCGACATCCCGAATGCAAACACGATGATTATCGAACGCGCCGACATGTTCGGTCTTGCGGAACTGCATCAGCTGCGCGGACGCGTCGGGCGCTGGAACCGCCAGGCGTATGCGTATCTGCTGCTTCCGCCGTCTGGAATCATGACGGGTGATGCGCGCCGGCGCATGCAGGCGATCCGCCGTTACACGCATCTCGGTTCCGGTTTCCAGCTGGCGATCCGCGACCTTGAGATCCGCGGAGCGGGAAACATCATCGGAGCGGAACAGAGCGGACACGTCGACGCCATCGGGTTTCATCTGTACTGCCAGCTTCTGCGCGAGGCCGCGAACAATCTGCGCGGAATCAAAAACGCCCGCCCGATTACCTGCGATCTCAATCTGGACTTTCTTGAATACGCGCTTGATACGGACAAAAAGCATCTTGCCGCGGCGATTCCGCCGGATTATATCGAAGACGACCGTCTGCGTTTGGAGGCGTACCGCCGTCTCGCGATGTTCGAGGATCCCGCCCAGGTCGACGATTACCACGAGGAGCTCCGCGACAAATACGGTCCGCTGCCTGATGCTGCGGAGAATATGCTGACCACGGTTCGTCTCCGTCTTCTCGGCGCCGCATGCGGCTTCCATGCGGTTTCATGCCGCGACGGGAAAATTTATCTGGAGCAGGGCAATTCGCTGTACCGTCCGGGCGGCATGATCCCGAAGCTGAACGCGGACTGGTCTCCGAAGAAAAAACTGACGAGTCTGCTGGGGCTTCTGGAATGCACGGCCGCGCAGTTCAAAGCGAAGCGCGAGCAGGGGCTGAAGGCGTTCGGGGCTCAGTTCGGAAAGTAAAATCCGCAGTTCCCTCCGGTTTGCATTGGACTTTTCCCGTTTTCGTGATACATTACAGTAAAACGAACGAAGGATGGAACCAATGCTGGCAAAACGAATTATCCCCTGCCTCGACGTAACCGGCGGACGCGTCGTCAAAGGCGTCAACTTTGTGAACCTCATCGATGCCGGCGACCCGGTTGAAGCCGCGATCGAATACGACCGTCAGGGAGCGGATGAACTTGTCTTTCTTGACATCACCGCAACCAGCGACAACCGCGATTCCATGTATGACGTTGTCCGCAGAACCGCGGAAAATGTCTTCATTCCCCTGACCGTCGGCGGCGGAATCCGATCCGTTGAAGATATGCGCAAAATGCTTAATTCCGGAGCGGACAAGGTTTCCGTCAACTCCTCCGCCATTCAGAATCCCGATCTTATCCGCGCGGGGGCGGAACGTTTCGGAAACCAGTGCATCGTTCTTGCAATCGACGCACGCCGCGTTCCGGGTGAAAAACGCTGGGAGATCTACACGCACGGCGGACGCCGCAACACCGGCATCGACGCTCTCGAATGGGCGCAGCGGGGCGTGGAGCTCGGCGCCGGGGAAATTCTCCTGACCAGCATGGACGCCGACGGCACCAAGAACGGGTATGACATTGAGCTCACCAAGACCATTTCCGATGCAGTTTCCGTTCCCGTCATCGCATCGGGCGGCGCCGGCAAGCTGGAACACCTCTATGAAGTCTTTCGCGACGGCGGAGCTCACGCGGTGCTCGCGGCGAGTATCTTCCACTTCGGAACGTTCACGGTTCCGCAGGCGAAAGAGTTTCTCGCGGAACGCGGCATCCCCGTCCGCAAACCTGTAGCATGAACATTTATTAAAGAATTAAGGAGATAAAAATGGCAACCGATCCGAAAACCAAACTTGCGCAGGATGCTCTTGCGTATCACGGCTCCGCGCCGAAAGGCAAACTTGCCTCCGTCCCGACCAAACCCTGCAACACGCAGCACGATCTCTCGCTCGCCTATACTCCGGGCGTTGCGGTTCCCTGCATGGAAATTCACAACAATCCCGACGCCGTCTGGGAATACACCGGACGCGCGAATTCGGTTGCCGTTGTCAGCGACGGCACGGCGGTTCTCGGCCTCGGCAACATCGGCCCCGAAGCCGGACTGCCCGTCATGGAGGGCAAGAGCGTGCTGTTCAAGAAGTTCGCGGACATCAACTCCATTCCGATCTGTCTCGGTTCCGTCTTCCAGGAAAACGGCAAGACCGACCCGAAGAAGGTGATTGAAGTCGTCAAGACTCTGGAACCCACCTTCGGCGGCATCAATCTTGAGGATATCGGTTCGCCCGCCTGCTTTGAAATTGAGCCCGCTCTCAAGAAATCCATGAACATCCCCGTTTTCCACGACGACCAGCACGGAACCGCGATCATCTCTCTCGCCGGAATCCTGAATGCGCTCAAGCTCGTCGGCAAGAAGATTGAAAACTGCAAATTCGTCATGAACGGCGCCGGCGCGGCCGGCATCGCATGCGCGGAATACTATGTTTCCGCCGGAGCCAGACGCGAGAATTTCACGCTCTGTGACTCCAAAGGCACGATTCACAGCGGACGCACCGACCTGAATGATCAGAAGAAGCGTTTTGCCCGCCCGATGACCGAACGCACGCTCGCAGAAGCGATCAAGGGCGCGGACGTCTTCATGGGCGTCTCCGTCGGCGGCGCGCTGACGAAGGAAATGGTGGCGTCGATGGCTCCGGGCGCGGTGGTTTTCGCGATGGCGAACCCCGTTCCGGAAATCAATCCGCAGGATGCAAAGGATGCCGGAGCGGCGGTTGTCGGAACCGGACGCACGGACTTCCCGAACCAGGTGAACAACGTTCTCGGCTTCCCCGGCATCTTCCGCGGTGCGCTTGACGTCCGCGCAACGGATATCAACGAAGCAATGAAGCTCGCCGCGTCGAAAGCTCTTGCGGAGATCGCGTCGGAACCGATTCCGGCGGATGTTCTCGCCCAGCTGAAGGAAGCCTATCCGCAGGATGCGGCGAACGGCGTGTTCGACGGCGAGAATCCGCTGAAGGAAACTTACGTTATTCCGAAACCGTTCGACACCCGCGTGGTTCCGCGCGTCGCCGCCCGCGTCGCCGAAGCCGCCATGAAGAGCGGAGTCGCCAGAGTCATGATCGACGATTTCGATGCTTACGAAAAATCTGTTGCGGAACGCATCCGCAAAGCCAACGCATAAGAAAGAGTGAAAGCTGAAATGAAAATCATCCGTACGATCCGTGAAATGCAGGAATGGTCCGACGCGAAACGCCGCGCCGGCGCCACCCTTGCCGTCATTCCGACCATGGGATTCCTGCACGAGGGACACCTCTCGCTGATCGACACCGCCCGCAAAAACGGCGCCGACACCGTCATCGTCACCATCTTCGTCAACCCGACCCAGTTCGGCCCGAACGAGGATTTCGACAAGTATCCCCGCGACTTCGAGCACGATACGACGCTGCTCGAAAGCAAGAACGTCGACGCCGTTTTCGCGCCGACCGCCGATGAGATGTATCCGAAGGACTCCTCCACGTGGGTTATCGAGGAGAAGCTCTCGAAGGGGCTCTGCGCGAAGACGCGTCCGATTCATTTTCGCGGCGTGACGACCGTTGTTTCCAAGCTGTTCCTTGCGACACTGCCGCACATTGCGGTGTTCGGACAGAAGGATGGTCAGCAGGCGCGGATTATCAAGCGCATGGTGCGCGATCTGAACTTCCCGATCCGCATTGTGATTTCCCCGATCATCCGTGAAGCCGACGGTCTCGCCCGCAGCTCGCGCAACAAATACCTCTCGGAGGAGGAGCACCGGAATGCGCTCTCGCTTTCGCGCGGACTTGCGAAGCTGAAAGCGGAGATCGAATCAGGCCGAACCGATCTTGCCGCGATGCTTGCGGAACTGCGCGCTTCGATCGAAGCCGCATCCGGAGTCGTGGATTACATTGAAGCGGTGGATTCGGAAACGCTGGAACCGATTACGGAAATCGGCGGTTCGATGATGTTCCCGCTCGCGGTTTATTTCGGTAAAACGCGTCTCATTGACAACATTCTTGTGGAGAAATGAAAAAATCCATTTGCAACCGCGCGAAAGTGGATGTACATTTCTCAAAGAAACAGAACCAAACGAAAGGCAACAAAATGGCAAAGAAATTCTTCATGGCCGCAATGGCCGCTGTGCTCGCTGTGACCTTCACCGCGTGCTCCTCGATTTCGACCGGAACCACCGTTCACGGAATGAAGCTTTCCGACTCTGACGTCACCACGGTTCCCGTGCACGTCAACGGAGAAATCTGGGGTGTTTACCTCTTCGGTATTCTCCCGCTGATGACCGGAAGCTCCGCCGCTCCGGGCTCCATGACTCTGTTCAAGGACACGGTTCGCGTCGACAACGCCGTCAGCATGCTGACGAAGCGTGCAAAAGACATGGAGGCCAACCGCGTCAACGACCTTACCTCCTTCAAGACGAGCACCTGGCTGCTTCTGTTCTCCGTGAAAGAAGTTCAGGTTTCCGGAAACGCTCTGAAGTAAGCTGAAACGGACACACGTTCGCGCCGCTCTTCCGCCTTCGCAGCGGAAGAGCGGCGTTTTTGATTTTAAATTTCCGGTTGCAGAAAAAAAGACCGGCGGCATCACTTGAATGCAGCCGGTCTTCCTGCGTTCGGGCGGCGTCAGCCGCACCGTTTTACGCTTTTTTCATGACTTTGTTGTGAACCAGAAGATATGCGGCAGCGAATACTGCGAGTCCAAGCAGGATCCAGCCGTAGTTCTTCGAGATGATCTCCTTGCCCTTTTCGATCATCTCAAGGTAGCTCATATCCGCGGTGAGATGTCCGAAATATCCTCCGATTGCGGTGAGGATGATGATCCAGATTCCCGCGCCGAGAGTGGTGTAGAGGGTGAAGCTTTTGAGCGGCATGCGGGCGAGTCCGGCGGGGATCGAAATCAGCTGGCGGATCGCGGGGAGCAGACGGCAGACAAAGGTCGCAAGTTCGCCGTATTTGCGGAAAATCTCCTCCGCGCGGTCGAGAGTCGGCTCCTTCAAAAAGAAATATTTGCCGTATTTATGCAGGAATGTCCGTCCGAGCTTCAGCGCAAGATAGTAGTTGATGTATGCGCCCGCGATTGAACCGAGGCAGCCGACGATGACCGCGATGATGCAGTCGATCCACGGATTCCCCGTGGTCAGCTGTCCTTTGAATGCGAGGAAGCCGGCGGGGATCATCACCACTTCGCTGGGGAAGGGGATGAACGAGCTTTCAATCGTCATGAAGATGAAAATCAGCAGAAATCCCCACACGGGGGCGTACTGGGCGATGGCGTCAAGATGCGCCGCGATCTGTTCGGTCATAAAAAAACTTTCCTTTCCCTTTTGCCTTTTTGAATTGTTGGTGTAAAGTATACACCGGAAACACGAAAAATCCATTGACATGACAAAAAAATCACGAAAGAAACGGAAACTATGCACGAAATCGCTTTTACAGTCGGGAAACTCTCCATTCACTGGTATGGAGTGTTCGTCGCGCTGGCATTCGTCACCGCAATGGCGACGCTGCTGATCGAACGCAAACACGCGGGGCTCACCTCCGACAACGTCTTCGACCTCGCCCTGATCGCCATCTTCGGCGGCGTCACCGGGGCGCGCCTCTTCTACGTCGTCCAATTCCACGACCAGTTCCGCGACAATCTTCTTGACGTCATCCGCATCGATAAGGGGGGACTCGTCTTCTACGGCGGTTTCATCGTCGCCCTTGCGGTCGTCATGCTCTACTGCAAATGGAAAAAACTGCAGATGCTGAAGGTGCTTGACATCTACGCTCCGGCGGTTGCGTTCGGACACGTCTTCGGGCGGATCGGCTGTTTCATGCAGGGCTGCTGCTTCGGAAAACCGCTTGCGGCGGATTCGGCATTCCCCTCGGTCGTGTTCCCCGCAGGTTCGGCTCCGGCGGTGTGCTATCCCGCGAATCCGCGCGACCTCTATTCCGCCGTCAGGACCGCGTCTGAATCCATGCCGCTGATCCCGGTCCAGCTTTACGAATCGTTCTGCAATCTGCTGATCGGCGTTCTGCTGATATTCCTCCTGCGCAAGGTGAAGCGTCCGGGCGGCGTGGCGGCGATCTATCTTGCGGCATATGCGGTCATGCGTTTCACCATGGAGCTGATGCGCGGAGATCACACGGATCATATCGGCGTATTCACTCCTTCGCAGGCGGTTGCGCTCTTCCTGATGATTCCCGCCGCGGCGGTTCTCTTCTGGTACGCGGGAAGGAGAGGCGGAAATGCCGCGGAATAAGGAGCGGATCACGTTTACGGTCGAACCCGGTTTTGCAAACATCCGCATCGACCAGTGTGTCACAAAACATGCGGAAGGCGAATACTCCCGCGTCCAGGTGCAGAAACTAATTGACGCCGGCAAGCTGACTCTGAACGGCAAAGTCTGCGCCGCCAAGCGTACGATGGTTGCGGAGGGGGATGAAATCTCCTTTGAGCCGCCCTCCGATTCCCCGATGGAGCATGTGGAGGCGGAGGAAATCCCGCTGGATGTTCTGTATGAAGACGATGCGCTTCTGGTCATCAACAAGCCTGCCGGGATGGTTGTTCACCCCGCCGCGGGAAACTACTCCGGAACCGTGGTCAATGCACTGCTCGGGCGCGACCGCGATCTGGTTTCCGAATTTGATGAAGAGGACGACCCGATGCGCCCCGGCATCGTGCATCGTCTGGACAAAGATACTTCCGGCTGTCTCGTCATCGCGAAAAACGGTGTGGCGATGCACAAGCTCAGCAAAATGTTTGCCGACCGCGAGGTTTCGAAAACCTACGCGGCAATCGTGGCTCCGTGTCCGAAAGTGATTGCCGCGGAAATCCGCACGCAGATCGGGCGTCATCCGGTCAACCGCAAGAAAATGGCTGTGGTGCGCAGCGGGGGCAAAGACGCGTACACGCGTTTCACCACACTCAAACGCGGAAAAATCGGGAATGTCACCACCGCTCTGCTTCAGGTGCGGATCATGACGGGACGCACACACCAGATCCGCGTTCACATGTCGTATTTCGGCTCCCCGGTGATCGGCGACGGCACGTACGGCGGAAACGGGCGCATTCCCGCGCCGCGCCAGATGCTTCACGCATGGAAAATAACCTTCCCGCATCCGTTTACGAAAGAGGAGCTCTCCTTCGAGGCTCCGTTCCCCGCGGATTTTCAGGAATATGTCGATAAAATTCAGGAATAAGAGAGGCTGATATGGCAGTCAATGCAATCGCAATAGACGGTCCCGCCGCATCGGGCAAAAGCTCGGCGGCACAGATGCTCGCGGAGGCGATCCCGGGCGCAATTCACATCAACACCGGCTCCATGTACCGCGCGGCGGCTTGGAAGGCGCTCAGACTCGGAATCGATCCGAAGAATCCCGACCCTGCAAAGCTTGACGACATGCTTGCAAACACCACGATGCGTTTTATTCCCGGCGCAGACGGTCTTGAACTCGAAGTTGACGGTTCCGTTCCCGGCGATGCGCTCCGCACTCCCGAAATCTCCGCGGGCGCCTCGGCAATCGCGGCGGTTCCCGCGGTTCGCACAAAACTCGTCGAATGGCAGCGCAAAATGGCGGACGGCGCGCTCGTCGTCATGGAGGGCCGCGACATCGGAACCGTGGTTTTCCCTGATGCAAAATACAAGTTCTTCCTGACCGCTTCCCCCGAAGCCCGCGCGAAGCGCCGTCTGCTTCAGGATGGCGGTACCCCCTCGGAAGAGGAAATCGCAAAAGTCGCCGCCGAAATCGCTGCGCGTGACAAAGCCGACTCGACCCGCGCAGTTGCCCCGCTCCGTCAGGCGGAGGACGCCGTCCTGCTCGACAACAGCGGAATGAACTTGCAGGAGACCATTGATTTCATGCTCCGCAAAATCAAAAACAAAGTCGTTCTTTCCTACCGCGTTCCGTATGCGGACACCGATCAGATGGGCGTCGTCTATTACGCGAATTATTTTGAATATTTTGAGCGGTTCCGCAACGAACTTCTCCGCGAGACGGGGCACACCTATCTGGAACTCGAAAAAGAGGGCATCGCAATGCCGGTGATCGAAGCGAACTGCCGTTACAAAGCGTCCGCGCGCTATGATGATGTTCTCGACATCACCGGATGTTTCGCGGAGGCTTCCGGCGTGCGCGTGAAAATCGCCTGTCAGATCTTCTGCCGCGGAAAACTTCTCGTGGAGGGCTTCACGATTCACGCGTGTGTGGACATGAAGACAGGGCGCCCGTCCCGTCCACCGCGTTTCATCAAGGAGCTTGTGGAGGCTCAATGAAATACCGCTGCATTTTTTTCGATATCGACGGCACGCTCCTCAACACCGAACCGATTGTCATGCCGGAGCTTCAGGCAACGCTTCTTGAGCTTACGGGGGCGCATTACGACCTTGCGGAACTCCAGCGTTTCTGGGGCATTCCGACCTCCGATACCGCCGCCGCTCTGAAGCTTTCCGATCCCGACCGTTTCGGGCGGATATGGGAGGATCGCGTGGTGCGCCGCGACAATGAGATCGAGCCGTTTCCCGGAATCGAAAAAATGCTCGGTGAACTCAAAAACGCCGGAATCCGTCTGGGAATCGTCACTTCGAAAAACCGTTCGGAGCTTTCGCAGGGTTTCCATATCGCGCAATATTTTGAACCTGACCTGATGATCACCGCGACTGATACGGTTCTGCACAAGCCGAATCCCGACCCGCTGCTTGAGGGTCTCCGCCGCGCAGGCTGTCCTCCGGAAGAGGCGCTCTTTGTGGGCGATACGGTTCATGACGCCAATTGCGCCGCCGGAGCAAACGTCGCTTTCGGACTTGCTGTCTGGGGTGCGC
This sequence comes from uncultured bacterium, assembly GCA_900549415.1. Taxonomy (GTDB): domain Bacteria; phylum Verrucomicrobiota; class Lentisphaeria; order Victivallales; family UBA1829; genus UBA1829. The sequence continues at coordinate 46,579 of URNX01000022.1, forward strand.
ATTCGGTCCGGCACATTCGCGCCGCGCATTACTTTGCCGCTCCCTCTGAAGTGGCTCCGCGCCTTGAGGAATGCGGACCGCTCCCGCCGTTTTTGCGTCAGGCGATGGAGCTTCAGTTCATCGGGCAGGCGGGTGTGACCTATTCCAAAGATCCCTATGATGTGGAGCGTTTTGAGCGCATCCGCGAACTCGCCGCGGAAATGCTCGCTGCAAAAACGGAGCTTGCGCTTGAGACGGTGAAGTCGCTCTTCTGCAACGAACGCGGCTTCCAGACTCCGAAACTTGATACGCGCGCCGCAATCTTCCGCGACGGAAAGATTCTGCTTGTCCACGAGAAAAGCGGCAAATGGTCGCTTCCCGGCGGCTGGGTTGACCTTTGCGAATCCATCCGCTCCAACACCGAGAAGGAGGTTCGCGAGGAGGCCGGGCTTGAAGTCGCCGCGCTCCGTCTGATTGCCGTCCAGGATCGCAACCGGCACAATCCGCCTCCGTATGCTTACGGAATCTGCAAGGTGTTCGTCCTTTGCGGCGAGGTCGACGGAGCGTTTCACGAGAATCTCGAAACGACGGGCTTTGCGTATTTCGCAGAAAATGAACTTCCCCCGCTTGCGGAGGAGAAAAACACCGCCGCGCAGATCCGCATGTGTTTCGACGCCTTCCGCGATCCGGACTGGAAGGTCGTTTTCGATTGATTTGCATTCAGCGTTCGCACGGTATATATTACGGTAAAAAACAGGAGAAAGATAATGGCACAGCTTAAAACAATCGCCGTCATTCCCGCACGGCTTGCAAGTACAAGATTCCCGGAAAAAGTCATTGCTGAACTTGGTGGCAAGCCGATCATCCAGTGGGTCTGGGAGCGCACGGCAAAATCCAGAGCGGATCGCGTGCTCATCGCGACCGACAGCGAGAAGGTGAAAGCGATCGCGGAAGGGTTCGGCGCGGAGGCGGTCATGACCTCTCCGAATCATCCCTCCGGCTCCGACCGCATCTGGGAAGCTGCAAAGAATATCGAATGCGACGTCATCATCAATGTTCAGGGCGACGAGCCGTTCATGAAGCCGGAAGTCATTGATTCCCTTATCGATGTCATGGCTGGAGCGGATCAGCCGGATATGGCGACCGTTGTTGTCCCCTCGACCCGTGCGGAGATTGCCTCGAATCCGAATCTGCCGAAAGTCGTCGTGGGCGCGGATGGCTCCGCTCTCTATTTCAGCCGTTCCGAGATTCCGTTCCTGCGGACGGGCGGAACCGATATGCCGCTCTACCGTCACTGGGGCATCTATGCGTATCGCCGTGCCGCGCTGGAGCGTTTCGTCTCTCTTCCGGAGAGTCCGCTGGAGAAATGCGAGAAACTCGAACAGCTGCGCGCTCTCGAAAACGGCATGAAAATCAAAGTCGTCAAAACGCACTTCCAGAGCATCGGCATTGATACTCCGGAGGATCTTGTCCGCGCGGAAAATTATCTGCGGGAACACAACGAGCAGTAAACGATGAAACGCGTTCTTCAGTACATCGTCTATCTTGCCGCTCTGGTCTTCATGAAATTTATGGAGATCCTGCCGCGCGGGACATTCCGTTTTCTCGGCTGGCTCTTTTCGTGGCTTGCGGTTCCGCTTCCGCCGGTCGGCGGACTGATCCGCAAAAATCTCCGTTGCGCCTTTCCGGAAAAGGGTGAAAAGGAGATTTTCGATCTCTCCCGCCGCTGCATAGCGAACCTCATTCAGACCGTTTGCGAACTTTTCTGGTTTCACAACCGCCCGGAGAAGGTGAAGGAGATGATTGACGTTCAGCCGAATCTTGCCGCCGTTGCGGAAAATGCGCGCAAGTGCATTGCGGAAGGACGCCCCGTCATTCTCATTACGCCGCATCACGGCAACTGGGAGTTCTCGGGCATGGCGCTGGGACTCTACTTCGGATTCAAAATGGCGACCGTTGTCCGCACGCCGCGCAATCCCTACCTGAGCCGTCTGATTACTGGCGGGCGTTCCGTGAAGAATGTGAGCATCATCGAATCGCGCGGCGGCATGATGAAACTCGTGCACGCAATGGAAAGCGGTTCTGTCGCCGGCATGCTCGTCGACCAGAACATCAAGGCGCGGAACGGCGGCGCGTTCGTCGACATGTTCGGTCTTCCCGTTCCCGTTTCGCGCTTTCCGGGTACGATGGTTCTGAAGAAGAACGCATACATCGGCGTCGGTTCCTGCATCCGTCTCCCGAACGGGCATTTCAAGGCGACGATGGATCCGCTTCCGAAGCCCGCGTCCGAGTACACTTCCGAAGAAGAGGTGATTCAGGACATCATGAAAATGACCGAAAATCTGATCCGCATGGCTCCGGAGCAATACCTCTGGCTTTACAACCGTTTCCAGTACATTCCGGAAAATGCGTCGCCGGAACTCAAGGCGAAGTATCCTTCCTACGCGAAAACGGTGAAGCCCTCGTTCTATTCCAAACATGCAAAGGATTCCGACAAGGATTGATCTATGCTGAAGTGGCTGCACATCAAAAATCTGGCGCTGGTCGAGGAGGCCGATATTGAGTTTTCCCCCGGCTTCAACGCCGTTACGGGCGAGACCGGTGCGGGCAAATCCGTGCTCATGGGCGGCGTCGCCCTTCTGCTCGGCGGAAGGTTTGAGAAATCCGCCATCCGTCAGGGAACGGAGCGCTGCGAAATCGCCGGCGAATTCCGTCTGGATCCCGTTTCAGGTCCGCGCATCGCGGCTCTGCTGGAAGAATACGGACTTGAACCCTGCGAGGATTCCGCTTTGCTCGTCCGCCGCGTTTTTACGCAGTCGGGCGGACGCATCTTTGTGAATTCTTCGCCCGCAAGTGCGCAGATTCTCCGCACGATCGGGGAACTGCTCGTTGACGTCCACAGCCCCCACGAGGCGTTCGGGCTGATGAAGCCTTCCGCGCAGCTGAATGCTCTTGACCGCTTTGCCCGTCTGGATGATCTTCTGAACGAAGTTTCTGCTGCGTGGGAGGCAATCCGCAAGGTTGAAGCGGAACAGGAGGAATTCCAACGCACCATGCCTGATGCCGATGAAGCGGAGCGGCTCCGCCGGATTGTTTCCGAAATTGAATCGCAGAACCCCGAACCCGGGGAAGATGAACGGCTGGAAGCAACCCATGCCGCCGCATCAAACTCAAAAACGATTCTCGAAATTGCCTCTGCTGCGTCCGCCGCGCTGAACGAATCCGACGATTCGATTATGGACCGTCTCTCGTCTGTGCGCCGCCTGCTGCGTCCGCTGGAGACTGCGGATCCGGGTTATGCGGACAAGTTTCTTGCGAAATGCGATGAGATTTCCGACGCGGTTTCGGAGCTTACCGACGATTTGCAGTCGCGCGCTTCCGCGGTGGAACTGGATGAATCCGAATTTGCCGCCCTGGAGGAGCGCATTCAGATTCTTCAGACCCTCAAGCGGAAATACGGCCCGGAGATTGCGGACGTCCTTGCGGAGCTGGAAAATTCGCGCCGCCGTCTGGAGCTTTTCGAGAACTCCGCGCGTGAACGCGAACAGTTGGAGGCTCGTCTTTCCGCCGCGCGTTCTGCACACCTTGCTCTTTGTGCAGAGCTGACTGCCGCGCGCAAAGCCGCCTCGGAGGAACTTTCCGCCAAACTGCGCGAAGAGATCATGAAACTCGGATTCAAACGCGCCGCATTTGAGGTTGAGTTCAGCGAATCGCGCCCGGGACCGAACGGCGCAGACCGCATAGAGTTTCTGTTTTCCGCGAACCCGGGAGTTCCGGTCAAGCCGTTGAAAGACGTTGCAAGCAGCGGCGAACTTTCGCGAGTGATGCTTGCGGTGAAAACGGTTCTTGCGGAAGTCGATGAGATCGGCACGCTTGTGTTCGATGAAATTGATGCGAACATCGGCGGCGAGACTGCGGTGGTGGTTGCCGGGGAACTGCACGAACTCGGAACGAAGAAACAGATTCTCTGCATCTCGCATCTAGCCCAGGTTGCCGCGCGCGCGGACCGTCATTTCTCAGTGGTCAAAACGACGACGGCGGAGGCGGCCGTCAGTTCGATCCATATTCTTTCGAAGAAGGAGCGCATCGCGGAGCTCGGGCGCATGCTTGGCGGTGGTCCTGCGGCGGAAACACACGCAAAGACTCTGCTGGAAGACTGAAGGAATAAGGCAAAAAATATTTATGCCGATAGCCTTTTTGAGTAATCTATTGCTGCACGAATTGTTCTGATTTGAAATCTTTGTTGCTGCATGCTATCTTATGTAAAAGATTTAGGAGCAACTCCATTCTGTTATGTTCCGCGAACCCTGGATGACATGTATCATTGTATATAAAGTTCGCGATTGACGTAACATGTTGATGATCAGACGATTATAAGGAAACGGAGGATGCAGTAGTGCTCTTTGACAAATGAAAGTTGATATTTCGCGCGATTCTTTGATTTGCATTTTGAGCCGGAACGGTTTATATTACCCCTGTTGCTCCTCGCAAGAGGAGCATGTATTGAAACCGGAAGACGGGCTTATTTTTTACGCGCCATTACGTTGCTCCTCGCAAGAGGAGCATGTATTGAAACCAGTCGCTCGAAGAGTTTGACTATGACTGGGGGCAGGTTGCTCCTCGCAAGAGGAGCATGTATTGAAACACAGATACAAGGCGTGCGGGAACTCAATGTGCGTTGCTCCTCGCAAGAGGAGCATGTATTGAAACGTTTATAACTTTTTGAGTTTAAAAAACGAAAAAGTTGCTCCTCGCAAGAGGAGCATGTATTGAAACGCGGTGAGACAGTACCCAAAAAGAGCCGATACCGTGTTGCTCCTCGCAAGAGGAGCATGTATTGAAACCACGGAAAGCAAGAAAAGAAGGAGGGGGAGAATGAGTTGCTCCTCGCAAGAGGAGCATGTATTGAAACTGGAAATGCGGGTCTTTTGCTCTTTTAGCTGCTAGTTGCTCCTCGCAAGAGGAGCATGTATTGAAACATTATCGCCAACAGCTTCTTGAGAAACTGTCCTGTTGCTCCTCGCAAGAGGAGCATGTATTGAAACGTTATGGGGTAGTAGTAGCCGGATTTGCGGCGTTGGTTGCTCCTCGCAAGAGGAGCATGTATTGAAACAACGGGCTTGGGGTTGCAGATTTTGCGGATAAATGTTGCTCCTCGCAAGAGGAGCATGTATTGAAACACGAAACGCACGTTTTTCAGTGGCGTGTTCCTGGTTGCTCCTCGCAAGAGGAGCATGTATTGAAACGGTGTGCGGGTGATAACACTCACGCCCTCGCTGTGTTGCTCCTCGCAAGAGGAGCATGTATTGAAACAAAATAGTGGAATTAATGGAGCGGGTGAAGGGGTTGCTCCTCGCAAGAGGAGCATGTATTGAAACATCTTGTCTTCTACGATAGCCTTCATCTTGTCTGTTGCTCCTCGCAAGAGGAGCATGTATTGAAACAACGTCGGCGGTATACTGAGCCTGAATAAGGGCTGTTGCTCCTCGCAAGAGGAGCATGTATTGAAACGTAAAAAGCTTTTTGAAGTCCACTCCAGCGGAAGTTGCTCCTCGCAAGAGGAGCATGTATTGAAACCTGTACCCTTTACGGGGCATGATTTGACGGATGAGTTGCTCCTCGCAAGAGGAGCATGTATTGAAACGTGATCTGGTGTATAGTCCCACCCAGTTTGCGCACGGGGAGAGAAACGGTTTGCGCAAATTGCAGTCCCCTTGAGCAAACCATTTA
>URNX01000023.1 GCA_900549415.1 uncultured bacterium
TTTTTGCAGAATAACTATTGACATTGTCATTTTAAATGCTATACTATTTCAGAAGAGAACAGCAGAAGGCTGTTGTCCGGAGAAAATTGCTTTTTAAGGAATCGCACAATGTCAGACAAACTGCAGAATGCGCGTGAATATATTTTGCGGAACATTGAATCCGCTGAATTCAAAGGCGGAGAGAAGCTGCCGTCCGCCCGCGACCTTGCCGAACAGACCGGCATTTCGTTTACGATTATGCAGATGGCGTTCAACACGCTGATTGCGGACGGGATCCTCACCAGCGGGGTTTCGCGGCAGGGAACAAGGGTTCGGAAAGACTGGGCGGAACGGATTCTTCCGAACAGCTTCCTGACGTTCCGTCCGATATGGGAGAATCTTTTCCGCGACAGAATACATCCGCAGGTTCCGGAACTCTTTGATATCAAAGCATTTCATTTCGGTTCCTGTGAAATCCGCGTTTCAAGCGAAGCGGTCGCCAAGCAGCAGGAGTATCTTGATCTTTCAGAATTTTTTGAGTCGGAATTTCCCGACAGAAGCGATTTCTTCAATGCGCAGATTGAGCAGTTCCGTTCTCATGACGGGCGGCTTTATGCTTTGCCGCTCATGTTTTCCCCGTGGGCGTTCTGCTGTGATGAGGAACTGTTCCGGGAGTGCGGATGTCCGCTTCCGGAACCGGACTGGACATGGGATGATTTTCTTTCGCTCCTGCGTTCCCTGCACAGCAAACTGCCGCCGCAGCAGGTACTTGCGAGCTCGAAAGATCCGACCCGCTGGCTGATTTATCTGACGCATCTGGGCGGACGGATTTTCGAGCGTCACGAGGACGGCTGCAAAGCGGTGCTCAATACGCCTGAAACGCTGGCTGCGTTGCAGAGACTGCAGGAGCTCTACCACATTCTGCCGCGTCCGGAACAGTGCGCGGAACGCTGTGCGCTGCAGCTGTGCACGCGTCAGGATATTCTTTCGTATTCTCTGAAAGGAAAATTCCTGCCGCTGCCGCATGTTTCAGGCGGAGAGAATTTCTCGCTGATGGCGGGCGATCTGCTCTGCATCCGCCGGACCGTCAACAATTTTGACACGGTGCGCAGGATCATCCGCTCCGTTTATTCGCCGGAGCTTCAGCAGGAGATCGGAAGGCGGCGTTACGGCATTCCGATCCGGAAGAGCGCGGCGATTCAGAGCTTTGCGGAAAACGATCCGCAGGATCAGATTTTCTTTCCGCAGATGTTCCGCATCGCCGCAACTCCGCACTATGCCTGGGGAATGGTGAACGGGCTGATCCAGGAGGCAATGTCCGGCTTTCTCTACTCCGACCGGACGCCTCAGGACTTTGTCGATGAACTGAACCCTGTATTGCAGGCGATCATAAAATATACACCCGAAACAAGAAAATAAGGAGTTGTCAATGAAGTCGGAGCAGCATGAAATAAACGAGGCGTTGCATTCGCCGAAAACATGGAAGACCGGAACTCTGGTTTACTCTTCCGCGGGGCTGGCGATGCTGTTTTTCTGGCTGCTTTGGGGCGACTTCACCTGGGCAATGAAAGACCGCGCGGTCGGTCCCTCCGCAACGCTTCTGATCAAACAGATCGGCGTGTCGGATTTTCTTTACGCGTTGATCGTCATTGCATTTCCGAACTTCACCAACATCATTCTTGGACCGGTCATCAGCTATCTGTCGGACCGTCACCGCGGTCCGCATGGACGCCGGATTCCGTTTCTGGCGTTTACGACGCCGTTCATCGTGCTGGGACTTTACGGGCTCGGATTGACGCCGTGGCTCGGGGGAAAACTGCATGAGCTGTTTCCCGCTTTGAGTCTGCACGGCGGACGCCTCGTCGTGTTCTGCGTTTCGTGGGTTCTGCTGGATTTCGGAACCACTCTGGCGGGAGCGCTGTTCAACGCGCTGGTCAACGACGTCGTTCCCCGCGAGCTGCTTGGAAGATTTTACGGACTTTTCCGGATGATCAGTCTGGGGGCGGGCGTGCTCTTCAACTTTTTCCTGCTGAAAGAGGTGGAGCTCTATGTCATGCCGATTTTCATCGGAATCGGAACTCTGTACGGAATCGGGCTGCTGTGTCTGTGCCTGAAAGTGAAGGAGGGGAGCTATCCGCCGCCGGAAACGGAGGAGGGCGAAGTCAGTCAGAGCAAAAGTTCGCAGGCGATCAAAGTCTGGCGTGCGGCGCTGACCTATCTGCGGCAGAGTTTTTCGCTCGGCTACTACCGGAAAATCATGTTGGCACAGACACTGCTGATTCTGGTGTTCGGTCCGGTCAACGGTTTTTCGATCATCTATGCGGGCAAGCTGGGAATCGGGATGGATAAATACGGACTTTACATCGCAGTCACTTACGCCTGCTCCTTTGTGCTGAGCTACTTCCTCGGAATGCTGGCGGACCGCTACAATCCGCTGCGCACGGGCGGAGTGTGTCTCAGCCTCTATGCCGCGCTGATGATTTCCAGCTGGTTCCTGCTCTGCAATCCGGCAACGTTCGGTCCGATTTTGATTCTGCACGGCGTCGTTTCCGGAAGCTGCATGACGCTGACCGCATCGCTTCAGCAGAGACTTTTTCCTCGGGAGCTGTTTGCGCAGTTCGCCTCGGCAACCGGCATTATCGCTTCCGTTGCAAACATGCTGCTGATTCCGGTTATCGGGAAACTGCTGGATCTGCTCAACAACAATTACCGCTGTCTCTTCCCGATCGGCGCGCTGCTGGCTCTGAGCGGAGTCGCGGTTCTGTGGTCGCTTTCGCGCGATTATGCGCGTTACGGCGGCGACGAGGCGTATCAGGCTCCGAAGATTTAACCGTTGCACATAAACAAAGACAAGGAGGGATTTCGCATGAAAATCAAAACAGACGCTATTGTTCAATCCGGTTATGGAACGCCGGAAAAGGTGAACGCAGACGGTTTTCTTCACAGAAACAACGGGAAAATAAAAAAGGAGGACTATGCTATGAAAGTCTGGAAAACAAAATACAAATTTACCCTCATAGAGCTCTTGGTGGTAATTGCGATTATCGCTATCATTGCCGGGATGCTTCTTCCGGCGCTGAATTCCGCCAGGGCGAAGGCGCAGACGATTTCCTGCACGTCGCAAATCAAACAGCTGGGGCTGATGTTCCAGCAGTACAGCAACGACTTCGGCGGAACGCTGATGCGGCAGTCCTGCAAAGTCCAGGAGAGCGATTCCAATCCCTATTTTGAGTTTTCGGCTCCGCAGGGATATTTCGCCAATCACTACATCATGAAAAACGCCCGGACTCGGAAAGTGAACCGGAACGGAGCAAGCGTCTTTGAACTGAATGTCGTTCATTCGCTTCTGGCATGTCCTTCGGTGACGCTGGGGAGCCGTCCGTCGGATCTGGACAACCGTCTGGCTTATGACAAAAATTCCACGTGGGATGCGCTGAACCAGTCGTATGTGATTCCGAATAATGCGGGAATAATCTACAGCAACCCGGCGGCCGACATGACCAATTATCCGGTGATTCCGCTCTCCCGCCTGAAGAGCCCTTCGCGCTTTCCGCATCTGTACGAGGGCAGAAATGTAACGTCGCTCATCAACCATGACTGGCGTTTTCTTCAGCCGGAATATACCGACAACCGAGTGCATTACCGCCACCGGAGGACGTCGAATGTTCTTTACGCAGATGGTCATGCGGGCAACAAAATGCGCTGCAACGCTCTGACGGGGGGAACGCTTGGCGACTGGGCATCCGCATTTGAGCAGGAATAATTCGAACCGCGGAAAATCGGCGGGAACGGAACGATTCCGTATCCCGGTCCGATGTTTGAGAAACAGACCGTTTCCTTTGAAACAACAGACAGGAGTGAACATGAAACGCTTTTTTATCCTTTGCTTTGTGCTGATTTCGGCGTTTGCCGGAGCGGCGGAAGCGAAACTGCAGCTGGTTCCGCTGTTTCGCGGATGTTCGTATTACTGGTTCGGAACAGCCGGACAGGATGTGCTGCCGTATGTCCGGGAGGGCGGAACGGAAAAATGGGTCGCCGGGTTTGCGCCGGTTCACGACCTCGAAAAACCGGAGCTTCGCGGCAGCGTCATTTATCTGAAGGAGGATGCCGTTTACGAGTTTGAGCTGCGGACCCCCGATGGAAAAATTCTTCCGGACGGACGCGGAAAGTTCCGTACTCTGGGCGCTCCGGTCCCGGTTGCGAGAACAATCGTTCTGGATGAGAAAAACTTCGACGGGCATCTGACGATCAATGATCAGGGGGCGCCGGACGGCTGGATCCGCTACACGGTCAAACCGGGATTCGTCCTGACCAATCCGAAACAGGCGGCGTTCAAGGAGAAGAATTTCCGTTACCACTCGTCCAGCGCCATGATCAATATCCGCAATGCAAAGTATGTTCTGCTTGACGGTCTGGTCATCCGGGGCGGAATGTCCAATGCAATCCATGTGGAAAAATCTTCGCATATCCGGATCGCCAATTGCGATATATCCGGCTGGGGACGCGCCGGAGTTCAGAGGTTTGATCTCAACGGACGTTTCTACCCCGCTGCCGGAAAATTTCCGAAGAGTTTCAACGGATTCAACTACGACGCCGCAATCTATCTGAAAAATTCGGACAATCTGCTCATCGAGCGCAACTACATCCACGATCCGCTGGGACGCGCGAACAGCTGGACTTACGCTCACCCCGCCGGACCGGAAGCCGTCATGGTGCACGTCGTGCGCAACACGGTGATCCGGTACAACGATTTCATCGGCAGCGACGCTCACCGTTTCAATGACGCGGTGGAGGGCTGGGGCAACTTTCATCCGCGCGGCGGATTCAATCAGGATGCGGAAATCTATGGCAATTTCATGATTTTCTGCAACGACGACAACATCGAACTGGATGGCGGTCAGCAGAATGTCCGCTGTTTCGGAAACCGCTTTGAAGGCGCGCTCTGCGGCGTGAGCATTCAGGGATGCATGACAGGACCGAGCTACGTGTACAACAACCTCGTCAGCGATATGGGAGACGAGCGCGGGGAGGTCAACCTCTTCCTGAAAACGGCGTCGCCCCGCAGCGGAAAGTTTGCCGCAAGTTATATTTTCGGCAACACCTTTTCCGGACCCGGACGCGGAACCGATGTGCTGAAACATCACAAACTTTTCCTGTACAACAATATTTTCGACGGACGCGCCAATCTTGTGGAACATGCGGAGCTTCCCTCTGCAGTCATGGCGGGAAATCTGCGGAACGACACCGATCCGCAGTTCCGCAACCCGTCCGCGGGCGATTACCGCCTGAGTCCGGATTCCCCCGCACGCAAACGCGGCGTCCCGGTTGCCGGAGATGAGAACCCGGACGCCGGAGCGTTCGGCGGCGACGGCGCGCCTGCGCTTCCCCTGCGCCCGGTCCCGGTCGTTTTGAATCAAGGAAAGATGATGTTTGCTGCGGGAAAAACGGAGATGTCTCTTGCAGCGCAAAATACGGGAAACGTTCCCGTGGAATTCCGGATCGCGCAGAATCGGGATTTCGACTGGTTTGAAGTTCTGCCCGCTTCCGGGAAAATCAACCCCGGGGAAGGGGTTTCGTTCAGGGTGAAGCTTGATCCGGCGCGTTTTGCGAAACAGCCGCTCATGCGCGGCGCGTTCCTGGTGCGTTTCGCCGACGGACTGAGCTGTCCGGTATCCGTTTACGCCAAAACGGGCTGGACGATGCCGCTGAAGCCGCACGGAGGAAAAGATTTCGCAGTCTATTTCAATCCGGAAAAAGCTGATGCGAAACGGGTTTTTCCCCGTCTTGATCCTTCGCGCGGTCCGGAGGAGGACGGCATGGTTCAGCTGCCGCGCCGCGGAGAACCGGCAAAGCCCGGATCGCCGGAATGTCTCTCGTTTGAATTCGAGGTTCCGAAAGACGGACTTTACGGTGTCTTTGTCCGCTGCGCCCTGCCGGAACCTGTCGGGCTGCACGATTCATTCTTCTACTCGTTTGACGAGCAGCCGCTGCGCCGCGGAGATTTTTCTCCGGCGAGGAGTGGAGAGGCGCGCTGGTTCATGGTTTCGGAACCAAGCGGACATCAGGAGAGCCGCGGGGCGTTCTTCCTGAAAGCGGGACGCCATGTTCTTCACATCGCTCCGCGCGAAGAGACGCGGATCGGGCTGATCGCCATCACGGACAACCTCTATGCATTTGAATACAAAAACTGAAAGGGATTGAAAATGAACAGAAAACTCGCACTTCTTGCCGCGGCCGTTCTGGCCTTCCCGCTGGTTCCCTCCGCCTTTGCGGAGGATGACATGTCCTGCGTTGTCCAGGGCGGAACGCCGCTTCTGCCGAAACGGAACGACACGGTTTATCTTGATATGTCGAAATCCGCGAACGGAGGGAACTTCGACCTTCTTGACGACGGCAGGCCGCTGCAGAAAGACGGTCTTCTGCAGTTTCCACCGTGGGGCGCTCCGGCGGAAGTCGGCTCTGCGGAACTGATTGAAATGACATTCGAGGTTCCCGCCGACGGCAATTACTGTCTTTTCGCCCGTGTGATGTTCGATACGAAGCCGGTTTCGCATCACGATTCGCTGTTTTTCGGCATTGACGGCGCCCCGATGATTGCGGGCGCGCTTGCGCATCAGTACGACAAAACGGAATTCAATAAAACCCAGTGGATTCAGTTCTTTGACGCCAAGTTCCCGAAACGCGCGCAGTGGCCGGTGTTTCTCAAAAAAGGCAGACACACAATCCGGATTTCCCCGCGTGAGGAGATTAACATCGGCATGATTGCAATTACGCTTGATCCGCAGGCGTTCCGCGGGAAATAAGAGGGCTTATGAAATCGTTCCGCATCGTTTCGCTCTCCCTTTGGGATCGCGAATGGTATCAGCCGTTCGGGTTTTTCCGGCGCCTCCGGCAATCCTTTCGCTGAAATCGCGGAAGAAAACGGCGGAATGAACTCAAACATTGACAAGGATATACGGGATATGGGAAAAGTCAGAATCGGGCTGATCGGGGTGTCCGGCTACGGATACAATCATTTTGAACGGATCATCCGGCTTGTGCGGCTGGGTGTTGCGGAGTTTTCCGCCGCGGTTGTCATCAATCCGGAAGAGGCGGCGGCGCAGATCGGACAGCTCCGGGAATGCGGCGCGCGGATTTACTCGTCCGCCGACGCGATGTTCGCGGAATTGCGCGGGAAGCTGGATCTGGTCTGCATTCCGACCGGAATTGCGTTCCATGAACCTCTGACCGTTCAGGCGTTGGAAAACTGCGCGAATGTGCTGGTGGAAAAGCCGGCCGCAGGGTCCGTCGCCGCTATCCGGCGCATGATGGAAGCGGAGAAAAAATCCGGAAAATTTGTCGCCGTCGGGTTTCAGCATATTTACGGACGGGAGATTCAGTTTTTGAAACAGTATCTTCTGACCGGGCGCATCGGACGGGTTGAGAGCATTGTCTGCAAGGGGCTGTGGCCGCGTGCGGATCAGTATTACCGGCGCAACAACTGGGCAGGCAGACGTGCGGCTGCCGACGGAACCCTGATCTGGGATTCTCCGATCAACAATGCGTTTGCCCATTATCTGAATCTGGAACTTTTCCTTGCCGGGGAAAGATTCGGTGAATCCGCTCATGCCGTTGAAGTGGAAGGCGCGCTCTGGCGAGCACGGAAAGAGATCGAGACTTTCGACACCTGCGCGGTCCGCTTTACGGTCAGCACGGGAAGTCGGCTGACAATGCTGCTGTCTCATGCGACTCCGGTCAATCTCAATCCTGTCATCCGCATTCAGTGTGAACACGGAACGGTTTTCTGGAATGTGGATCGCGGCTGGAATATCTGTTCCGAAGACGGCGCCGTGATTGCATCCGGTATTGTTCAGCCGGCAAACGACGACATGTTCATGGATGTTATCCGCAGAATTTCCGGAGAAGAGCAGTTTCTCTGCTCTTTGCCGATTGCGCGGGAGCATACGAACTGCATCGAAATGCTTTCGGAGAAACTTCAGCCGGTCGAACTGAAGGAGTGTGTCTCAAGACGCGAAAGCGACGGACAGTACCTGATCGACGGGATCCCGGAAGTCTTTGACTGCTGCTTTGCCCGAAACTGGCTTCCGGAGGAGATCGGTGTTGTGTGGAGGTGACCGGGTAACCGTTTGATTTCAGCAGTGCTCCAGAAAGCCGGAAAATTGTCCGATGCGGTTTTCCGGCTTTTTTATTTTGGCTGGAAAAAACGGCAACATCCCAGAAAGAGATATTTAATCAACATCTTCAGCTATTGTGTTTTTTCAGGTTTTGTGGTATAATAAAAGGCAGGTACGGAAAATATAAAACAGAAACAGAAAGGATTGGTCTTATGAAAAGGAAAAAATCTTTTTCCGTATTTCGTTCTGTTCGAAAATGCAGAATGAAACGTAATTTCACCCTTATAGAACTCCTTGTAACGATTGCAATTATTGCAATCCTCGCCGGAATGCTGCTGCCGGCGCTGAACTCGGCACGCGAAAAGGCAAGAGCAGTTTCTTGTTCCGGAAATCTCAAAAGCTTCGCGCTCGGAACAATCACCTATGCCGGAGACTGCGACGACTACACGATGATGAACGACGGCATTGCCGATGCCGACGGAGTCAAACGGTATTGGACCAGCAACGAACATTTCCGTAAAATCATGAATCAGAAGGGCGCCAAACGCTACTACTGGACACGCGGTCTGCTCTGTCCGAGTTCCGGAGCTCCCGCCGGATGGCTGGAGGCAAACTCGGATGCCGGAACCGCTTCCATTGCAAAATCCTATGCCATGAACGGATTCGGCGGTGACTGGGCGGGCAAGGATTTCTACCACAACAACACCTACAGACTCACGGAGATCTGCGAGCCATCCCGGGCATACATGTTCCTCGACGGCAAAATTGAAATCGCATCGCAGCTGGTTGATCCGTTCGGTACGCAGGGATATTTCACGCTCGGCGGCGAAACGGCGGATATTTTGACGAATCCGGCACCGCGGCACAGCATGCGCTACAACGTCGCTCACTGGGACGGCCATGTTTCCACCAAACAAGCCTCTGTCGCCTCCTCCTTCAATGAATCCATTTACCGCGTTCGCAAAATCATCAAAGCTGCCGGATGGGAAGCCAAACCGTAATAAAACAAGGGAAATGCCATGAACGGAAAAATCTTCACCCTCGCGCTTCTGCCGCTGCTGGCGGCGGGGGGGAATCCGATTCAGAATTCCAGCTTCGAACTGGGGCTGACCGGAGTCGGAACCATCAACTATCATAAAAAAGCCGGTGCGGAAAACTGGAAGCCGCTGACAGCGGAAATCGACTCCACGACTGCCGCGCACGGAAAGAGCTCTCTCAAACTCATCATGCCGATTCCGAAAATGGAGTGCGAATTCTCGCTTCCGGAAGTCGATACGCCGAAAGCGGGGAAATATACGCTCTCCATGTATGCCAAGGCGGATCGCCCGGGGAAAATCCGTCTTCAGCTCAACCATGTCGCGGCGGACGGCGTCCGTTGGGATGTCAAGTTCAAATATGTGCCTGTCACAACCGAATGGACCCGCGTTTCCGCAACCTGGAATTTCAAGGGAATCGGTCCCGTCTCCGTTCCGAATCTGATCCTCGACGACAACCCCATGACCCTCTGGATCGACGGCGTTCAGCTGGATGAGGGCGACACGGCGAAGCCGTACGCTCCCGCCGCCGGAGTCGAGGCCGCCGTTTCCCTGAAGGGCAATCTCGACTGGATTTATGCCGGAAAACACACCCTCCGCGTTCATGCGGCAAACTACACGGACACCGCGAAGACCGTGGAGGTGAAGCTGGACGAATCGGAGGCGGACACCGCGTTCCGCCGGAATCTTCCTCCTCTGAAAGTGGAACTCGCTCCGCATTCGGCGAAGACCGTTCCCTTGGATTACGATTTTAATCATTACGGCGTTTCCGTTTTCAGCGGAACGGTCACGGACGGCAAGCTGAATCCCGCCGCGTTCGGCGTGCTCGCGAAACTGCCGGATATCAAGCTGGACCCGGAAAAAGATTTCATGGTCGGCGAAAATGAGCCGCCATATACGCGCCGTCACCGCAAGGAACGTTTCGCCGCGGCGACCATCTTTCAGGACACGCCCGAAAAACGCTGGGAGCTTCTCCGCGCTTCCGGAATGCGGATGTGCCGCTACTGGCTCCGCTGGATGCTGTTCGAGCCGGAAGAAGGGAAAATCTCAAACTTCCCGCATGACGACGATATCGCCATCATGAAGCGCGCCGGAATTGAACCGGTGGTCATGCTCGGCGACTCTTCCATCTCCACGAAGAAGGGGAACGAGAATGAAAACTGGTTCATCATCAAGCGCAGCCGTCAGGGAAAACGGACGTTTCTGAGTTCAGGTTCGGTCCGCAATTTCACCCGGATGGAGGACTGGAAGAAGCATATCCGCGACGTCGTTTCCCGGTATAAAGGAACGGTGCGCTACTTTGAAATCATGAACGAGCCGAATCTTTTCTTTGATCCGGCGGAGTATGTGCCGTACCTGAAAGCCGCGTACGAAACGGCGAAGGCTGTGAATCCGGACTGCGTGATTATCGGAATCTGCGCGACAGGTGATTTCTCCGGAAATCTCGGCGGATTCATTGATGAGTGCGGCAAGCTCGGTGCGTTCAAGTACTGCGACGCCGTCTCGTTTCATCCCTATTCCGCCCAGCTGGACAGCGCTGCGGTTCCTGCACAGCAGCAGATTCAGCACCTGAAGGCGCTCCTGAAAAAGTACGGTGCGGAAAAACTGCCGCTTTGGAACTCGGAGCTCTATTACATTCATTCTCTGAAAGAGAACACGAAAATCATGCAGGACCGTTCTCCGGTGCGCTATCTGCTGGACGGAGCCGTTTCCGCCGAAAACGCTTTGCGCCGCTATCTGATCGACCAGTCGAACGGACTGGCGCACACGCTGACTCTGAGCGCCGGACAGTTCCAGAATCATTTCTACCAGCCGCGCCTGAACGTTTCGGGATCGTGGAAGTATCACCGTGCGATTCCGGCTCCGCACATGATCGCGGGGAACGCGTTCTTCCGCTTCACCGCGGGAAAGAAATGTCTCGGTCCGTGGGTTCCGCTTGCGGGATGCAACGGCGCAATCTATGAAAACTCCGACGGTTCGCAGACCGCCGCAGTCTGGGCGGTGGATGAAGATACGCGCTTCCTCTTTGCCGCCGATTCCGGCGTGAAGGCGTTCGATATCTTCGGCAATGAAATCGCGGCGAAGGGAACGCTGACCGCGAAGCCTGTCTGGTTCGTCGGAAACGATTTGAAGAAGAATCTCACGGTCGCGCCCGATGAAATTTTTGCGGTTCGCGGAATCCGCGCAATCGGCGGAGATAAAACGGTGATCGCGATTGATGTTCTGAACCGCAGCTTGGAAGCGCAGACCGTGCAGGTCAAGCCGCGCGGAGTGGCGGGCAAGCAGTCCGCCGTCATTCCCGCCGGAGCGTCGCATACCTTCCTGTTCCCGGTGACGGAGTTCAAAAAGGAATACACGGTCATTCTTTCGAACGGAAAGAAAATGCAGCGCGTGACGCGTCCGGTCATTCCCGTCCGCAAATCCGTGAAGAGCGGCGCGGTGCAGACGACGCCCTACGGATCCTTCCGCGTCACCGCGCTTGCCGAGGGACTGGAGTTCAAAATCAGCGTCAAGGACGACAAACGCGGCGATTACGAGGCGAAGACACCGTGGAACGGCGACGGCGTGGAGCTCTTCATTGATTCCCGTCCGTTCTCCGGACTCGACAAGGGAATTTACAACGACCATGTTTTCCGGGTGTTCGCGAATCCTGCGACGAAATCGCACAAGGCGTCGCTGAGCACGAGCGCGAATCTGGATTCCTCCGCGATCCGCTGGGAGATCAAAGAAAAGGGCGCAGATTATGAGGCTGTCATGCTCATTCCGTGGAAGAGCCTGAAAATGAACGCCCCGGCAACCCTCGCGTTCGACATCGCCGTCAATGATTCGGACGAAAATAAACGCATCTCCTCCATTCCGTGGAGCGGCGACGGCGACAACTACAGAAACCGTTTCAACTTCGGAACTTTAACACTCAAATAAAAGGATACAGCAAATGAAAAAGCAGGCACTGATTCTTCTCGCCGGACTTCTCGCGGGAACCGTATGCGCGGAAACGAACTGGAAGGCATGGGCCCGTCCCGCCGGAAGCACGGCGGAAGGCGACAAAGTCACCTTCACCGCACCCGCGGGAAAACGGACGGAGTTCATGACGCGCGTCAATCTGGAGAAGGAGCATTTCTACCGGATTTCATTCGAGCTTGATTTTCCCGGAGCCGCGCCGGAATCATACAAGTACGGACTCAACAAGATCGAGGAGCTTCCGTACACTTTTGTCGGGATGGAGAACGCCAGGGGCAAAACCGCTCCGGTCATCTACACCTACGCCGGAGAGGACATGGAGACCTACTTCCGCGTCTACTTTGCGGCGAACGCGGAAGTGAAAGGCGTTTTCGCAAATCCGAAAATTGAAAAGCTTTCCGCCGGAGCTCTGAAAAAGGCCGTGATGCCGGAAAACGGAACAATCGTTTCCAACTGGATTCAACCGAGCTGGATGAAGAATGCGTTGAAGGTGGAACTTGTTGACGCCGCGGATCATATCGACGAAGGCAAGGCGGTGAAAATCACTGCGCCGGAATCGTTCTACGCAAAGCGTCCGGCTTCGGTGCACTCCAATTCGCTTCCGCTGGTTCCGGATACGGATTACCGTGTGACCGCCTGGGTGAAAGGCAACGGAGTCGGCACGGGAATCATCGGCGTGAATTCCTGGTACAACACCAAGGTGAAACATTACTACTGTTCCGGCAACATCGCGGTTACGAAAGAGTGGACGCAGGTGGAGTTCAAATTCCGCACGCCGTCGTTCAAGGAGCATCCGCAGCTGGAAAAGCGCGTGACGCATGGCAGCATCGGATTCCGTCCGACTGCCGCTCTGAACGAATTCCAGTTCAAGGATTTTACTCTGGAGCAGATTGAGAAGTGAAAGATTCTATACACTTCAACGTCATGGATTACGGCGCCCGTGCAGACGGGCGCACGCTCGATACCAAGGCGTTTCAGGATGCCGTTGACCGCTGCGCCGATGAGGGCGGCGGTCTTGTCTTTGTTCCGGCGGGTCGGTATCTGCTCGGTTCGCTGTGGCTGAAAAGCAATGTCGTGTTTTGCCTGGACGCGGGAGCTGTGCTGATCGCTTCGCTGAATCCGGCGGATTATCCGCTGCCGGATGATATTGCGCCGGATTCCCAGCCGCGGGCGTGTCTGAATGCGCTGCATGCGGAAAATATCCGTGTCTGCGGCGAGGGCGTTGTCTTCGGGCAGGTGATGAGCTTTTCGTATGACGATCCCGCGAACGGCGGCAACGGCGAGGAGCATCTGACATTTAACGATCCGAAACAGTTCCGTCCGAAGCTCCTGCGCTTCGAGGATGTCCGCGGCGCCGTTCTTTCCGGAATCACCTTCCGGGAGAGTCCGTTCTGGACGATTCATTTTGCAGGCTGCCGCGACATCCTGGTGGAAAATATCCGCGTGGAAAATCCGCTTCGCGCGTGCAATACCGATGCGCTGGATATCGACTGCTGCCGCAATTTCACGGCACGCGGACTTTATCTCCAGACCGGCGACGACGGCGTATGCGTCAAGAGTTCGCCCGAAGTCGCGAAGCTGTACGGCGGTTGCGCGAATGTCCGGATCGAGGATTGCGAGATTTATTCCACGAGTGCCGCGCTCAAGATCGGGACGGAGACCTTTGCTCCGGTCCGCAATGTCTCCTTTGAGGACTGCTGTGTATTCGGTTCCTCCCATGCGATCGCGGTTTATGCGCGCGACGGCGGAGAGGTTGAAAACATTGTCTTCCGCAATATTTCGGGAAACGCAAAAGCACACGGCAATGCGCCGCGTCATAAATTCCGCTGGAGCTGGTGGGGAGCGGGTGACGCCGTTTTCATTTCCGCCTCACCGCGCCGCAAAGGAGAAAGCTCCGGAACGATTCGCAATGTCGTACTGAAAGAGATTGATATCGACTGTGAAAACAGCTGTTTCATTTCGTCGTATCCGGAAACCGGGAAGGTGGAGAATATTTTTCTTTCGGAGGTGAAACTGCGCTTTGTCCGCCAGGGAACGCAGCCCGGGGGCGTGTTCGATGAAACCCCGTCGATCCGCAACCGTTTTCCGCATCGGATTCCGGCGTTCTTTTTCGAGAATATCCGGAATGCTTCCGTTGAAAAATCCGCGGTGGAATGGGTGAATCCGGAAGGGGAATGCTGGGACGGACTGCTTGAAAACGAAAATTCGGAGCTGCTCCGCTTTGAGTGCACGGAAAGCGTGACTCAGTCCGAATAATCCTTCATCACCGCGCGGAGCCGCCGCATGAGACGTGTTTTGACGAAATAGACCATTTCGGGGAGCATGGAGCACATGACGGCGGTTTCGCGCGCCGATTTTCCATCAAGCACGTGGTTTTCAAATGCCGCGTATTCGTTCGGCTTCTCCTCCATGCGGAGTTTCAGAAGCGCCTGGTCGAGCACATGCTTGCGCCATTCCCCGCGCCAGAGCTCTTCGCTGATCTCCGTTCGCGGCGGCAGCTCTGCTAGCGTGCGCAGAAGAATCTGATGCAGAAAAACCGGAAGCGTTCCGCGTTCCGGCGAATAGACGAAACATTCCGATTCCCCGAAAACATTGCGCGCGAAAATCTCAAGCAGAGTTTCCGTTTCCGCTGCGGAATAGCCTGCGGAAAGAAGAATGCGCGAGAGAAACGGGGAATAAATTTCCAGAAACTCCGCGCGCGGAACCGGGTCGCCCGCGCGCAGACGCTCCAGCAGGGGAGAGGGATTCTCCATTTGCATTACATCAGTTTGAGTCCGGGAAGATCCTGGATGTCAACCACGCCCACAACTTTGTTTTCCGAATCGGTGACGATGATGTCGTCCACTTTACGCACTTCGACGAGGCGCAGAACCTCGATTGCGAGCGCATCGGCGCGGATGGAGGCGGGGTTGTGCGTCATGACTTCCGCAATATTCCTGGAGAGAATATCGGGAACCCCCGCGCGTCGGCGGAAATCCCCGTCGGTGAAAATGCCGATGGGGTGTCCGGCGTCATCCACGATGATCGCGGAGCCGCTGCGGCAGGCAGTCATCTTCAGAAGAGTGTCTTTGACATTGTAATCGGCTGTGACGGTTGCGAGACGGTCGCCGCTGCGCATGGCGTCGCCGACGCGCATGGTGACGGCGCGTCCGATTGCGCCCGCCGGGTGGAGTCTGCCGAAATTCTCCTTCGTGAATTTCCGGAGCGTGAGCAGCACCATTGCAAGCGCGTCGCCGAGAGCGAGCTGAACTGTGGAGGAGGTGGTCGGTGCAAGGTTGAACGGGCACGCTTCGCGGGGCACGGCGGTTTCGACGTGGATGTCACCGAGCTGGGCAAGTGTGGAGTTCCTGTTTCCTGTGAGTGCGGCGACGCGGACGCCGAGGCGTTTTGCGGGGACGATCACGCGGACGATTTCATCACTTTCGCCGCTGTAGCTGATGGCGATGAGCAGGTCGTCCTTCTGGATCATTCCGAGGTCGCCGTGCATGGCTTCAACGGAGTGCATGAAGATTGTTGGCGAGCCGGTGCTTGCCATGGTCGCGGCGATTTTGCTGCCGACATGACCGCTTTTCCCGATGCCCGTAATGACGATTTTCCCGCCCTTGTCGAGTGTTTCGCAGCAGGCCTGCGCCAGTTTGACAAAGTCTTCGTTCAGATTGTTCTTAAGAGCTTCAAGTCCTTCGATTTCAATGGAAATGACCTCTTTTGCCTTCTTCAGTATAGCATCCGCATCCACGATTCAACCTCCTGTTTACGGGTAATATAACACGCGAATATCAAATAGACAAGGCGGTTTTCACGGAATCTCGATTTTCCGGTCGCGCCAGTAGTATTCGCGGTCGTGTTCGCCGATTTCGCGGAGGACGCGGCAGGGGTTGCCGACGGCAACGACGTTCGCGGGAATGTCTTTGGTGACCACGCTTCCGGCTCCGATGACGGAGTTGTCGCCGATCGTAATGCCGGGGAGGATGATTGCGCCCGCGCCGATCCAGACATTGTTGCCGATGTGGACTGGAAGGTTGAACTGTGCAACTTTGCGCCGGAGCTCCGGATCCACCGGGTGTCCGGCAACCGCGACGACGACGTTCGGACCGAACAGGACGCCGTCGCCCACGTAAATGTCTGTGTCGTCAACCAGAGTCAGGTTGAAGTTCGCGTAGACATTGTTTCCAAAATGCGTGTGACATCCCCAGTTTGCATGGAGCGGGGGTTCCACGTAGCAGTTTTCGCCGACTTCCGCAAGAATTTCCTTCAGCAGGGCCATCCGTTTCGGCATTTCCGAAGGACGGGTCTGGTTGAAATCGTAGAGCCGGTCAAGGCGGCGCAGCTGTTCTTTTGCGAGCTCTTCATCGGTGCAGAAGTAGATTTTTCCGCTCTTCATCCGTTCTTTTGCATTCATCTGCAGAGTTCCTTTCCGAAATTTGAAGATAGTATAACCGCTTTTTCCGGAAAATCAAACGGTAGAGCTTGCATTCGCGGAAAACAGGGCTATATTTAGTTTTATCACAACTGATAAAAAAGGAGCCCGCATAATGAAAACAGAACAGTTTCCCCGTCCGGACTGCGGAGCCGCGGATGAAATCCGGAAACTTGCCGGAGCGGAAGGTTGTGCCGTCGGCGCCGACTGCGATGCTCTCGCCGCCGTGCTGAACGCGCTTTCCGATGACTCCGTCCGCAATGAACTGCGCAATGAATTTGTCAAACTCACCGGCGCTTCGGATTGCGCGTCGCTGAAGGGACGCCGCTGCGGGTATTACCCGCGTCTTGCTGCGGAACTGCTCCGCAAAGCAAGCCGCCGTAATGATCCGAATGGAAAAATCCGGGTCCTGCTGCTGGGAGATTCCATTCGCGGAAATTACGAAAACAAGGTTCGCGAAGAACTGGGCGACGCCTATGAAGTCGTTGCGCCGGAAGAGAACTGCCGGTTTGCAAAATATACGCTCAATGAGCTCGGCCGCTGGTTCGAGGTTTGCGGCGAGCCGGATGTGATTCACTGGAACATCGGGCTCTGGGACTCCGCCGTTGTGTGCGAAGAGGACGGCATGTTCACTTCCCCCGCCGAGTATCTTTTCTACATGAGCCGGATTCTCCGCGAGTTGAAAAAACACTGCGCCCACGTCATTTTCGCAACAACCACGCCGGTTCGCGACGGCAGTCTCAACCAGCATATCGAATTCATTGACCGGCTGAACGCCGTCATTGTTCCGTACATGAATGCACAGGGGGTTCCGGTCAACGATCTCTACTCCACAGTGAACCGCGACAAAGAGGAACTGCTCCGCGGCGACTGCATTCATCTGAGTTTGAAAGGCATCGAAGTCTGCGGCAAAGCCGTTGCCGATGCGATCCGCACCGAACTTTCCAAATAAGCAGAAAGGCTGAATATGTATATAGCAAGACTGAAAATGACCGACGGCTCTGTCCGTGAACTTCCTGTTCTCATGCAGGGCAATACCGCAATTCTCCGCAAGGATGCGATTCCGATGGAGACGCAGACAGTTGATTTCCTCCCGGATTTCTGCAATGTCAAAATCGGAAGCGAAGGGTTCTACGTGGTTCCGAGCATCGACAACGACGGGCACGCCGGACAGATCTTTTTTGATCCGCGCGGGGAACAGGAGTGCGAGTTCGAAAGCAACGACATGCCGCTCTATGTGTTCAACACCGGTTCCGCCGGGACGCTCGCCGTGGTTGCCGGAATGGCTCTGGAATACAGTCTCATAACCGGAATCAAAGACGGTTTCTACTACATGTTTCCGCGCTTCATTCTGAACGGCGAGGGCGCGTATGAGGATATCGAAGTCCGTTTCTTCGAGCTGACCGGGTCTGAAGCCTCCTGGTGCGGAGCCGCGCGCAGATACCGTCGGTATCAGCTGGAACGCGGCGCGTGCGAACCGATCCGCGACCGCATGAAGAAGTTCCCGGTTGTGGGAGAAGCCGCGCTCGGACCGGAAGTGCGTGTGCGCCTGGCGTGGAAACCCGTTCCGTCGCCCGTCCCCGACCAGACCGAAGAGACGGAGCCGCCGATTCACGTCGCGATTACCTTTGAGCAGTGCGAAGAGATTATCGAAGAGTTTCACCGCCAGGGCGTCGAACACGCGGAATTCTGTCTGGTCGGCTGGAACAAATCCGGACACGACGGACGCTTCCCCGATCTTTTCCCGGTCGAGCCTCTGCTCGGCGGCGAAGAGGCGATGGTGCGTCTGATCGAGAAGGCGAAATCCTACGGCTATCTGATCTGCGGACACACCAACCTGCTGGATTCGTACAAGATCGCGAAACGCTGGAGCGAGGAGAACTGCATGCGCGACAAAGACGGGTCGCTTCATCAGTTCGGCAACTGGGGCGGCGGCAACTCCTATTATCTCTGTCCGAAAAAGGCGCATGAGGTTTATGCGGAGCAGGATATGGCGGATATGGCGCGTCTCGGCTTCCGCGGCACGCACTACCTCGATGTGATGAGCATCCTGCGCCCGCCGAAATGCTATGATCCGCGTCACCCGCTGACCCGCAAGGAGGCCGCGTACTGGCGCGGACGCACCCTTGCTCTTGCCCGTGAGAAAGTCGGCGCGAGCGCATCCGAAGGTTCATGGGATTTCTGCATCGGAGATCTCGATTACGTTCTCTATACGGTTTTTCACCGCAACGGCGAATTTGAGCGTCCGATGGTTGACCGCCACATTCCGTTCTGGCATGTGGTTTATCACGGCATCGTGCTTTACAACACCTTCTGCGACACGGTGAACGCGAGCATCAAGTCGGACAAGTCGCTTCCCGTTCTGAATCTTGCCTGGGGCGGACGTCCGCTGAGCTATTTCTATGCGAAATTCCGCTCCTCCGGCATAAACTGGATGGGGGAAGAGGATCTGCGTTTCGGCGATCCCGCCCGGCTCCGCGCCGACGTCGCGCAAATCAAAGCGGATTATGACCGCTACCGCACGGTCAGCGACCTCCAGTATGAGTTCATGGAGGAGTTTGAAGAGCTGGTTGCGGAAAAGGTTTTCAAGGTCACTTATTCGGATGGTTCGATTGTGGTCTACAACCTCGGCGGCGAAGAGTTCGCCTATGGCGGCAGACTTTGCGCACCGTATTCGTTCATCCGTATCTGACGGACCGGACGGCGGCAAAAAAAACGGGCATGATTTTCAGTTCATGCCCGTTTTTTTGCCGTTTTGTTATGAATCAGTTCGCTGCTTTCGTCTGAACGGTGACAGTGACAAGCTCTCCGGCTTTGACGGAGAAGTCCTGAATTGCCGGGTTGTGGTGATTGACCAGGACAAAATTTTTGCCCTCGGCGGCGCCGCCGTCCGTGGCGAGTTTTGCTTTGCCCCAGCTGCTCCATGGGGCAATTTTTTCAGAGGAGGCTTCAAAGCCGCCGTTGATCAGCGGCTGACCGTTGACTTTGATGTCGTCATACGCGATCAGCGGGGCGTCCGCACGGTTTTCGTAGCCCATCAGACAGATCGAAATTTTTCCGTCTTTCTTCGCCAGGAAAGAAAAGCTCTTCTTTTCCCATTTTCCGGCAAGGGGTCCGCAGAAGATGAGACGCTGGTCTTTTTTGTCGCCGAGCCATTCGGCCTGGGTTCCGGTGATTCCGTCATCCATCTGCTTGACGACGAGCCCGACCTGGTTGCTCTGTCCGGAGATGTCGATGCGGAAATTTTCCGCAGTTGCGATTGCCGCAAGTCCTGCGGCGAGGGCGAGTGTGAGAAGTTTTTTCATGTCTTGACTCCTTTTTGTTATTTGATGAAATTCACCTGAATTTCAGAGATTTTGAGGTTTCCGAACGCCTGGCGGAGACCGCATTCAACGCGCGGATGCCTGTCCTGCTTTTCGACCGGAGCGTAGAACTGGAGCAGTGTCCAGCCGAACGGGGCGGAGAATTCGCGGTGCAGAATGTGGCTCATGTCCCGCGAGCTGAGCCCGAGGTAGAATCCCTGCGGGCGCCAGCTGTTGAACTGGCGGCTTGCGGTTGTGCAGGAACTCATTTCGACAAGCGCGGAAACTTTCATTCCCGTTGCCCACTCCGGCACGGCGACCGGCTGGGAGATTCCCTGCTGGCCGCTGCCCGGAGAAACCTTTGTGCTGTTCAGAACGACCGCGTTTCCTCCGTTGAATCCGCTTTTCGGAACCATTTCGATGCGGCAGCTGTTGGACTGCGGCGTATAGAACCAGCCGTCCGCTTCGCCGTATTCGCCTTTGGCGAAGCTGCCGTTCCGGACTGCGGCTTTGGTTTGCAAACGGAACAGCGGATAGTGACTGCGGTCTTTGAATGCAAATGCCTTTACTCCGCTGAGGCTTTCTTTCCAGCCGGTTTCGCCCGGACGCGCGACCTCGATTTCAAGTCCGAGCACTCCGCCGTATGCCGGACGGATCTCCGTCCACGGAATGGAGATTTCGAGCGAATAGCCATCTTCCGTGCGGGTCTGCTTGACTGCGGCATTCGTCTTGAACGCCTTGTCGGTCCGGGAGATCGCGAGCACACTGGAGCCCGTCTTCGAAGGCGCCGCCGCGAAAACGTACTGGAAGCAGTTCAGCGGATTTGTGCTGATGATTACCTCTTTGTCGGGTTTGGAGAATGGCGCGGGATCAATGAAGAGCTCGACCGCATCGCCTTCCCAGAGCGATTCTCCGCCGGCGGGAGTGATTTTCGCCGCTTTGACGTTTGCCCGGACTTTCAGGCTGGTTCCGTCGTTCCAGACTTTCGCTTTGGTGCCGCGGGAAAGAGTCAGCTCTTTCGCATCGTTTTCCGCTGCGGGAATGGAGAATTCCGGAACGGGGGCGGTCATTTCGACTTTGCCGCCGCCGAGTTCCGCACCGTTGGATTCCACGCGGTAGGAGAGCTGGCGGTTCGCGGGCAGAGGGAAGGAGACCGTGCTGTCGTCATCGGCGTCTTTGAACGCGAACTGGATGTTCGGCAGTCCGGTTTCCGGAGCGAATTTTGTCATGATGGTTCCCGGCTGTCCGAAACTGTTGAGCGCGGTCAGATAGAGACGTCCGCCGAGAATGCGACCGAATACGCGGCAGCTCTGTTTCGGAATGAAGCGCACGGATTTGAAGAATTCCGCGATGCGTTCCGGTTTCCCCTTGATGTAAAGCGGTTCGTAACTGAGCGTCGTTCCGTCCGCCTTCGCCATGCGGTTGCCGAAAAGATCGAGGAACTGAAGTCCGGATTCGTTTCCTGTTTTCACTGTCGAGCCGGAGGGACGGAGATCGCAGACGAATCCGACACCCTGTTTTCCGTCGGCGGATTTGAAAATGCCGGCGCGCATGAACGGATTCAGCGGAACCGGATCAAGTTTCTCCATATCTTTGAGCATGAAGGAGAGAGCGTTGGTTGCAACGGCCATTTCGCTCATGACGCGCATTCCCGTCGACGAGGGGTCGTAGGTGAGCAGGGAGGTGTTGCCGTTCGGAGACGCCGCGAGGCGGACGCCGTTCAGCATGCCGTCGAGGTAATGACGCTGAACCGCTTCGGCGGGAATACGCTCCTGGGTGTTGATTGCCGACTGCGGGTTCCGCGCTCCGACGATGTAATAGCATTCCGTGTTGCAGAGCGGTTTCTGTTTTTTCAGCGTGGAACGCAGTTCTTTGATATGCGCGGAGTAGAGTCCGTAGATGTTTTTCTCGTAGTCGCTGGAATTGTTGTACGGATGAAACGCAATGCCGTCGACATAGTCCACATAGTCGGGGTCGGCTTCGCTCAGGCGGCGGCACCAGCCTTTGTCGTAGCCGACATCGCAGGTGTTGCCGTTTCCGAGAAGCAGATAATCCTTGTTTTTCTCCTTCAGAACCTTGTAGGTGTACTTCAGATATTTCAGATACTGCTGCGGTCCCATCAGCGGGTCACCCGGTTCGTTGAACATTTCCCAGATCTTGACCTTGTCTCCCCAGGTGCGGATGCAGTAGTCAAGATAACGCCCGTAGACGTCAAGCGGGGCATCGAGCATGACGATGCCGGGCTTGGGGTATTTTTTGATGTACTTGCCGTAATAGAAGAGCGGGTAATCCGCCGTTTCTCCTTTTGGACCCTGATCGCGGAACAGAAGTCCCATTCCGGCGGCGATGCAGAAGAACGGTTCCACGCCGTTTTTGTAATATTCGTCAATGGCGGGGCCGATGACGTCCGGCGAGAATTTGCCCGGTTCGCGTTCAATCAGAACCCATCTTCCCCAGATTCGCACATTCCGCATTCCGGCAAGACGCGCGATGCGTCCGACGGAGTTCCAGGAGCTGCATCTTCCGAGATATGCCGTGTGGGTGGCATTCTGATAGCCGTTGTAGATGATGCTTTCGTGCTGATTCATTCCGATGCTCCAGCCCGGGGAGAACCGCTTGTGGTCAACCGGCGGATGCAGAACGGAGACGTCGCCGAGGGAGGCGATCTCTTTTCCGTTGCGGCGGAGTTTCAGCTTGAAGGCTCCGAACTGATCTGCGGGAACGGCGATTGCTCCGGTATAGCGGGTGAGTCCGTTCTGCGGAGCTTCGCCGTCCTTCTTCAGAGTGACGGGCAGAACTTTGCGGACTGCATTGTCATGGACGGAAACAAAGACAAGTTCCGTCTTCTCCGTTCCCGCATTTGCGTTCAGGCGCGCGGTGATGCGGAAGTTCATGGTTTCATCTTTGAAATAGTGCGCTTCGGCATGATCGGGAACGATGGAAGCCTCTTCCGGATAATCGTTTTTACCGTTGAGGAACGTCATGCGGAAGTTGTCGATATAGAGCGGCGCATTCAGAGCCTTGCCGTCCGTCGAACGGATCTGAAGCGTCATAACGTATGCGGTTCCGACGTTGAAGACTTTGACCTTGTGGGAGAAGTGCCGCCATTCCTCCGTCGGGTCGGCGGAGAGCCAGCTGAGAAGCGGATAGGATGGATGCGACCACTTCGGATCGGGCTTGACATTGAGCGGGGCGTAGCAGCGGAAATCCGCGCCGAGGCTGATGTTCGGACGATCCGCGCCGACCGGCTTGCCGGCTTTCGCGTCGAATGCGACTTCCACTTCGCCGTCCGCCGGGACGTTCATTTCGCCGCAGACAAGGCTGAGGTCGTACATGCCGGGGCGGTACGGAACCAGCAGAACGCGTCCGCGTCCTTTCTCCATCACGGTTTCCGTGGTGAAAAAGGTGTCCGGCTGAGTCCTGAGGAGCTTTCTGTCGATTCTGTTGAGCGTGAGCATCCACCCCGGGACGGGTTTTCCTGTTTCGCCGAGTTCCATATCGGCGCCGGGATTGAGCAGTTCCGCTTGAACCGGCAGCGCGGCGAGAGCGGCGGCAAGAGCCGCGAATTTTGCGTGTTTCATATCAAATCCTTTCGGTTACTGTTTGAATCCGGCCTTGAGCATGTCGCCGGAACCGTCGTAGCCTTTGGCTGTGATTGCCTGGGCTTCGGTTACGCTGGCGGCATGGCCGTCGGTGAAGAGCGTGACGGAGTGTCCCTTCGGGCTGTTGACCGGATGGCGGCTGTAGATGACATACTTGTCGTCCGATTTGCAGTTTCCGTATTTGGGGATGAAGGGCAATCCCATGACCGTTTCGCCTCCCTCCATGGTCGTGACAGCCTTTGACGGTTCCTTGACCTGGTTGACTTTCCGGCAAGGAGCCGCATTCCCAAAGTAGTCACCGCCGTGGAGCGCATGGTTCAGGTGATAATTGGTGAACTTGTAATGCCCGTCTGCCCAGAGAATCGGTTTGGGATTGGAGGGGCAATGAAATGTGCTCGTCGGGGAATCGTACCCGTAGGCGACTCCGTAAGGGCCGACGACGTTTGACGGCTTGGGCGAATCTGCGGAAGGTCTGCTGGGATCTTCCACGTTGATTCCGCTGAGGATTCCGAGCCAGATGGTGCGTTTGTCGTCCGGATTGTAGGCTGGCGCAAAGGTCGGAACGAGCCAGTCGTCGTTGGCGGTTGCGTACATTGCCATTGCGGTGCCGATGGTTTTATTGTTGTTGAGACAGCTCAGGGCGCGGGCCTTGTCCCGCGCCGAATTCAGCGCCGGCAGCAGCATGCCGGCAAGGATTGCGATGATGGCAATTACCACAAGGAGCTCTATGAGGGTGAATCTGCAATATTCCCCCTTGAAATATGAGATGAGAATGCTTTTGCTGTTCGGATGAGTTTTCATTGTGTTGTCCGCCTTTCGTTTGTTTGTCCCTTGTTTTTCTCCGGGCTGCTCGTTCTGAGGTGCTCCGTTATTTTGTTCTGCTGTATATTATACCACAAAATCGGAAAAAGGGAATGTCTGAAACTGCGAAAAACATGTCTGTTTCTACAAAAAACAGAGATTTGCGCAGGAAACGGTCTTTTTTTTGTTTGCGAAAAACCTGTTTTCCCTGATATAAAATGAAACGGTCGGCTTTTTTCTCTTGACAATTTCGATTTTCCGGTGTATACTGCTTCAAAATGGATTGATTTTATATGAAGGGAATGTTTTTTATGCAAAACGGACAAGCTGAAATATTGGAAATGATTCCGGAAAAACTGGAACGGATGCGAAAGGAGATCGGACGGAAAGTATATGGACAGGAAAGACTTGCAAATCTGCTGCTGGCGGGAATCCTTGCACGCGGGCACTGTCTCCTGACCGGCGTTCCCGGGCTGGCAAAGACCATGCTGGTTTCCACGCTTGCGGAAATTGCGGAACTCGATTTCAAACGCATCCAGTTCACGCCCGACATGATGCCGGGGGACGTCACGGGAAACGAAATTCTGGAAATCGACAAACTTTCCGGAGAACGCATGTTCAAATTCATGCCGGGTCCGGTCTTTGCGCAGCTGCTTCTGGCGGATGAAATCAACCGCACGACGCCCAAGACTCAGGCGGCGCTTCTCGAAGCAATGCAGGAGCGGAGCGTTACCGCGGCCGGCAAAACGCATTCTCTGCCGGAACCGTTCTTTGTGCTCGCCACCCAGAACCCCATCGAACAGGAAGGAACGTATCCGCTCCCCGAGGCCCAGCTGGACCGCTTTATGTTCGGGCTGACTGTCGATTATCCGTCGTTTGACGATGAAGTGAGAATCATCCGGGAGACGACCTCCGGAACTCCGGTTCCGCTGGAAAAAGTTGTCACGGCGGCGGAACTTGTGCAGATGCAGGAGGCGATCCGCTGGATTCCGGTTCCGGAATCGGTTGCGCTCCGGATTGCAAAAATCGTCCGGGCAACCCGGCCGTCGGCGGAGAACAAACTGGCTTCGCAGTATTTCCGCTGGGGCGCCGGACCGCGCGCGGGACAATTTCTGGCGCTTGCGGGAAAGGTTTTCGCAGCATTCGACGGACGCTCCGCCGTTTCCGAAGAGGATGTGATTCAGGCGCTGGAACCGGTTCTGCTGCACCGTCTGGTGCTCAATTACCGGGCGGAATCGGAGAATGCCGCATTGCCTGATTTGCTCAAAGAACTGCTGAAATCGGTCAAGTAATGCCCGGCGCATCGGTTACAGATTATCTTTCCGTGGAGGAGCTCGCGCGGCTTCCGGATTTGGAACTCCGGGCGCGCTTCCTCGTGGAAGGCTGTTTGAACGGACTTCATCAAAGCCCGTTCCAGGGGTGCAACGTCGAATTCAAAGAGCATCGCGAGTATACGTACGGCGATGAATTCCGGAACATCGACTGGAATGTCTATGCCCGAACCGACCGTCTCTACATGCGTCTGCGCGAGGATGAAACCAACCTTTCCGCTGTTCTGCTTCTCGACCGCAGCGCGTCGATGGACTTTCAGGGGACGCGCGCGAAAATCAGCAAATATGCGTTTGCGCAGGCATGTGCCGCGGCTCTGATGCTTTTTCTCCGGAGGCAGGG
Organism: uncultured bacterium; assembly: GCA_900549415.1. GTDB lineage: Bacteria > Verrucomicrobiota > Lentisphaeria > Victivallales > UBA1829 > UBA1829. The sequence goes on from URNX01000023.1 coordinate 25,882, forward strand.
CGACGCCTTTACGCTCGGGCTTGTCGGGAACCGCATGCCCGAGCTCGCCGCGCCCTCCGCTTCTGAAGTGCAGTTTCAGCGGATGCTTGCGGATCTTTCCGCTCCGGCGGATTCAGGAGATTGCCGCTGGGAGAGAGCTCTTCCGCATCTGGCGCGTGCACTGAAACCTTACTCCATTGCGGTTCTGTTTTCCGATTTCTATACGGAGCCGGAAACACTTGCGCCTCTTCTGGATTTTATCCGGCGGAGAAATTGCGAAATTCTGCTTTTTCATATTTTCGACCCGGATGAACGCGACCTCTTTGCGGATGATTCCGTTCTGCTTCAGGATGCGGAGAGCATGGAGAAAATGATCGTGACTCCGGAGCTTCTGCGCGAAGATTACCAGCGTCTTTTCCGGACGCATCAGACGGCTCTTTCGGAGCTGGCGGCAAAATTCGGCGGCGAATATGTGCCGCTCTGCACGGAGCGTCCGCCGCTCGAACTCCTTGCCGCATGGCTCCGGCACAGGGAAAAAGCGGGGAGGCGGCGATGATGACATTTGCATTTCCAGCGTTCCTTTCCGGACTTCTTCTGCTTTCCGTTCCGCTGATTCTGCATCTGATGAAACGGAAGCCGGAATTTGTCCGCCGATTTCCGTCGCTGTTCTTCTTCCGCAAGTCACTGGCGCGCAAGGAACGGCGCAACTCTTTGCTGAAATATCTGGTTCTGATCTGCCGTCTGCTCGGTTTTGCGTGTCTGGCGCTCGGTTTTGCGTACCCGGTGACGGCGAGTTACCGATTGAAACCGCAGGAGGCAACGGTTGTTCTGATCGACGGTTCATTCAGCATGCCGGACGATATTTCCATTCAACGCTGGCTGTCGGCGATGTCTCCGGAGAATCCGACCCTGTTCTGCGTCGTTTCCAATTCGCTCAACTGGAGCGGCAATTTTGAATCCTCCCGGGACGGGCTGGAGACGTGGTTTGAGAAAGACAGAAAAACTTTTCGGAGTTCCTCGTTCCGCACCGCTCTGATTGCGGCGGACAGCCGGCTCGGTTCAGTCCCGGCGAAGAACCGGCGGATTGTCGTTTTGACTGACGGACAGCGCGTCCCGTGGGAGCGTGTCGATTTTTCACGCAAGCTCCGCAACACTTCCGAGCTCAAAATCGAAATTCCGGGCGGTCAGGAGGGCGGAAACCTTGCAGTGGAGTCCGTCAAACAGCTTCAGCAGTATACCGAAGTGACGCCGCGCATATCCGTCATTGCAGCCGTGCGCAATTACAACCCGTCGCCGCAGAGTGTGAACATTTCCGTCTATTTGGATGACAAGGAGGTTGACCGTGCGGAGCTGACCATTCCGGCAAACGGGAAAGCGGAGGCGGAATTTTCGCTGATTCCCGGCAAGGAGTTTCGTCCGCATGCGGGTGAAATCCGGCTCTATTCGACCGCATCTGCGGCGAACCGTTACCGGGAGGATGATATCCGTTATTTTGCCCTGAATCCGGTTCGCACACCGCAAATTTTCTATTCCGGAGCAACCTCCGGATTTATCCCTGAAGTCCTTGCAGTTCAAAGGCTTGACAAGGATTCTGTCCCGTTGGCGGAGAAAGCGGATCTGCTGATTTTCGATTCGGTTCCGCCAGGAGCCGCTGCGCTTGCGGAAACACAGATGAAAAACGGCGGAACCGCGGTGATTCTCCGGAACAATTCCCGCGAATCCGCCGCTCTGCTCGAACACTTCGGAATCCGCACGCGCCGCAAAAGCGTTCCGGGTGTTCAGCATCTGGCAACGCTTCAGTTTGAACATCCGGTTCTGCGGGACTACCTGAAAGTCAATGCCGGTTCGTGGTTCGATATACTGTTTTTCGATGTTCCCCATCTGACCGTTCCTCCGGACGCCTCCGTTCTTGCCGCGTTTGACAACGGCGCACCTGCGATTCTGGAACTGCGCTCCGGCGCGGGAAGGCTTTTTGTTTTTGCCGCGCGCCCCGGACGGGAGGCGACCAACTGGCAGACCTTCGGGAACTTCCTTCCGTTCTGGCGGGAACTCGCGCTGTTTTCTGCGAAACCTCAGAAAATCCCGCCGGAACTGACGGTCAACGGTTCGGCTCTGACTTTGCCGGACGGAACGGTTCTGTCTCTCGACAAACCCGGCAACAGCCTTGCGGACGGGCGCATCTACAGCGTCAATGTTCCGGCTGTGGAAAGCAATCCTGCGTCCGTAGAGACCGCCGGATTTGCGGAAAAACTTCTTGATCCGGCAGTGAAGGCGCGTCTGGAAACGGAGTTCCTTTCGCGGGATGAACAGCTGAAAGCCGCTTCATCCGCTGGTTCGGTCTGGCGCGCGCTTCTTGCGGCCGCGCTGATATTCTTTCTTCTTGAATTTCTTTTTGCGAACAGGACGGTGCGCGGATGAAAAAAACGCCGGAACAGCTTCTGAATCTTGCATGGAGTTCCCGGAACTTCAATGCTGTATATGTGCTTGTGCTTTTTGCGCTTCTGCTTCTTCCGCTTTCCCGTTTTGTTCCGGAAATCCGGATTGTTTCGCTGCTGCTGATTCTTTCCGCTCCGGTGGTTTGCCTGCTCCGCTGGAAGAGCAAAAAGAAGTGCGTTGCGGAGCTGGACCGTCTGGCTCATGCGCATTCCGCGCTTGAAGCGTGGCTGGAACTTCCGGAGAATCACCCGCTGAAGAGTCGCCTTTACGGGCAGGCGGAACAGGCTTACCGCTCGTTCAGAGCGCCTTTGTGGATGTTTCTGCATGCGTGGCTGATTCCGCTTATTCTGATGGCATCACTGGGAGTGATTCAGCTTCTGCGCTGGAAAACGGTTCCGCCGCGCGCGGAAAAGACGGAAGCCGCTGCACCCGTTCCGGAAAAGAAGACAGCGGAGCGGGAGGAGTTCGCGGAACTCGTTCTGACTCAGCCGGATGCGGATCTGCGGGCAAAGCCGCTTGATGAACTCGAATGGGAGGGCGCCGGGCTTTCCGCGCGCGGATTCCGCTCGATTGTTCTGGAAGTCTCGGTCAATGGGAAGAAACGCAAGGCGCTCGCGCCGGATTCTCTTCCGGCTCAGAAGGGGACAATCCGTTTTCAGGGATTCCTTGCGCTTGAGGAACTGGACGTGGAACCGTTCGATCTGGTCAGCTGTCACCTTGCGGGGCAGGCGGTGACGGCGGATGGAACCCGTCCGGTTTTGAGCACTCCGTGCTTCATCGAAGTGCGCCCGTTCCGGGAAGATGTGCTCACGCCGGAGCAGATTCCGGATTTTGCGAACAAGCGGAAAATGTTTGAAGCCCATGCCGCGATTACTCTGATTCTTGAGAATCAGCTGGAACTGAACAAACTTCTTTTCACTGCCAAGATTCTGCAGGCGCGCGGCTCAATGAAGGAGCATGAAAACGCTTATTCCGAGCTCCGATCCGGCCAGACTTCACTTGCGAAAGAGCTGGATGTCCTGCTGGCGGATCCGGAAAGCCGTTTCATGCCGGCGGATGCGGTCAATCATCTGGAATCGGCGTATTCCGCGATGCGGAACGCCGTCGAACTGCTGGAGAAAAAGGATCTGGATCATGCTTCCGCTGCCCAGCAGACTGCGATTGCGGAGCTGATTCAGTCTCTCAAAAGCACAAAGAAAGTTCTTGTTCCGCGCGAAGACGGAAACGCATCGAAGCCGCCGGAACCTTTCCGCGATAAGCAGGAGTTCAAAGTCCCGCCCATGCCCGACTCGGAGAATCCCGACCGCAAGCTCGCGGAACTGGAGAAGCGTCAGGAGGAACTCCAGCGGAAAATGAAGGCGGAGAACGCCGATCCGCAGGAACTTGCGGAGCAGCAGAACACTTTGCGCAAAGACGCCGCCCCGCTTGCCCCTCGCGCCGCCGGAGCTATGGCGGAATCGGAAGGTATGCTGAAATCCGGAAAACTTTCTCATGCCGCCATTGCCGGACAGAAGGCTCTTGCCGAGCTGCGGCAGGCGCGCCAGAAACTGGGGCGGCGCGCGGATGAATCCATGAAAAACGCGCTCCGGAACGCTCAGGCAAAACTTCGCCGGAGTCAGGGAAAGACAACGCTGGGAGAGCTTGCGCAGGATCTCCTCCGCGAGGCGGTGAACCAGCACAAAAACGGGAAGCAGGAGTATGCAAAATCTTTGCTCCGCGCCGCGGAAAAAGCGGATCAGGGGGCAAAAGCGAAAAAGCCGGAAGCGTTTGCCGAAGAACTTTCAAATGAGCTTGAAACGCTGCGTCTGCTGGGACGTTCCCCGTCGGAAATTCTGCAGACAGGAGTTCAGAAACTGGATGAACTTTCGAAGCAGCTCAAGTTTGCGGCGCGTCATCCCGATCCGGCAAATCCGGAGGAGCTTTCCGCGTTGAAGGAGGAGAGCCGCGGTGAGCTGGATGATGTCCGCATTGCTCTGGAGCAGCTTCTCCGCAGTAACGGCAGAGACCGCATGACGGAGAGTGTGCTTGCGGAAGCGAAGCGCATCTTGAATTCGGATGCTTTCTCCGAGTCGCATCGTGATGCGGCGGGGCGTGCGGCAATCCGGCTTTCGGTGGAGCTCTCGGGATTTGTCCGCGAGTTGCGGAAGGCGGTCGCGCGCGTGCAGATTTCCGCAAATGTCTATATCTTCAATCCCGATGACGTTCCGGAGCGTTACCGCCGGGAGGTCGGCGAATACTTCAAGCGTCTTTCGGAAAAACAGCAGGAGGAAAAACCGTGAACGAAACGCTCTTTTTCTGGGATTTTCCCGGCGGAACAGCCGGATTGTGCGCCGCCGGAGCACTGCTGCTGATTCTGTGCATCATTTCCGCGTGGACGACGCGTCGGCCGGTCGCTCTTCCCGTGCGGATTCTCATGGTGCTGATCCGTCTGGCGGCGTTCGGGCTTCTGCTTTACTGCCTCTGCTCGCCCCGTCTCGAAACGAAACGCCGCATCCGCGAATCCTCGCGATACCGTCTGGCGGTCGTGGTTGATGAATCCGGAAGCATGCGCAAACCCGGATTCTGGAAGCGGAGCCGTCTTCAGGATGCGGAACAGTATATCGCGGAAAATCTGAACCCGAAAGGTCGTTTCGATGTGGAGCAGTTCCGTTTTTCTGACTCCTTTCATCCGCTTTCGCAGGCGGCGGAGCCGGGAACCCGGACTGATTTTTTCGGAACGCTGGTTTCTCAGATTCCGGAGCTGGAGAGCCGCGGTTTTAACGGCGTGTTCTGGCTTACCGACGGTATTGACACAGCAGGGCGTGTGGAAGCGGAGACTGCGTTTTCCGCGCTCGCCGGATCGCAGATGCGTCACTTTTTCATACCCATGACCGCTCCGCTTGAAGCGCCTCCCTCGCTCGCCCTTAAAAAAATAGAAGCTCCGGCGCAGGCGTATTTGAATACGGAAATCCCGGTGACTCTGCTTGTTCGCCGCGTCAATATCAGCAAAAAAAGAAACGCCCGGCTGGTTCTGACGCGAAACAATATCCGTCTCGGGGAGTTCCCGATCGAGCCTGGAACCGGTGTGCAGACCATTCAGCAGCGTGTCGCGGTACGGAACATCGGAATCGACCGTTTCACCGCGGAACTTTTCCTCGACGGAAAACGGGTGGAGACGCAGAGCTGGACGGTTGCGGCTGTAACGCACAAGAGCACCCGCCAGATTCTGGTTTACAACGGCGCGCTGGAATACGGCAACCGTTTTCTCCGGAACATCTTCCTGAACGATCCGTCGGTGAAGCTGGATATCGTATTCGCTCCGGGCGTCATTCAGGGGCGGCAGGCGGGTGAACCCGTGCGGCTTGACGACAGGCTGAGTCTCGAAAAATATGATGTCGTACTCCTTTTCAATCTCAACCGGAAGCAGATTACTCCGGAGATGGAACGGGTTCTGCGCAGTTATGCGGAGGATGGCGGCGGACTCATCTTCATCACGGGAAATCCGATGGTCGCGGCGGAGTTCGCAAATTCGCCGCTGGAAAAACTTCTTCCGGTCACCTTCTCGGAAAAGTACAATGAACAGAAACGCTACGATGCGCGTACCGCCGGAATCGTCCGTCTCATCACCTCCGGACGCCGGCGCCCGACCGACTTCGATTATCCGCTTCAGCGCAACAGCGAGATGCGCTACAAGGAGCATCCGCTCCGGGATTTTGTGCTGACGCAGACCGGACAGGCAAGTCCGATTTTCCGCCAGCGTCTTGCGGATGGAAGTTTTACCTTCATCATCCCGCGTTTTGAAGATTTCGCCCCGGTCAGCAAAGCGAAACCTGCCGCCAATGTCCTTGCACGCTTCCGCGATGAGGCTGGAACCGATCACATTCTTATGGCGTATCAGAATTTCGGACAGGGGCGCAGCATGATTCTTGCAACCGACCCGCTCTGGCGCTGGAGACTGAAGACGGCGTCGGATGATCCCTCGTTCGAACTCTTCTGGAAGAACCTCTTTTCGTGGCTTGCGCTCGGACGAAGCTGTGACGCCGAGTGGCAGATTCCGAACCGGATTATGGAGGCCGGAGATGAAGCGGAATTTCTGTTCCGTCCCGGCTCCATGCTCACTCAGCCCGCCGCACTTGACTTCCGCATGAAGGCGGAGAACGGCGCGGAGACTGTGCTCGTTCCCTCGATGGAAAAGAAACGGATGCGCTTTGCCGTGCCTCTGAAAGAAGCCGGAAACTATACCCTGACCGCATTTTATGATGAAAAAGCGGTTGCTTCCGTCGATTTCACCGTGACGGCTCATTCGGGAAAACGGGATGAAGATTCCGCGCTGGATCCGGAACTTGCTCTGCTGGAACGCTTTGCGTCACTCTCGAATGTCCGTCTGCTCTCCGGAACGGAAGCGCCGGACTGGGACCGTGAGTTTCCCGCAGAGCATCTGGAACTTCTGGAGGAGACGACACTTCCGCTTTGGAACTCTCGTTGGATTTATCTTGCAGTAGCGGCGCTGATCCTGCTGGAATATCTTATCCGCCGGGTGTTCGGGAAACTCGTCTGATTTCAGTGGAACATGGAATAGACGTAGATGTTCGCCGCCATTTTGAGCGCAAACGTGCGCTGTCTCTGGGTGAAATGGAATCCGACCCAGCCGCAATGAAGATCGCTCGAATTCATCAGCGCCACGAGGCGTCCCTTGTGCCATGCCCCCCAGAGACCGTTGTTGACGCCCTGCAGATGCGCCCAGTCGGTGATGGTGTAGTAGGTGTGGAAAACGTCGTCGCTCATGGGAATGCGCCGCATTTCAATTTCCGGCAGAATCTCTTTCAGCAGAGTGCGGACGCTGTCGAAAAAGAGATCCTCTTTGATCTGGCGCAGGGCGACGCAGTCGTCCACGAACAGAAAACCGCCGCGCAGGATGTATTCCCTCAGATTCCGTTTCTGCTGCGGGGTTGCATCGATGGCGCCTTTGCCGCTGAGAAAGAGAAGCGGAAAGTCGGTCATCTGGTCGAGACGGTCGATGTCCGCGATGTTCCATTCGAGCTTCATGTTCATGGAGGTGTGTTTGCGGAGCCAGTCAACGATGATGATGTCTCCGCTTGGATGATAGAACCACCCGAGACTGTCGCCTTGACGGTATCCGGTTGTCGGGAACTTGAGCCGCGCCCATGAGATACGGCTTCCGCGCGCATTTTCGAACGGTTCCGAAGCGTACGGCAGAAGTGGAAAGAGAAGCAGAAGCAACAGCAGATATTTCATTTTAAAACTCCTTTCGGCAGACGGTTCAGTTCCCGCTGAAACTCGCGCAGATATCCGCGGATTGCGGAATATTCGTCCGGGGAAACCGATGATGTGGAATTTCCGGAAATGACCAGCAGCGCAATTGCACCGTCGGAATCGAAACGGAACTTGCAGTGCGCGGTTTTCCGCTCAATCGTTTTCTTTTGAAGCGGGAATCCGGTGATGTTCAGAATGAATTCCCAGTTTCGTCCGTCGAAGAGCTTGTGCGGACGCGTGGCGGTTTGCGCGGAAAACGGTTTCAGCAGTTCCGCGGGGAGGGTGAAGCGCACCGGATTTTCCGCCGTGAACACATGGAGACTGCCGTCCGGCTTGAGTTCAATGCGTCTGGATTTGTATTCCGCAAGCGGAAGCGCCTCATCCGCCAGCGAGCTCAGAAAACTGGAGCCCAGCGTATTGCGTGCGGCTTGGAATGCATAATCGAAAATCCCGGAACGTCCTGTCTGAACCTCGACAATCCCGTTTTCCTTTTTTTCAATTTTCCGGACAAAACGGCTGATTTTTGAAGCTGTTTTCACCTTCCGGAACCGGACGCCGCCCGCATCCAGGGAAAGACCGGATGTCCCATGATTTCCGGGCGGAAGATCCCCGAACGGTGAAAGACCGTCCGTTGCATCCAGCCAGAGATTGAGCGATGGAATGTAGTTGATCATGTGGTTGAACTGCCACGAGGGAAAGTCCGGGTCGATGTTTCCGCCGCGGTTCACAAGAACGCGCTCCGCACGGATTCCGGCGTATGCGCACATGGCGGCGAGCGCCGAAGCCTTGTCCTTGCAGTCGCCGAATCCGTTCCGCATCATCATTCCGGCGGTTTGCGGACGGAACGCCGCTGCGCCGAGCGGAGTCGTGACATAGCGCAGAGAGTTCAGATAGTCATAAATCCGCCGGATTTTTTCCCGATCGGAGGCGGCTCCCTGCAGCAGCTGAGCGGTCTTTGCTTTTGCCGCATCATCCAGCACCAGCGCGCGGTTCATCATGCGGCGGCTCCACGCAAGGAAATCCTCCCAGGAATGCAGACTTGTAATGACAATCCGAGCCGGTTTCCCGACAGCTCCAACTTCCGGACAGAACGGTGCAAACTGTTGATTTTCAAGATGATAGAGTTTTGCCTTATAAAGTTTCACTGCGCCTTCCGTCCGGAATTCATGAGCGGCGACGGGAAGAATCGTCTGAACCGGAATTTCCGTCTGGAATTCCGGCAGATGTCCGGAAATGCGTACTGCTGTTTCCCGTGTCAGTTCAAGGATGGAACCCGGTTCCGGAGTCGGAACCGGACCGGGTTTCAGAATCCGGAACCGCCCGTCCGGGAAAATCAGCCGCGCAGGATGCACAAGCAGTTGCGGGATAAAGCGTTCCGCTCCGGCAATGGTTCTGAAATAAAGCAGATCCCGCCTCCGGATTTGCGCGGTTTTATCCGGATTGAGCAGAACTGCAACAGAGCGCTTCAGATAGAATGCGGGGAAATTCCGGTATTGCTCCGCTGTTTTTTTTGCGAGCTGTATCAGTGCGAGCGTTTCCGCGGTTGCTTCTTCTTGCAGGGATTCCGGAAAATCCCTGCGCGGAAGAGGCTTTGACGGGATTGGTTTTTCTGTGATGGAAACAGATGTAAGTGCTTGGCCGTCAAATGGATAGGAATGTTTTTCGGAACCGTCCGACCAGCAGGCATTTTCCGGGAGAGCCAGCCGGTTGTTTTTGTAATATTCCTGTGTCAGCTTTCCGGCGAGCGCGGCGTATTCGAGCGGAGCGCGTCCGTATCCGAGCTGCTGCAGGGCCTGCAGATAGAATTGCGGGTAGCGCGGCGGATTGAGCTGGCGTTCGGAGTCGGTTGCGGAAAGAACGAAGCGCCCGGGGGCGGCGAGTGCATCGAGAAACGGGGCGCTCATTGTGTTGAAAAGATAAATTTCGGAGCATGGAAAGCGTTTCACGAGCTCTGCAAGTTCAGTGACGGGAAGCCGCCCGTCCGTCATGGAAAGGGTCGTGCGCCGGCTGTTTGCGGAGCCGTGTCCGAAGAGATAGAGAACCCGCGGGGTTCCCGAATGCTCCAGCGCATTGCGGAAAGCGGCGGAAGCGGAACAGATTTGAACTTCTGCGCGGTCGCCGTACCATGTTTTGAGCGCATCGCAGTTTTGTTTTACTTCGCGGTCAAGTTCCGGAGTTCCCCCGCGTCCCTGGAGAATCAGCACGGAGGGTTTCGCGGAGATTTGAATAATAAGAAAAAACAGAAAGAGTGCCGGAATTTTCATTTTTTCACCTCCGGAAAGACGGTTCGGAATGCTTCCGCCGCCGGTTTTGTGCAGCTTTTTTTGACTTCCGCGCGATACTCCGGCGTGACAATGTCGGTGTATTCGCGCAGAATGTCCAGGCTCTTTTGGTCGTTGATAAACAGAAAATATTCGAGGAGATACGGCAGCAGGGCGCGTTCCTGTTTTTCATCGAGAATCGGGAAAATGTCCAGCAGCTCATCTGCAAGCGGAGCAAGCGTTTTCTGAAACTTCTCTTTTGAAATCCGCTCTTTGAATCCGAGTCCTTTTTTCAGCAGGGATAGATAGCTTCCCGGCGCGTTTTCGGGGCGTCGCCCGGTTCTTCGCCGGAGAGCCTCCAGACGCGAGGCAAAGTTTTCCGGTGCAGGCTCCGGTTCGGCAAGCTCATCCAGCTGTTCCGAAGCGAAAATGGAAAAGTTTGTGTGCCTCAGAATCGGAGAAAGCTGATTCAGCAGTTCCAGTTTGCGCTTCCGGGGCAGCGCTTCCCACTCAGCGGAACGTTCTCTCATAACCTGTTCAAAATTAAGTGCTTTGCGTGAACTTTCCAGCGCCGCGTTTACGGCTTCCATGCCGAATGTGACATTCTGCTTTGTCTTTTTGCGAGTTTGGATGGAGTTTTTCAGACGCTTCTTCGTTTCCGGATGAAGGACGGAGATAAACTGCAGATCAGGCGTAACGCAGTTCTGCATGGTTCCAAAAAACGGCGTGTTTTCGAGCGCGGCGAATGGATCGCGGATCAGAAGCACATTGCCGATCAGAAACCATGCATTGAGGTTGCCGAGCGCGTATTGATGCAGAAGTTCCGCTGCTAATTTTTCTGACTTCCGGGTCCGTTTCTCGAACGCTTCTCGGACTGTTTTGAAGAATGTGTAAGAGGATGAGGAGTAAAATTCGCCGGAGTTCTGCATGTTTTTCTGAACCTCTTTCTGCAAAGACAGAAACTGTTCCAAAAGTTCCCTGTCTGAGTAAAGCGTCAGATACGAGGCCAGAGCCGCAGTTGATGCCGTATAAACCGAATAGTGTTTCCAGAGCTGCCGCAGCGGGGCGTGCAGGTTTCTGTGCCGCGCAAGGAGTGTGTAGTCTGAAAATGCATTCAGAAATTCCTGATTATCCACAGCTTTTGCTGATTCAGGCATTGCCGCGTTAAATTCCGCCGGGGGGAGTGCAAGCAGAGCTTCCCTGCGGCTTAACTCGTCTTTCATTCCCTTCTCGCAAAGGATCGGGCGCATTTTTTCCGGATTCCTGAGGTATTCCGTAATGAAAAACCCCAGCGACGCCGCACTTCTTTTGTCGGGAGTGTATGTCTGAATCATGGTTTCGCGCAAATCCTGCGGAAACTCCGCGCCGGCGAATCGCGCGAAATAGAAAACGGACGGAGTGAGAAGGAATCCCGGATTTTTCTGTCCGCGGCGGATGATTTTTATGCACAGTTCCAGCCGGTGTTTCTGCGATGGTCCCGAGGGCGTGTACGAATATTCACTTTCCCGGGAAACGAATGTCGGCTCGTTGTTGGATCTCGCGTACAGGTCGAGCATTGCGAGAAGCCGGAAACACCAGGCTTGATCAAGATCTTCGCCGGAATCGACAATCATTTCCACCAGCCGCAGGTACTTTTTCGGATTCCCTTGAAACAGCGTTTCCCTGATAAAATAGCGTGCGTGGATGAGCTGTTTGATCAACTCCGGTTCCGGTTCGCCGAGTGCGCAGATTTTTGCCGCCACAAGCTGGTCATGAGGATCTTTCGCGTAGATTTCCCGATACAGCTGCAGAGCTGTTTTATTGTCTTCAGCAATTTCGCAGACGACTGCCAGAACCCGCGGATTTTTGATTGCTTTTTTCAGCTCCGGCAGCAGCTCTTTCAGTACCTGGCGCTCGGAGTACGGTGAAAATAAAATATCTTCGTATACACCCCTTGTATTGATCAGCGGTTCTGCGTTTTCCAGTTTCCGTAAGACGGATTCAAGCACCGCTTTCCGGTCGGTCTTCAGCAGTGTGTTAAGATCCGGAGTTTTTGCAACAGGCGGGAAGCGTGTGCGGAGAGATTCCGCATACGGACGGTCCAGCAGTTCTGTCAGGATTGTTCTGCGCAGTTCCGGAGCGGTGGTCAGCAGAAATTCAACAGACTCTTTCCACTTCGGAGACTGGTTCGGAGAGACAATTTGCGTGCGGATCAGTTGTGTTGCTGCAAGCTGACGGTAGATCAGCGGCAGGGTTTTGTCGGAAAAGACTGCTCCTGCAAGCGGGTCGACTGCCGCGTAATCCTGAAGGATGAATGCGAACGCCGCCAGATTCAGACGCTCTTCCGGTGTGACCGGTTTTACGGTTTTCATGATTTCCCGTGCGGCGCGCTTGTTGTCGATTCTCAGCAGGAAATATATTTTCAGAAGCGGAGGCAGATCGAACGTGGCGGATTTTGCCAGAAGTTCTTCTATTTTGCTTCCATTCCGCTTGTCCATGTAGTAATCAAATCCATTTGTTGAACCGAATCCGGCAAGGGCGGAGGGCAGTATGTGCGAGCCACCTGTTTGACGCAGGCAAGTGACAGCATCGAATAGAGAGTTGACGCTGAACCCGATGTACCAGCCGGGAGAAGTGATGAACATGAGACGCTGCGGATCGTTCAGCCGGTCCCGGAGGAGTTCGACGAATTGTTCCGGCGTTTGAGCGGCTCCCATGAGGTATGACTGCATGTTCTGAAAAAGAGTTTTCTCCGGAAGAGTTCTTTCCCGGTTTTTCAGAATCCGGTAAAAGACCGGAGCCAGGACCGGATCCGAAAAGAATGTCAGGGATTCCAGTGTTTTCTCTTCGCTGAAATATTTGAAAATCAGCTTTTCTTTTTCGTCCGCCGGAAGTTCGGAAGCGGAATACCAGTATTTAAGGAGCTCGGATGATACAATCTTTTTCCGCAGACACTGTTCGGCCAAGAAAAGAAGCTCTTTTTTATCCAGCGGAAGCGGCACTTTCCTGCACATGAACATGAACAGTGTTTCGCCGCGCGAGAGCTCTTCGCTTTTGAGCAGTTTTTCCCTCAGTTTCCGGAAGTTTTCGCTTGTGTTTTGCGGGAAGAGAAAAAGTTCCGGTTCGAGCCAGCCGTTGCGTTTCAGGATACGGCAGATCTTTGCGCGATCCGGGCTTTGGACGAGTGCTGCCAGAACGATATTTAAATTTTCCCTGTTAAAGTTATAGACATTTTCCAGATTGTTTCGGTAGAGTTGATACAGGTTATCTTTTCCGACAGTCCATGTGCCTGAAGATTCTCTGCGGACTGTTTGGAATAAAATGTTATAGAAAAATTGTTCGCTGAACGAGCCTTTGAAACGGTCGATTTGCAGCTGTCCGCCCTTGTCCAGCGTGTCGAATGCCTCTTCATTGCGTTCAAGGCAGAACAGGGCAATGCCGCGCAGAAAAGCTGCATCACCGGATGTCTCTTCTTCCAGTTCCTTGAGAGCTTCCTGCGGACGTTTCATCCGGAGGAAAAGAGCCGCTCTGGCGAGTTTCGCTTCCGGAGAGCGCAGGCATTCGCGCGATTCGGCAATGAGTTTTTCCAGCTCCGTTTCCTTCGCATAAAGAAGTTCCCATGCGGCGAGCAGACGGAATGTCTCCAGTTCTTTTTTGCGTTTCCACGCGGTCTGGAGGAAATTTTGCGCGTCTTTTAAGCGGTCTTGCCGGATTGCAACCGCTGCGTGCAGGCGGAGCATGGCGGGAGAGAGCGCCATCTTGTTTTGCGGAAGAGGCTGTCTTATGACCGGGGGAATGTATTGAAGCAGGAGCGGGTAAAGCGGAGACTGCGGATTCTGATATGCAAGTTCCTGCAGAGTAAACTGAATGAGCCTGCTGCGTAGAAAAGCGGTTTGTGTTGCAGGTGTCAGATGAGGTTTGAGAGCTTCATACCGCGCATCATCGTCGGGCAGCTGTTCGAGAATACTTTTCAGTTTGCAGATGAAATCTTTCCCGTCCACTGGGGCGTTTATCAATTCCGCGATGGCTTGTTGTGCCGGGCGTTCCGTTTCCGCGGCATGCAGAGCACCTGTGCATGATGCGGCGAGAATGAGCAGTGACAGAATTTGTATTTTCATATTTGCTTGCCTTCCGGTTATCCGGAGAAAGTATAGGTGTCATATACGGAGAATTCAAGTTTGAAATAATAAAAAACAGAAATTCTTTCTAAACTCCTGTTTTTTTGAAATATTTCTTGAAAATCTCTTGAAACTTCAGACGGTTGCACTATAGTATATCTGAAGGTGCGAGGAATTGATCTCGATGAGGGTCGGGTTGGCTCCCGATACGGCGCTTTGCCGGAGGTCCGAATTAGCCTCGGACATCAATTGTACGCACCTTTTTCGGACATTGTACAGGAACCGATGAGGCCTTGGCGGCAACAGGGGGAGTAGGAATGTTTGTTCCGAGACAGGGAAGATTTCGCCACTTCCTCCTGATGAATGTCCGTTTTGATACGATAATGATCCGGCGGTTTCAATTCTTTAAAAGAACGCTGAATTTAAGATTCATTGAACGCGGGGCGGCGTGCCGTACTCGGTCAAGCACCCCTCTGCTGTGAATAACCGCAGAGGGCTTTTTCCCTCAATTTGAGGCTTTCTGTCTCAATATTCGCCGATTGTCCGGAAAAATTTGTTTTCCCGCTTGCATTTGATGAAAGCGGATGTTATATTCATGAAAGAGCCGATAAAGGCACAACATTCAAAGTTCAAAGGGGGGAAACTATGAACTACCAGAATGCAAAACTGCCGGACGGAGCGGAATTCGCTTCGCTGACGCCGCTGATGACGGATGAAAACGTCCTCAAGCCGATTCTCAAAAAACACATGGCGCCGAAAGGCAAATGCGGGTATCTTATCGTGACGAAAGGCAAACTGAAATTCGTCTGGGAAGATACCGGAGAAGAACTCGATGCCGATCCGGAACATCCGATTGTCATCTGGCCCGAACGCTATCACCATGTGAAAATTACCGGACCCGTAGAATTCAAAGTCGAATTCTACAAAGTTCCGGCAACTCTTACACCGGATCCGAATGCGATCCGCCCGGGCGAACAGTTCCTCTGATCCGCCCGCGTTCAGGAGGAATTTTATGAAACGCAAAATCATTGAAATCGATACCGACCGCTGCAACGGCTGCGGCAACTGCATCCCGAACTGCGCCGAAGGCGCTCTGCAGCTCATCGACGGAAAGGCGCGGCTTATCAGCGACCTTTTCTGCGACGGACTTGGCGCGTGCATCGGAAAGTGTCCGACCGGAGCCATGCGCGTCGTCGAGCGCGAAGCCGTTCCGTATGATGAACGCCGCGTCATGGAGAACATCGTCAAACAGGGCGCCGCAACAACCCGGGCGCATCTCATTCACCTGAAAGATCATGGCGAAACGCGTCTGCTTTCCGAAGCTGTCGCCTGGCTGAAGGAGAACGGATACGAAGTTCCCGCATTGGAAAGCGTCAAGCCGATGGCCTGCGGCTGTTCCGGTTCGCTGGCAAAACGGATTGCCGCGGCGTCGAAGAAAGAGATCGTCGCGGGGGCGTCGGCCCTGCGTCAGTGGCCTGTTCAGCTCAAACTGCTGAATCCTGCAGCTGCGTATTTTGACAATGCCGATCTCCTTGTTTCCGCGGATTGCGTCGCCCATGCGTACGGAGGGTTTCACAAGGAACTGCTGGAAGGACGCATTCTCATTATCTTCTGTCCGAAACTGGACAGCGATTTGGACGGTTATGCGGATAAGCTTGCGGAAATATTCCGTCTGCACAACATCCGTTCCGTCACTGTTGCGCGGATGGAAGTTCCGTGCTGCGGCGGAACGGTCGCTATTGTGGAAAAGGCGCTTGAGCTCGCCGGAAAAGAGAAAAAACTGAAAGTGAATATTGTCGGAATCGACGGCAGTATGCAAACCGAATAAAAAACGGAAAAATTGAAACAGAAGGGGGGAAACATCATGAGTATGTTCTGTTTTCAATGTCAGGAAACGGCCCGGAATCAGGGCTGCACCGTGCGTGGAGTCTGCGGCAAGGCTCCGGAAACCGCAAACAAAATGGATGAACTCATCCGGCAGCTGAAAATCATGGCGCAGACAAAGCCGCCGACCCGTGCGCTCGGTCTCTTTGTCACTCAATCGCTGTTCATGACGATCACGAATGCGAACTTTGACATTGCCCGCATTGAAGCTCAGCTCCGCCGGGCGAAAGAGCTGACCGGGGAAACTTCCGCGACCGCTCCGCTGGGCGTGCTTTCGTGCGAAAACGAGGATGTCCGTTCTCTTAGGGAGCTGCTGACCTACGGGCTCAAAGGTATTTCCGCCTACGCAGACCATGCCGCCATGCTCGGGCGTGAGGATGATGAGATTTACGCATTTATCTTCAAAGCTCTTGCCGCGACTGCGCACGATCTTTCGGCGGATGAGCTGACCGCGCTCGTTCTGGAGTGCGGCGGCACTGCCGTCAAGACAATGGCTCTGCTCGACGCCGCGAACACCGGAGCGTACGGTAAGCCGGAGATTACAAAGGTGAAAACCGGAGTCGGCAAACGTCCGGGAATTCTGATTTCCGGACACGACCTGCGCGACCTGAAGGATCTGCTGGAACAGACCAAAGATGCGGGAGTCGACGTGTACACTCATTCGGAAATGCTTCCGGCGAATTCATATCCGGAGTTTAAAAAGTATCCGCATCTGCACGGCAACTACGGAAATGCGTGGCATCTTCAGAACAAGGAGTTCGCCAGCTTCAACGGGCCGATCCTGATGACGACCAACTGCATCACGCCTGTTCAGGATTCTTACCGCGGCCGGATTTTCACGACCGGCATGGCGGGATATCCGGGCGTGCCGCACATCCCGGACCGTATCAACGGCCGCCCGAAAGATTTCTCCGCAATCATTGAACTTGCGAAGAAATGCCCGCCGCCGTCACCGCTGGAAGACGGGGAGATCGTCGCCGGCTTTGCGCACGATCAGGTGTTTGCACTGGCAGACAAAGTTGTTGAAGCGGTGAAGTCCGGCGCGATTCGCCGTTTCATCGTGATGGCCGGCTGCGATGGGCGCCACGCCACTCGGCAGTATTACACTGACGTTGCGAAAAACCTTCCGGAAGGAACGGTGATTCTGACGGCCGGCTGCGCGAAATACCGTTACAATAAACTGAAACTTGGCGACATTTGCGGCATTCCGCGCGTTCTGGACGCCGGACAGTGCAATGACAGCTACAGTCTGGCCCTGATAGCCCTGAAACTGAAGGAGGTGTTCGGGCTGGAGGATGTGAATCGTCTTCCGCTCTCGTTTGACATCGCGTGGTACGAGCAGAAGGCAGTTGCGGTTCTGCTTGCATTGCTTGCGCTTGGATTCAAGAACATCCGTCTTGGACCGACGCTTCCCGCGTTTCTTTCGCCGGGAGTGGCGAAGGTCCTTGCGGAGATATTCGGTATCAAATGCATAACGTCGCCGGAGCCGGATATTGAGTCAATGATGGCCGGCAGGTAACCGGAAATTTTTCAGGGAGGAGGGAGAACCATGAGTGTATACGAGTGCTCGAAGTGCGGATTTTGCGTTCCGCGTCCGGAAACGGATTCTGAATTTGAATCGGAGTCCGCTTTCCCCGGAGAACCGAACGAAGTGTTCTACAATCACACGGCAAACCGCTCGACGATGGGTGCAGCCTTCGAAGAGCTTTCCGCAACATGGCATTGTCCTCAGTGCGGCGCTGGCAAAGAGTCTTTCAACCTCTCCGGTGAACAGGAGTGAAAAAGGAGTACGGAACATCCGCAAAAGCGGATGTTCCGTACTTGATATTTATTAATTCTGCATTACATTATTTCCCGGAGGAAAGTTTTATGAGAAAACCTGCGGGAAAAGGGGTTCGGGAGATTGCGGAGGCGACGGGATTCAACATCTCGACCGTTTCGCGCGCTCTGAACAACCGTCCGGGCGTTTCGGCGCAGGCCGCGGCGGAAATCATCCGCGCGGCCAGAAAAATCGGATGGAAAAACGGGAAAACGACGGCGTATGCGGTTCTCCTGCCCGGAAGCAGAGTCGCTCTCGCCTGGTACACGCTCAACATGCTCGACGCCATTCGCGACGAGGCGCTGCGGCGCGGCGTGCTGCTCGAAATCTTCTTCGCCGACCATGCGGAACTCCTGCGGGAACGGGCGGTGGACGGAATTTTATCGCTGGATTTCAGCTCGCAGATCGTCCGCAAGCTCAGCACGGTGCTGCCCGCGGTCTGCCTCAATGATTTTTCGTGGCGGATCGGCGACATCTATTCGGTCTGCTCCAATGCGGGGCAGGGGGTGCGGCGCGCGGTCTCCCTGCTGCTTTCCTATGGTCACCGCAAAATAGGAATGCTCGTCAACGGCAGCCGCGAAACCGAAAGCAACCGCGAACGCGCGGAGGCGTTTGAAACCTGCATCGCCAGTTGTGCGCTGGATCCGGCTTCTTCCGTTCAGAGCCGTTCCGTTTCACCGGGGGGGGGCGGGAATCCTTATCTGTTCGGGGATATGCGGCGGCTCGTGGAGACGGGTGTCACCGCGGTGATCAACTGCGGCGAAAGCGAGTCGGTGGAAGCTCTGACCGCGCTCCGGCTCTGCGGCCTGCGCGTCCCGCAGGATATCTCCCTGATCTGCTGGGAGGTTCCCCGTTTTTCCAAATATCTGGAGCCTCCGCTGACGACCGTTCAGCAGAATTTCGAGGTGCTCGCCCGTGAGGCGTTCGATATGCTGGAGCGTCTGCGCCGCGGCGAAGCGGTCTCTTCCGACGTCCTTGTCGACTGTCTTCTGCATGAACGCGGTTCGGTTGCGATTCCGGCACATAAATAATGTTGCATTGATCGGCTTTTCTGTTGCTTTCTTTTGCGTCGATTCCTGATGATTTGCTCTTGTTTTTTCCGGTTGCACGGTGCAAATTATGGAGGAACCCGAAAAAACAGAGGAGTTGTTCCATGAGAGAAAGAGGTTACAAATCGCTGCTGACCCGCTATGAAGGGAATCCGATCTTTGCCCCGGAGGAATTTCCGTGGTGTCCTGCGGACCAGGTTTTCAATCCTGGTCAGGTCATGACGCCGGACGGACGCACCATTCTGCTGGTTGCGGTAATTCCGCGCAATGAAAAGTTCGCCCGCTGCCATGTGGCGGAGAGTACCGACGGCCTTCACTTCACAATCCGAAAAAAGCCGATTTTTGAAGTGGATCCGGACAAAAAATTCGGAGACCTCGATTTTCATCCCATCGACTGCCGCGTGACTTACTTTGCGGAGGAGAACTGCTACTACATCATCCGTCCGGCGAACTCTGAGTGGGGCTGCTGCGCTCTGCTTTACCGCACAACCGATTTCGAGACGGTTGAGCCGATCGAAATCACCGCGCTTCCGCACAACCGCGTGCCGTGTCTCTTCCCCGAAAAAATCAACGGACAGTATGTCCGTCTGGAGCGTCCGTACAGCGTCGGTGCGCCGTATGAAAAATCGTTTGCGCACATCTGGCTTTCGCGCTCGAATGACCTGATCCACTGGGGGGAGCACCGTCCGCTGCTCAAGCGCGGCTTCGTTCCATGGAACGGTCTCAAAGTCGGTCCGACCGTTCCCATCAAAACGGAGAAGGGGTGGCTTGAAATCATTCACGGCGTGCAGAACACCTTCTGCGGCTTCCGCTACAGTCTCGGCGCATTGCTGCTTGATCTGGAAAATCCGGAAAAGATTTTAGGCTGCATGAAGAGCTATATTCTGACTCCGGAAACGGAGTATGAACATCTCGGCGTCATCCCGGAAGTCTGCTTTGCAACTGGCGCAGTCGTCGTTCCGGAAACCCGCGAACTCCGCATCTACTACGGCGGTGCGGATACAACCATCAACCTCGCAACCGGAAACGTCGACGAGATTGTCGAATGGTGCCTGGAAGGAAAATAATCATGAACATCCAGATTGACAAGGACAATACCCGCTTCCTCCTCACAAACGATGTGATGAGCTACGGCTTCACTCTGGTGGAGACCGGGCTTCCCGTCAACCTCTACTGGGGCGCTCCGCTTTTCTGCGCGGATGACATGCCGACTCCGGAGCAGCGTCAGGTTTACCGCCACAGAAGCATGGCGGATGTGACTGCGTTTTACCGCGAGCTCTCCGTTTTCGGCGGAAAATTCTTCGATGAATCCGCGCTCAAATTTACGTTTTCCGACGGCGTCCGCGCGTCCGATTTCCGTTTCACCGGATTCGAAAAGGGCGATGACACGCTCGTTCTCTCCTTCCGCGACGCCATGCATCCGCTGGTGCTGAAGCTGCGTTACAAACTCTATAAAGAAATTCTCGTCCGTTCCTGTTCCTTCATCAATGAAGGCAAGGAGGGCATCGGCGTTGAAAATTTTGCTTCCGCGACCTGGCATCTCCCGGGCGATGTGACCGACTGGCGCGTCACTCATCTTGCCGGGCACTGGGGCAAAGAGGCGATGCCCTGCCACGAAAAGCTCACACCCGGCAAGTTTACGATCGAAAGCCGCACCGGTATCACCGGACCGTACCACGTTCCGTTTTTTGCTATGGACGATGGTTCTGCGAACGAGTTTTCCGGACGTGTCTTTTTCGGAGCGGTCCTCTGGTCGGGCAACTGGAAAATCGTTTTTGAGCGCGATTGCTACGAGCGCAACAATGTTACCGGCGGCATCAACGATTTCGATTCCCGCTTCACTCTGATGCCGGGCGAAACGTTCGATACTCCGGATTTTGCCGCCGGTTTCACTCCGGGCGGGTTCGGCGAAATGAGCCGCATCCTCCACCGCTGGCAGGATGATTCGCTTCTGCCGGCCGGCGTTGCGCACAAGGAGCTCCCGATGCTCACGAACACCTGGGGCAGCCTTGCTCTGGATGTCAATGAGAAGAATGTGATTGAGACTGCACGCACCGCCGCAAGAATCGGATCCGAGCTGTTTGTTATTGACGACGGCTGGCAGCATGCCCTGGGCGACTGGTATCCCGATCCCGTTAAATTCCCGAACGGTCTCCGTCCGGTGATCGAGGAAGTCGCCAAGCTCGGAATGACTTTCGGTCTCTGGATTGAACCGGAAGCGTTTGAAATCAAGAGCAATCTCTACAAGGAGCATCCCGAGTGGGCAATGGCTTATCCCGGCTGCAAACCGGATGTCCGTTACCGCGGCGACGCCGACCGCCACAGCATGATGCTCAACCTCGCCAAGCCCGAAGTTGCAGATTTTCTCTACACCTCCATTCACAAGCTGGTCGCGGAGACGGGCATCAGCTATCTCAAGCTGGATATGAACACCTTCTTCTCCTCTCCCGGCGGCGCGGAACGCATCTGGATTGATTATGCGCACAACCTCGACTGGATTTTCCAGACCCTCGCGAAGGATTTCCCGTCCCTCCTGATGGAGAACTGCGCAAGCGGAGCCGGACGCGCTTCACTTCAGATGACCCGTTCGTTCGGGCGCATCAACCGCAGCGACAACCAGGACGCCCTTGACATTCTGAAGCTTCATGAAGGCTTTACCTACATGAACATGCCGCGCATGGCGGGCGGAGCGTGCCACATCAGCGATACGATGCGCCACGTGAACAACCGCACCACGCCGCTGAAGTTCCAGGCATATTGCGGAATGCTCGGCTCGCTCGCATGCGGCAAGCCGCTCGGCAAGTGCTCCGATGAGGAAATTGCGGAAATCCGCTCTTACGTCGATCTCTACAAAAAGCTCCGTCCGGTAATTCACAACGGAGATTTCTACCGTCTGGCAAGTGCGTTCGAGCATCCGTATGCGATCTACGAGTATGTCGCTAAAGACCGTTCCGAAGCGGTTGTCTTTGTGCTCGGTGCATCCATCCAGTTCGGTGACCGGGTTCCGTTCTTCCTGGTTCCGGGACTCGATCCGGATGCGGTTTATGAGATTGAATGCCATGGAACCGTAATTCCGGATCAGGCGGAATATTTTGCGGAGTTTGCAAAATACAGCCCGATGACCGGACGCGGTCTCGCACAAATCGGTCTTCATGCCGCTCTGTTTGGCGATTACGATTGCCGTATTCTGCATCTCAAGCGGAAATAAGCGGAGCGTCGGTTACGCTCAATTCCGGCGGAGAAGAGTTTCGGCTCTCTTCGCCTTTTTCTTTATTAAAACAAAAAAATTCCCGGCGGATCTGTTTCAATCTGCCGGGATTCAGCCTTACCAGCGTCCTCTGTGATGGCGCGGCGGTGGAGGCGGAGGCGGAACATTGTAAACCCGCGGTCCGGGACCCCATGCCGGCGGAGGCGGAGGAGGATATCCATAGAACGGTCCCGGCGGAGGCGGCGGTGGCGGATACGCATAATAAACCGGCGGGGGCGGTGGAGGAGCAACCGTGTAGACCACGGGCGCAATAGCGCTCCGGACTACTCCGACGATTCCCGCGGCAAGTGCAACTCCGTCGTTGTGGTAATGATGCGGCGGCGGAGGCGGCGGAGCCGCGAATGCGCTCCCGCACACGGTGACGGAACAGACTGCTGTCAGAAGAAATTTCATTGCTTCCATAATAGCACCTCTCTTTGTGTTTGGTTCAGATCTTTTCTTTTGTTTGTTCAGAACTGTTTCTGTCCCATATAACGTAATAAAGAAAACTTTATTGTTTAGTTTTCTAAATTATTTTTCGGTTTCCGGATGAAGAGGATGGAAATCAGCATGCAGAGTCCGAGCAGATACGGATAGCAGAGGAATTTCAGTACGTCGATGGAGGAAACTTCTGCTGTTCCGCGCGCCAGTCCGATTGCGACGAGGATCTGTGCTCCGTAGGGAATGATGCCCTGAACGATGCAGGAGGAGGTGTCCAGCAGGCTTGCCGCGCGTTTCGGCGGAACATTGTAGCGAGTGGCAATATCTTTTGCGATCGGCCCCGCGATGACGATTGCGACCGTGTTGTTTGCCGTGAAGAGGTTGACCGCGCTTACAAGAGCCGCGATGCCGAGTTCCGCCCCGCGGTATCCGCGGATCAGCGGCTCGATCTTCAGAAGCAGATACTCAATGCCGCCGTTGTAGCGGATGACGCGGAGGAGTCCGCCGGCGAGCAGGGCGACGATCAGTGTTTCGGACATGCTCAGCGCGCCTTTCCCCATGACATCGAGGAAGTTCCAGAAGCTGAATGCTCCGTTGACCATTCCGATGACGCCCGCAAAGACGGTTCCGAAAATCAGCAGCGCCATCACATTCACGCCGAGTACCGCAAGCACGAGAACGGTCAGATAGGGAAGCACCGCAACGCAGCTCTTCCAAGTGATGATCGGATGTTCAATTCCGCTTGTGCCGCTGTGTCCGAGAATGAGATAAACGACAATCGTCAGGAGTGCCGCCGGAATCGCAATGCGGATGTTCGAGCGGAACTTGTCGCGCATTTCCACATTTTGCGTGCGTGTTGCCGCAATGGTTGTATCGGAGATCATGGAGAGGTTGTCTCCGAACATTGCTCCGCCGACCACCGAGCCGAGGCAGAGTCCAAGTGAAATTCCGACGCTCTCCGTCAGTCCGATTGCAATCGGTGCCAGAGCGACGATGGTTCCGACCGAGGTTCCGATGGAGATCGAGATGAAACATGCAACGAGGAAGAGTCCGCAGACCAGCAGGTTTGCCGGCACGAACGCAAGCGCGATATTGACAGCGGCGTCCACCGCGCCCATCGCTTTTGCTGTGTAGGCGAATGAGCCCGCGAGAATGAAGATGAGACACATCGTCATGATGTCGACATTTCCCATTCCGTGCGCGAAAAGTTCGATTTTGCTCTTGAGGGACGACTTGTGGTCAAGCACCAGAGCCGTCGCGGATGCAACGATGAATGCGATCGGCATCGGCACCTTGTAGAAGTCTCCGGAGACGATAGAGAGTCCGAGGTAGAAGAGCAGGAACACTCCGAATGGAATGAGTGCGCGTGCCCTGGGCGGTCTGGTTAGAGAAAAATCAGTAATGTCCATCATAATTCTTCTTCCTGTTGGTTGTTCTTGTTTTCTTTAATTTTTATTTTTGGTTTTGCTTTTGGATTTCGTCGTTTTCTGCTGTCTGCTTCCGGTGTTGACATGCGTTCTTCTTCCACTGGGAGTTGAGACTTGAAAATCAATGCCGTCCCCGCTGTCTTCCATGGGCTTTCTTGATCTTTTTGCCGGCTGGTTGTTCAGACTCAGATCTTCGGGGAACTTTGGTTGTGCGGTGACTGTTTCAATGACCATTCCGCGTTTCGGCTTAGCCTTTTCGATTTCCTGCTGATACTTTTTTTGAATATCATCGGGCAGATCGTCGGTCTTCACGAGCAGGGTTCCGCCCCAGTATGAGACTAGCGCACCGTTCCCGGTGAAGCGGATGATTTTGTATTTTTTTAGAATTTTCCCGCTTTTGGTTTTGAGGTCCGGTCTCTCGGCTATTGCCTCGCGCCGCTTTTCGATTTTTTTGATATAATCGGCGATTTTATGTCTTTGGTCTTTGGGCCATTGTTCGAGCGGGATGACCGTCACTCCTGCGCGATGCATAATGGTGGGTCCTTCCGCGGACCATGAAACAACGGTGTAATCGTGGTATGTTTTCCCGTTTGCCATTGTAATATCTTCCGCCTGCAGAACATAAACCGCGATCAGACATAAGACTAAGAGTATATTTTTCATTATGATCCCCTTTGTTTTCGGTGGGTATTGTCTGCCGAGTAATGAAATATACCCTGCAATACAAGTTTTTCAAAGCCGGATTCTGTTTTTTCTTTATATTCCATTATTTTCTGCCACCTTATCTTAAAGTAAACACATGCTTCATTTTTTACCACATGTGTTTACTTTAAGAAGCGATACCGGCACTTTTTCTGAACTTTTTCTGCTTCATGATTTGCATTTCTGCATTTCTCTGCTATATTACACTCCATTCGCTC
>URNX01000024.1 GCA_900549415.1 uncultured bacterium
GAAACCGATGCCGAAGCCGCACCGTGACGTCCGTCCGCTTCCACCGCCACCGCCGAAACCGATGCCGAAGCCGCACCGTGACGTCCGTCCGCTTCCACCGCCACCGCCGAAACCGATGCCGAAGCCGCACCATGATGTCCGCCCCGGTCAGCCCGGCCGTCCGGACATGCGGCCGCTTCCACCGCCACCGCCGAAACCGGAGCCGCCGAGAAAGCGCAGCTGGTGGAGATTCTGGTAATTTCCGCTTTCCTTCAGAAAGCAACAACAAAAAAACGGCCCCCCGGACGGGGAGCCGTTTTTTGTTGTCCGCTGAATCGGAATGTCACTTCGGAGTATTGCTCGGGTCTTTCGGACAGGTTTTGCCGGAAGGACACGGCATCGTGCCGTTTTTGAGTTTTTCCAGGCATTGCGCCTGAGTCGCCGAGTCGCATTTCTTCATGTGCTTCATGCAGTTCTTGCACTGCGACTTGTCCGCGCAGACGCATTTGCCGTCCTTGACACAAGGCGATGCCGGATCATTTGCACAGCCGTCGGTGTAGGCGACCGATTCGATGACGACGATCGCTTCGCCGTCCTGCGGGTTTGCCGCCGGAGCATTTGTCTTGTCCGCTGCATCCGCCGCCATGGCCATGCAGGCTGTTCCGAGTGAGACGATTCCGATGATTGCGAGTGTTGTGAGCTTGTTCATTTTCAGAACTCCTTTTGTTTTCGGAATTCCGTCTTGGAATTCCCCCCTGCGAATTAAAATAGCACGGATTTTCCTGTTGGCAAGCGGGGAAAAAGTCTCTGCCGCATATCTGTTTGCATAACTCCGCAGAGAAAAATAAAAGAAAAAATTCAGCAGATTTTCCTGTTTCCCGGACGGGTTCGCACAAAAAAGCTCCGGGGCGGGAACTCCGGAGCTTTTTCTGATGAAAAAGAGTTGTTTTCTCAGCTTTTCACTGTAGTCGCGGTGAGGACAGAGACGCCGCGTGTCATCCACTTGGAGTTGCGGACCGTCAGCAGGGAGTAGACGCAGACCCAGCTCAGGGCGACCAGGTTGTAAATGCCGTAGACGAATGACCACACGGATTCCCGGAGACTGGCGCGCGATGCGTAAATTGCTGCGGGAACAAACGACCAGATCATCGTTCCGAACACAGTCCAGACCAGGAACGGCAGCGGATCCAGAACCAGTCCGATGATGCTGAACGGAATCGAAAACAGCGGGAGCAGAATCGAGAGGCTCATCACGAGCAGATTGAGCTGAAGTCCGAGCAGTTCAAGGTTGAATGGTTCAAAACGGCGCAGAAGAACTCCGAACATGATCAGATTTTCGCGGATGTCGCTGCGGGTCCAGCGGAGAAGCATCTTGCAGAGCGGTCCGTAGTGTGTCGGCATTTTCGTCCACGCAATGGCGTTGCATTGAAATTCCACACGCCAGCGTTCGCGGAGGAGCAGACTGGTGATCGCGCGGTCTTCTCCGATTCCCGACGGTTCGCCGAGAAAGGTCTGGTTGACCCATTCTTCCAGCAGCGGACGGATTGCGGAGACGCGGTATGCGCTCAGCGCGCCGGGGGTGCAGAGAACCGAGCCGATTTTGCTTTGCGCGCAGCGGATGAATTCAAATCCGAAAACGAATGCGACATCCAGCATCCGGGGGATGATTCCCTCTTCGAGGTTGCTTACGCGGATGCTGCCCGCAACGGCGCCGACGGACGGCTTGGCGAACGGCGCGGCAATTTTGCGCAGAGAATCGCGTGTCACTTCAGAGTCGCTGTCGATGGTGACGACGATATCGCCGTGAGCAATCCGTATCCCTTCATAGAGCGCGTGGCGCTTGCCGCGGTTGCGTTTGAAATTCTTGGCGACGATGAGCCCGGGGAACTCCTGCTCGGCTTTGCGCATCCACTCCCAGGTGTCGTCCTGCGAGCCGTCATTCACGGCGATGATTTCCAGTTTTCCCGCCGGGTAGTCGCACGCGGCAACGCTTCGCAGGGCGGTGAGAACATATTCGCCTTCATTGTAGGCGGGAACGATGACGGTGCATTTCGGCAGCTCTTCATCGCTCAGTTCGGGTGCTTCGCGGTAGCTCCATGCGAGGAGGCTTTGAATCAGAAAGTATGCGAGCATCAGAATAACCATAGCGGATCCGAAGAGCTGAATTCCGAATCCGGCTCCGTCGAACACTACGGCTTCCGGGTTTCTCGTGAACATCAGCCAGATTGCTCCGGCGAGGGAAAGTGCGGCGGTGCACCAGACGGCTGCTTTTATCGTTGATTCCAGTTTTTTTCTCATAATCTGTTGTTCCTTTCGTTGTTGCAATGCTTAGTCTAGCATTGCGATATGGCGGGAATATGGCGAACAGATTAAAAACTGGTGACGAACAGATTAAAAAAAAGTAATCAAAACTTGACTGCAAAACAGCGGACCGCTCCTTTGCGGGAGCGGTCCGGACAGAACTCAGGGAATGCGTTTGAATACGGTGCTTTCCAGCAGGAAGGCAAGCAGAAGCAGAATCAGCGACGCCGCAATGAACGACGGCGCCAATTCCCGCCAGTTGATGAGAGTCTGCTGTTCAAATGAGGTCTTTTCCAGCGAATCAATTTCCTTCATCGCGGCGGCCATGCTGTCGGAATCCTCCGCTTTGTAGTAGCGTCCGCCTGAGTCGGCGGCGATCTGCTGAAGCAGTTTCTCATCGAAATCGCTTTGAATCTGCTGATAGCTGCGTCCGGCAAACGTTTCAATCGGAGCTACGGAAACTTGCGAGCCGATGCCGACTGTGTAGACGGTAATGTCGAATGTCGTCGCCATCTTCGCTGCCTGAAGCGGAGTCAGCTTGGCTTCAACATTGTTCGAACCGTCAGTGAACAGCACGATGATTTTGCGCCGGGCGTCCGAATCCTTCAGCCGCTGAACGGCGGAGGCGATCGGGCCCGCAATGTTCGTTTTGTCGCCGATCATGCCCGCGTCTAGATTGTCGAGATTCGCAATCAGCCACGCGTGGTCGAGGGTCGGCGGACACGCCATGTAGGGCAGGGGCGCGAATGCAATCAATCCGATGCGGTCGTTCGGGCGCTCCTGAATGAATTTCGCAATCTCCGTCTTCGCGGTCTGAATGCGGTTCTTCAGAGTTCCTTTGTCGAGCGCGGAACGGACTTGCGACATGGTGGTCATGTTTTTCGGCACATCGACTGCCGACATACTGCCGGAAAGGTCGAGCGCGATGATGATGTCGATTCCCTCCGCACGGCGGCGGATCTGTTCCAGTCCTTCGCGCGGACGCGCCAGCGCAACGACGAGCAGGAGCATTGCCGCTGTATAGCAGAGAAACGGAACCGCGCGTTTCCAGTTGAACCTGCGCGGAGTCCCGGAAGCCGCTTTCGCCGCATTCAGAGAGGGAACACGCACGGACGGCTGTTTCCGTTTCCATGCGAACAGCGCCGCAAGCAGAACGGGGACTGCAAGCAGAAGAAGCCAGGGATACATGAATGCTGTCATTTTGTCTTCTCCTTTCCCTCTTTTTCCGTTGCGGTTGTTTCCCGGACGAGCGTTTCCGCACGGGCGGCGGCTTCGTCAAACGCCATGACATCGGCTGGAGCTTTTGCGAACTTCACCATGTCGGCGGAAGCGAGAAACTCTTTGAGAAACTCCCGCTGTGTCTGCTCCAGCGGCCCGCCCGCATGAATCTCATCCAGAAATTCGCGCGTCGTCTGGTGTTCCGCCCGCAGATGAAAACGGATTTCAAGATAGCCGCGGACAACGTCGGTGAGACGTGTAATCGCATTGGCCGCATTGGATGAACCGCTGTGCAGATCGTTGCGGATCCGCGCAATCGAAGAGAGTGCGGCGGTCCACGGCGGAACGGCGTGGCGGCGGGCATGTCGGCGATACAGTATGTACCAGAGAGCCGCGAAGATCAGCACCAGCGCAATTGCACCGAGAGTCCACTTCATCGAAACTCTTTCCGGTGGAACGGAATGCTCAATGCGTCCCGCGATCCCCGGAGTGTCGCCCGCCGCAACCTCAAGCGCTTTTGCCGTAAAGGCGGGAAGCACAAGATTGAGTTCCTGCTTTTTTTCAGCTCCCCCCTCGATTTGCGCGGTGATGGAGCCAGCCGGGATTTCTCCCGGACGGTATGCAAGAACGGTTGCATTCAGTTTCCAGACGACGAATCCCCAGCCGGTTTTGATGCGCTCAAACGAAGGCGTGCCGATAAGCTGGGAGTTTTTGCCCGGCTGAACGGCGAGTTCGGTCAGTGTGCGTCCCCACGGCGCGCGGATTTCTGCGGAAACGCCGACGGTCGAGCCGATGGGTACATCGGAGGATGCTGTCAGTTCCGCGGATTTCGCTATTTCTGCGCGGTCGGCGGAGGCGGCGCACTGACGGTATTTGACCGCGGCGGCAATTCCGGTTCCGGCGGCGCAGAGCACGAGAAGCAGAAGAAAAATCAGCGCTCCCCGCACAATTTTTTGTAAAAATGTCTGTTTGTTTTTCATTTCGTTATCCCCTCCTCAGCTTTCTGCGGCGGAAGAACGCCATCAGCGGCTTGAGAATATCTTCACCGCATCGCACGTCGACAAGATCGACTTTGGCGCGGTTGAAGGCCTCTTCTTCCGCGGCAAGTTCCGCGTTTGCGTTCTGCGCATAACGGCTGCGTTCCGCGGCGGACGAGGCGTCGAAGAAGAGCGTTTCGCCGCTTTCTGCATCTTCGAGTTCGAGCATGGGCAGCGGGGGAAGCGCGAGTTCCTCCCGGTCGAGTACGCGGACGGCGACAAGGTCGTGTTTCCGGTTCAGAATCTTCATGGATCGCTCGTAGGACGAGCTGTCGATGAAGTCGCTGAAGAGAAAGACGACGGCGCGTTTCTTGAGATTCCGGATGAGGGAATTCATGGCGTTCCCGATGCGGGTTTTCTGCGATTCCGGCTGGAAGGCGAGAAGTTCGCGGATCAGACGCAGCACATGTGCGCGTCCGGAGCGCGGCGGAAGCCAGAGTTCGGTGCGGTCGGTGAAGACCAGCAGCCCGACTTTGTCGTGGTTGCGGATGGCGCTGAACGCCAGCAGTGCGGCGGTTTCGGCAACCTTTTCGCGCTTGGTTTCATCGCCCGAACCGAAGAACAGCGAGGCGGAGGCGTCGATGGCGAGAATGACGGTCAGTTCGCGTTCCTCCGCGTACTTTTTGATGTAAGGCACGCCCATGCGGGCGGTGACGTTCCAGTCAATGTCGCGCACATCGTCTTCGGGTGTGTACTCGCGCACTTCGCTGAATTCGATGCCGCGTCCCTTGAAGACGCTGTGGTACGCGCCGCCGGTCAGATCCTCGACGAGCTTCCGCGTGCGGATTTCAATTTTACGGACTTTTGCTATGAGATCTCTCGGCAGCATATTCCGTCTCCTTTCCGATCCGGTGAGCCGGATCAAGGCGTCTTGAGCTCGTTGAGAATGCCGGTGATGATGTCATCCTGCGTTCGGTTTTCAGCTTCCGCTTCGTACGAGAGTATGATTCTGTGACGGAGCACGTCGTGCGCAATGCTCTTGACGTCCTGCGGAACCACGTAGGCGCGTCCTTCCATGAACGCCATGGCTTTGGCGGCGACGACGAGCGCGATTGTTGCGCGGGGCGAAGCTCCGACTTCGACCATCGGCGCGATGTCGTCGAGCTTTGCTCCGGACTGACGCTGCGAGAGTTCGGAGCGGCGGTTCGGGCGGGTCGCCCAGACGATATCAAGGATGTAGTCGAGAATCTTCTCATCCATGTAGATCTTGTCGACCCACTTGCGGGCGTTTGCGATATCTTCGAGTTTGGCGACGGGCATGGCGTGCGGCATGCACTCCGGATGCCCCATCCGCTCGGCGATAAGACGCTCTTCTTCGCGGTTCGGGTAGTCGATTTTCAGTTTGAAGATGAAACGGTCGATCTGTGCTTCCGGCAGCGGATAGGTTCCCTCCTGCTCGATCGGGTTCTGCGTTGCGAGAACGAGGAACGGTTCGGGCATTTTGAGTGTGGTTCCGGCAACGGTCGCCTGTTTTTCCTGCATGCATTCGAGCAGGGCGCTCTGCACCTTTGCGGGCGCGCGGTTGATCTCGTCCGCAAGAACGATGTTTGCGAAAACGGGCCCCTGCTTGACCGTGAAGGTGTGCTCCTGCGGGTTGTAGATGTTTGTTCCGACTACGTCGGCCGGCAGCAGGTCGGGCGTGAACTGAATTCGTGCAAACTTGCCGTCCAGACTCTGCGCAAGGGTTTTGACCGCGAGAGTCTTGGCGAGTCCCGGAAGACCTTCCAGCAGAACGTGTCCGTCCGCGAGCATGGCGGCGATCAGTCGGTCGATCAGTTCGCTCTGGCCGGCGACGATGCGGCTCATTTCGGTTTTCAGCGGACGGATGAACGCCGAGGCCTCCACAATATCTCTCTGAAGTTTCTGTAAATCTTCCTGGCTCATGATAAATTCCTCCCTTTTGAGTTGCTTTGTTCTTTTTTATTTAATATGGATGACAGCGTTTATGAAGAAAAGTTCATTTCTTTTGTCTTATTTGTCCGGGAAATTTGACTTTTCGGCAAATGCGGATTATTGTACGGAACAAATTTTTTGAGAGGGAAAAGGAAACTGTTATGATGCACCCGTTTCAATCCGGAGACCGCGTCGCGTTTTTCGGCGACAGCCTCACTCATTCGGAAAACTATATCCGCTTCATCCGCGATTATTATTTCACCCGTTTTCCTGGAATTGACCTCAAAACGTTCAACTGCGGAAATGCGGGGGGAAGCGCCTCGGATTCGCTGCTCCGTATGGATTTCGACCTGCTCAACAACAAACCCGACAAGGTGTTCGTCTTCTTCGGCATGAACGACGTCGACCGCTACGCCTACGGAGATGTCGAGGTGACGGAGGAAATTCTGGAGCGCCGCCGCAGCGCGCTCGCCCGTTATGAAGAATCCATGGAGAAAATCGTGCGTCGCCTGCGGGAGGCGAATGTCAAGGAGATAGTTCTTCTTTCGCCCACTCCGTACGAGGAAAGTGCGAAAATCGAAGAGGAGAATCTGCGCGGAGTTCTCGGCGCGCTTCAGCATTGCGCGGAATTCAATGAGCGTCTCGCGGAACGTTACGGCTGCGAAACAGTCGACTTGCTGAATCCGATGCTCGCAATCAACCGCGAGATGCAGAAGAGCGACCCGACGGCCTCGCTTGCCGGTCCCGACCGCGTTCACCCAACGGTTGTCGGACAGGCGGTGATGGCGTATCTGATTCTGACTGCGCAGCAGGTTCCGAAAAATGTCTTCTATGCTTCGCTCGGGCTTGCCGCTTCAACGGACAACTGCGCGGTTTCCGATGTCCGCCAGACAGAAGACGGTGTGGAATTCCAGCTTGTTCCATTTGCCATGCCGTATCCGCCGTTTGCGGAACTGGGAGAGGTCAACCGTCTGGTTCCGTTCTCCCGCTCGCTCGATTCCATGCCGCTGGTCGTCCGCGGGCTCGGCGCCGGACGCTGGTCGGTGGAAGTCGACGGCGCCCGCCTGACGGAGGTTTCCGCCGCAGATCTTGCCGCCGGGATTGATCTGCGTCTCCGTTCGCCGAAGTCGGAGAAGATTGATGAGCTCAATCAGCGCTGCCGTCAGGAGGAGGGGGTTCTGCGCAACATCGCGAAGGTGGAGTTCATGATGTTCTGTGCCAAAGTCGATCCGAAGGACTCCGCCGCCGTTCAGGCCTGGATGGAGCGCTATCTTGATGAGGTCCGCACGAAACCGTGGTTCGGTTATTACGCGAATCTTTTTGCGGAGTATTACAGGCTGAAGGCGGGTGAAGCCGATTGCAGAACAGCTCTGCGCGTCATTTCCGAAGAGCTGAATGTCGACATTCAGCCCATCAGCCGGAAAATTGTGCTCCGGAAGATTGTGGATTGACCTTCTGCAGCAGCGATGCGGAGCCGACTCCGGTTTCCGCGTCGTCCATGGAAAATTCCCGGATGCGCTGAGCGTAGACATTGAACCAGCCGCGCGGTTCAAGCTCCTCGCGGAAACACCGACGCCATTCATTTCCCGCTCCGGAAAAAATTTTCAGCCGCAGACGGTTGATTCCGGCTTTCAGCGTAACGGGGAACGCCCACGGAGCAAACGCGCGGAGCCCCGAGAACTTCCCGTTCACGCTCAGTTCGCCCGCATGCAGAAGTTTGTCAAAACAGAGATAACCGCTCTGCGGCTTTTCGCATTTCAGTTCCGTCTCCAGAGTGAGAATTCCCGAGAAGTCCGGCTCATGCCAAAGTCCGTCCGCCGGCAGTCCGGTCCGGATGTTTTCGCGTTTGAAACAGGTCGCTCCCGTTGCGGACATGTGCATCCGTTCGATTGCTGTGACGCGCCATTGCGGTTCCCATCCGGTCCTCTGGAATTCTGCAACCTGCGGATTTCCGCATCCCGGCATGAGAATCCGCAGCGAACCTGCGGGAAGTTCGAATGAAACTATCCCGTTCTGTTTGCGGATCGGGCAGAGTTCCGGAAGAACCGGATCAACGGTAATTTCGCGCCATTCCAGCGCGGAACGGAACCGGAACGGAACCGCTTTGTCCAGCGGATTGAAGATCATCCACGCTTTTCCTTCGCGCCGCTTGCAGGGGAGGACGCGGCAGGGAGTTTCACCATCGGACAGTTCGAGCGAAGCAAATTTTTTGAGTTCGTCATTCCAGCCGCGGAACACCGCGCATCCCCGCTGTTTCAGCCGTTTGATTCCGTCTGCTTCGCGCCGGTCGGGTTTGCCGAAATAGACGAGCGCTTCCGGAGTCCGTGTTCCTTCAAGATCGCCGAGATCCGCAAAACGCCACGGAATTGCATGACGGTCGAGTTTGTTCAGCAGTTCGTTCATGCGGTTTTCCGCCTGGAAATTGAATTCCGGCGGCGGATAATCCGGAGATGGATTTTCGGTGCGCGCGAATACCAGGACCGGCGGTTCCGTCGCGCCGACGTCGAACTGCGCGGCGATTTTCCATGCGCGATTGAGTTCGCTCATGGCGCGCCACTGCGGAATGCGCGGCGAGAAGTCTGTGGAACAGCAGATTTTGCGTTTGCCGCGGTCGCTGTAAAGATACGGCATCGGCAGAATCCGGTTGATCCCCTGAATCAGAAGCGTGTTGACAATCCAGTTCATCTGCGAGGTTGTCAGTCCGTAGCCGTAGACATTGAAGCATTCGCAGAGCGCCTCCTTGCGCCGCGAGCGGATTGCCGCGGAGGCGGCAAGGCGGGGATAATGACAGTCGAGTCCCGGGAAAATCTGCCGCCAGATCGCATCGATTCCGGGAACGTCCAGCGGCGCGAGATAGCTCAGAATTTCTCCGTGGTCGCCCGTGAGGAAAAGCGCCTCCTCGTGGTTGAAATGTCCTTCGAATTCGAGTCCGTTCCGTCTGCACCACGCCGCGAGAACGCCGGAGTAGTTTCGCGCGAAAAGTTCCGTGCAGACGCGCATGTATTTGCGCCGCGCTTCGGGGGCTCCCGGTTCTGTTCCGGTTCCTTTCCAGAGACGCGGGAGAATGTCGCGCTCAAAATCGCAGCCGTATTCTTTCCGGAAGAGCTCGCGCATGCCGCGGATGATCCGTATGCCGTCTCCGCCGGGAGCGCAGCGGAAGAACGGTTCATCGGTGAAGATGCCGCGTATCGTTTTTCCGAACTCGGAACCGAACTCGTTTTTGTAGAGTTCATGAGTCATCTGAATAAAGATTTCCGTCGTCGTGCGGTCGAACAGATCGGGGAACTCCTCGACTCTTTCTTCCACACCGTTTTCCGTACGGAAGAGGAAGCGCGCGCGGCATTCGGGATGTTGTTTTATCAGACGGTCCAGCACGCCGCCGCTCGGCCAGCCGCCTTCGTCGTAAAGCATCATGAAAAGTCCGAGTCTTTTACATTCGTCAAGCATGATATGTGCGAGTTCGAAGTAACGTTTCCCGAGATAGGCGCATTTCATGCCCTGAAAAAAATTGCATTTGCGGAAGGCGTCCGGCATGGGGTGCAGGTAGACGCAGGAGAAGCCCGCGTCCGCGATTGATTTCAGCTGTTTCCGTATGCCGTTTTCCGACGGCGTTGCGTTCCAGTACCAGAAGATTCCGGTCCCGGGCAGTCGTGCAGTTTTCATTGATTCAGCTCCGTTCATGATCATTTTTTGCTGTTATTTGAGTTGAGCGCGCGAGACTCTCCGGTAGATTCCCGGAGGCATCTGCATGATTTTTCCGAATGCCTTGGAAAAATGGAACCGGTCGGAAAATCCGGTCGCTTCCGCGATTTCATCGATGCTGTGCATGGAATAATGGAGTTCGCCGCAGGCGTATTCGATGCATTTGCGTGTGCGGAACTGCTGCGGCGATTCGCCGGTTTTTTCGCGGAAGAGGCGGATGAAGCTGTTTTTCGCAAGCCCGGTGCGTTCGGCAAGTTCGGTGTTGGAATATTTGTGCCGCAGATTGTTTTCAATGAATTCGCAGATGCTTTCAATGCGCGGATCGGGCATTTCGTGGAGCGTGAAAAGATCGGCGGGCAGACGGCTCATCAGAATTCCGATTATGGCGTATGCGAGCATGGTTCTGCGCTGAACGTTCTCCCATCCGTGCCCGGTCGCGATGCATTCCCGTATCAGTTTAAGCGTTTCCGGGTCGGCGGGCAGCTCAAAATGCCGTTTCGGACTCGGCAGCTTGTCGTAAATGAGAAAATGAATGTAAAAATGCGGAAACGGACGGTCCGACCACGTGGAGAATGAATACTCTTTCGGGAAGATGTAGAAGCGGTCGGGGGCGAACGGCGTCGGCGGAACCACGCTTGATTTGAAGTAGCTGCCCGGAGCGGAGTTGTAATAAAGTCTCCAGTCCGGCGGATTCGGATGGAGACGCACCCAAGGATGAATCGCCTCGTACCACCGGCACCGCGAGACCCGGAACATGCTGTTCTGAACCTCGATTTTTTCCGGCATTATTTTTTCATAAATGTTTCTTTTTGGCATATCTTGGATTCTCTTCTCCATAGGATTTTTTGTGAAAGCGAGTATAATTACATAAAACAATATAACGCGTGAAAGAGAAAAATCAAGTCCCGGAGCTTTTCTAGACCCGGAACAGAAAACAAACGAAAGGCGGCATGTCATGAAAACTTATTCGAGCAGCGGAAACAGTCTGGCTTTTAAATGCAAATCCGGAAACTTCACTCTTGTGGAGCTCCTCGTAACGATTGCCGTCATTGCAATCCTCGCCGGAATGCTGCTGCCCGCCCTGAACAGCGCAAAAGTAAAGGCGCAGACGATTACCTGTCTCAACAATCAGAAGCAGATCAGTCTTGCTCTGACGCAGTACACGCAGGATCACAGCTACTATCCCTGGCCGCAGGATAAAAATGGCAAAATAGACATCTGGGGCAAGCTGACCGGAAGAGATGAAAACGGCATCACCGGAACCCGCTATCTCGAAGTCATGAAAAACAATCCCGGCGTCCTGAAAATCCGCTGTCCGAACCGCATGAACCAGCGGTCTTCCGACTCCTCCGATTCCCTGATGAATTCATACGTCTTTCTCGGTACGAAAGGCTGGACCGGATTTCTTGCGGCGACGAGCGCGGAAGATCTTCCCGAGGGCGCGATGCGTCCGGAAAAGGTGCGCAAGCCTTCCGCCAAAATTCCGGTCATTGAGAATCAGGCGTCCAGAAACAACTCCGGACTGGGCTATATCTCCGATTACCGCTATCTTTACAACGGCGAGGGCAATGCGGATGAGGTTGAACCCGTTCACGGCAGACTTGCAACCGCGCAGTTCTATGACGGACACGCCGCAATGATCGATGTCGTTTCCGAACTGAACGCGTTCAACAACAATTCGCGCGGCTCTCAAATCTGGGAGAAATATTTCGCGACGAACAAAGACTGAAAAGGAGCCTGTCATGAAACATCTTCTCTGCTCTGCGTTTCTCACCGCTTCGCTCGTGCTCCCCGCCGGGGAGCTCCTCAACCGCAACGCCGGAATGGAGCTCGGAATCCCCGGAAAAGGCGCGCCCGGATACTTCCTCTGCGTCAACCGCGCCGCGCTCAAAACTGTTCAGGCTGCGCCCGATAAAATCTATACCTCCGTCACCGTCGGGGAGGGAAAGGACGGGCAGGGGCTGATGATCCCGGGTTATTCCGGCGTTTCGCACTGGCAGCTTGAGCTTGCCGATTTCATGCTGACCCGCGACGGCGAAGTGGAAATCTCCTTCGACGCCAAAGTCCTGCCGGACGAGAACGGAAAGCTTCAGCCGCTCCGCGCCTATTCCATCGATTTCCGCGCGTTTCCCGATCAGGATCGCGACCACTATTATCCCATGCTGAAAGCCTTCTCCTTCCGTCCCGGAACGGAATGGAAACACTTTTCGAAACGCTTCAAAGTCAAGGCGTATACCAATTACTACAACATCTGGGTTCTTGCACCCTATGTTCCGAGCGGAACCACGCTCAATGCGCTCTGTCTTGACAATTTCCGCTTTGAATACGTCGACTCCGCCCCCGCACCTGTTCCGGAGGAGTACTCCGTCATTCCGGACCGCGGCGACCAGCTTTATTCGCGCGGGGACCTCGTCGCGTACACCGTCCGCGCGCGTTTGAACGACGCCCGTGAAACGGTGGAAGCGAAACTTGTGTTCAAGCGGGAATACAACGATTCCCCCGCGGCAATCGAGGCGATAACGCTCAAACGCGGAAAAGACGGAACCTATACGGGGGAAAAATCTTTTGCTCTGCGCGAGTTCGGTTCCTTTACGACCGAACTGATGATTGCGGGAAAGAAACTGCGCGGAATCGACACTTCGGTTCAGGTCATGCACCCCGCGGTAAAACACCCGTTCGGCTCGTTCGGCTGGGGACTCGGCATGAACGACGAGGGCGGTTTCCCGATCGGCCGCGCCGGAAAAGAGGGTGTTGAAAACTACAGCATCATGACAAATTCTTTCGAGCGCGAGTTCCGTCTGATGAAAGCCGCCGGAGCAAACATGATGCGCGTCTGGGCGCGCTGGCGTCTTATCGAACCCGAAGCCGGAAAGTTCACCGCCTCCCTCCTGGGACTCCAGATGGAACTGCTGAAAAAGTATGACATCGAACCGCTTTTTGTGCTCATGGGCGGACTTGTCATTCATGGCGGACAGGCGACGATGGACAAGTATCTTGCGGGGAACATCCGCGGTTCGCAATGGCCGGAACACCTCTTCCGGTATTATCATCAGTCCGAACGCAAAAACGCCGGTTCGATTCTTCCCCCGATGGATTACTATGCGAAATATCTTGATTTCGTTTATAAAACCTGGGGCGGACAGGTCCGCTGCTGGGAGATGACCAACGAACCCGGCGTGTTTGGCGTTCCGGCAAAAAACTACATTGATTATCAGAAGTTCACATACGATTATCTGAAACGGAAAAATCCGGAAAACCTCCTGATCGGCAACGGCGTGACGGGCGATTTCGGCATGAACGTCGTCAAATGGTGCGACCAGCTCAACGCCGTCGACCGGAACTATGTCGATACGCTTGACGGCGTGGCGTTTCACCCCTATGCGTGCGGACTCGACTACATTCACGGCGCGCGCGGACTGTATGCGCAGTGCATCCGGAACATTCAGAACACGCTTGCGAAACCGAAACCGATGTGGTGCACCGAACTTTATTACATTCAGACCGCGCGGCGCAAGCAGATCAATCATGGACGCGACTTCAGCCGTTACGATTCCAACGACCTGCTGCGTCATTTCCTCGACGGCATTTACAATGGCGTGAAAGCCTCGCCGTCGCCCGCCGTCGACTCATTCTTTCAGACTCCGGACCGGATGGTCAATCTGCGCGGCATGACTCAGCTCGCGGCCGCGATGAATTCACTTTCGTTCCTGCTGACCGACATGGTGAATTTCCGAAAAATCGACCTCGGTTCACTCGTCCGCGCCGGAATGTTCACGGACAAATCCGGAACAAAAGCGCTCGGCTTCCTGTATGACATGCGTCCTTCGGGCAGTCTCTGGACGCCCGGCGCGGGCTCCGCGCAGATTCTCGACCTTTACGGGAACCCGCTCGCCGCCGGAACGGTTCCGCTCGGATTTGAACCGCGCTATCTGACCGGCTCCCCCGCCGAAGTGGAACGGATGCTGAGCAAATCCGCCTTCAAGGTCGCGAACCCCGTCGAACTTTTCGGACGCTTTTTCAACGATGAGCTGTACATGGAAGCAGACAACCGCACGGGTTCCGCCGGAATCGTCGATGCTGAAGTCGGCGACCTCCCGGTCCGTTTTGCGTTCGAGAACGATCCGGAACATGCGGTAATCCATTTGGCCGGAGTCAAAACCGCTCCCGCAAATGTGAAAACGGTTGCAAAAACTCCGGCGTACACGCTCCCCGCAACGGTGAAGCTTTCGC
Organism: uncultured bacterium; assembly: GCA_900549415.1. Taxonomy (GTDB): domain Bacteria; phylum Verrucomicrobiota; class Lentisphaeria; order Victivallales; family UBA1829; genus UBA1829. Next base: position 14,361 of record URNX01000024.1, read on the forward strand.
GCGGAACAACGGCGCATCTTTCCGCAGGGAACGGCACGCTGAAGCTCGAGCTCTCCGTCGCCGATCCGTCGGTGAAAGCCGCGGAGGGCAATTCTCTGTGGGGTGGTTCCGCCGTTGAAGTTTTTCTTGATCCGTCGCCGTTCCGCGAACTCAGCCGCGATGCGGTGAAGCCGTATCAGTATGCATTCGCCGCGGTACCCTCGAAGGGGACCGGCATGACGGCTCTTGCCATTCGCAATCCCGCGACAAAGGCGTCGCGCAAAGTCGAAAAGACGGCGGACGGCTATCGCATGGAGATTCTCATTCCGCTGGACGAACTGCCGCCCGCGGCGGTGTACGGATTCGATATCGAGATCAGCCGTCCGGGCGAAAAAACGAAAGAATCGCTGGGTGCGAACCCCGGCAATTCGTTCCGTTACCGTCTGCACTATCACCTCTTCCGCCTTCCGGATGCCTCTCTTCCGAACGGGGATTTTTCGCAAGTCTCTTTCGGCGATCCGGCTGCATGGTGTTACGAGATCCGCAGCGGCGTTTCCTTCCGGTGCGCTCCGGAGTTCGGACGGACGGGCAACGGCATGAAAATCGAGGTTCGCAAGCCGGATGGCAGACCTGCGGTCGCCGGACAGCGTTTTAAAATCGAGCCCGGCAGATTCTCATATGGAGTCTTCCAGATTCTCGCCCGTTCTGAGAATGTGCAGACGCTCAAATCCGGACGCGGTCGGAACGGCGTCCGCTTCTCGGTCGGTTTCCCGCGCGGACGTGCGGAATATGGATACGACAAGCTCAAAGCGGACACGACGGGCAGTTCGGAGTGGACGCTTTATCAACTCGAATTCAAGATTCCTGCGGACGCGGATTATCTGGTTCCGGAGTTCGGCTTCGGTCCCGCAACGACGGGTGCCCTTTTTGTGGATTCTGCAACATTAACCCTTTACGGAGATAAAAAATGAAAAAACTTCTTGTTCTTTCCTCGTGTGCTCTCTTCACCGTCCTTTCCGCCGCGGATTTCCGCATCGACATTGTCGGCGGCGACAACTTGTCCTTTGCTCCGGGCGAGGTGTCGGAGAATGTGACGCTTGCTCAGGCCGGCTGGCTTGGCGCGAAAAAGGATCAGCGTCTCTGCGCCCAGGCGAAAGTTTCGGACGCGTGGCGGGAATACAGTTTCTCATTCACCCCGAAGTCGAGCGGAAAAGCGACGATTCAGCTGATGAGTTCGGATGCGAAAACGTTTGTCGCGTGCGACAACATCCGAATGAGTTCCGGCATTCCGAACGGCAGTTTTGAGCAGCTCCGTCCCGACGGCACCCCCTCCGGCTGGTGGAAGATGCGCGACGCCCGTGTGGTTGTCGACGGTTCTGCCGCCGACGGCAAAAACTATGTTCTTTCCGCCCACAACGACCGCTGGACCCGTCAATTTGATTGCACTGCCGGTGTTCCGGTCACCGTCAAATTCTCCGCCCGCCAGGAAGGAAAGTGAGTCTGCTATCTCCCCTGCAAGCGTGGAGCTTGCAGGGGGGAGGGAGTATGGTTATTGTAGATTGGGGTTGTCGAGCTTTTCTTTATTTTCTCTGATGATTGCAATGAGGTCTCTTGTGTTCTGTTTTATTTCTTCTTTGAATTTGTTTTTTATCTCTTCTAAGGAGAGTTCTTTATTTGTTGTTTTTTCGTCTTGTTTTTTTGGCTTGGTGGTTTCTTCCTCCCAAATGTCTGAAAAAGAATTTATGTCCCAGTTTGGGATGTTGGATTCGAAAGCAATGATCCATCCGTAGTCGTTAGGTATTCCTACTTTTATTTTTGTGCTGTTTATGCCCTCTGGTAAGTCAATATTTACACCGTCATATGGGCGGTTGTCTAACCTTTTCTTCCCTTTTAGATCATGTAATCCATAAAATAGCTGAGTATAGTTTCCTTGCTGAAATTCAAAAATTATTTTGTAATTTTTGTCATCATAGGAAAATTCAGCGAATCTAGCTTGGCTTAGCTGATTTGTACTATACTTTATGTATTGAGGGATGCCTGGTTCTTTTCCTGCACTAATGTCATTTGTTGTTTCTTGTACAATTTGTTTGAGGATTTCCTCGTGGATAATGTTTTGAGCTTTTGCTATGAGTGCTGCTGTCTTGTAGGTTTGAAAGTTTGCTGTGGTACATTTTGCAACTTTTTCTTTTTCTTCTTGTGTGATGTCTGTTTTTGTTAGACACATGATGAGCTCCTTGTATTGGGTTAGAGTTGTTGTCGCAAATGTGTTTTTCTTTTCTTGAGTAGTGATATTTATACACTTGTCTAGCCATTGCAGAATGTCGTTTCTATATGAAATTCTCAAATAATCGACATCTTTTTCGCTGGCTTCATGCCCATCTAGAGTTAGGTATAGAAGAGCAAATTGTCCTTTGCCCTTTAGCCACTTTTGGTAACGTCCGAGTTGTTCTTTTTGGTCTTTTGCATATATTTTGTTCTCTATAACGACCGTTTGATTATGGTTATTTAAAATGACAATATCCATTCGTCCATTGTCAAATGAAAGTTCAGTTTCAACGTGACTTCCTTCTGTTGTAAAATGGTTTAATCCTATTTGCTCATAGAATTTCTTTAGAAATGCGGTTCCGAATTTGTGTGAACTTTGTGGGTTAAGTAAATACGCTAGAATTGCAGAGTGACGCATCTCCGTACTCCATACTCCGCAGAGCTCGAAGACATTGAATGGCTCTTTTTCCCCTTGTTTGATGCTCTTTGTTGCCTCGTAAACAGCATTCAATAATTGTTGCAGTTCTTCCATTTCAACCTCTTTCTGTTGCAGGTTGTTTTCGTTCATCATTGTTTCCATCATCACTCCTCCAGATATTTTTTCACTGTGTTGCGCGCGAGACCGAGGGCGGCGGAAGTCCTGGTGAGATTGCCGTCGTATTTCGCGTAGACCCGCTTGACGTGCAGGCGCGCGGCAGACTCAAAATCATCCGGAATCTCCGGCTCGTAATGCGGGACCAGACTGCTGGACATCTCGCGGTGCTCGGCAATCAACTTGCTGAAATCGGTGATCTCAAGCACGCTTGCACGCTCCAGAATGTTGAACAGTTCACGGACGTTGCCCGGATAATCGTACAGCTTCAGCGCTTCAATCTGTTCCGGGGCAAGGTGACGCCGGTGCTGCTTGATCCAGTAGCCGTCCGCAATCTGCGCAATATCCTCCTTGTGCTCGCGGAGCGGCGGAACCCGGAGCTGAATGACATTCAGACGGTAGTAGAGATCTTCGCGGAATTTTCCGTCGCGCACCATCGCGGCAAGGTCGCGGTTGGTCGCCGTGAGCAGACGGACATCAACCTCGATTTCATCCTTCCCGCCCATTGGCGTGAACCGTCCGCCCTCAAGAACGCGGAGAAGAATTCCCTGCGCTTCCAGCGGCAGCTCACCGATTTCATCCAGAAAAAGCGTTCCGCCGTTCGCCTGCTTGAAGAGTCCGTCCTTCCGCTCGGCCGCTCCGGTGAATGCACCTTTTTCGTAGCCGAAAAAACGGCTTTCGAGCAGATTCGGCGTGACGCTTGCGCAGTTGAACGCCAGAAACGGCTCTTTGCTGCGCGGCGATTTGTTGTGAATCTGAAGCGCGACGGTCTCTTTGCCGGTTCCGCTTTCGCCGAAAATGTGAACTCGCGCGTGGTCGTGTCCGGCAACACGGTTGATGTTTTCGAGCAGTTTCCGGATCGCCTCGCTTTTTCCGACAAGCTCCCGCGAGCCGAAGCGTTTGTAGTGAGCGACCATCTGTTTCTCACCCGGACTCCACCTGCTGACCGGATCGGCGTTTGCAATGTGGCGGATTGCATCCCCGTAGGCGTTGTCGTCCTGATAGTTGCGGTAGTAAAACATCGCCGCCTCGATCAGCTGTTTGTACTGTTTGGAATCCTCCGTCGGTTCTTTCGGAAGCAGACGTTCGCGGATATCGCCGCCCGGAAGCCCGAAACAGGAACCGACAGCTTCGAGCAGCCCGTCCTCGTTGATGTAACAGTCAATTTTTGACCGGATTTCAGGATCAATGCCGTCCGGAAGTTCAAGCGCGCTGATCCACTTGACATGAACCTTCTTTTTCTCCAGCTGTTTCAGTGCAGAGAGCAGGTCGCCGGAGTTCCCGGTCAGACCGATTCCGAGAATATAGATGTCCTTATAGTTCCTTGCTGAATTCGAATTCAGATATTCCGGAAGACGCCGAGTGCTCATTCCGCGGATGTCTGCGGTTCTGCAGGCGCGGAGCGCAAGAGCGGCCGCCGCGGCGTAATCAATCCATCCCCAGCCGGTAAGAATCAGTGTGTCCATATTCTGGTCTCCAAAATTTGACAGGTTGATGTTCATAAAATAATCTACTCCATGTTCGGTGAAAATTCAAATTTCCGGATGAATTTTTTTTGCAGTCCGGTGTTCGCGACAATTCTCGCGCAGGCGATTGCATCGTCGAGCGCATCGTGATGTTTGAAGGTGAATCCGAAATGCGCCGCCACCGAATCGAGCGTGTGTGAGGGCAGGTCCGGCAGATGTTCCCGGCTGATTTCAAGACTGCATGCATAGGGAAAGGCGATCGCCGGGAGACTGTAGAGTTTGAGCGCGCATTTCAGGTGCCGCAGATCGAATTGCGCGTTGTGTGCAATGACGCATTCACCCGAAAGCAGAACTCCTTTCAGAGAATCCCAGATTTCCGGAAATTCCGGCGATTCGCGCAGTTCCAGATATTCGATTCCGTGGATTTCGGTAAACTTCGGCAGCATCCAATCCACGGATGCGTGCGGACGCACAAGCCACTCGCATGTTTTTGTGAGTTTCCCGTCTTCCAGAAGTGCCGCTCCGACCGCGCAAATGCTTCCGCTGTTCGGATTCGCTGTTTCAAAGTCCAGACCAACCAGTTTCATTGTTTGTTCCTTTCGCTGTCTGCTGATTTTGTAAAAATATTTAGCAGATTGCGTGCCAAGTCTCATCCTCCCTGACTTTCTTCATTTGCCGGCGCTCTGCTGTTCAGAAACTGAAAGGTTTTGTTCAGAAAATGACAGTTTCTTTCTGTTGCCCTGTTCCGTTTGAGCGTGAAGACGGGTTGGCACGCGATCTGCTGTTCTTTCCGGCAGAAACATAACAGGAGAAATCTATGAATCCTTCTATTACACTGCTCGTTTCAGCCATTCTCGGAACGGAACAGACGGTTTCTGTGGAGACTCGTAAAGTGCGTTTTGAGGAGCTTCCCGCGGCGTGTGCAGACGAATCAGAGTCGGACAAACACGCGAAGGTCATGAATTTTGATCTTGATGGCGACGGTCAGGATGAAATGCTGGTTGCTGCCGGTTCCGGTGGAGACCATTGGAGTGTCATGGCGCATACTGCGGAAGGCTGGAGGTGCGCCGGACGCGTCTCGGGTGAACTTTCGTTTGTCAGCCGTCCGGATTGCCGCGGACTCCTTGCCCGTCTTCCGCTGGGCAGGGATGAGGCTCGCTGGAATTTTTACGAACTCCGGAACGGTGTTCTGCAGAATCCGGTGAGCGCAAGCGTGCAATACGCGCGGTCGGGGAACGACATCCTGCGCTCCCGACCGGTGAAGATAGAGGTGAAAACGGGAAAATGAAAAGGGAACTTCAACAACAGCTTTACGAAACCGCGCCGGTCCTTTACGGTCTGGTGAAGGATTCTCCGCTCTGGAAGATTTCTGCTTCGGATGATCTGTTTCCGTTTCTGCTGGAACTTTCAACGGCGATTGAGAAATTCAACCGGCGGTACCGCAAACGCTATGTGCGAGTCATGCGGATCCGCATGGTTGAGGGAAAGCTGGAGTTCCTGACGCATCGCCCGGTCGCGTGCATCGAAAAACTGATTGCCGCCACACGCCTGCGAATCCGTCGGTACCGGAAAGAAATCCGGAGCAATTTCATCCGCCGGGCGCGGAAGATGCAGAGCACGGCGCTGTTCGGTTCGTCGCTGCTGCCCGAATGGAACGCGCTGATGCCGGATGAGCTCCGGACTCTGGAGTGTCTCCTCGGCTATGCGGAACGTTTCGCGGTGTCGAAGGGGGACTGGCTGATGATTGCGCACTGGTACCGCCGTTATCTGCACGACGGCGACAACGAGTTGCGCTGTCTGGAGAACAGTGAACGCTGTGAGTGAGGCATGTCATGTTCAGCATAATGAAAAACCGTGAATTGCGGACCGCCGCCGCGCTGCATTGCGAGGATAATATATATGAATTGAAACGCACGCGGATTCTGCGTGTCGTCCGCGAGTACGACGGCAGTCTGGAGCTTGCCGCGGAGAGACTCGGCTGTTCGGTCGGAACGGTCCGCCGTTCGCTGCGGTTTGTCGCGTTTGAGCATCTTTTGAAGGATCCGTCGCTTGCGGACCGTTTTGACTGGCGCACGATGACGCGGCGGAAATGGCGGCGCCTTCTGATCCGCCGCCCGGAGTTCATCGCTCGTCTTCCGAAACGTTCGGACGGCGATGTGTTATACGCGATGGATGTAGCGGAGATTCTGACGCGCCGTCCGGAACTTGCGCCGCACTTTGACTTGAATTATTGGAATGAGCTGAAGCTGGACTTCTGCTGGTCGGAACTGCTTTCGCATCGTCCGGAGTTTGCGCCGCAGTGCGATTTTTCTGTCTGGGAGGAGGGGTGCGCTGTGAGAGATCTTTTGTGCCGCCAACCGCAGTTTTTTGACCGTATCCGTCTTGACCTTCTGAAGCCGTATCACTGGGATATTCTGCTCCGGCATCAGCCGCATCTGTCGCGGCGCATGGAAGCGCGTGCCCGGACGGAGTGGCCGTTCGGTTATCGGGTTTATCATCTTCTTCATCATCCGGAGGACGAGGCGGAGTTTACGGAATGGGACCGTGTGGAAGAAGCGGACCGTCTTGACTTTCGGCGTGAGCAGCCGGGGATATATGTGCGTCACTTTGCTCAAAAAAATACAGGAGATGGTTAAAATTTGACCGTTAATGGAGTCCCGGTCCGCTTTTTTGAGTGTGAGGCGGGTTGGCATGAGAAATGCTTTTACGGAATCATCCAATGCTCATTGCAAGGACTTGCAAATCCGGCGGATTTTTACGGAAAAATACTTGACAAATGTCGGTGTTGAAGTTATAGTAAATGTCTAAAGTCAAACAAAAAAGGAGACTTGAGGCAAGAGACGAAACGACAGCGCGACATTTGACAATTTGTACGTAAATTTTACCGTACCATCGAAAAACTTGCAATTTTGCTTTGGGAGAACGGAAAGTAGAAAGAACGTACCAAACATAGTTTGGCACGGGTTCTTTCCTTGTGTTCTTCCGGGTTTTGCAAGTACCTTCGATGGGCATGGATTGATTCCGTGCCTTTTTTTGTCGGGAAAAACAGCAGAACATTCACGAAACAGAAACTCAAGGAGAACGAAATGGAAAAAAAGGAATTGACAGCACTTGAGAATGAGCAGAGCGCTCTTCTGAAGGAGTTTGAGGACTCCAAACTTGGAGTGGACGAGTTTATTCTCAAATACTTCAAAGAGAAAGGCGTTGCCGATCCGGAAGCGACCCTGAAGCGGATGGACGAGACGTTTCGCGTAATTGACACTTGCTATGATGCTCTTAAAGCCGCAAAGGAATCTGGAGATGACAGGAAGGTTATCTTGCGGGGAATCTGTGACAAGGCTTTTGAAGGACAAGATCCGGAAGTTGTGGGGCGATCTCTTTCTCAAATTATTTCTTCTCTCGGAGGGGAAGTTGACCTGCAAAATCCCTTATCATATGAAGGTTTTGACTCTATTGAGTTGATTGATGCTTTTGATAAGGCTCTTGCGAAGTATGAGCTTTCAGCTTTAATGAAAAACGGGGAGACTATGTGAGTATGAACGGAGATTTGGCAAACTTCCGAAAAGTAATGGCGGCACGTTTTGTGGCAGAGGAGGGGTTTACTCCGGAAGAAGCTGCGACGACTGCAGATAAAGGGACATTCCAGGCTGAAATCGCTAAGGCTGTTGCGGAAGAGCAAATGACCGCGGAGGAAGGCACAGAATGTCTGCTTGACCGAATGGCGGCTTCTGCTGCGGCAATTCTCAGCCCGGCGTTTTGCTCAAAGTATGGATGTAAGATCGGGGCCGCTGTCGGAGCTTTCTTCGGCAATAAACTCCATGCATCACAATCTGTTTGTGCCGCAGTTGGCAAAGCTGTCGGAGCTACAGTTGGAATGGTCGGTACCTACACAATCGCAAAAGGACTTAAACTGGTTGCAACAGCTGCGAAAAAAGTTTGCGAGTGGGGGCGCAGTTTATTTGTGGGCAATTCGGAAAAAGAGAAAGTTCAGGCTTGAAAATGGAAGGAAAAAAATCTCCAGTACAGCTCCTGCAGCAGTATATTTCGGCACGGCGTCCGATCATTTATATCAACCACTTTGACTTTGAAGCGGTTGACCGCATGATAGAATCTGCGTGCAGCTGCATCGGAAAACGCGGTTATGAAATAGTTGAATTTTCTCCGGCCGCTGGAAGAGTGGATTTCCGGACAAAGAATAAAAAGGGTTCTCTGTCCGGGGATTTGGGCGATTTTCTTCAGGCGTTCAACAGTTCCCTTTACAAAGATATTGCCAAAGAAACCATTGTGATTCTGAAAGAGGTTCATGACGACATCAAGGATAAACGCATTTACTCTGCGCTGCAGACAATCGCCTGCAGGAAGAATATGTCTCCTGATATCCCGGGAGATTATTTCCGGATAACGATTGTCATTGTTGACAGTAAAATGGCAATTCCGCCGGAGCTTGAAAAGTTCGTCTCCGTCATCAATTTCCGTCCTCCGACGGATGTTGAAATCGAAAAAATCTTGAGAGAAACTGCGAAAGCCAACGACGGTGTCGTTGATGAGGCGTCCTTGAAGGATTTGACGATGGCTCTGAGCGGTCTTTCCGAGTTCGAAATTGTTCAGATTACAAAGCTGGCGCTTGCAAAGCACGGAGAGATCACAAAGGACGATTTGGAACTGATCTTTGATGAAAAGCGCCAGGCGATTCAGAAATCCGGATTGCTGGAATTGGTCGATACTTCCAAAAAAGTTGATATTGGAGATTTTGACAACCTTGGAGAGTATCTGAAGGGAAAAGCTGCCATCTTTCAGGACCTTGTGGATGCAAGGGAACATGGAGTGGATGCTCCGGCTGGAATTATCTTGGTCGGTATGCCCGGTTGTGGAAAGAGCCTTAGTGCAAGATATGTCGCCAAGAAATTCAATTGTCCTCTTTTAAAATTTGATGTCGGCCGTCTTCTTGGCAAGTATGTTGGCGAGAGTGAAGGAAATCTTCGGAAGGCTATTCAGGTGGCGGAAGCCGCTTCTCCCTGCATCCTTTGGATTGATGAAATTGAAAAAGCTTTTGCTAACGCTACTAATGGGGATGTGATGACCCGAATGTTGGGCTATTTTCTTACCTGGATGCAGGAAAAGACCCTTCCCATCTATGTGCTTGCAACAGCAAACAACATTTCCAATCTTCCGCCGGAGTTTAAGCGGCGCGGTCGTTTTGATGAAATCTTCAAAGTCGATCTGCCGAAGGGAAACGGTATCGCTTCTATTTTCAAGATCCATTTGCAAATGCGAATGAAGAAGCTGACTGGAGGTACAATCCCAGAGGATATTGTTCTTGATGACTTGGTTCAACTGTGCGAAGGAAAAATGTATTCAGGAGCGGACATAGCCAGTATCGTGAAGTCTGCTGCTGAAATTGCTTATCTGGATGGAAAACGCTTGATTTCACAGGAAGATCTCGAAGAGTTGATTGAAAAAACTCCTTCCAGCTGTAAGTCTCAGGAAAATACAGAGGCATACAAAGTCATGGTTAAGGCATTGAAAGAGCTTGATTGTAAACCTGTGTCAAGGAACACTTAAAGGAGTATGTTGAAATGGCAAAGTTTCCAATTCAAATGAGCGGCGTAGAGGTTTATGATATTGAAGGCTTGAAAAAGCATTTTGAATTAAATGCTTTACTTGAAAATCGTCATAGGCTTTCCGCTTGGCTGAAAGGCGCTGATGAAGATGAGTTGGCACTGCAGGTAAAAGCTTTATCTGCAAACATTTCCAATGATACTTGGCTTGATAAAGTCGGGAAAATTCTCGGTATGGAAGCCGAATTGAAAGAGGCTCGTAAAAAGGAGGAGGAGCGCCAGTCTTTTGCTGCAGCAGAGGCTGAACGGCAGGAAATAGAGGCAAGAAAAAAGAAAGAACTTGATCTTGCAGTTGAAAAAGAAATAGAACGGCGGCGTCTGGAGGAAGAAAAAAAGCGTCAACGCCTTGCTGCAGCAGAGGCTGAACGGCGGCGTTTGGCGGAAGAAAAAAAACGTCAGCGTCTTGCTGCAGCAGAGTACGACGATGAAGAAGAGGCGGTCGATGAAGAGAGTGTAGAGGAGGAAGAAGAGGCAAACTGTGAGAGCCTTGTTGCCGAAAAAGAAGAATGGCAACGTTGGGCTGCTGTAAAGAGAGAAGAAGCTAGAGAAGATGACGACTTCCATGAATTAAAGGGGCTCAACATTTGGGCCAAGATTGGTATCGTTGTAGCTGTGGCATTCTTTACTGGCGGTGCCGGACTTATTGTCCTTTTTATCGTATGGCTCTGTATCAAAATTTTTGGCAAAAAAAACTAAAACAGGAGGAAAAATTAAAATCGGAGAGAAAAAGTGTGCGACTTGCATCTACTGGGAAGGAGAACGGAAAATTTGGTCCTGGGGACAGAAACCGCACAGCGTCGATGCTGAACACATGGGGTATTGTCCTGCACGTAAGGGGGGCATTCCCGCAAACTTGTCTTGCCGGTGTTGGAGAGAGTGGGAAAACTTTGAACCGAATCCAGGCGGCAGTTTTTTACGGTCACCCGGGAAATAAATGAAAAACAGATAAGAAAGGTTTGACAATGACAAAATTTCCGCTTCACATGAATGGTGTGGATGTCTATGATCTTGATGCGCTGAAGAAAAGTTTTGATATTCGGGCGTTGCTCAAGAATCGGGCAAAACTTGCCGGTTGGCTGAAAGGTGCTGATGAAGAGGAATATGCTCAGAAAGTTAAGGCTTTATCTTTTGAACTTTCTGATGGAGCTTGGCTTGATGCTGTCGCTCGGATTTTGGGCACTGAAACAGAGCTCGCAAATGCACGAAAGTTGATGGCTGAGGAACTTCAGCAAAAGTGCGTTGAAGATGAAGCTCGCAAACGGCTTGCTGCAGAAAAGGCTGCAGAAAAAGCTCGACAGGCGCAGAAGGCTGCGGAAGAGATGACTCCAGAGAAAATCGCATTGCGGGAAAAAACGGAACATGCGATGGAGCTTGTTGAAAAAACGGAAGCTATAGTGGATACTGGCTTTGAGGAAGATTTGGTTTTTGCTCTGAAAAAGTGGCGGTATTTTGCTGTGACAGGAGATCTTGTCGAGCGAATAAGAGAAATACTTTCTTTGTCACCGGGAAAGTATGAAAAGATAAAGGATCTCTTTGATGACGTTTGTGAAAATAATGCATTGGGAGGCCCGAAGGAAATGTCACGGGCGTTGAATGCCTTAAGTTCAATTGAAATTTTGTCTGAGGAAGGTATTCGATTTGCCATTCGTCTTTGCCGTTTTTCTGGCGAAACAGAGGTTTTGGACGCTTTGTATCTCTGTACTCTCTTGGATGAAGAGGAGGATATCATTCTCTTGGAGTCGACATATCAAGCTTATGATCTAAGAGAAGCGAAGACTTGCTTAAACTGTTCATTCTGGAAAGGCGCCCGCTACAATCTTGAGTCTAAGGGTTATTGCTCAACATGGAAAGGAGAAGTGTCTCCGTCTTCACCCTGCTCAAGTTGGACTCCTTGCGAGTAAATAGATCTTGGAAAGGAGAGATTGCTTTTATGAAAGAGAAATTCCGCTTTTTGACTTCGTTTTTGCACAGAAAAACTTCTCGAGAAGGAGAAAATGAAGAAAAGTGCAACAAAGCGAATTTTCCAAATTTCCCGCTTCACATGAATGGTGTAGATGTCTACGACCTCAATGGCCTGAAGGGGAATATTGATGCAACTGTTTTACTTAAAAGTCAGGAGCGCTTTGTCGCGTGGCTAAGAGGTGCGGGCGAATATGAATTTGCGGATCAGGTTGAAGCTCTTGATTCTGGTGAATGGCTCGACCAGGCGGCAGCCATTATCGGGTTTGAAGCAGAACTTGAATTAGCTTGGAAGAAAGAGGCTGAACAGGCGTTTAGGATGGCAAAGAAACGGGTGCGTCAGCGCAGAGCGAAAGAAGCTGCGGAAAATAAAACTGTACAGGGAAAAATTACTCTAGGAAAAGACAGTCCGTATACTATCGCCAGAAGCTATGTGGATGATATAAACATTCATATCTAATACAGAAGGAGGAAACAAAAAATGAGTACGGAATTAATGCTGCTGGATAAATCTTCTCTTCCCGCATGTCAGGAATTGAGAAGAAGCATTCAGATGAATTTTAATGGACCTGTCGCAGAAATTATTCAGACAGAACTCAATATTTTGGAGTTCGGTATTTCAGAACCCACTTTTGTGCTGGGACATTTCAATAAAATTCTTGATCTTTATCCGGAAATTGCAAAGTATCCTCCAGAAGAGCAAATGGCGTTACGTCGAGTGCTCCATTCGGCTGCGACGCAATTTGTTGCTGCCATTCACATGAATTTGCTTATTAAACAGAAAAAGGCTCGCGAAAATTTCGACATCTTTGTTCAGGAAGTATTTGATACAGCAATTCCTATTATTGCTACGGGTATTCAGTTGCTGGCTTGCCCGGTCGGAGTTGCTGCCTCTGCTGTAGGGACCGCTGTGCAAGTTCGGCAAAGCGAAAATGACAAGCGGTCAGATCTGAAGAATGAGCTGCTGTCTTATGTAAATGATTTTAAGAAGAATTGGAAGGAGGAAAAACAAGAAGGAAAGGTTGGCTTTTTTAAGAAAATGTGGAATTGTATATCTTCTTGGAATGATAAATGTAGTTGCGAGAATGATATGCGCAGGACAGTTGAAAAAATTTACCCTAAATTGGAACGTTATGTAGTATTGATAGGGCCTTCAATAAAAATAAGTGAAATGGCTCGCGATTATTCCGACTGGCTTTATGAGAAGGATATTGCCGATGCCCGGGCAGAGCGCATAAAAGGACCTGGAGTGGTTGGTGCTATTTTGGGCGGTATTGGGTGCATTGTAAATGGATTCATTGCTCTTGTTATGGCTATATGGATGTGTTTCAGTGATAACTATTTTCCCCGCCTTGTCTTGTCTGTCATATTGATATATCCACTTATAAAGTGGCTGTTTCCGCAGGTTCGGTTTGTTTGGAGGTGGCTGATGTGCAAGCTGCGGAGATATAAACGTATGAAAATTGCAGAAAAGTTCGATGTTTAATCTTTTCTGCTATCTGTTCTGTTGTAACAGCCCCCCGGCAGAACAATATTGTCTGCCGGGAGAAAAATGGAGTCTCAATACTTGAGAAATGCCGCGTCGTATGGGGGAAGGTAGAATTCCGCATTGCCATCGGCGGTCGGGGCAACCTCATAATCGCTCCAGAGTTCGCGCAGAGGGGGAAGTTCGGAAAAGCCGAGATGGTGCGGGGAAAGAACGATGTGACGCGGAAGCTCACTCGTGCTGAAGACACCGATCCAGCCGTGCGAAGAGTCGCGGCGGTCCGGTGATCTGCGGACGTCGATGTGGTGCTGGAATGAAACCCGGCGGCCGGGAATACACCAGGCGTTGCACTCAAGAACGGCAGGATGCGTGGCAAAATCAAAATCTTCCTGCGGTGTCCGGGGGAGGTCGCCGCCGAAAATCAGAGGGGAACCGCTCAGCGCCATGATCGTCATCATCACACGCTTCCCGCGCGGAGTCAGACGGCTCTGACGGAAATCCGTAGTCACCTGGAGCGCGCCAAGCGGGAGCATGTCAAGGTCGGCCCGGAGCGAATCCGAAGAAAGATCCTGAAACTCATACCAGCGCTGAAGCTTCTGAAGATTGGTCTCGTCATGGTCCCAGGCGTCCGAAGTGATGCGCACCATGTTTCCGTATTTTTCGAGCGTCTCCCAGTTCTCCCGACAGCATTCTCCTCCGGGCGAAAGGCTCAGCAGAACCGGGCGCGGAACCGATGCGACCGCTTCGCCGAACAATGCCGCATGGTCCGGGTGTTCCACAACATCGTCGAGCTTGATGAAGTCAACTTCCAGCTCTTCGGTGAGATATTCGACTTCGCTTTTGTAAAAAGCGAGTGTCCCCGGGTGATCGGCTTTTGCGGCAACCCAGTATTTGCACCAGGAGCATGCGCCGTCCGGATCGTAAATGTCGCGCGCATGATACGGCGTATCTTTGATCGGTGTGTTGCGCTCGACTGCGCCGAGGGGGAGTCCGCGCATCATGTGAAGACCGAATTTGATTCCGTTTTCATGACAGCGGTCCGCAAGGGTGCGCAGACCGTGAGGGAAATTGACCGGCGAGGGGATGTAGCGTCCGAACTCATCCAGATTCAGCGTGCGGAACTGTCCGGCGGCGATGCGCTGCTCGTGCAGTTTCTGGTCGCCGTCCGCATACCAGCCGGCGTCCAGACAGAAGTATTCGTATCCGTGCGGTTTCAGTTTTTTGAGGAAGATTTCAAGATTTGCGAGCGCCTGTTCTTCCGTGATGCCGCCCATGTAGCAGTCGAAACTGTTCCATCCGCGCGGCGGAATTTCCGTTTTTTCGATCAGCATTTCAAGTCTCCTTGGTTTTTCCCTGTACTATAATCGCGGAGAGCGGGAGAAACAACTCTTGAACCGTTGAAAAATGTATGTTATATTATCAACAGTGAACAATATTTTTGCATGAGGGACGACAATGTATTTTCAGAAACGAATGGGAATTTATCCGGTGAACACCTTTCTGCAGGCGAATCCGGCGGAGATGGAGGGAAGTCCGTTTTATCTCTGGCAGAGCGGGCGGGCGGTCTGGTGCCGGAACTTCAGATGCACTCGCGTGGATACGGGAAAGCTGGCGGTGGAATATATCACGGACGGCGAGTTTTGCTGTCTGGATGAGACGGGCTGGCATCCGCTGCACCCGGGGGATGTTTTTCTGATGATGCCGTCCGGAAAATGCACGCTGGAATGTGTTTCCTGGACGGGCGCAAAACAGACTTTCGGGCTTGCGGGCCCAGCGCTTGTTCCTGTTCTGGAATCGCTCGGAACCGGAAGGCGGCTCCGGTATTTTCATCCGGAAAACCTTGTTGAGTGGGAGCGGCGGAGCGGGGAGGCGCGCGCTCTGCTGAAGGAGGGCGGAAGATCCGCGCTTTCGGCTTTCGCGCTTGAGATTTTGCTTGCCGTCTCGGATTTGTCGCGTCGCGGAGATTCTCCGAAGGCGCTGGTTCGTGCGCTGGATTTCATCGCGCGGAACATCCGGCGTAAAATCGGACTGCAGCAACTCGCGGAAGAGCTGGGGATGAGCCCGGTTTCGGTGATCCGGCTTTTTGTGCGTCACCTCGGTACGACGCCCGGTGAGTACATCCGGCGGAGGCGGATCGAGACGGCGGAGGAACTGCTGCGCTCCGGCGAGTATTCGGTGAAGGAGGTCGCCGCGGAGATGAACTATTCATCCCCGCAGTATTTTGCCGCGGAGTTCCGCAAGCTGCGCGGCTGTGCTCCGGGCGCGGCGGTGAAACGCTGAGGTTTACTTTTCCTGCTTGTACCAGTCCGGAGTGATGCCGATTTTGTTGATTTTGTAGTGAATGATGCGCTGGGAGATGCCGAGTTTGCGCGCGGCGGCGGCAACATTGCCGTTCGTCGCCTTCAGGGCGTCCACAATCAGCTCGCGCTCAAACGATTCGACAAGCGTGTTGAAGTCGGCTTTCATCTCCGGGTTGATCGCGGTTCCGGAGGATTCGCCGGTCTGGAGCGACGGCGGAAGATTGTAACCGTGAATGACGTTGTCGGTTGAAAGAAGAACCGCGCGTTCCATGCAGTTTTCAAGTTCGCGGACGTTGCCCGGCCAGTGGTACGACATGAGCATGTTGATTGCGGGCGTGGAGATGCGGACGATGTCTTTGCCGTGAATTTTCTTGAACTTTTCGAGGAAGTGTTCTGCAAGAAGCATGATGTCGCTCCGGCGGTTGTGGAGCGAGGGAAGGTGAATGGGGAAGACGTTCAGGCGGTAGTAGAGGTCCTCGCGGAACTTTCCCTCTTCCATGAGCTGTTCGAGATTCCGGCTGGTCGCGGTGATGAGACGGACGTCGACTTTGATTTCCTCGTTGCTGCCGACGCGGGAGAAGGTGCGTTCCTGGATGAAGCGGAGAAGTTTGACCTGAACCGACTGGCTGAGGTCGCCGATTTCATCAAGGAAGAGCGTTCCGCCGTTTGCGGCTTCGGCGCGTCCGCAGCGGGTGCTGATCGCTCCGGTGAATGCGCCCTTTTCGTGTCCGAAGAGTTCACTCTCGATGAGGTTGTCGGGGAGGGCGGCGCAGTTGACGCAGATGAACGGTTTGTCGCGCCGCTTGCTCTCCTGCTGAATTGCGCGGGCGACGAGCTCTTTACCTGTTCCGGAAGCGCCGCGGATGAGGACGGTTGCGTTGCTGGGGGCGACTTGGGCGATCTGGGCGTAGACTGCGCGCATGGCGCTGCAGGTCCCGATGATGCTGACCGGGCGCATGTCGCTGCCGAGCTGTTCACGCAGACGCAGGTTTTCCGCCTGGAGTTTTTCGCGTTCTTCGTGTTCCTGGAGGCATGCGGCAACGGCTTCCGCGGTGATGTTGGCGACCGTTTCGAGCAGTTTCAGGTCGCGGTCAAGATCGACGCCTTCCGTGACTTCGTGGTCGATGGAGAGCGTTCCGATGACCTTTTCCATGTGGATGACCGGGACGCAGATGAATGCGACGTTTTTCGTGTTTTTACGGGCTTTGGTTTTGCCGAGGAACTCGTGGTCTTTCGAAATATCGGGAATGACGCGGGGAAGTCCGGTCGACGCCACTTTCCCGGTGACGCCTTCGCCGACTTTGTAGGTTCCGCGCTGCATTTCTTCTTCGGTGAGGCCGTTGGAGGCTTCGATGAAAAGAGTGTCGCCATGTATCAATGTGAAGGTTCCGCGCAGGAGTCCCATTTCGCGGTGCAGAATATCCAGAACGGTTTTGAGCAGATTCGGGATGTTGCGTTCGTGAACAACTGTTTTGCTGATGCTGTTCAGGACGGCTATTTCAAGATTGTTTTTGTCCATATTTATCTTTCCCTCCGGAACGGTTAAAAAAAACGTTACAAAAATGTAACATATTCCAAAAAGGATTTTTTTCAAGCGTAAAATGGAAAAAATATGAAAATTTTTCAGCTGGTTATGAAAGCGGGAACGGTCCAACGGATTCGCGGACGGTGAAGAGCGGAGGAATTTCCACCGGGGCGGGATGAGTTTCACCTTTCAGCATGGTTTCGAGGAGATGGAGCGCCGCCGCGGCGATTGCCGGAAAGTCCTGTCCGATCGTTGTCTGGCGCGGTGTGCGGAAACAGGATTCGGGCGTTTCATAGGTGATGACGGAGAGGTCTTCCGGAATCCGTTTTCCGAGCATGGCGAGTGTGCGGAGAACGGGCCCTTCGTATCCTTCTCCCGCAATGATGAGTGCGGAACAGCGCTTTTCCAGAATTGCACACACGGCATCGGTTACGGGGAGCGTCGGGGGCGGAAGCTCCGGTTCAATCCCGGCGAGTCCGCCGCTCTCTTCCGTAAATGCGCGAACTCTCCGTTCGTTCGCAAGGGAAGCTTTTTCGTCCTGGAATGAAAGAAAACCGATCCGGCGGTGCCCTTTTTCTCTGAGAAACTGCAGAGCCCGGCGGATGCCGGCGCGTTCGTCGGTCAGCACGGTTCCAACTTCTTCCAGCGGATTCCCCGGGTCGTTCAAGCATACCAGCGGAATGTTTTTCAGATTCGGAAAGCTCCGTCCGATGGAACGCAGAAAGTCGAACGATATTGCGCCGGAGACCATGTTTTCGCGGAGCAGTCCCGCATCTTCCAGCGCGGTGATGAGCACGCCGGATCCGCGTTTTGCCGCTTCTTGCCGGAACGCATTCAGCAATTCGAGCGTGTAGTATCCAAGCGATTGTATGCGGAGAGAGGGGAGGATCAGGGCGATCACGCCTGTTTTGCGTTGAAGCGCCGGGCGGTATCCGAGACGGTGTGCGGTTTCCATGATTCGTTCTCCCGTTCTGCGCGAGACGCCGGGCTGTCCGTTCAGCCAGCGCGAAACGCTTGCAGTCGAGGTCCCCGCCTCTCTTGCCACATCCCGAATGTTTACCGTTTTCATGATGAAATCCTCCGTTTCTGAAAAATAGTGCGTTTTTCCGGCTTTTCAAGCGTTGTTACGTATTTTGTTTCGTTTGTTTCAATCTTTTGCGCTGCAGGGCGGGGAAAATGGATTGAAGATTGTACATGTGCCGCGTATTTTATCTTGCGGCAGACTTCTGCGGATGAGAGAAAGAAACGTCTGCAGTGTGTTTGAAAACGGAAAACGGCAGAGATGGACAAAGAAAGGATGGAAAATGAAAGAGTGGGCAGGAAAATGGATTGCGCATCCGTTGTCGCATATCCCGGTGGAATCAAAACCGCAGGTGGAGGAGGGGGAGCGGAATGCGCATTACCTCTTCCGGCATGAATTCGAGCTTGAGAAAGTTCCGGAAAAAGCGGAGATGTCGCTGACCGGGGCGACGTGGTACCGTATCTGGATCAACGGGGCGTTTGTGGAACACGGTCCGATCCAGAGTCAGGCGTATTACAAGTTTTACAATGTCCGCGATGTAAAAACGTTTCTGCGCCCCGGACGCAACACGGTTGCCGTGGAGATTTACAGCACAGGCAAGATGTTCCAGGCGGCGCTGCTGCTGGAAATCCGGGATGAAACGGGACGTGTTCTCGAACGGAGTTCCGGCGACTGGCGCTGCATTCCCGGCGAGGCGTGGAAAAAGGACGTTTATTTTTTCGGACCGAGTCTGTACAATCCGTGGCAGGAGATTTTCGACGCCCGCAGGATGCCGAAAGGATGGATGGAGTGCGGTTTTGACGATTCCGGCTGGCAGAAGGCGAAAGTGTACGTCGACTGGCGCGGAAGCGATATTCCGCCCGCGGTTTCGCCGTGGCTGCGGCTGGTGGAACGCAATATTCCGTTCCTGCGCGAGGAGACTGTTTACCCGAAATCGGTTCTGGAGCTGACAGAGTGCATCCATATCCGGTCTCTGCACCGCAATCCGGAAGATATGAGCATTTCTCTTTCGGCGCAGGGACGCAAGCCGCAAGTCTGCCGTTTTGAGAATGTGGAAAGTCTCTGCACGCCGGAGGGAACCTGTCTGGTTTCCGGCTGGGGATGCGCGCAGGGCGGCGAGGTCTACGATCCGGCGATCCTGCTTGATTTCGGAATCATCATCCGCGGTTTCGCGGAACTCGAACTGGAGGGACCTGCCGGAACACGCATTGAAATCGGTTACGCGGAAGATCTGGTTGACGGTTATTTCAACAATGCGATCGGTTCCGTCTATGCGGACAGCATTTTTCTTGACGGTTCGCCGGTGACCTTCCGTCCGTTCTGCTGGAAGTCGTTCCGGTATCTGAAACTGCGCATTTACGGAGCGCCGCCGTATACGCTGAAAATTCACGCGCTCCGGGCGGTCTGCGAACGCTACCCGTTCCCGAATCCGCATGCGTTCACGACGGCCGACGCACAGCTCCAGAAAGTTTACGACATGTGTGCATATACAATCGACCTCTGCACGGCGGACAATATTTTCGATACGCCGTGCCGCGAGCAGGGACAGTGGATGTATGACTCCTGCAGCGTCATCCTTGACGGTCTGATGTGGGCGTTCGGCGAGACTGCGATGTGCCGCAAGTATCTGGATCAGACTGCGCATTCGATCCTGCCGACCGGGACTCTGGCGCAGCTTTCCAACTTCACGGTCGGGAACTGGAAGGCCTACACCGACTGCGGGCTGCTTTTCAACTCCGCCATGTGGGAGTACTACGAGTTCACCGGAGATGATTCTCTGCTGTTCCAGTACTATCCGGTCATGCTCATGAACATGGATTTCTACCGCGGCTATCTGAATGATGACGGACTGCTTGAGAACCTGAGTTCCGTCTTTCTGGACTGGGCGTACAACTTTTCAGAAGATGCCCGCAACGGCGTTTCCGCCCCGGTCAATGCGCTGCTGTACCGCATGATGGACGATCAGGAGAAGGTCTGCCGCCTGTACGGCGATTCTTTCCGCGTGAAACAGCTTCAGGCGGAAAAAGCGAAACTCAAGGAATCGTTTTTCCGGAAATTCTGGATTGCGGAGCGGCACTGCCTTTCCGATTCCATTATCCGCGGCGTCCGTTCCGAAGCCTGCAGCGAATACGCTCACGCGCTCGCCATCATGACCGGTCTTCTGGACGGGGAGGCGCGCGAAGAGGCGATTCTTCATGTGTTCGATTTGCGCGATGTGAATGCTCTTGAAGCGGAGTCGTGCACCAGCGGAATTGTGATCCGCGCGCTGGACAAATGCGGACGGTTTGATCTCGGAATGCGCATTGTCCGGGAGCGCTGGGGCAAACGCTGGGCGGATAAAGGATACACTTCCACGCCCGAAAACTGGACGCTGTTTTACTGCAACGGCGATATTTCGACTCAGCATACCCACTCGCACGCCTGGAGCGCGGGTGCAAGCGCATTCCTTATGCGGGGGCTGCTCGGGATTGAGATCGTGGAACCCGGTTTCCGCGCGATCCGCCTGAATCCGCGGACGCCGGATCACGACTGTTCTTTGCATCTTCTCACGCCGCGCGGGATGATCGACGCGGAATTCCGGTCCGGGAAGTGGAAAATCTGCGTACCTGACACAATTGTAATCAAAGAATAGCTCCGGAGGTTTTGCATTTCCCTGTTTTGGTGTTATATTTCCGAGAGTGTTTCATCAAAACAGGGGGTTCCGCCAATGAACATCATTATCATCGAGGATGACGCCAAGACGGCCGCGTTCGTTTCCAAGGGGCTGGAGCAGGCTGGTTTCAATACGGTTGTTGCATCGGACGGCGTCGAAGGACTTTTCAAACTCCAGACCGGAGAATTCGATATCGCAATCGTCGACATCATGCTGCCCGGTATGGACGGGTTCACGATTATTCAGAAACTGCGTGAATCGCGCATCAAAACCCCGGTTATCGTGCTCAGCGCAAAGAATTCCGTGGAAGACAAGGTGCGCGGGCTTCAGGCGGGCGGCGACGATTATCTGGCCAAACCGTTTTCGTTCACAGAACTTCTCGCCCGTATCCAGGCTCTGCTGCGCCGCGCGTCGAATCAGACCGAGCCGACCACGCTGACGTTTGCCGACCTTACGATCGACCTGCTCGGACACAAGGTTTACCGTGCGGGACAGCGCATCGACATTCAGCCGCAGGAGTACATGCTCCTCGAATATCTCATGCGCAACGCCGGACGCATCGTCTCCAAAACCATGATCATCGAACATGTCTGGGAGTACAATTTCGACCCGCAGACCAACATCGTCGAAACCCGCATGTGCCGTCTGCGCGAAAAGATCGACAAACCGTTTGAACGCAAACTCATCCACACGGTGCGCGGTTTCGGCTATGTCATGGAGTAAGTTCACATTTCTGGGGACTGTCAAGTTCCGCGTGACCCTCTGGTTCGCGGTGCTGTTCATCCTCTCCTCGTTCTTCTGCTTCCTGCTGACATTCGTCTATCAGAAGCGGTATCTGGATGCACGGCTTGACCAGACTCTGCAGGAGCTTTCGAGCGCGATCCGGGTTGATTACCTTGCCGGCGGACGCGGCAAGCGGCTCGGACGCGAACTGCCGCTAGCAGAGGTCCCGCGGGAACATTACAACGCCTGCTTTGAAAAATTTCCCGCGCTCCGTCCTCTTATTGCTTTCGCCAATCCCTCGTTCGGACAGATTCACTACAACCTCATCGGCGCGGCGAACGGCGAACTTTATCTGATGCGCTATGACGGCGCATCGCTCTATACGCACCGCATCAACAAGGAAGCGAATCTTGCGGCTCTGAAGAAGACCGTTTACGACAATGTTCTCAATGCGGGAAGCCAGAACCTGTTCTATCTGGTGACGGCGGCGAACGGCGAAACGATTGCGGAGTCTTCAAACATGGAATTCTTCCGCGTTCCGCTTCAGCGCATGGAGCCCGCACCGTTCACCAATCTGGAAACTATCGATGGAACGTTCCGTGTCATTACCACGTCACTTTACGATGGAACAACCGTTCAGATCGGGCATTCCGCGCGTCAGATCCGCGAGAATCTGGAGGAGTTCGCCCTGCTGTTCTGGGTCGTGACGGGCTGTATTCTCCTGCCGGGCATCGTCTGCGGCTGGCTGATTGCGCGGCGTTTCGTATCAGGCATCAGCCGGATCGGCGTCGCCGCAAAGAAGATTGCCGCGGGGGACTTCTCCCAGCGCGTCGCCCTCAAGCATGACGGCGCGGAGATCGACTCCTTCGTTTCCGTCTTCAACGCCATGACGGCGAATACGGAGCATCTGCTCACCGAACTGCGGGATGTGACGGACAATGTCGCGCACGATCTCCGCACGCCGCTGACCCGCATCCGCACGATTGCGGAAATCACGATCAGCGGTCCGCGCGACCTCGCCAGCTATCGCGACGCCATCGCCAATATCGCGGAGGATTGTTCCGACATGATCTCCATGATCAACTCCATGCTCGAAATCACCCGGATTGAAAACCGTTTCGAGCATCTGAAAAAAGAAAATTTCTCGCTCTCCGAACAGCTTCGCCAGGCCTACGACCTCTACTCCATGCAGGCGGAGGAGAACGGACAGACCTTCACGCTTGCGCTTCCCGGGAACGACGTCATGCTTTATGCGGACAAACTCAAAATTCAGCGCGTCGTCTCCAACCTGGTGGACAATGCCCTGAAGTTCACGCCGGAGGGCGGGCGTGTGGAGCTGGCTCTGTTCGATGAAAAAGACGCCGCCGTTTTCCGGATCGCCGATTCGGGAACCGGAATTTCCGATGAGGATAAAAAGCATATTTTCGAGCGATTCTTCCGTGCTGACGCCAGCCGGACCCGTCCGGGCAATGGACTCGGACTCTCCATGGTTCACGCGATTGTCATTGCGCACGACGCTTCCATCACAGTAACCGATACCCCCGGCGGAGGAACGACGTTTACCATCCGTTTCCCGCGTCCGGTTCAACCCTGAGGAGTTTTTTTATGGATATGATGCTCAACCGTCCGGAAACCGTCGCCGGTCTTCCTTCTCCGCTTGCCGGATGCAAAAACGCGGCGGACTGGTATAACGTCCGCCGCCCGGCGATTCTCCGTCTTCTGGAAGAAAAACTGTTCGGCGAAATCCCGCCGCGTCCGGCGTCGGTCCGTTTTGAAATCAAGCGCGAAAAGCACGATTCCTTCGACGGTCTCGCCACGCGCCGTGAAGTGGTGATTCATCTGGAAAACAACGGAGTCGAACACACTGCGGAGGCCCTGTGGTATCTGCCGAATCACCGCACGGGACGCATTCCCGCAATCGTCGGACTCAACTTCAAGGGCAATGCCGCCGCGAGCACCGAAACGGACATTCCCGCCGATTCGACCGAGTTCAAGCCCGGCGAGCAGGCGCACCGCTGGCAGTTCCCGATGCTCCTCAAAGCCGGATATTCTGTCGTCACCGCTCCGCGCAATAGCTTCTTCGAGGACAGCAGCACCGGGCGAGCCGGAAGTGTTTTCCGTCTGTTTCATCCCGCATCGGAGCTGACGGAGGGGAACCGTTCCCTGACCGCGATCAGCGCGTGGGCGTTCGGCTATTCGCTTCTGTTCGATCTGGCGCAGACGGAACCGGCGATTGATCCGCAGCGCATCTGGGCGCACGGACATTCGCGTCTGGGCAAGACTGCGCTCTGGGCTTCCGCACACGATCCCCGTTTCGCCGGAGTCGTGAGCAACGATTCCGGCTGCTGCGGCGCCTCGATTTCACGCGAAAAGAATCCGTCGTCGGAGAATCTCGCCTACATCATCAAAACTTTTCCGCACTGGTTCGTCCCTGCGCTGGACGAGTATATCGACCGCGAGGCTGAGATGCCGTTTGACCAGAACTGGCTTGCCGCATTGACCGCCCCGCGTCCGCTTCTGATTGCGAGCGCAACGGAGGACACCTGGTCGGATCCTTACAATGAATACCGCTGTGCGCGTGCGGTCGGCGAGGTCTGGAACCTGTTCGGTGCCGCCGGCATCGGTTCCGCCGGATTCCCCGCACCCGACTGCCCCGTCTTGGGCGACCGCGTGGGATATTGTCTGCGGACCGGGATTCACGATGTGACCGAAGCCGACTGGCGTGTCGTTCTGGAATTCATCGGAAAGAATTAAAATCTCTTCAGAAGAAAATCGAGAAGAATTTCGGGTCCTCAATCTTCGCATCTCCGGCGGATGCGTAATCGCAGACGTGTGTTGCAAAACGGCGTCCGTCTGCGCTGATTTCCGCGCGCCACGCGCACCGGGTCTTCGGGTGAGGTTCCGGCGAAAGTTTCACCTGAAATCCCGCAGGGAGGGCGGAAGCAAACATTTCGTCTTCCGTATTGCCGATGAATTTGCTGCGTGCGAGCAGAACTGGACCATAGACAATGGTCCAGGCCGGCTCTGTTCGGAAAATTTCCTTCATTGTCTCTTCGCCGGATTCCCATCTTGCATGGGAATTGACGGGCGCTTCGAGCTCTTCATGAAAACGGATTTCCGGCTGACGGTCGAAATGAAGATGAATCGTGCGGAGGCCGGATTTCAGTTCCATGCGGAACCAGTCGCCGGAAACGGTGCTGCCGTCAATCTGCGCGGCGGCTGCCCAGCGGGGAATCCGGATGCGGAGAGTGACCGGTGCGGAAAGTTCCGCATTGCATTCCACATCAGCTGACCCCGTCTGCAGGTAATTCCCGGTGATGTTCAGGCGGATTGATCCGCCGTCCGGAGTTTGCGTGGAAACTTCGGCGTCGGTAAAGAAATTGAGCGAAAGTTCGTTCCCGTTCGTCGTGAGTACACTCTGTGCGAAATTGAATGCGCCGCGCGGGATGTTGTTGACGCAGCAGTGATTGTGATGAAGTCCCGCTTGCGGAGGCGCGCTGAAATGGTGTCCGTGGCTGCGCACCGCACGCGCTCCCCAGCGTCCGTCGCGGTAGACCGAGGCGAGGAAGGCGTTGTAAAAGGCGAGCTCCATATCGTCCAGACAGCTTTTGTCGTCGGTCAGCAGGAAGAGTTCGCTGAGGAAACGAAGCCAGTGGATGACGTCGCACGGTTCTGTGAGCGCGTTGACGCGTGCGGCGGCGTGATTGAGCATGTCGTTGAAACCCACGCTGAAAAGCGCGTTGGAATCTCCCTGCATCAGTGTCCGACGGAACTGGATTGCGGCATCGAGCAGACGTTTTTCCCCGGTGTGACGGAAGAGCCGCAGAATGCCGTCCCAGCAGGAGAGTATTTCGTAGACTTTCGCCCATTTCTGCGGTTCCGGATACCATTGATACGGCGGCTTGCCGCTGAGTGCGTTCGCGATGAGATTCGGCGGTGTATTGTCCGCGCGGTCCCAGTCTGCCGCGATCTCTTTCGCAAAATCAAGGAAAATACTTTTTTGAGTGTATTCATAAAGCAGAACCATCGGTTTGAGGATGGAGCCGCTCGGCATTCCGAAGAAGGTGCCGGTTTCGCGCAGAGCGATGTTGTGTTCATGCAGGGAATGAATGAGAAATTCCGCCTGTTTTTCCGCGCTTTCAAGGATGCGCGAATCGCCGAGCAGACGATATGCTTCGAGCATTCCCCAGAGCGTGTATTTGCGGCACCAGATATTCCAGTTCCAGTCGCATTTCCATCCGAGCAGCGGTTCGGTTTTTGCAACGTCTGCGGCGAAAACGTTCATCGGGTCGCGGTAGGTCCCTAGGTAGCCGGACGGTTCCTGAAGCGCAATCAGATGTTCAACTCCCTTGCGGATGAATTCACGGATATCCTGATCGCCGGAGTATTCGGCGCAGCGGACGGCGGAGATGATCCATTTTCCCCAGAATTCGCCCTGCCAGATGCCGTAGACGCCGGAGGCGTCGTCGAGTTTTGAGCGGAATGCGTTTTCTGCTTCGGCGTAGACAACCTTGTGCGCCTCTTCCGAGCGGATTCGTTCATGGAAAAAGCGTTCCATGTGTTCGGCGATGCTTCCTTTGAGCTTGACATGATCCAGGGGGGTGAAGCGATTCATCTTTATTTCCTTCGTTTCTGTATTTGCTTTTTGTTCTGTCCTGTCTATATTATAGCACAAAACAGCATTTTTGTAAATGGTAAAAAGTCTTAAAAAGATGTGAGATTGTCTGAAATGCGAAATCGGAAAGCAATGGAAGAGGACGACTTCATTGTCGGTTTTTGCGGTTCCGGCGGAACTCCGGGACGGCGCTGGGAACAGCGTCTGACGGATTCCTGCGGACTGCTCTTTTCACTTGAGGGGGCGGGTGTGATCGGAATCGGAAAGGAGCAGGTCCGGATTGGGGAAAATGAACTGGTTCTGCTGAAACCGCAGTTCCGCCATACGTTTTCAGTTCCGGAGCGATGGATTTATTTCTGGTGTCATTTTGTTCCCCGTGCGCATGTGACCGGGGCGTTGAAGTGGAACGATGAGATTTCCGGTCTCGGCCGTACCGTGCTTTCGGCGGAGGCGTCACGGCGGGTGCGGGAGGCTTTGGAGGAGATCCGGGAACTGGAACTGCACCGTCCCGCCGGATGGTTTGATCTCTCGATGCTTCTTCTGGAAAGTGTTCTTGTCCGCGGGTTCAATCATCAGCGGAGGAGTGCGCCTGAGCCTGAGCCGGGAATTGAACTGGCGAAACGTCTGCTGCTGGATACCTCGGAAAGCATGGACGCCCTGGCTGTCCGCTGCGGAATGTCGCGTGCCGCTTTGTATGCGAAGTTCAAGCGGGAAACAGGTGTTTCGCCGCGTCAGTACCGCGAATGTTCGCAGCTGCGCCGTGCGGCGAATCTTCTGGAGCGCGCGGATTTTTCGATTTCGGAGATTGCCGCCATGACCGGCATGCCGGATCCCTATTATTTTTCCGCGCGCTTCCGCAAGTTTTCCGGTCTCTCCCCGCGCGACTACCGGAAACGTTCCCGCCGGGAAAAATAAAATTTCACTTTTTTTGTTTTTCCCTCTTGCATTTCCGGAAATCGGCATTATTATAATCTTTGTTGATGCTTTAACGATAAAGCGGAAGATTAATCCGGTGTTGGAGATTTTTGAATGAACAGCAGAAGAACAGTGACGTTGAAAGATATTGCAGCGGCGCTCGGCGTTTCCACGATGGCGGTTTCAACGGCGTTGAACAACCGTGGACGGCTTTCGCCGGAGATGCGGAAGCGGATTTGCGAGACGGCGCGCCGGATGGGGTACACCCCGAATGCGGCGGCGCGGTCGCTGGTCACGCGAAGCAGCTCGTTTGTCGGAGTGCTCCTGCCGTTTCTGCAGAACAGCTTTTTCAGCAATATCATTGCCGGTATTGAAAAAGTTGCGGAGGAACGCAACTTCACGCTTCTGCTGGAACATCCGCCGTTCGATGAAGCGCGGATGGAGAAAATGCTTTCGCGTCTTTCCCAGCATAATGTGGATGGTGTGATCCTTTATCCGGATCGCTGTATGTTTCCGGTGGCGGACTGGTTTCGCGAACACCGGATTCCGGTAGTGCAGGTAATGTCCGGTTTTCCGGAATTCGGAGACTATGCTGTTTCGGTCGACAACCGCCAGGCGGGCGCGGAAGCGGCGAAGTATCTTTCCGGACTTGGACACCGTCATTTCGGCCTGATTTCTCACGATGACGAGGGGCCGGAGCTTGTCGCCCGCCGCGAAGGTTTCGAGCATGCTCTGCCGGATGGTGCGGTCTGTTTTCGCCGGAATGCTCCGATTTCGCTGGAAGGCGGACGTTCCGCCGGACGGCGTCTGCTGCGGGAGCATCCGGAGCTTACCGCGGTGTTTTCCGCTTCGGACCTTGCCGCGCTGGGAGTGGTTCAGGCGGCTTTGGAACTGAAACGCCGCATTCCGGAGGATCTTTCGGTTCTCGGCTTCGATGATCTGGATGTTGCGGCGTATCAGCTGGTCTATCCGCTGAGCACGATGGCGCAGCCGAAGGAGCAGATCGGAGAGCTTGCGGCGGAAATGCTGTTCAGCATTCTCGGTGGAGGCAAGCCTGAATCGCGTGTGCTTCAGGCTCCGCTGATCGCCCGGAGCACCACAGCTTCAACCGCCGGAGAGAAAAGAAAATGAACTGGAAACCTTATATCGAACGCTACGAAAAAGAACTGCTGGAAAACGTCATTCCGTTTTGGCAGAATCATGCGCAGGATCGTGAATACGGAGGGTTCTTTACCTGTCTCGACCGCGACGGTTCCGTTTACGATTACAACAAATACATGTGGATGCAGTGGCGGATCGTCTACATGTTTGCCACGCTTTACGCCAGCGAATACGGGAAGGGACATTCTGACTGGCTGGACATTGCGGAGCGCGGGTTCGATTTCCTTTACGCGCACGGGCGGCTCCCCGATGGCAGTTACTATTTTGAACTGAACCGCAAGGGCGAGCCCGCAATGACTCCGTTCAGCATCTTCTCCGACTGTTTCGCCGCGATGGGGGCCGCCGCTCTTTACAAGGCGACGGGGAAGACAGAGTACCGCGCGGAGGCGGAATCGGCAATGGCAAGTTATCTGCGCCGCATTCCGAACCCGAAAGGCAAGTATGCGAAGGAGCTGCCGGGCAAGGAACGTTATCTTTCGCATGGAAGCTATATGATTCTTGCCAATCTCGGCTGCGTCATGCGGGACTGTCTCGGAACTGACCTGTTTGAGGAGGATACCCGCTCCGCAATCCGCAATGTCATGGAGAAATTCCACAACCCGGAATTCAAGGTGATTTTTGAAAATGTCCGTCCGGACGGTTCATTTGATCTGGAGAGCTGCGAGGGACGTTTCATCAATCCCGGGCACGGGCTGGAATCCATGTGGTTCATGATGCGCTGCGGCGAGGCCGCCGGGGATGAAGCGCTGATTGCCCGCGCGGCGGAATATGCATACGAGCAGTACGAATTCGGGCTGGATCGTCAGTACGGCGGACTCTTCTACTTCATGGATGTTCTCGGCAGGCCGCATATGGAATTGCAGTACGACATGAAGCTCTGGTGGCCGCATAACGAGGCTGTTCTTGCAATGCTTCATGCATGGCGGCTGACCGGAGAGAAGAAGTTTCTTGATGCGTTTCTGCAGATGGATGAATACAGTTTCTCGCATTTCCGGGATCCTGAATACGGTGAGTGGTACGGATATCTGAACCGCGCCGGCGTGCCGACTCACTCGCTGAAAGGCGGAAAGTGGAAAACGTTCTTCCATGTTCCGCGCTGTCTCCTGCTTTCTCTTGAACAGATGGAAAAAATACAAATGAAAGGAGTATGACGCATGGGAATCCGTCTGACGGCAACATTTCTGGATGAAATCAGCGATGACATTCCGCATCAGAACTGGGGCGTGGAAGAGTGGGACCGCGATTTCGCCGCGATGAAGGAAACGGGAATCGATACAGTGGTCATGATCCGCTGCGGCGCCCGGAAATTCATCACTTATCCCTCAAAGATTCTGATGGAGGAGGAGGGCTGCCACGAGCCGCCGGTCGACTTGGTCGACATGTTTCTCACCCTCGCGGAAAAGTACGGGATGCGCTATTTTTTCGGGACGTACACGCGCCGGAAAAACGGCGAGAACACTGCGGAGGAGATTGAGCGCAGCTGGGATCAGGAGCGCCGGCTGATTGATGAAGCGTGGGAGCGCTATGGCCACCGCAAGGCGTTCGCCGGCTGGTATCTCGCGAAAGAAATTCTCTACCGCGAACCCGCAGTGATTGCGGAATTCCGCCGCTACGGAGAGCATTGCAAAAAAATCTCCGGGAATCTGCCGATTCTGATTTCTCCCGCCATGTGGGGTAGAAAAGCGTGGGATCCGAACGACCCGAACGCCCGCGATCTCAATTTCCGCGCACACGAGCAGATGTGGGATGAAATCATGAGCGAAATCGCCGGGCTTGTGGATATTATCGCATTTCAGGATGGACACGTCACATACGAAGAGCTTCCGGAAGCGCTCCGCATCAACAAACGTCTTGCCGACAAGTATGGAATTGAGCTCTGGACGAATACGGAGAGCTTCGACCGCGACATGCCGATCCGTTTCCTGCCGATCAAATGGGAGAAGATGCGTCTGAAGCTTCTTGCCGCGGAACAGGCGGGGATCGAGCACGCCATGACCTTTGAGTTCTCGCACTTCATGAGTCCGAATTCCTGTTATCTTGCCGCCGGGAACCTGCGCAGGCGCTATCTGGAGTGGCTGGACAGCAGAAATACAAAATAACAATTCCCCGTTTCGGAAATTTTGCTGAAACGGAAAAACAGATGAAAGGAAGGCAGCACCATGAAAACAAAAACAGGCACTTACCCCGCTTCTTATTCCCCGTTTTCTTATTTCAAGCGCAAATCCGGATGGTTTACGCTTGTAGAGCTCCTTGTGGTAATTGCGATAATTGCAATCCTGGCGAGCATGCTTTTGCCGGCTCTGAACAAGGCGCGGGAAAAGTCGAGAGCGGTTTCCTGCGTGAGCAATCAGAAACAGCTCGGACTCGCCTATGCGCAGTATCTTGGCGACAGTGACGATTATCTGATTCCGATGTTCGGGAACTCGTGGAAGCCGCCTCTGTGGACCGATGTCATTCTGGGCTGGCAGGAGGCGTCGGGTTCGGGAAACACCGATCTTGCCGGAGCGAATTCCAAAGGCTATCTTCCGATGCGGTCGCTGATCTGTCCCTCAGTCGCCATGCCGGGACATGAATACAACCTCGGCGCGAACGTCAACTGGGGCTGGCTGGAGTTCAATCCGCATTACGGCGTAAACGAGGCGATTGTCACGGGAAGCACCGGTGTTTCCGTCGCGTATCCGGAGGCGTATCACCATTCCGGCAAAGCATCGAAGGCAAAAAATCCGTCACGCAAAATCTTCATGACCGATACCACGGCAACCGTCGACGCCAACACTCCGAAACAGGGTTACGGCATGTGGCGCTGGCACCCGAACACAAAATCCAACGGCGGAAACGGGAGCGTCACCAACTACGGAATGCCGCACGCCCGTCACGCGGGACGTGTCAACATTCTGCATCTGGACTGGCATGTGAGTTCCGCCGGAATCGCGGTTGAAGGCGCACCGTATGACTTCCCGCCGTTCCGATGGACCAGCGCGGATGACATCGGACAGCTTAACTTCTGGAACAGCTGGGGGATCGGCTCCTGAGCCGCCTGGAAAAGGAGATTTGCCGCATGTATAAAACAGTTTTTCTTTTGCTTTGCTGCACGATGCTTTCCGCTCTGGATCTGAACCTGCTGCGCCCGTGGAACCGGGCGGAACTTTCAATTCGCAGCGGCGCGCTTGCCGTGGCGGTTGACGGATCGGGAAACCGCGGCGCGGGCGTGACGCTGGTCAATCATCCGGTGGAACCTGCGACGGCTTACCGCGTGAACCTGACTGTATCGGGGAGTGTCACCCTGATCGGCATGGTGAATGCTCCGGGGTATCCGAAACAGCGCTTCGATTTTCTCCCGGGGGCGATTCTTGAGGAAAAACCGCAGATCCTTTCCGGCGTTTTCACCACGCCTGCGGGCTGCCGGAGAGTTACAATTGTTCTGTTCGTCTGGAATCAGAAGGGCGGGTTTGAAATCCGGAGCATGGAACTTGTCAAACAGGAGAAGAGTCCCGTCCTGAAGCTGTCTCAGGGGAAGTTTTCGGGGCGGCTTCCGGACGATGAGACCCTGACGGAGATGTTTTCCGAAGAATTCCGATGGGGAAAATTTGTCAACGGCATCCGAACCCGCGTTGAGCCCGCCGGATGGGAATTCGTCAACTATGACGGCAACCATGATGTGCCGCGCGGCGGACTCGTCGGGACTCCGGCGGGAACGGAACATGCGCTTGCGGTTCCCGCCGTTTCGCACGGAACGGCGGGCTGGCATGCAGACTGGCACGTGCTGACTCCGGGGCGTCCTGTGGTCGTCAAAGGAGCGGTCCGCCGCTCGGCGGATTACCGGAACAACCGCCCGGTCGCATTTCTGTCGCTGGCGGATAGAAGCAAAAAAACGGTGCTTGCCCGGCAGATTCCTCTTCCGGAGCTTTCGGAAAAATTTTCGGAATTCGGAATGCTTCTTCCCGTATCGGAAATTCCGGCATCGGCGGCATATTACCGGATAACTCTCGCCAGTTCGGGGAAACAGGGAACCGGAACACTTTTCTTCGACCGGATCCGGATTGGCGTTCCGCGTTCCATTGGAAATGTTCTGCGTCTGCGTCCGGATCAGCTCGGCGGATGGTATTTCAAAGGGGAACCCGTTCGCCTTCTTGCAAAAGGTTCGATCCCGTCAAATCTGGTGACCGTGGAGGGGCGAGTGGAGGACAGCCGCGGCAGAACGGTTGATTCATTTCGCTGTTCCGCCGCCGTTTTGCGGAAAGAGGGCTTGCGCTGGATGCCTGCGGAACCCGGTTTCTACCGGATTTATCTTGCCGCTCTTTTTGCGGACGGAACGAAGCACACCGTGCGGGAGGATTACAAGGATGGAATCTGGCAGACGAATCAGTACCGGATTTTTACGCAGGATTTTATCCCTGTTGCCGTCTCATCCGCCTCGCGCGGAACGCAGAAAACGCGCTGGCTCGGTTTTGCAATCAGCGGAGGCAAACTCAATCAGGAGAAGGGAATCAACGATCTGGAATATGACCTTGCGAAACTCTTCGGTTCCGGCTTTGTACGTCTGCACGGCTGTACGTGGGGAGATTTTGAGCCGAAAAAGGGAAAATTCAACTGGTTCGCCGATCCGCTGGTCAACCGCGCGGCCGCGGATAAACTCGGGATTCTGTTCAGCATCTGCGGAACGGCGCGCTGGGCGTCTTCTCACCCGGATGATGTCCGCATGCAGTACGGCTGGCTGCCGATGTACTCCACGTTTGCTCCGGCGAAAATGCAGGACTGGAAAGATTTTCTCACCGCGTTCATTCATCATTACCGCGACCGTGTGAACAAGTACGAGCTGTGGAACGAGCCGCATTTCAAAGGTTTCAGCATTTTCTGGAACGATACGCCGGAAAAGTTTGTCGAGCTGATGAAGGCCGGAAGCGAAGTGATCCGGAAGGAACAGCCGGACGCGGAAATCTGGATGGGCGGAATCGGTCAGCGTTATCTTCCTTTTTATGAGGAAGTTGTAAAGCAGAATATCACGGAATATTTCGATGTTCTGCCGCTGCACGGACGCAGCTACAATCCGGAGAGTTTCCGGGAGACTGCGCGGCGGCTCAACCGGAAAATTCCGGTTGTCAGCACGAGCGAATGGCATTCGATTCTTGTTCAGCCGCGGAGCGCTCCGCCGAATCACAAGTCCAGCGGACAGGAACTCGCGAAAGTCATGATGCTGGATCTGCTGAGTCAGCTCAAGGCGGGACTCCGGGAGATTACGGCGTTCTGCACGCTCGGATACGGACGCATCGAGTCGCTCGCGTTCAAAAAGGAGATGGGGGATGCGCTGCCGCAGGCTTCCGGATTTTTCGATCCGGTCCCGTTCACCTCTGTGCGTTATCCGGCTCTGATACTTCAGCACGCCGCCGCGGAGCTTCCGGACGGAAAAGAGTTTCTCGGCGAGGGTGTGTTCGGCGGAATCAAAACAATTGCATTCGCAGTTCCGGGCGGAAATGTTCTGCTGCTTTGGCACGATGAAAAGACCGCTTTGAACCCAGAGCCTGTTTCCGGCGCGCTGATGCCTGAAAGTTCGGTTTGCGACTGGGAGGGAAGAGCCGTTTCTTTCCGCGACTGGAAAATCGAACCGGAAACCTTCTATTATCTGCGCAACTTTGATCCGGCAAAACTGCCCGGTTTGAAAAAAGACGCCGGCGTTCTCATTCCGAACCGTTCCGCGCTGAAACCGACAGGCCCGGAGGGAGTTTACAGCACGCTTCCGCTGATCGGGAAGGACGGAACGTTCCTGGAGCAGAATGCGCTCTGGGTGGAATCCGGCTGGCGCACATTCGGAACTGTCGGTGAGAATCGTGCGAAATTCGCGCTGCATATCTCCGATGATTCGATGCAATTGGCGGTTGACGTCCGCGATCCCCTGTTCTGCCAGAAACAGCACGGGGAAAAACTGTTTGACGGCGACAGCATCCAGTTTGCATTCGATTGCGAGAACAAAGGCTATGCTGATATGCGGGCGGAGTTTCAGGCGGGACTCTCTGCGACCGGCCCCGAAGTTTACAAGGAGTTTGCCCCTGCAACGGATGGCGACTTGCCCTCTGTTTACACTCCCGCAACGCATCTTGTACCGGAGCCGAACGCAGTCCTGCGCGTTATCGACATCCCCGGCGGCAAACGTTATCTGCTCCGGCTGGAACTTTCCGAGCTCTATCCGCTCTCGTTTCGGAAGAATATGCCTCTGCATTTTTCGCTGGTTGTGAATGAACACGACGGAGTGAAGCGCGCGGGCTATCTTCGCTGGGCGCACGGCATCGGAGACGGCGACAAGGATCCGGTTCGCTACGGAGTCCTCAAACCGCATTAATCCGCGGCGAATCTCTCTTCGATGCGTTCCTTGAAAACTTCGGCGGCTTTGTTGAAAACCTGATATTTTTTCCAGACGATCGAAAGCCCCGACTCCAGCCGCGGCTGCAGCGGACGGAAGCAGAGCGAGCTCCGCGAATCGACATTGAAGAGATGATTGAGCGAGAGAGCATAACCGATTCCCGCATCCACCATCAGCGCGGCGTTGTAGAAAAGATTGTACGTGGCGACGACGTTCAGCTTTTCAAATCCCGCGCCGAACCAGGAAGCGAATGGGCTCCGGATCGGCCCCGAACCGTCCATGCGAGAACAGATCAGCGGAAGATTCACAAGGTCGCCCGGCTCGACGTGTTTTTTGGCCGCGAGCGGAGAATCCTTCCGCATGACAACGCCCCACAGATTTTTTGCCGGAAGGGTGATGGAGTCGTATTTGGAAATGTCGACAGGATGAATGAGCACGCCGAAATCCAGAATTCCTTTGTCGAGCCGTTCCATGACGTCCGCAGCGTTTCCGCTGAAGATGTGATAGTGCACTTCGGGATATTCGAGCCGCAGAGAGTGAATGACGTCGGCAATAAGCCGCATGGCGTCGCTTTCGCCTCCGCCGATGTAGACTTTGCCGCGCACGGTTTCGCCCATGACGCTGAAATCGGTTTCGGTTTTGTTGACCATTTCCATGATTTCCTCTGCGCGCCGCCGCAGGAACATGCCTTCGGGTGTGAGGGTGATGTTCCGGTTGCTTCGTATGAAGAGTTTCTGTCCGAGTTCATCTTCCAGATCCTGAAGCTGTCTGGAGAGAGTCGGCTGTGTGACGTGCAGAAAGTTTGCGGCGCGGACAATTGTCCCTTCGCGTGCGACCGCGAGAAAGTATCGCAGAACCCGTATTTCCATCTGTCAAATCCTCCTAGTTGTTCTCATCTTCAATATACTGTTCTTGCGGGATGTTCAACGATTCTTTTAACCACGCAAGCCGTTCTTTGGCATCTTGAAGCCCTTGATCTGCGGCCAATTGATACAACCTAAGTGCTTTTTTGTCATTTTTGCCAATTCCAAAACCTTTTTCATAAGCCATTGCCAATGTGTATTGTCCGGCCCGGTTTCCTGCATCACTTGCTTCTTGAGCTAATGCAAGCCCTCTGGATAAGTCTTTTTTCTGTCCCAGGTAATATGATGCTAAATAGGCTTTTGCTGTCAGATTGCCGTTAATTACAGACTTGTTCAGATAATCCATTGCCAAAGATTGGTCAGGTTCAATACCGATACCTTTCAAAAGCATAATTGCAACTTCTGCTTGAGCGTCAGAGTAGCCCTCGTCTGCTGATTTTTTTATCAGTTTATACGCCTCTTTCAGATTTAATTCGCCATACATCATGCAAATTCCGCGATAATATAAAATCTTCTTTGATGTATCAGCTTGCAGCCTTTTGTTTAATAAACAAAATAATTTCCGCATTTGTTCTGGATTCTTTTTGATTCCTTTTCTTCCTTCTTTGCAATACATTGCCATCAGCATGAGTTCGTCGTCTGAAAGGTCGCACAACCGGCATTTATTCATCAATGCCCATGAGTCTTTGAACTTTCCCTGCTGATCGTATTGAATAGCTGGCGAAACATTATTGTA
>URNX01000025.1 GCA_900549415.1 uncultured bacterium
GAGGGAGAGTGCGCGGGTTAAATCAAATACGGGGAAGTTTTTTTTAGTTTTTCTGAGCGGCGCTCTCTTGATTTTTTTCGAAGTCGTTCCATATTACTGAAGAAATGAACCAAAGGTCTGCACTATGGAAAACACGCCGAAATCTCTCCGTCTGCAAATTGCCCTCTTCGGACGTACGAATGTGGGTAAATCAAGCTTCCTCAATCTCATTTCCGGACAGGATGTCGCGATTACGTCGCCGGTTCCCGGAACGACAACTGACGTGGTCGAAAAAGCGATGGAGCTCCTGCCGCTCGGTCCGGTCGTTTTTCTCGATACAGCGGGGATTGACGATGTGACGGAGCTCGGAGCGGAGCGCGTCAAACGCAGCATGCGCGTGTTCAACCGGGCGGATATCGCGGTGATCCTTTGCGAAGCCGGATGCTGGGGGGCTCCGGAAGAAACGATTCTCGCGGAAGCGGAAGAACATAAGATTCCTGTGGTTGCAGTCGTAAACAAATGCGATTTGCAGGAGCCGGACACCGCATTTCTTGCCCGTCTGAAGGAGGCCGGAGTGAAATCGGCGGTCGCCGTCAGCAGCGTTCACCGGGAAAAACGCGAAAACTATATCGCGGATTTCAAGAAAGCTTTGATTGAAAATGTGCCTGAAGACTTTATCGTCACTCCTCCGCTGATCGGCGATCTCGTGAAGCCGGGCGGACTGGTCGTACTGATTGTCCCGATTGATCTGCAGGCTCCGAAAGGACGTCTGATTCTGCCGCAGGTGCAGACCATCCGCGATGCGCTCGACCATGACGCCGCAATTCTCACGGTCAAAGAGGACGGCTACACAAAGGTTCTGGAGAATCTGAAGAATCCGCCGGATCTGGTTGTCTGCGATTCGCAGGTGGTCAAAAAAATGGTCGCGGAAACTCCGGCGGGTATTCCGTGCACGACTTTTTCCATTCTTCTTTCGCGTCTGAAAGGCGATATGCTCCTGATGGCGCGCGGAACCGCTGCGATTGATGCGCTGCGGCCGGGCGACAAGGTTCTGATTGCGGAAGCATGTTCTCACCACGCAACGAAGGACGATATCGGGCGGGTGAAGATTCCGCGCTGGCTCGGTCAGTTCGCGGGGGAGGGGCTGGATATTCAGGTCTACGCGGGGCGCGATTATCCTGAAAATCTTTCCGATTTCAAGCTGGTCATTCACTGCGGGGGGTGCATGCTGAACCGTCGCGAGGTGCTGTCGCGCATTCAGACCGCCGCGAAAGCAGGTGTTCCGGTAACGAATTACGGCATGTGCATTTCGTATGTGCAGGGCGTTCTGGAGCGAGTTCTTACGCCGTTCCCCGCCGCGCTGGAAGCGTTCCGTGAAGCAAAAAAACGCAACGCCTGAGCGTTTCATCCGGAAAAGTTCGCCGGAACTCATCTTTCAGCGAACTTTTCTTGAATTACATTTGCTAAATTCTCCAAGCCGGTGTATATTCCATGCTGAAAATTGAAGGAGTCAATCATGCTTTCTATTATCAAAGACCGTCCGTTGGTGTTCTTCGACCTGGAGACGACCGGAACCAATATGCTTACCGACCGGATTGTTGAAATATCCGTTGTCAAACTTTTCCCAGACGGCACGCGTGAAGTCAAAACGCGCCGCATCAACCCGGAAATGCACATCCCGGAAGAGTCGTCCGCAATCCATGGAATCTATGATGAAGATGTCAAGGATGAACCTGTTTTCCGCCAGATTGCGCAGAGCCTCTACATCTATCTTGAAGACTGCGACCTCGGCGGCTACAATGTTGTCAAATTCGATGTCCCTGTGCTTGTGAAGGAATTCCAGCGCGCCGGGCTTGAGTTCGATGTGAAGAACCGTCGCATTGTCGACGCCTATTATCTCTACTGCAAGATGGAGCCGCGCACTCTTTCCGCCGCCTACAAGAAGTTCTGCGGAAAGAGTCTGGAGGATGCGCATTCCGCGGAAGCCGATACGCTTGCTTCGCTCGAAGTCTTTGAGGCGGAACTTGAAAAGTATTCGCAGTGGACCTCCGAAGAACTGCCCGAAGATGTGGAATTCACACCGGATCTTGATACGATTCATCAGCTCTGCATGCCGAAGATTCCGGACGCCATAGACCCCGACGGGCGCTTCAAGTGGCGCGCTGGCGAAGCGGTGGTTGGATTCGGACGTCATGCGGGAGAACCCCTGAAGAAAATCGCAATCGAAAATCCCGAATTTCTCCGCTGGATTCTCAAAGCGGATTTTTCGACCGACGTCAAGAAAATTGCTTCCGATGCGTTAAAAGGATATTTTCCGGAAAAGCAGTGAGCCAATGCCCGATAATTTCAAGAATCTTCTGAAACTTCTGGACGATGACAACGAACAGTCCGCCAGCATCGCAATGGCGGAGCTGCTTCAGCAGGACGATCCGCGTTTGGAACGCATTCTGCGCTCTCTGCAGGAGACTTCCGATGCGAAGCTGCGCCGCCGGATTCATCAGCTGCAGTCCGCAATCATCAAGCGCCGGAACCGCCGTCAGCTCGGCGAAGCACTGGAGCGGAACGAGCTTTCGCTGCTGGAAGGAATTCTGCGTCTGCATCTGCTCTGGTTCGACAACGACACGCGCGGGGAAATTTCCGATCAGTGGAATGAATTCCTTGCGAAAATTGGCAAGAATTGCACCACCCCGCGCCGTCTTCTGATTCAGCTTCAGAAAAAATTCTCCTGCTCGCCCTCGTTCATGGAGGATATGAATGCCGACCAGATCTGCATCGGCACGATTCTTGAGGACGGTTATGCAACGGATTTCATGTGCTGCATCATTGCCAAACTGGCGGGAGAGCACTTCAATATGCCGTTCGACGTGGTTCGTTTTCAGGGCGAATTCGTCCTGCTTCGGGCGGGAACGCTCTATTCTCCTTCGCACCAGTGGGGCGAAATGCCGAATCCGGAACCCGGAATTCATATCTGGAGCACGGAAGAGCTGCTGTCGCTGGTTGCCGCCATGCTCTTTTCCTGTGCGGTTTCTTCGGACAGTTTCCGCTACATCTACACGATTGGCAGCTGCATGCTTCATAACAGAAACGATCTGAAATTCCTGCCGTATCCGTACGGCGGCGCAACAAACGGAGGCAACGCATGAAACACCTGTTGACCGATCTTCCCGCAGATGGAATCCTCGTCTCACCGTCCATTCTTTCCGCTGATTTTGCCAATCTCGCGGCCGGCGTCCGCATGGTGGAAGAAGCTGGATGCGACATGATTCACCTCGATGTCATGGACGGACATTTTGTCCCGAACATCACCTTCGGCCCGCCGCTCGTGAAGTCGCTCCGAGCGCATTCGGATTCTCTGTTTGACACCCATCTCATGATTTCGCATCCGCTCCAGTATGTCAAACCGTTCTCGGATGCGGGGGCAGATCTGCTGACCTTCCA
This sequence comes from uncultured bacterium, assembly GCA_900549415.1. Lineage (GTDB taxonomy): Bacteria > Verrucomicrobiota > Lentisphaeria > Victivallales > UBA1829 > UBA1829. The sequence continues at coordinate 3,418 of URNX01000025.1, forward strand.
TGTCGAGGCGGAGGATGATCCCGCCGCCGTGATCCGGGCGATTCGCGAACAGGGCGTTTCGGTCGGCATTTCTGTCAAGCCGAAGACCCCCGCGTCCGCGATTGTCCCCTATCTGAAAGATGTGGATATGGTACTTGTGATGACCGTTGAACCGGGGTTCGGCGGGCAGTCCTTCATGGCAGATATGATTCCGAAAGTTGCGGAACTGCATGAGCTTCTCCGGACGCACAATCCAGCCTGCCGGATTCAGGTTGATGGCGGAATCGACGCAAAGACCGCTCCGGGAATTATCGCTGCCGGAGCCTCGATCCTTGTTGCCGGAACCGCCGTTTTCCGCGCGAAGGAGGGATCGGCGGAGGCAATCCGGACGCTTCATTCCTACGCTTCGTTTCTGCCTGCACGATGAAAACGATCCGGACTCTGAAAGACTATTTTACCGGGCTGTACGGGCACGCAATCCAGCGCATTCCGCTTGACCTCGGACTCTCCTGTCCGCACCGCGACCCGAAGGGGCATGGCGGCTGCGCATTCTGTTCGGCGGACGGCAGCCGCGCGCAGCATCTTCATGACGGCATGACGCTGGAAGAGCAGGTGCGGCGCGGTGTGGAATATGTCCGGGTTCGCTATCATGCGGATCCGCCATATGCCGCTTATTTCCAGGCGTTTACATCAACAAATGCTCCGGCGGAAAAGCTGTGGGAAATCTACAGCCGCGCTCTTTCGCTGACGCCGTTCAACACGGTCATCATCGCCACGCGTCCCGACTGCCTGCCTCCGGAAACGGTTGAAGTGATTGCGGAACTGACGAAACAGTATGACGTCTGGGTTGAACTCGGCGTGCAGTCCGCCAATGATGAAACGCTGGACCGTATCAACCGCGGACACCATTTCGATGCGGTCGCCGATGCCGTGACGCGCCTTCATGCGCACGGAATCAAAGTTTCCGCCCATGTGATTCTCGGTCTTCCGGGGGAAACGGAGACGGATTTTCTGCAGACTGCGCACAAACTCGCGGAACTGCCGTTTTCCGGAGTCAAAGTTCATAACCTGCTGGTGCTGAGAGGAACAAGGCTTGAAAAGATGTTCCATGAAGGCAAAGTCGTTCCGCTGAATGAATACGAGTATGCGGCGGCTCTTGCCCGCTTTTTACGGGAGCTTCCGGAAGGCTGGATTGTGATGCGGCTCTGTGCGGATGCTCCGAAAGAGGAGATCGTTGCACCGCACTGGTGGATGTCAAAATCGGCATTTACGGATATGTTCCTGAAAATGTTTGAGTCAGGGGAAATCTCTCCGGACTGCATGAAAGCGGTTCGGACGGAAGATGGTTCCTACACCTTTTACCATCCCGGGTACCGCCAGCACTTTCACAGCACGGCGGGCGCATGGGAGGAATCCGCCCGCAAATACCTGATTCCCTGCGGAGTTGCCGACCGTCTGAAAAACGGAAAGAGCGCATCAATCCTGGACGTCGGTTTCGGAATGGGCTTCAATGTCTGTTCCGCCGTTGAACTGGCGGAGAGCACCGGGGGAAAGGGAAAACTTTACATTACAACGCTCGAAGCCGATCCCGCCGCCCTCGATGCGGCGCAGCGTCTGCCGGAACGGAAAGGGCTGGAAATCGTGCGCGCACTGGCGGAAAAAGGCGTTTATGAATCATCTGCCGCGCGTGTGGAGCTCATGCTCGGGGATGCCCGGGAATCGGTGCGTTATCTTGCCGCACATTATGATTTTATCTTTCTCGACGGCTTCACACCCGATACAAATCCGGAGCTCTGGACCATAGACTTTCTGACCAAGCTCAAAGACCGTTTGAAGCCCGACGGGCTGTTAGCCTCCTACTGCGGCGCTTTTCCCTTCAAGGGAGCTTTGCTGAAGCTGGGATTCCACCTCTATGAATCGAAGCCGTTCGGACGCCGCAAGGGAGGAACAATTGCGGCTTTGGATGCGAATCCGGTTCTTCTGCCGCTTGCGGAAAAGGAAATCCTGATTGCCACAAAATCCACTGCCGGCACACCGTACCGTGATCCGCTGCTGCGCTGGTCCCGCGAAGAGATCCTGCGCGACCGCGTCGAACACGTCGCCGCCCTCCGTGCCGGGGGAATGCCGAAGTGGTATAAGAACTGAGCCGCTTACAGCGTCGGGCGGAACACCGCCGAGCCGCGCGAGAAATCCAGACTGTCCAAATAAAGATAGATGAAATCGCCCGTTTTCGGCGGACGTTTCGTGCGGGAGCGCAGATAGCGTGCGGGAACGAATCCGCGCAATCCGTATTCCGGAATATCGCAGATCATGCCTTGCGACGACATTTTAATGACAACACCTTCGTAAAGCTTCATCGTTTCCAGCGCATTCCGTGACTTCAGATAGTGAAGCTTCAAGCGGTCGTTTGCGGCAAAGTAGGCTTCATCGTTCCGTTCCTCGCGCTTGGAACATTCCAGAGCGATTGCGGTGAACGTCTTTTTAGAACACAGACGCGTATTTTCCGCCGCCGCATGGAGCTGCTGATGCAATGCCAGGTCGGAATAGCGGCGGATCGGGCTGGTGAAATGCGAATAGCGTGTTTTACCGAGCCCGTAGTGCAGTCCAGGCTCTGGCGAGTAGGAGGCGCGGGCCATGGCACGCAGGAAATTCGCGGTAATGACATATTTCCGGTGGTCGTCGGGAAGGTGATCCAGAAACTCGTTGCAGACTTTGCGGTTTGTCAAATCTCCCGGCATCCGCTTCAGAAGCGCGGCGACGAAGAGGGTGAATTCATCCAGTTTTTCCGGTTCCGGCTCCGGGTGAATACGGTAGATCCCGGCATAGTTTGCAATGGAAATCTCTTCTGCAACGGCGCTGTTGGCGGCGAGCATGCATTCCTCGACAAGTTCATCGGATTCCCGCTGTTCGCGGCGTTCGATGCCCTGAATCTCATGTGTCGCTTCATCGCAGAGCACGCGGATTTCCGGAGTGTCGAAGGAGAGAAACTCTTCCCGGCGTTTGCGGCGCGCACGCATTTTGCGAGTCGCTTTGGTCAGCAGAGCAACGGCGTTTTTGAGTTCATCCGTCCATGTTTCCGGTGCTGTGCCGTCAATGAACTCCTGAACTTCATCGTAGTTCAGCCGGTGGTTGACTCGTATCAGCGAAAAAGTGCGGCGGGTTGAGGTGATTGCGCCGTCGCGCTTCCGGACGGTCAGAATGACGGTATGCGCCAGCGAATCGGCATCCTGACGCAGACTGATTTTCTGTGTCAGCGGACGCGGCAGCATCGGGCGGAACATGCCTGGAATATAGGAGGAAAAAGCACGGCGGCGAGCCTCGCGGTCGAGTTTGGTTCCGGGGCGGACATAGGCGGCGACATCCGCGATATGAACGCCGATTTTCCACTCTTTTTCTCCGTCTTCAATGGAAAGCGCGTCGTCGAAATCTTTTGCGTCTTTCGGGTCGATCGTAACGGTGAACAGACTGGAGAGATCTTCGCGCTGAACGTTTGCCGACGGCTGGAGTTTTGCCGCGAACGCTTCGAATTCTGGTGTATAGGGGCCGGGCATATCGAATTCGCGGGCGACGGCAAGAAGATCGCCGTAGACCGTCCCCGCCTTTTCGAGCGGTTCTTCCACTGCGCCGCGCAGGGATTCCGTATATTTCGAGCCGCTGTCCAGCAGACGGAGTTTTACCCAGTCGCCTTTTTTCGCTCCTTTGAGCGAGCCGCTGATTTTGATTGTCGCCGAGATGTTGCGGTTCAGCGGACGGGCGGAGTGACCGTCGATTAGCTCGCAAACCATGAATTCGCGTCCCCTGTTGAGAATGCGGGAGACGCGCCCGACGGGGCCGCGCTCATCGCGCTCGGAGGTGATCTGGGTTTCGACGGTGTCGCCGTCAAGTGCTCCGTTCATGCCTGAAGGCGGAATGAAAACTTCCGTTCCATCCGCCGCATTGACGAAGCCGAAGCCTCCGGCGGCCGTGGACAGCACTCCATTCACGGTTTTCATCCGTTTCAATCGTTTTTCCTTCCGTTCCAGACGGCGCGATCTCTTACCCATAACCGAATCTCCTTCTTTTCCCTTTCAATATTCAACCGAAAGACGAAAATTTCAAATGAAATCCGCAAAAAATTATGTCAATTTCAGCATTTTTCCGGTTCTCAGCATGAAAATCACCGGTTCGACGGGAACTTTATATTGAGATTTCAGAATTTCCGCGTAACGGAAAAGCTGCCCGGAGTATGCCGCACGGTAAAATTCCGGATCTGCGGAACGGTCGCTCTTGTAATCGACAAGCTGAATTTTCCGAACCATTCCTGCAGTATCGCGAAAGAGTACCACACGGTCGAACACGCAGTTGATAAGGTGTCCCTTCAGCCGGGTTGTGAACTGCCGTTCGCGCCACAGTTCTGCTGGTTCCGCCGGACGGTTCAGAAGTTCCGCCGCATCATCGGTTGCAACGGCGTTCCGGAAAATCTCCGCGATTTTATCCGAGAGCTCTTTATCGGCGGTTCCGAAGCGGTCGAGATACTGCGAGAGCAGAATTTCCGGAGAAATTTCATCGAGAAACGGGATTTGCGCGAACAGTGAATGCAGATGTATTCCGAGTTCTGCACCTTTTCCCGAGAACAGCTGAGAGTCGTCCTGCTTATGTTCTGAGGGACGGACCGGAAGAGCGCGTACCGGCGGCTTGACGGCTTCGCCGCGGCTGGCGTAATACCGTTTCATTGTTTTGCCGAATCTTTTTTCCGCCTCTTTCAGGAATTCAGAGCGGGAATCTTTTTTTGTATCTCCGCTCTTTTCCATCCAGAGCGGATCCCCGGTCGCATAGAGGAGTTGCATCGTTTCGGGAATTTCTTCCGGGGCAGAAGATTTTTGAATCTGTTTTTCATTGATTTGTCTGATCCACTCCTCCGCTTCCGGCGTTGTTCCCTTGAGAGTTTCTCTGAGCAGTTTTGTAAAGCGGTAAGAATTTCCGTTTTTCTCATCAGGAATCAGAATATAAAGCGCATGGCGGGCACGTGTCATTGCGACGTAGAGCTTGCAGCACTGTTCGTAGGTGTTTGCCGCTTTGTTGACTGATACGGCTTCCGCAACTGCGGGGAAATAAGGAAGAAGGTTTGACGCAGGTTTATGCGAAATCCATTCCGGCTCGAATGAGGAATTTTTCTTTAGAATCAAAGGCTTCTCGCGTCCAGCGTCAATGCCGTTTTTATCATAAAGATCCGGCAGAATGACAATATCAAAGTCCAGTCCTTTGGATTTGTGAATGGTCATGAACTGAACAGTTTTACGAACGGAGGCCGTATTCCCTTCCGTGCAGTCGAGCGTGTGCAGGAAATCCCGGATTTCAGATTTGCCCGTTGCATCGAATGCATTTGCCGTATCAAGGGCAAGAGCCAGACGTTTTGCATCGGTTACGTTGATCAGCGGCTTGAAAATCCGGATAAAATATTCGAGAAATGCATGGAATCCGTTTGCTGCAATGGAATCCCGGATTTTTCCGCCGATTCGCTCCAGCCATTTGCTGAAGTCAAGATTGCGTTCGCCGCAAAGCTCCGGCATTTCATGGAGAAAGCAGCCTTTCTCTTCAATATAGAGCATCGACAGGAAGCCGCGGGCCATCATATCCCCCGGATGCAGGGCAAGAGAAAGAAGATTGCGGTACGCTGTAAAAATCATGCTGGAGTCGAGCAGCATCTTCCCCTCCGCGGAAATTGCGATTTTTTCACTTTTCCCTTCGCGGGCAATGATTTTCCGCAAGTCTTCGGAAGTCTTTTCAATATAATTGTTGCCCTGAGCAAGAACTCCGACCGTGAAGCTGCGTTCCCCGGAAAAGGGATTGACCGCTTCAAGCAGATTGTAGATGGCCTGCGCCGTAACACTTTTATTATTCTCCGTCTGACCGGAGCACACGATCAGCGCGGAAAATCCCGCCTGTTTTTTAGCGGAATCCGCGGAATCGTGCTTTTCAAATTTCATGCTCTCCATTGCGGCGCGCACACTGGCATTCGTTATTTTCTGCGGATCCAGGAAGACCTGATTGACCGACTCAATCACCGCACTGGAAGAGCGGTAGGACTTTGCAAGACTGGAGACTTTCAGCCCGCTTTCCCCGAACTGCTCCCGGGAATATTTTTCTGCAATCATCCCGAAAAGTTTCGGATTCCCTTCGCGCCACTGATAGATCGACTGTTTGATGTCGCCGACATAGAAAAAGGAGCGGAAACGGTCCTGTGCGTTTTGGAAAACTTCATCCACAAGGTTGGACATTGCGCGCCACTGTTCGTCGGAAGTATCCTGGAATTCATCGAGCAGATAATGATTGTAGGTCGCATCCAGCCGTTCCTCGAGCACTGCCCGTTCCGAAAACGGAAGCTCCAGAGAACCGGAATCTTCCTGCGGCCGCAGAAGAAACAGAATATCCTGGAATTTCAGTTTGCCTTTTTTGCGGATATTCTGGGCATATTTGAGATCGTACGCTCTGGTAAGATTGTAGCAGGCTTCGTTCTGCCCCATGATTTTTCTGCATTCCACTGCAAGGAAATGACGCACAACGCGCTTGATCGTTTTAAGTTTTGCTCCATCAAGAGAGAAATTTTTGTAATACGAAAACTCCGCCAGGTCTTTATTAAGCCAGTCCTCTGTCAGAGGTTTGGAAAATGGAGCCAAATTGTTTTTTGTCGGAGTGCTGATGTCGGCGATGGCAGATTCTATAAATCCAGGCAAAATCTTGAATCCTCTCCGATCGGGGAAAACGTCGGAAAATGAGTCAAGCTGCTGCTTTATCTCTTCAAGCTCTTTTTCCGTCATGATGTCTTCCGGAGAAACGTCAATAAGCCCGGATATTTTTGTCCAAAGCTCTTTTTCCGGGTATTTCTGGTAAGCAGAGTAATAGTTTTTGACGGTATTGTCAGCGGTAGCGAACAACGTGGCGATCTCTTTCTCCATGGAATATTGCTTGATGATTTCGATAAGGACGCGTCTTTCATCTTCAGACGAGTCGCGGAGCAGTGTGAGGATCGTACGGATTCGCTGTTCGTCATCCGCCTCGTTGAGCATTGTGATCGGGCCGGTGATTCCGCATTCCAGAGGGAAAACATTGATAATCTTGAAGAAAAAACTGTCAATCGTTTCGATATGGAGCTTTTGCGGCATGCTGAGAATCTGCTGGAGAATCCGGAACAGATCATCGGGCGTGGTTCCTTCCGGAATCAGATCGTTTCCGATACGGGTCGCCAGTTCTTCCGGTCTGCGGCACATGAAGAGCAGTTCCTGAATGATTTTGTCGAAAATCTCTCCGGCGGCCTTGTTGGAAAAGGTCATGGCGACGATTTCTTCGGGCTTTGCTCCGAGCTGCAGAAGGGAAATGTAACGCATCGCCAGACTGAAGGTCTTGCCCGTTCCGGCGGAGGCCATGATTGCGAGATTCGGAATAGACCGGGCGTTTTGAGCGGTTGTTTCCATTATGCATTCTCCTTGTTCGGGTTCCAGGTCGCGGATGGTACTGCGGTTCGTAAATCGGGCAGAAAGAAAGAAGCAAAATTGTCGTATGGAACACTGGCATCCGGATCTTCCCGGAAAATGCCTTGCGCGAATCCGCGCATTTCCGCGGAAATACGCTCAAGAGTTTCTTCGGCAAGAGGAAGATACTCATCAAGATTGTCCCATCCCGCTATTTTCGTTTCTATGACGCTGGCGGGCATGTTCAGATATCCGCAGGAAATGCGTACCGTGCTCAAGTCGATTTCCGGATGCCGTTCGCGGAAAACAGGATCGCGCAGAATCAGCATGCGGTAAAGCGGAAGCTGGAGATTGGTGAGTTTCTTATGTCCTTTTGCGCCCGCCAGGTGGGTGCTTTCCGGCGAGTCGCCGCGGTCTCCGGTCTTGTAGTCAATCAGACGCAGATGATTCTGAGCGGCGGAATATTCGATGCGGTCAATCCTTCCCTTGATATTCATTCCGCAGAACTCAATCGAACCGCCTTTGCCGCCGAGAGAATACTCTGTTTCGATCGGAACAAACCCCTCTTTTACGGATTGAGCGAGCACTTCCGCGCAATGGGCAAGACGCTGTTTCATCTGCTCGTTCTGAATCGCAATAAGAACGGGCAGGGGGGAGCCGTATTGCTGACGCATGTAAATATCAAGTTCCTCAAACAGACGCTCTTGCAGCCGCAGCGGATCGGCAACAGGTTCCTTTGCAGCCCGTTCCAGCGCGGCGTGAATGCAGGTGCCGAAAGTGTTTTTTGCAAGCTCTTTCGGTTCAAAATCTTCGTCGCTCATGTGCATGACGGTCTGAAGGAAAAACCGGAACGGGCTTGCAAGATATGCCTGGAATGCCGTGACGGATACTGTGGGAATCGCATTTTTCGCGGCGAGCGAATAATCCGGCTGAAGAATAAAATGAGTGTTTGTGTTTGCATCGGACGGCGGTTCAATCATGCGCATCGGTTCGTAGAGCAGAGCCGCGCGGCGGAGAACGCCTTCCCGGCCCCCCTGAAAGAAGAATCTTGAAAATTTCTGCGGTTTTCCTGCCGCATCAGTTCTGGCGGCAAGAAAACGAACCGCTCCCGGTTCGCGTGCATTTAAAATGGATTCCAGATAGAGCAGATCGCGGGCGGCGCGGCGGGCATTGTCCGCAATTCCGAGACGCGCTCTCTGGGAATCCGAAAGGAACGAGGTTCCCCCCGCGCTTTCCGGAATCATGCCGTCGTTCATCCCGCAGACCACGATTTCTTTCGCATCGACCCAGGGCAGTTCGAGGAAGCCGACGACGGGGAAGTCGCAAGGTGTGCGCTGGCTGTAGAGTCTTTCGGAACCGAACGCATTCAGCAGTTCATCGAAAACCTCCTGTTTCGCGGCGGACCGGAAAACGGGGCTTCGCGCAATCAGAGTCAGAATCCGTTCCAGCGCGGCGACTTCATTTTTCAAGGGAAATCCGTGCGCAGTCAGCATGAGTGAATTTCCGTAGAGCAGCTGCAGAAAATCATGAATCATCGCATCAAGCGGTTTGGCGGAAAGCGATTGACGCAAATCTTCCAGCAGATTGAACACCGCGGAAGCCTCTTCATCGCCAAACGCCGAAAGACCTTTGAAATTGTCCGGAATATGCGCAATCCGGAAATTGTCAACTGTCTGCAGAATTCTGTTCTGAGATTTTTTCAGCGTTGCGGCCAGCCAGCGCAGAACATCGGGATGATGCAGAAACGCATCCGCCGTTTCGTAAAGATCATCGGAAAGAAAACGGTTCAGAAGCGTCAGCAGTTCAAAAAGACGCAGCGAGCGAATCTGTTCTCCGGACGGGTTGAAGATTTCCAGTGCAGCACCGTCTTCGGTCTTCAGACGGGAAAGTTCGTTTTGCATAGGCTGAAACAGCGTTTCCGAACCGATAGCAAGGGCTTTCCCGCTGAGGTTCCTGTCCGGTTCGAGCAGAAGCGCAGCGGCGGCAGCCGCCTCCTGCTCGATGGTTTCGGTCTTGAAAATACAGTCCAGACCGGGCGTTTCCGGAGAAAATGAAACCGGATAGCTGCTCCAGCGTTCGGGAACGGGGCGTCCCCAGGGATCGAACGAGGAATGAAGTTCATCGGGGGCGTTGATCCAGATCTCAACGTCGAGCAGTTCCGAAACTTTTTCAAGGCGTTTGATGAGCAGTTCGGAGAGGTCTGGCATTCCGATCACAATGATCTGCCTGAATCTGCGGAATTCTCCGGCGGAGTTTGCCAGCTGCAGTTTCAGCGTTTCGGAGTCGACAAGTCCGTTTTCTGCGAGCAGGGCGTGCACGCGTTCTTCCAGAGTCTGAATATCCTCCCACCGTTCCGGATTTTCCGAAATCTGAGCGGCGCGTGCGGAAGCAACGGTATGACCTCCGCTGGAAAGTTCGCGAACAAGCCGGATGAATTCTCCTGCAAGATAATCGGCGGATGTATCATCATTCTTGTCGATGTCTGCGGGGAAAAGGGAGGGAAAGTCCTTTGGGTCCGCCTGTTTGAGCACCTGTTGCCAGACATGGACGAGTTCCATGTCTGCTGCCACGGCAAAACTGTCACTTCCCTCGAGGACGAAGCGTTCGGGCGTATAGAATTCCGGCGGAAAGAATCCGCCTGATTGACTGCGCTCAAGCAGAGCGGCAATTTTTTCATTGAGAATACGGATAGCGTGGCGTCCGGGAATCAATACGAGAATGGAGGAGAGATCAAGTGTCCCGTCCGCTTCGGAGCGAACTCCGAATTTGAGCAGAGTCTGCGCGGCAAGTTCGGGAAGCGGCTTGTGCCATCCGAGATAACGGAGAATTTTCATGCATCACCTTTTTTGTTTAGATTCTTCCGCGGAATGAGATTCGCGGATCGGCAAAGACATAGAGAATATCGGCAATCAGCATTCCGCCGAGAGTGAGTGCGCCGCTGAATGCGAACAGCGCCATCAGCAGGGGAATGTCGCGGCTGCTGAGCGCCATCATCGAGAGCGACCCCATCCCGGGGATGTTGAATACATATTCCACCAGAATGCTTCCCGCAACCAGCGAGGGAAGGAGCCCGGCGAACAGCGTAATCATCACAACCAGCGTATTGCGAAACGCGTGCGAAAGAATGACGTCGATCTGCGGAACTCCTTTTGCAACTGCCGTGCGGATATAGTTTTGGTGAATGACGTCCATCATGGCCGAGCGGGTGAAGCGGGAGAGTCCGGCAAATCCGCCGTAGGTGAGACAGAGCACGGGGAGAACGTAGTGCATGACTGTATTCCCGATGATCCTCCAGGTTGATTCCCCCGGCGCGACATCGGGCAGGAGTCCCTTCAGCGGGAAGACGGGCAGCCAGCCTCCCTTGCAGAGAGCCGCCTGCAGCACAAGCGCAACCCACAGCGTCGGAAGCGAATAGAGAAAGAAGAGCAGGAATGTTGTGATTTTGTCATATTTTGAATCCGGGAATACTCCGGCCAGGATTCCCATCGGAATGGCGAGCAGATAGGTCAGCAGGATCGCCGCAATGTTGAGGCGGAGGGTGATCGGGAGCCGTTCGAGGATGAGTTCGGAAACGGGGCGTCCCTTGTCAACCGCCGCCGATGCTCCGAAATCACCGTGCAGAACGATCTGCTTCATCCAGAGCGCAAATCCGACAACCGCGGGCTTGTCGAGATGAAGTTTTTCGCGCATGTTGTCATCTTTGACGAGCGCCGCCTTTTCGGAGGATAATCCGCCGCCGTCGCCCTGTGCGCCGAACATGGAGCTCCGGGTCGGATCGCCGGGAGCAATTCTGAGGAGGAGATAGCTGACAAACAGGATAATGAGCAGTGTCATTGCCGCCAGAGACAGCCTTTTTGCCAGATAAGTGTATAAACCGTGCATATTTTTTCTGATTTCCATTTGATTTTTTCGTATCATAGTGCATATTAACAGAGTTTTCAAATAAGTAAACGAAAAAAACAGAAAAAAACAAAAAAAAGCTCTCGTAGCTCAGTTGGATAGAGCGGTTCTCTCCTAAAGAACAGGTCGCGCGTTCGATTCGCGCCGAGGGCACCAATTTTTCAGCCTCAAAAATCCAAGACTTCAGAAAAATCAAAAAATACTGGCAAACCTTTTGGCTAACCTTTAAAAACAACGCGGGCGTCTTGCTGTGCAGAAAAGACGCCCGAATTGTTTTGAATCTCAATTGAATTTGACGGCTTTTTTGCCTTCGTAGAATGCGCAGAGATTCAGTTTGATGACATCCGGCTTGTTGTTGAAGCAGTCGATGATTGCCTCTTCAAATGCGCGGTCGAAGTCGAGCTTGTCGGCTCCCTCAAGATAGCGGTCGATGAGAATCGCGGAGAGGGCTCCGAGAATCACCGAGTTCGCACACTTCAGACTGCCGAGTTCAAGCGCAATGTCCAGCGCCTTGATGCCGAAAACCGGATGCGATTCCGCAATGTGTTCCGGGACCTTCATCGTCGAACTGTCGTAAATCAGCACGCCGTTCGGTTTCAGCTGATGCAGGAACTTGTCGAGTGCGACCTGCGTCATGGCAATCAGCAGATTGCAGCTGTCGTCGATCACCGGTGAACCAATGAGATTGCGGCTCAGAATCACCGAACAGTTCGCGGAGCCTCCGCGCTGCTCCGGTCCGTAGGAGGGAAGCCAGGTGACATTGAAGTTGCGCAGTTTGCCCATCGTCGCAAGCATGATGCCGAGACTCAGGATGCCCTGTCCGCCGAACCCCGCGATTTTGATGCGGCGCTCATGCTCGAAAATTTTCGACTGGTTCTTGAAATCCGACGCAACGCCGATATTGAGTTTCGGCGGGAAAAGAACCTGGCGGACCAGATCGGGATCATGAACCGGACGCTCAAACCGGTGCGGCTGCGCCGTTTCCGTGTTGTCGCGGAAACAGCCGAGCGGGAAATAGCGGCTCATCTGTTCATCGATGAAGCGGTTGATTGTCTTGGCGTCCATCTTCAGATTGACCGGACAGGGAGAGAGGATTTCGACGAGCGAGAATCCTTTGCGCTCCTTCAGGAGCCCGACCGCTTTGCGGATTGCTTTCCGCGCCTGCATGATTTTCGCGGTGGAAGTCAAAGCGACACGTTCAATGTAGACCGGAGCGGCAAGTGCGTTGACCATCTCGCAGACCTTCAGCGGGTAGCCGTCGGTTTCGATTTGGCGGCCGCAGGGGCTTGTGGCGGTTTTCTGACCGGGAAGGGTGGTGGGAGCCATCTGTCCGCCGGTCATTCCGTAGGTGGAGTTGTTCACGAAGAAGACTGCCATGTTTTCTCCGCGGTTCGCCGCCTGGAGAAACTCGTTCAGACCGATTGCCGCAAGGTCGCCGTCGCCCTGATAGGAGATGACGAAATTGTCCGGCAGCGCGCGGACGAGTCCGGTTCCTACTGCGGGGGCGCGTCCGTGGGGGACGGAAATTCCGCCGCAGTTGTAGTAATAGTAGGAGAAGACCGCACAGCCGACGGGGGCGATGATGACGGTTTTCTTCTGAATGTCATGATATTCAACGGCTTCCGCAATGAGCTTGTGGAGAATGCCGTGTCCGCAGCCGGGGCAGTAGTGCATATTCTTCTTGATCGGACCGGGGCGGCGTGTGAAGGTGTCGAAAAAAACTTTGGATTTTCCGAATTTTACAATCTCTTCACTCATTTCAGCACGCTCCTTTCAGAATCGCGACGGCTTTTTCACAGATTTCACGAACCGACGGGATGTTGCCGCCCATGCGGTAGGCGAGGTGGACAGGGCGGCGGCATTCAATCGAAAGTTTAACGTCTTCAATCATCTGGCCGGGACTCAGTTCCACGCAGAGGAAGTTTTTCACGGTCCCCGCATTCACAAGTCTGTTCAGCGCGCGTTCGGGGAAGGGGAAGACCATCTTCGGACGGAGAAGTCCGACTTTGTATCCCTCGTTCCGCAGTTCGTGAACAGCGGTGCGGGCGATTCGGGCGGAGATTCCGTAGGCGACGAAGACGAGTTCGGCGTCATCGGTCATATATTCTTCCGCGCTCTGTTCGTTTTCCTGAATCCGGCGGAACTTCTCCTGAAGAAGATTGTTCCGGCGTTCCAGTTCGTCGTTTTCCAGATAAATCGTGGTGAGGTAATTCGCCTCGCCCTTGTCGTTGTACTTGTTGACCGCCCATTCCGGATCGAACACATAGTCGGTCGGTTCGGGAAGGGTGACCGATTCCATCATCTGACCGATCACGCCGTCGGCGAGAATGTAGGCGGGAGTACGGTATTTTTCGCACATGGCGAAAGCTTTGTAGCCGCAGTCGCACATTTCCTGGGCGGAATCGGGCGTGAAGACAAGACAGCGGTATGCACCGTGTCCTCCGCCCTTGACAACCTGGAAGTAGTCGCTCTGTTCAGGGCTGATGTTGCCGAGACCGGGACCGCCGCGCATGACGTCGACGATGACCGCGGGCAGTTCAAACGCCGCGAGGTAGCTGACAGCTTCCTGTTTCAGGCTGATTCCGAGTCCGGAACTTCCGGTCATGACGCGTTTGCCGGCGGCGCTTGCGCCGATTACCATATTGATTGCGCTGATTTCCGATTCCGCTTGAAGAAAGGTGCGGTGAAGCATCGGGAAAAGTTTTGCGGAGGAATGGGCGACTTCACTCGCGGGGGTGATCGGATAGCCGTAGAATGCATCGCATCCGGCAAGCAAAGCCCCGTAGACGACGGCTTCGTTTCCTTTGAGCAGCAGACGGTTCAGATATGCCATGTCGTCACCTCAATTTCCGTTTTCCGTAATTTCAAAGACTGTGATTGCGCCCGGTTCGGGACACTGATAGAAGCAGGCTCCGCAGCCGATGCACTCATCTTTGACCGGCTGAACAAATGTGTAGCCCATTTCGTTCAGATGTTTTCCCATGGCAAGAACGGCACGCGGACACGCCAGAATACAGCGTCCGCATCCCTTGCACTCTTCGGGTTCCACTTTGACTTTATAACGCTTCATTCAAAACCTCCCTGAATGCGTTTCCGCTCTGTTCGCGGTTATCGGATGGTCAGAATATCCTCCGCACAGTATTTCGGAACGTGGATAACATCGTTGCCATCCAAATAATATTTTGTGGAGTCTCCGGCATGAATCCGCTGAAGCTCAGGAGTTTCCGCAGGATAGCCGAGACCTATAAGATAGACAACGGTTTGATGATTTAGTTCGAGAATTGCGCTGACATTTTTGCGGCTGAATGCACCGAGCCAGCACGCTCCGAATCCGAGTTCGACTGTCCGCAGGAGAATCGTCTGAATCGCCGCTCCGGCATCCGCCACGATGTTCTGCGTCGGCGGAGTTTCCGGTTCTCCGGGTGCGCAGACAGCAAGAAACGCGGTCGGCGCAGTTTTCCCGAACACAGGGTCGCGGTGCGGACGGACGTTTCCGCCCCATGCCGTCTCTTCAAACACGGCTTTCAGCAGATTTTTCTCACGGACAAGGACATAGCGGAGCGGCAGGTCATTCCGTGCGGAGGGCGCGAGCGTTGCGGCTTCGACAAGCTGTTTGAGTGATTCCAGCGGGATCTCATCCTGTCTGAAGCGGCGGATACTCCGGCGTTTTGCAAGAAGTTCCGTAAATTCCATGACAAATTCCTTTCAGAATTTAAGATCGTCGAGCGCACCCCAGGGGGAGTCCTCCGGCGGAAGCTCTTCTTCCTCCGCGCAATTGCACGGATTGGTGTTGAGATCGGCGCCGCAGTGCGGGCAGAGCCCTTTGCAGTCCTCCTTGCAGTGGAAGGCGACGGGGAGCATGAGCAGCAGATCTTCGCGGATTTCATCGGAGATATCCACGATCTGTCCTTCCACGCCTTCATAGAGGTGGCAGACATCGGGGACTTCAAGATTGACTTTCAGCGGTTTGAGGCAGCGGGCACACTCGGCGTCGAGTTTGGCGCGGACCTTGCCCGTAACCAGCAGGTCGGTTCCCGCCATGGTTGCGGAGAGTTCATACGCGACCGGACCGTTCTGGCGCGGCAGCTGTTTCGGGTCGAGACCGAGGAATTCCTCCTTCTCTTCCCCCCGGACGATCAATGGAAGATCGCCGATATGGGTTGTATTGATGCGGATCATTTGTTCTGTCCGAATTTCTTTCTCATTGCTTCGGCAACGACGGGGGGGACGAATGAGGAAACGTCGCCTCCGCATTTTGTGATTTCCTTGATCAGCCGCGAGCTGACGAAGGAGTATTCCGGACTCGGCATCATGAACAGCGTCTCGCATTTTTCATTGAGTCCGCGGTTCATCAGAGCCATCTGGAATTCATATTCGAAGTCGGAAACGGCACGGAGGCCGCGGATGACGGCGCTTGCGTTGAACCGTTCCAGCGAATGCGCAAGCAGTCCGCCGAAATGAACGACTTCGATGTTGGGAATATCGCTGCACGCGGCGCGGATCAGCTCCATCCGCTCTTCCGTGGTGAAGAGCGGACTCTTTTCCGCATTGACGGCAACGGCGATCACCACACGGTCGAAAATCCGTGCGGCGCGGCGCGTCACGTCGATGTGTCCGTTCGTGACAGGATCGAAACTTCCGGGATATAAAACGGTTCTCACTGTGAGTTCCTTATGCGGGTGTTACCACATTCATCGTGGAGGATTTGCGCATCCCGTTCACATTTTTGCGGAATTCCGCCATATGCGCGGACTGCAGGTGTTTCATCAGGTGATCCATGCTTTCCCAGCCTTCGATGAAGGTTACGGAATTGGCGCGAACCTCTTTCTGCGCGGAGAGACCGGAGGGAAAATCCACGGTCGGGGTATACATGATGCAGCCCTCTTCGGCAAGCACTTTCGGAACATTCGCTTTTACAATTTCGAGAAATTTTTCCTTGCAGCCTTCGTTGAGTTCCGAAGTGGCGAGTACGTAGATCATGGCAAGACTCCTTCTGGTTAGATGATATTGTCATCCCGTTAATATACTTGCGTTTTGCAAAATATCAACAGGGCGGATTCGACTTTCCTGTCGGGTTCCGCAGAATGAGCTTCCAGACGCCGACGGCCTGAATCATCGCATCCGGAAGAGCGTCCATCGGAGTCGGGAAAAACTTCGCGACCATCGCGGCGAGCCGTTTCCGTTTTTCCGCAAGATCCGTGATTTCCTCCATGACGCCCGAACTGGCAACGGAAACGTAGTAAGTCGTCTGGTTGCGGCGCCCATTCGGCATGACAACATCCTTTTCCCCGTCATCCCGCTCGGCAAAAAAATAGACTGCGGGATTCCGTTTCCAGATTTCCGGACGGCGCCCCTCTTTTGCTCCGTGGAAGTAAAGAGTGACGATCCCGTCTTCGATTTCCGCATCGTAGTTCATGGTGACTCCGTAGGGCTGGTCGCCGTCGATCATCGCAAGATGTCCGATGGGAAGCTCCCGGATGATTTGAGCTATTTTACTGAAATCTTTGATTTCCCTGTCTTTGCGTCTCATAATGGATCTCCTTAATCATGGATTTGCACGGATCAGCAGGATTTTTTCTTTCGATTCTGCGGCATCCTGTTCAAAAAACAGTTTTTTCCCGGCATGAGGCGAGCGCAGATGTGCAACCATAAGCCACTCACGGGAAACTAGCAGATAGCCTTCATAGAAAAATTCTTCGGTCACTCCGCCCGTTTCGCGGTTCTCCTGAATTGTCAGACGGATCACCGGCGCTGCGAGCGGGCGGACAGTGATTGTGATGCTGTCTTTCTGCAGCTTCCCGCGCAGACGGTTCACTTCAACCTGATAATTCCGGGCGGCAGGGAATGCGGCAAGCGCTTCCAGCGCGGCGACGGAAGGAAGCGGGTCTTCCAGCGCAGAAGCGGGAAGTTTCCGTTCCGCCAAAAACGTCTTCAGCTTTTCCGTTTCCGCTTCGATCAGACGGCATTCCAGAATTTTGAAATCACCCGTTGCCCCGTAGAATGGAAACAGCGTGTCCGCCCGGAGCAGGGGAACGACCGCTCCCGCGCCCGGCATGGCGAAAAGCCCGCAGGAAACCGGCTTCGGCACGCGGAGATTGCGTTTGGCGGAAAGCGCAACCGCGCTGTCCGTATCCTTCCCCGGTTTCCGGAAGAAGACGGAAAAATCCATTCCGACCCGTTGCCGCGGAATAAGCACGGACGGCATGGCGCTCATGGAAAAACCGCAATGAGTTTCTCCCGCGCGGTCATAAAGCTTCAGTTCCGCGCGGGTTCCAGAAAGGATGTTCATGAAAACGGTCAGCGCGCAACGTGTGTCCGAATGACGGATTGCCGTTTCCGGGTTCTTTTCCGCCGACTCCGGAACTTGCATCAGATCCATCCGGAATGCGGCGTAACCGTTGGCCGGAAGTTCCGCGCAGCAGAGACAGAGCAGAAGCAGAAGGAACGTCCGCATCACTTTCCCATTCCGTAATCTTTCGGCATTCCCGCGTTTGCGTTGCGCTTTCCGGTGACAATCGAAATGCGCCAGTTCGAGGGATTGCGGGTGGTCTGGAGCGGTCCCTCCGTGAATGCGATCAGACGGCGTTCACGCGGCAGTTCCCAGTACATGTGCATGCGCCCCTCTTTCGGCGCCGTATAGAAAATCCGGATTTCCGGGTCGGTCGACTGAATGGTCTTCCGCTCCTCCTGCGAGAGCTTCAGCCGTTTCGAGCTCAGGACAAAGCCGCGGACATAGTCGAAAAGCGCGAATTTTTCTTTCTCGGCCAGCATGTCTTCCGGCTTCGGATCAAACGAGAGACGGCTGTGCGAGCATCCCTCAAACAGAACGAGTGCGGACACGGCGGCCAGCGGAATCAAAAAGCGTTTCATTGAAAGTTCCTCCTCAGATAGTTTTCCAGAAGCATGCGGACCTTGAGTCCGGTATCCCGTCCGTTCACTTCGGGACGGGATGAAATCTTTTTCAGAACGGGGAAGCGCATTCCGCCGCTTGACGCGATGAATGAATTGAACGCAACCGGAAGCCGCTCCGACTCGTTGCTCCAGATTCGTCCGTCCGCAAGAACCAGTTCGCCTTTGGCGTTCAAAGAAACTCCGAAAGAATATTGCGGCATGGCGTTCTTTTTCTTCGATTTCCGCGCAATCAGCTGCTCTTCCAGGACGGCCTTGCATTCCGAGGGGGAGAGATCCATCAGAACCACGGTGTTCTCAAACGGGCAGAGATCGAAAACATCCTTGCGCGAATAGCGTCCGGCGTGTTTGTCGCCCCACGAAAGAACTCCGTGAAAGACGATTTTCGCTTTTGTCTCTTCCGCGATAGCCTTGCTGAACATCTGAGCGAGGCTCCACGGCTGTTTCCAGGTCAGTGCGGGAGCGTTTTCGCAGACGGTTGAATGGAGATTCTTCCGCAGTTCCGCAAGTTCGCGGCGGAGGTTTTTCGGCGTTTCGGCCTCCGGCGCATCCGGCTTGAGCGCAATGTAATTGGTTTTCAGCGAAAGACATTTTTTCTTTGTCTTGTCGTAAACGATCTCGGCTTTCGCGTAGCCCTGTGTGTGTTTGCCGCCCTGCATGAACCAGCTTTTCGCCATGGGGAGGCCGGCGACAGGTTCATGAGTATGCCCACCGAGAATGAGGTCGATTTGCGGATAACGCTTGGCAAGGTCGTGCATCTGAACCCATTTCGGGGAGAAGCGTTTCGACTGGAAGCGTCCCGCGTGAATCGCCAGCAGAATCAGCTCCGGCTCCGTGCGCATGACTTCCGGCATGATGCGGTCAAGGGCGTCAAAAGTCTCTTCGATCCTGATTCCGGTTTCTTCCGGACGCCAGTTCCAGTTTGCGATGTGTTCGGAGGTGACGCCGATGACGGCGACTTTGAGTCCGGCCCGTTCGAAGAGCTTCCATGCCGCGGCGGGTCTGTCGTTTTTGTAGACAAGGTTCCCGCAGAGAAAGGTTCCCTGAAAATCACGGCTCCTGGCGAGAAGAGTTTTCATTCCGAATTCAAAATCATGGTTTCCGGGAACCCAGACGTCGTATTTCGCAAGATTCATGAGCGCAAGAACGGCTTTTCCGTTGTCGAGCTGAGTTTCGGCGGTTCCCTGAATCAGGTCGCCGCAGTCGATGAGCAAAGCGTTGGTGCGTCCGGCCTTCTCCGCTTCCTCCGAAACGGCGCGGACGAGTTTGAGAAGATTCGGTTTGTCCGGCGCAGAGAAAATATGACCGTGAATATCGGTGGTTCCGATTACGGTCAGAGTCTCCGCCGCGGAGAGGAGAAGTGTGCCGGCAAGCAGCAGTGCGGACAGCAGATGTTTCATTGGATATGTTCCTTTTCGTTTTGCAGAACGGGCAGAATAATGGTGAATGCCGCGCCCGGGTTCAGACGTTCATATTGAATCCAGCCGCCGTGTTCGCGGGAGACTCCGTATGCCATGGAGAGCCCCATTCCGGTTCCCTTCCCGGTCGGCTTGGTGGTGAAGAACGGTTCAAAAATTTTCCCGACGATCGCTTCGTCCACGCCCGGCCCGCTGTCTTCGACGCGGATGCAGCAGAAGTCCCCTTTAAACTTGACTTCCGGCGGAGGATTCGGCGTAACGCCCATGGCGTCGCAAAATCCCGCGCAGATGCGGAGGAGGCGGCTGTTTTCCGGCAGATTCTCCATGGCGTCGCGCGCATTGATCATCAGATTGAGAATCGCCTGCTGAAGCTGAGTGCGGTCGCCTTCGACTGTGATTCCGGCGCAGTCGATATTCAGCTTGTTGCGGATTCCTGTCTGCGTGGTGGGCTGGAAGAGGTTGAACGCTCCGTCCACAATGCTTTTCAGCGGCAGAGCCTGAACCTGCCGTTTGCCTTTGCGCGCATATCCGAGAAGCTGGCTTGTGAGCTTGCCCGCCTGTTCCGCAATGGCATCGATTTTTTTGAGGTGCGGTTCGCTTTCCTCGGTCACTTCTCCCATGTAAATGAGGTCGAGATGACCGTGAATCGCATGAATGAGATTGTTGAAGTCGTGCGCGATTCCTCCCGCAAGCCGTCCGATTGCTTCGAGACGCTGACGGTGTTCGTTTTCACTGCGCAGAAGCTCGCGTTCCTTCTCCAGACGCTCCCGTTCGGTGATATCGCGTCCGATGAACACCAGGGCGGAGTTGCCGTCCACGGCGATGCGGCTCATGGAAAGCTCCACTTCGCGTCCGGAGCCGGGGAGGGAGAGGCGCATGACGCTTTCCGAGCCTTTCATCAGTTGCGAGAGGGTGTCGCCGCGCAGCAGAAACTCGTCGAGACTGCAGCCGATGAGGTCGAATATCGTTTTTGCCGAAAGCATTTCCTGCGCGGTCTTGTTGGCATCGACAATAATGCCGTCCGCATCGGTGACGAGGATCATGTCGGATGCGTTCTGGATGATGGTCCGGCAGCGCTGCTCCGATTCCCGCAGATTCTGTTCCAGGCGTTTCGCCTTGCCGTAGCTTCCAAAAAATGCGAGAACGATGTCAAGAGCTCTGCGCGAATCGCCGGGAATTTCCTTGTCGAAACGGGAAAGATAGATAGCCGCGAGGAAAGAAATCCAGAGCGCCAGCAGAACGCGCGGGATGTATTCCGCATTCAGAATGGCCATTTTCTGCGGATTGCCCCAGTAGAGCACTCCGACGAAAATAACACTGTCGACGAACTGTCCGAGCAGCACCGCGCCGATGGCGCAGACGGCCAGACGGCATCCGTAGTTCTTCATCTTCTGGAAGATCATCGGAATGAGAAACAGGTCAAGAGTCAGCGATACCAGCGAGGCTCCCATGTTGCGGGTGGTGTTCCCCAGCAGGCGCGAAAGGTAATCCGCCAGATGCCCCTGCGACATGGTGAAGCCGCCCCATTCGGTCTGCATCCGCGTAATCCAGCTGAGATATGCGAAGATCCCGAAAGTCGCCATCGCCGCGATGATAAGCCGCTGCGCTGCAAGCGTGCCGTCAGCGATGTAGATCACCAGCAAAATGGCGATGACCGGGAGCAGCAGAATCGAGGTCGAAACGCTGAGTTCAAATCCGCCGTCGCTGATGATCATGCGGAGCCCCGCCGCTCCGGCGACGTTCATCATCACCACGAGCACGCCCAGGAACATGTAGAGCGGAGCGGATCCGATGATCCGGCGCAATCCGTGCAGAATCAGGAGTCCCACAAAAACGAATGTGGATTCGAGCAGGGCAAGTCCGGCGGTGTAGAAGGCTTCAATCATCTGCGGTCAGCCTCAGACCTGTCCGCGCTTGGCTTTGAGCGTTTCGCGGATAAGGGTTGCGCGCGCGGTGTCGCGTTCCTCCTGCGAAAGCTCTTTGTGTTCTGTAATCTGAAGATGCGAGGGCTGGACGTTGAGGAAGAGTTCATTGACCGTGTGGATATCGACGGACGAAAACATCTTCATATCCACTCCGAGGCGCAGTTCGGAGAGCGAATTGAGCGCCTCTTCACTGGAAATCATATAGCCGTGCCGCAGAATTCCGTAGGCGCGCCCGACTTGATTCAGCAGGAAACTCTGGCGTTTGTCCAGCAGAGTCTGCCGCGCCTGTTTTTCATGAATGATAATCTGCTTGACGATCGAAGAGAGACGGTCAAGAATCTGTTCTTCGCTTTCTCCGAGCGTACTCTGGTTGGAGATCTGAAAGAGATTGCCGCAGTTGCCGGAGCCTTCTCCGTAGAATCCGCGGACGGCAAGTCCGAGTTTTCCGAGCGCCTGTTTCACGGCGTTCATCTGCTCCATCATGACCAAACCCGGCAGATGCAGCATGACTGACGCCCGCATTCCCGTTCCGAGGTTGGAAGGGCAGGATGTGAGAAAGCCGAGCCGCGCATCAAACGCATACGGAATGCGGCTGGAAAGGACATCATCGAAATGATTTAATCTTTTCCAGACCGATTCGAGCTGGAATCCGGGGCTGAGCGCCTGCATTCGGAGATGATCTTCCTCATTGATCATGACAGCCAGCGATTCATTGCGGTCTGCAATCAGAGCCGCCGCTGGATTTGGTGTGAGCATGTCGCGGCTGATAAGACGGCGCTCGAGCAGCAGGTTCTTCTCGACATCGGAAAGCGCGGGCAGATCGAACTCCATCGGTTCGGCGATCGCTTCGGAGTCAAGAATTGCTTTTTCTGCAAGTTCTTTCACCTGATTAAGCGCATCCTGATTGCCGGCGATTGGAAATGGCGTGGAACTGAAGTTGCGCGCAAGACGGATCCGCGTGCTGATTGCGATATCGTCGTCCGGTCCGCTGTCGACGAGCCAGCTGAGCGGATTGCGGAGCAGTTCTTCGGGCTTGATTTTCATTTCGCATTTCCTCCGGTGAGCTGTTCCTTGAGTTCGTTGATTTTGTCGCGCAGAATCGCAGCGCGTTCAAACTCTTCGCTGGCAACGGCGGCGTTGAGACTGTTCTGAAGTTTTTCAAGCTCCTTCCGGAGAGCCGCGAAGTTGATTTCTCCTTTTTCCGGAGCCGGACCATGATATTCGCCCGGGATTTTGCCTGTGTGCGTGGTTCCGCGGTGCATGGCTCCGAGAACACTCTTGAGCGTGTCGCGGAAGGCATTGTAGCAGTCTGGACAGCCAAGGCGTCCGGTCTTCCGGAAACTCGCATAATCCCAGCCGCAAGTGGAACAGAAAATTCCGGAATGTTCCGTATCGGGTTTCTGCACCTCCTGCGGGTTGAGCTGATTGGATATGTTGTAAAGAACCTCTGCGAGGTTGAGCGCCTGGAACGAGGAATCTTCCTGCGCCTTCTTTTGAGCGCATTCCTGACAGAGATGAAGAGTCTTTTTTTCATTCCCGGCAATTTCCTGAATGTGGATGGTTGCCGGATTTTTTTTGCAGATATCGCACAGCATGACAAAACTCCGTTTTTAGAGGTATAAATAGCACGGCTGTTCCGTTTTTCAAGCGCAATGACGGGATTTTATGCAAATCGCACAATATTTCTTCGCATCATGCGTTATATGAACCGAAACCGTTTCACTTTCGCAACAGAAACAACAAAAAAACAGGAGATTCCGATTATGAGATTTACCAGCATCATCTGCGCCGTCTGCGCTGCCGCCGTCTGCACAACCGCTTTCGCTCAGGAACCGTGTCCGCGTCCGGATAAAAAAGAGTGCAATGTCCGGAAAATGAAAAAAGAAAAACCGCGTTGTCCGCGTCCGGATTTCCGCGGAGATGAACGGTGCGGCTATTTCCGTCCGGGCCCGGAGATGGACGAGGCTCTCATCGGTCCCGAAGTCCGGATGCAGATCATGAAGAAAATGCAGGAGATCAATGAACTCCGCCGCACCGAGATCGCCAAACGCCGTGCGGAGATGGAGAAGTTCAACCAGCTCCTTGATCAGTACCGCAAGAACAAAGACGAGGCCGCCAAAAAAGAAATTATTGCGATTCTCGGCGCCCGCTTTGACAGCGCCATCGCCGTCCGTGAACAGCGAATTGCGGAACACGCCGCCGCGCTTGCAAAGGAAAAAGCCGGCAAGACGGAAATCATTGAAAAACAGTTCAATGACATTGTCAGCGGCAAGCCCGTTTTCGGCAAACATCCGCATCGTCAGTTTCATCCCCAGCCCGAGCGCTGAGTTCTGAATCCGCGCCGGATTGAATGTTCTCAATCCGGCGTTTCCCCTATTTTAAAAAATTTCAATTCCCGCCGCTTCATGCGGAGCAAGAGCAATTCGGAGAGTTCCGTCCGTGTCTCGTTCCGCTTCATTCCGGTTCCAGAAAAAATCACCGGGATGACGCCCTCCGAAAAGCTCCGGTCCAAGCTCGAACTGCGCGGGTTCTTCCCCCCAGTTGAAAACAGCGGCTTTTCCGGCTTCCGGAGCAAACCAGATCGACGGCATTTTGCCCGCAGGCGCGGAGAACAGATCCAGCGGACGCGCCGCTCCGGTCAGCGGAGGAAGCGCAAGCGCATCTTTCAGAATCTTCCGTCCGGCGTCATTCAGCTTCAGAAAATTGTCGCTGAACATGAGATCGCCTCCGGTCATGTAGAGCGCCAGAGCGAGCGATTCCGCTTCCCGTTTCGAGAGCACCGGACCGCTTGCATATTTTCCCGGTACAAACGGCGACTGGTTCGGAAATTCCGCGCCGGAAGTCTCTTCGCCGCGCACCACGAGAAAATCGGAATCGTTGTTCCAGAGTCTGCGATGCATCCACCAGCGGGCGGATGCGCTTGTCATATTGATCTGCACCGCGCTCCAGTAGATTTGAATATCCGCTGTGGTCCGAACGGCGTCGACAAGCCCGAATGCCGGTTCATACGGAACGCAGCAGCCGAGAAAATAGCTTTCCGGTCCGATCGCCGAACGGATAATTTCATAAGTTCGGCGCAGAATTCCGGCACGTCCCATGCTCATGTCATGACAGCGCGGAACATCGAGAATGCGGTTGGTGAAATCGACTTTGAAGTACCGAAATCCTGCGTCATGCAGGCGGCGGTAAACGGAATGCAGGTATTCCGCCGCTTCCGGCCGGGTAATGTCCAGCGCAAAACGTCCGTCGGTTGTCGAAACGATCCATTCGTGCGGAAACATGTACCTGTTGTCCACGCAAAGCGGAGCAGTCCAGATTCCCGGGATTCCGCCGCCTGCAGTTATCTTCCGGCAGAACTCGGAAAGATCGGAGGGAAATTTGAGGTTCGGAATCCAGGCTCCGTAGGCAATCTGCCAGCCGTCGTCAACAACATAGTAGCGAACCTTGTGCTCAGAGAAAGCATCGAGTTTTTTCTGGGTTTCGAGAACATCTTCAGCGGAGATATCCGTATGAAACTGATCCCACGAATTCCAGCCGACGGCGCGCTCCTTCTGCGGAGCTGTCCGCAATGCCGCATAGGAATCTCCGAGCTCCTCCAGCAGTTCAAGCGGATTTTTCTCCGAGACGCGGAAAAGAACCGGCGAAAGTTTGAATTCCATTCCCGCTTTCAGACTGCGGTCTTCTTCCGCTGTGACGGAGAGACCGAATTTCCCGTTCAGACTTCTGGATTCATGCCGCGCCTGAAAGACCAGAAAGTCTCCCTGGTGCGGCGGAAGCGCCGCGAACAGCAGATTCTTTCCGCCATTGCGCGGAGCGAGAAGATAAACCATGTAACTGGGCGGATTATGTTCAAAAAACGGAGTCGATATCCCGACCGGCTTTACTCCGCTTGCCTGTTCGAGAAAAAGGCGCGAATGTGTGTATTCCCTGTAATTCTCCGCTTCAAGCCCCGCGGCAAAATCCAGATGAATCTTTTTCAGGAAACATTCCTGTGTTCCGTTGCGGAATGAAGCATGCAGAATATCTCCGCTGATTTGTATCTGCACCTGCAATCCGTTCTTCAGTTCCGTTTTCCATGAATTGCCGCAGGATACCCAGACGGCAGATTCGGTTGTGATCGTTTCGTTTTCAAATTCAAACGACAGAATGCCTCTGCCGAGTCCGGTTTCCGGAATGCGGAATGTTCCGTTTTCAAATAACAGCATGTTTTTTCTCCTCCGGGGTTGCTTTTGTCTGTTATGTTCTTATATTATACACTTAAATAAGAATTACGGAATATCTGAAAATGAGAAAAACATACATGAAAGTAAGATCATGCAGAAAATTTTTCTGAACAACCTTTTCCCCGCCGTCCATTACGCCGCAGTCGTCCGTCCGGGGGAGAGCCGCTGCATGGCATGGAAGAAACGCATATTCAGCGACTGGCAGATTCAGATGACACTTGCGGGCGGAATTCGCTATGAATCCGGAGACGGCGATGATTTTGTGCTGGCTCCCGGAGAAATCGCACTCATGCCGCCGGGTATCGAAATTTCGCAGACTCTGACAAAACGGGAAAGTTCGTTCTGCTGTGTTCATTTCCTTTTCGGGGAAACGGCGGAATGCGAACCGGCTCAGCTCCCGCCGCGCCGGCTCAGTCTTGCGGAACCGGAACTGTTTCACTCGCTGTTTCTGCGGCTTTATGAAGCTTTCCGGACACCGGGAAGCGTTACGGAAGCGCTGGCGTCCGGACTCGTCCGCGAAATATTCCTGCGGATGCTTCTTCCCGAAAGTGTCAGGGGAAACAGTGCGGATCCGGTAAAGCGGATGACCGCATATCTGAACGAGCATCTGCTGGAGCGTCCGGGGCGGATAGAGCTGGCGCGGGAATTCCATTTTGCTCCGGAATACATCAATCAGCTTTTCCGGAAACAGCTTGGCATGACGCCCGGGGAATATGTCCGCAGACGCCTGGCTCAGCGGGCGTACCGCCTGCTGGCGGGGGAGGGGTTGAGTGTGAAAGAGACGGCGGACCGGCTTGGTTTTTCCAGTCCGTTTTACTTCTCCCGCGTTTTCCGCGCGGTTTACGGAGTTCCGCCGTCCCGGGTTTGATTTTTATAAATCCATTTTCATCCGCTGGATGCGCACAGCGTTCAGGATGGCGAGAATCGCGACTCCAACGTCGGCAAAGACAGCTTCCCAGAGCGTCGCGTGTCCCCATGCTCCGAGGATCAGAACCGCGGCTTTCACGGCGAAGGCGAGAATAATATTCTGCCAGACCACCGAGCGGGTCGCGCGTCCGATCCGCATGGCAAGATGAATCCTCCGCAGATCGCCGTCGCGGATCACGAGATCTGCTGCGTCGATCGCAAGGTCGCTGCCGTTTTTGCCGATCGCAATGCCGAGATCTGACTCCGCCAGAACCGCAGCATCGTTGATTCCGTCTCCTACGAAGGCGACGTGTCCGGCGTTTGTCTTCAGGTCGCGCAGAGCGCTGCGTTTGTCGGCCGGCAGAAGTTCCGCATGGACTTCATGAATGCCGAGTGTGTTCGCCACCCGGTTCGCCGTCGCCTTGCGGTCGCCGGAGAGCAGGGCGGAGCGGATGCCTTCGTCATGCAGGCGCTTCAGGGCGTCTTCCGCTTCCTCTTTCAGCGTATCGTCGAGCAGGAAGCAGCCGGACGGTTTGCCGTTGACCGCGATATAGACGCAATTGAGGTCGGACTTCTGTTCGGGGAGGGCGATGCCGCGCGAATCGAAGAGTTTCCGGTTTCCCGCCAGAACCTCCGCTCCGTTGACCGTTCCACGCAATCCCATGCCGGGCAGTTCTTCGACGTCGCTCGCCTGCGGCACATCCGCAAGGTCAGCACCGGAACGCGCAATCGCCTGAGCCGCGGGATGATTCGACTTCGATTCCAGCGCAACCGCCATTGCTCTCCATGAGGGATCCGCGCCGGGGAACGTTTCGGCCGACTGAACCGAAAGTTCTCCTTTGGTCAGCGTTCCCGTCTTGTCGAATGCCACACAGTCGAGTTTCGAGACAACATCCAGATAGTTCGCTCCTTTGAAGAAGAGTCCGTATTTGGAAGCGAGCCCGATTCCTCCAAAGTAGCCGAGCGGAACCGAGACCACCAGCGCGCACGGACACGAGATTACGAGGAAGATCAACGCGCGTCCGAAGTAGACCGGGAAGCTGTAATCCTTCACGAACAGCGCCGGCACAACTGTAATCAGCACTGCAAGCCCGATTACGCACGGTGTGTAGATCGCCGCCGCTTTCGAGATGAAGCGCTGAACTTTCGATTTGCGTTCCGACGCCTCTTCAATGTTGTGCAGAATCTGCGCGGTTGAACTCTGCTCCCAGCTTGCGGAAACGCGGAGTTCGCATTCGCGGCCGCCGTTGATCATTCCCGCGTAAAGTTTTGCGCCCTGTTCCAGTTCGACCGGCAGGGATTCGCCCGTTACGGCGGAAGTGTTCATTACTGCGGAACCGGAAAGCAGCTCTCCGTCGAGCGGGACTTTTTCGCCCGGAGCGAGGGTTACGACATCGCCGGGCTGCGCCTCTTTGACGGACACGTTCATTTCTTTTCCGTTGCGGCGAACCCGGATTCTGGCTCCGCTCGTGTCGAGCATTTTGAGAACGGAGTCGCGGGCATGATCCACGGCGAGATCCTGGAAGAGCTCTCCGATGGAGTAGAAAAGAATCACCGCCGCGCCTTCCGCATATTCTCCGAGCCAGAATGCTCCGGCGGTCGCGACGATCATCAGTGTGAACTCATTGAAGAAATTCTTCTCTTTGCATTCCTCCCAGAGCTCCGGCAGGAGTTTCCACGCAGTCAGCAGCCAAGCGGCAAAGTATCCGCCGAACCGGACCGCTTTCGGAAGTTCAAGAAAACAGCCGGCCAGCATCAGCGCGAGGAAAAGAACCGAGGCGGTCAGAAGCGAACGGTCGGCGGTGAATTTCTGCAGGAAATCCCTGAGCAGTCCCGCTTCGCGCTCTTCGGCGGAAACGGAGCCGTGGTCACAGCAGTCTTTACAGCAGCAGCTCATTTCAACATTCTCCTTTCGGCATCTGTTCGGCGGAGTGCGTTTTGCAGAGGTCGAACAGCAGCTGGATGTGATAGTCGTTCAGCGAGTAATAGATTTCCTTGCCGTTCTTGCGGCATTTCACCAGACGCGCCAGGCGCAGTTCTTTCAGGTGATGCGAGACGGACGGCTGCGGAATCCGCATCATCGCGGTAATGTCGCAGACGCACATTTCCGCGAGCAGCAGCGCGTTGATGATTTTCAGCCGGGTCGGATCGGACAGCACCTTGAACAAGCCCGCCATTTCCGCGAGCAGCTCCGATGAGGTCAATCCGGCTTCCACCTCTTTTACGACATCGCCATGATGTGCGGAGCACTCCGGCGCGGCAATTTCTTTTTTCTTCGGCATATCGCCTCCTTATTTTATCGACATATTAATATATATCAATATGTTTATTTGTCAAGCCCACAGTGTTATTTTTCATAAACAGGTGATTTTCTTCATAAAATTTCTGTGATTTTAAAAGAATAACAGCTTGAATTTTTCATGCGGAACAGTATCGTAACAGCAGAACCCGTTGAAAAAAAGGAGACTTATCATGGGAAAATTCGGAAGTGGCGATACCAAATGGTTCGTCAAAGACAGATTCGGCATGTTCATTCACTGGGGACTCTACTCCATGCCCGCACGCCACGAGTGGATCCGCCACAATGAGCAGATCAGAGACGAAGATTATCAGAAGTATTTCGAGCGTTTCGATCCTGATCTTTTCGACCCGAAAGCATGGGCGAAAGCCGCGCGCGAAGCCGGAATGAAGTATTTCGTCATCACAACGAAACATCATGAAGGCTTCTGCATGTGGGATACAAAGTACACCGACTACAAGGTTACCAACACCCCCGCCGGGCGCGACTTGCTCCGCGATGTCGTCGACGCGTTCCGTGCTGAGGGTATCCGCGTCGGTTTCTACTATTCCCTTCTCGACTGGCATCACCCGGACTATGTCCTCGACAACCGGCTCGGTCCCTACCGCAACATCAGCGATGAAGAGCGCAAAAAGAGAAACGAAGGACGCTGCATGAAGCGTTATACCGAATACATGCGCAATCAGGTCCGCGAGCTTCTCACCAACTACGGAAAAATCGACATCCTCTGGTTCGATTTCTCCTATCCTTCAGAAGACGGCAATCCGGAACACGGCAAAGGACGCAACGAATGGGAATCCGAAGAGCTGGTCAAGATGATCCGCTCCCTTCAGCCGGATATCATCCTTGACAACCGGCTCGATCTTCCTGATGAAGGAGATATCCAGACCCCGGAGCAGTATACGCCGGATGAACCGCTCAAAGACAAGAACGGCAATCCGCTTGTCTGGGAGGGCTGTCAGACTTTCTCCGGTTCCTGGGGATATTTCCGTGATGAACAGACCTGGAAATCGCCGAAGCAGTGCATCGACATGCTCATCAACCATGTCAGCCGCAACGGCAACCTCCTGATGAACGTCGGTCCCACAAGCCGCGGTTATCTGGATGACCGTGCGATGAACTGCCTGAAAGCATATGCAGCCTGGATGCGTCTGCACAGCCGCGCGATCTACAACTGCGCCGCCGCTCCCGACGGAATCAAGCCTCCTCAGGATTGCCGTTACACGTACAACAAGGAGACGAACCGCCTCTACCTGCACCTGATGAACTGGCCGTTCAAGCACATACACCTGCCCGGACTTGCGGAAAAGGTCGCCTATGCCCAGCTTCTGAACGACGGCAGCGAAATCCGTTTCCGCGACCAGAAGGTGGAAGTCCACGGCGCACTCAACAGCAAGACGCCGGAAAATGCGCTTACGCTTGAACTTCCGGTCATAAAACCCGATGTTGAAGTCCCCGTCATTGAACTTTTCCTGAAGTGAAAAACGACCAATCTCTCCGGGAAAGACTTTCCGGAGAGATTTTTTTCTGCAACGACTTGATTCTCAGAAAAAACGGAGTATCTTATAGCGATTTAAAACAAGGATTTTTCATGAACCGTACAACATTCCGGCGGATTGGTCAGGCGTCGCTGATTCTGATGATTCCGTACATCATTCATGCGTCGCCGCATCTTGCCGGGCTGTTTTTCATCGGCGTCGTGACCGGGATCATGTGGTGCATGTTCGCTTTGGATTACCGCGGGGTCTGGTTCCGCAAGGACGACCAGGCAAAACCGCAGAAATTCAGCGAAACAGATCTGCCCGTGATGAAAATCATCGGGACGGAGCTGCAGAACCGCGTGAAGCCGCATGCTCTTTACACATGGGATCTTGTCCTCCGTCCGGTTCTCATGCCGGATGGCGCGCGGCTCTTCAATATCCGCTTCGACTTCGTGCCGTCTGCGGACGGTTCGTTTGTGCTTGATCCGGAGTTTCCAGCCGTTCCGCTGAAACGCGGCGTTCCGCTGACGCTGAGCCTGCGGGCCGGGCTTCGCGGGGAGAACGTCTGCATTGCGGAACTGCAGGTGAACCGGAAGCGTCCGCTGTCGGGACCGGCGAACCGTAAAATTTCTCCGCTGAATCTGAAAAATTCAGATCCGGCGCTGAAGTTTATCGTTGACGGCATTGCGCCGTCGGTTCCTGCGGACTGCACATGGGGAATTGCGTTCCTGGAATATGTCCGGACGAAAACTCCGCATCTGCATGGCGGGCTGGAAATCGTTTCCGCGAAGGATGCAGCGTTCGGTTTTGCCGGCTCGGAGTTTCCGCTGAAAGCCGGGAAACCGCTTCAGCTTGAGTTTGATGTAGACACTCTTCTGACGGCTCTTTCGCATCCGCGGAAGGCCGGTTTCATGAAGAGACTGCTCAGTTTCGGCAGCTGATTTTTCCGTTGCCGCAACATCTAGATTCAAACTCTTAAAAAATCCTTTTTTTTCATCTTCCGCGTTTGAAATTCGGCCAATGGATGATATAGTACTCCCCAAGATGCAGCACTAAAGGCAAGAACATACACAATATATAGGGGTAGTCATGAAAATCGTAAAACGAAGCGGCGAGGAACAGGAATTTGATATTGAGAAGATCCGTTCCGCTGTCGCGAAAGCCAATCAGACCGTGCCGTTCAAGAATGCGCTGACGGCTCAGCAGATCAATGCAATCGCAGATCATGCAGCGGGAATCTGCGAAGCTCTCGACCGCTCTCTTTCCGTCGAAGAGATTCAGGACATTGTCGAAACCAGAATCATGCAGGAAGGCGCTTTCGAAGTCGCCAAGAAGTACATCACGTACCGTTACACCCGCAGTCTGGTGCGTCAGGCGAATACGACCGACAACAAGATCCTCACTCTCATCGAATGCAACAACGAAGAGGTCAAGCAGGAGAATTCCAACAAGAACCCGACCATCAACAGTGTTCAGCGCGACTACATGGCGGGCGAGGTCTCCAAGGACATTTCCACCCGCCTGCTCCTTCCCGAGGATGTCATTGACGCGCATGAAAAGGGCATCATCCATTTCCATGATATGGATTACTACGCCCAGCACATGCACAACTGCGACCTTGTCAACCTTGAGGACATGCTCCAGAACGGAACTGTGATTTCCGGAACCATGATCGAGAAGCCGCACAGCTTTTCCACTGCCTGCAACATCGCCACGCAGATCATCGCGCAGGTCGCCAGCAACCAGTACGGCGGACAGAGCATCTCTCTTACTCATCTCGCTCCGTTCGTCCAGATTTCCCGCGAGGCGATCCGCAAGAGCACGCTTGAAGAATTCAATATGGTCAAAGTCGCCGTTTCCGAAGACGACTTGAATGCAATTGTCGAAAAGAGACTGCACAACGAAATCGCCCGCGGTGTTCAGACCATTCAGTATCAGGTTGTCACGCTGATGACCACCAACGGACAGGCTCCGTTTGTGACGGTCTTCATGTATCTCAACGAAGCCAAGAACGAACGCGAGAAAAAAGACCTTGCAATCATCATCGAAGAGGTTCTGAAGCAGCGCTATGTCGGCGTCAAAAACGAAGCGGGTGTCTACATCACCCCCGCGTTCCCGAAGCTGATCTATGTTCTGGAAGAAGACAACATCACGCCCGGAACGGAGTACTATTACCTCACCGAGCTCGCTGCCAAATGCACCGCGCGCCGCCTGGTTCCCGATTACATCAGCGAAAAGAAGATGAAGGAACTTAAAGAGGGCAACTGCTTCCCCGTCATGGGCTGCCGCTCCGCTCTCTCCCCGTGGCGCGATGCAAACGGCAATTACAAGTTCTACGGACGGTTCAATCAGGGCGTCGTCACAATCAACCTCGTGGACGTTGCGCTTTCCAGCGAAAAGGATATGGACCGCTTCTGGAAAATCTTCGATGAACGTCTCGCTCTCTGCTATAAGGCTTTGATGTGCAGACACAACCGTCTGAAAGGCACGCTCTCCGACGCCGCGCCGATTCTGTGGCAGTACGGCGCAATCGCGCGTCTGAAGAAAGGCGAAGTCATTGATCCGCTGCTCTACAACGGTTACTCCACGATCTCCCTGGGCTATGCGGGACTCTGCGAATGCGTGTACTACCTGACCGGCAAGAGTCACACGGATCCCGAAGCGACGCCGCTTGCTCTGAAGATCATGAAGCACATGAACGCCGCGTGCGAACGCTGGAAAAAAGAAACGACAATCGGGTTCGGCATTTACGGAACTCCATTGGAATCAACGACATACAAGTTCGCCAAGTGTCTGCAGAAACGCTTCGGCGTGGTTGCCGGAGTTACCGACAAAAACTACATTACGAACAGCTACCACGTCCATGTCACGGAAAAAATCGACGCGTTCTCCAAGCTGTCGTTTGAATCGCAGTTCCAGTCGCTCTCCACGGGCGGCGCGATCAGCTACGTTGAAGTTCCGAATATGCAGAACAACCTTGAGGCGGTTCTGCAGGTGATCCGCTTCATCTACAACAACATCATGTATGCGGAACTGAATACGAAGAGCGATTACTGCCAGGAGTGCGGTTTCGACGGCGAAATCCAGATTGTCAAGGATGACTCCGGCAAACTGATCTGGCGCTGCCCGAAGTGCGGCAACACCGACCAGAGCCGGATGAATGTCGCACGCCGCACCTGCGGCTATATTGGTTCGCAGTTCTGGAATCAGGGAAGAACGCAGGAAATCCGCGACAGGGTTCTGCATCTCTGATAAAAAATGGAGGGTCTGATGAATTTCAGTGCAATCAAACCTACGGATATCGCAAACGGAAGAGGTGTTCGCGTCTCCCTGTTTGTCTCCGGCTGTACTCATCATTGTCCGGGCTGTTTCAATGCCTCCACATGGGATTTCAACGCCGGACAGCCCTTCACAGAGGAGACAGAGGAGCACATCCTCGGTCTCCTAAAGCCCGACTATATCAACGGTTTGTCGCTTCTCGGCGGCGAACCGTTCGAGCCGGTCAACCAGCGTGCTCTTCTGCCGCTGATCCGCAAATTCAAAGAACGCTTTCCCGCCAAGGATATCTGGGCGTATTCCGGCTATGTCTATGACCGCGATCTGGTTCCAGGCGGACGCGCCTACTGCGAGGTCACCGATGAGATTCTGGATTCTCTTGCGGTCCTGGTCGACGGTCCGTTCATCGAACGTCTGAAGGATATTTCCCTGAAATTCCGCGGATCTTCAAATCAGCGTCTGATTGATATGCCCGCAACCCGCCGCACGGGAAGCGTTGTTCCGCTTCCCTGACCCGGGGCGTTCGGTCATGCAATTCAAACCGAACGACTGACACGATCCCTTTCTGTCTCTCGACGTTCAGAATCAAAATTCTGAACCTTGCGGCTTCGGACGTCATGCGCTGAAGTTTGCCCGCCGCAGGGAGTCCGCGGCCGGAGAGGACATCGCCCCGGCCGATATCGGCTATGCGCAAAAAGAGTGCGTGTGCGGAGAATTCGTCGGCGCACCCGCGTCACGGAACGCCATTCCGCCGACGGTTCTTCCGGAGAAAATATAACTACCATTGCCGCCAGTGGTTCGGGTCAAAGCGGTAAATAAGCCGGCTTGGAACTGGATAAAACAAAGTTTTCGCTTTTTCCGGAGATCCGTCCGTTATCCGGAATCCACCCGGGATTCCTCCGTTGTAGCGCAGGTCTCGCACGCGGATGGCAACCACATTTTCCCCGTCCCACCGGATCGCGGAAGCGGGAACGGGATAGCGGCGGACGAGTTCCCAGTATTTCGGCACGGCTTCTGTCGTTTCGCCGATCAGTACGCCGTTGAACCAGGTGCGGTCGAGGTCGTCGATCGGTCCGGCTTCCACATAGAGCTGACGCCCCTTCCATTCCGGCGGCAACGTGAAATGAATCCGGTAGAACGCATCGCCGTCATATGGTGTGGCAAAGCGCGGATTGTAATGCGGATTCTTCATGGTGATTCCCTGCGTTTCCCAGTATGCGCCGATTTTGATCTTCCGCCAGTTTGAATCATCGAATTCCGGCTTCTGCCAGCCGAGGGCTTCGCCTTTGCTTTGCGGATCGATTGCAAACGGAACTGCGACGCCCGAAAAATCGGTGCGCGGAGCTGAAAGATCCGGAATGGAAAACGCATCCTGAGCGGAAACACCGAGATTGGTCAGAAGAACGGAGAGGATACGCCGGGCTTTGACCACCGAAGAATTCTGCTGAAAGTCCTCCGGAAGAGCCGAAAGCGCGATGACGTTTCCTTCCGATTTGAGGATCTCTGCATTTCCGAAAGTCCGGAGCGTGCGGACCGGATTGAAGTAAAAATCCGAATTGCCGAGTCCGCGCTTCCATATTTCCGGGACTCCGCTCTTTGCCAGCCGGACCGGTTCCGTCTCAAGTCCGGAGTGCAGCAGTTTCGCCTGAGCCGCATCGGGTTTCAGCAGAAGAACAATTTTGCCGCGTCCGGCAAACGCACGGAGTTCCGGAACCGGAATCCGGGTTTCGGAATCGACAGCCAGAAGCTCGCAGTCCTCCGGAATCTTATCGGAAACCGTGAATGCAAAGCCGAGGGTTTCAAGCAGCTGCGCAGTTTTCGCCGATCCGGAGAAAACTGCATTCCTGCGCGGAAGCTTTTCCGGGTTCTCCAGGTAATGGAACAGACGCGCTGCCAGTTCATCCGCCATCGGCTCAATGCCCTGTCGCTCCTCCAGATCAAGCATGCAGAAGAGAATGCGTCCGTCACCGACAAAGTTTTCCTGAAGAGCGGAACGGGAAAGGTCGGCGTCGCAGTCGAGCAGAACGCGGAAACGTCCCGAATCGGGTTTGTCCTGAACAAAAGTTGCAACCGTTCCCCGGCTGCCCCAGTGCATGAAACGCCCGTTCGCCGCAGAAGTTCCCGTCCGGGGATACGGCTCCGTCTTGTCCGGTTCGCCGCGCCACTGCGCAAATGCCTGAGCCGGAAGTCCTTGCAGAAGCGGATGTGCGAAGTCCTTCACAAAGACATTCCGAGTTCGCCGCTCTTCCAGATACGGCTTCATCGGAGAGTCGTTTTTCTGTGCAAAGACGAGGAGCGATGTCCCTGACCGGATTTGCTGTTTCAGTCCGTTCTTACGGGCTTCGCGCAGGAATGTTTCATCCATCGAAAGCGCGCCGACCACCACGGTATCCGTCTTTGCCGAAAGATCGCGGGTGAACGGAACGCCCAGCTTTTTCAACAGTCTTTCCGTTTTTCCGGCCGTGTCGTAAAGACGGACCGTTTTGGTGAAAAATCTCTGTTCCGGCGCGGGAAATGCGGTTAAACGGAATGTATCACGGGAGACGCTGTTCCCGCCTTCCGCCTGAAAACGGAGTTCGTATTCGCCCGGAGTATCCATGCGGAAGCGGAAGGGAACTTTCCGGATGCTCCCGGGAGGAAGACTTCCGTTCCACACGCCCTGCATGCAGATCTTTCCGGTTGCAGAATTTACAAGTTCCCATTTTGCCCGAATATCCAGAGCAGCCGGTGCATCATTGGAGAAAAGCATCTGTTTTTCTACGCTCTCGCCGACTCGGAAGTTGCGGGACTGTTCCGTGAAATGCGCCTGTTCTCCCCCGATATATGCGAGGAACGGTTTCTGAAGTTCCTGCATCGCATGGAAAACCGGACTGATACCCGGACGGGGCGACGAGCTTCCCCATTCCGGTTTGATACCCGGGCGCGTGACATCAACCGGATCCGCCGGAATGCGCTGGCGGAAGAAGCTGAAGTATTCATCCGCATCCTCAAACGGCCAGATTCCGGAAACACCGTACATCCGCCATGCGCGCAGACAGCGTGTCATATACATGCATTTCGTTTTGACTGCCGCAGGGTCAAGACGCGCAACCTCCGCTCCGTCGCGTTTCTCGGTCTCTCCCGTTGAAAGATTCCACTTGCGGTCATCGCTTTTCGGAGAAGAAAGCGCATAGACGGAGTCACCGAAATACCGTGCCGCCTGCTCATAATAGAGCTGCCGGAGATCATAGAAGGAGGTTTTGTCACCGGAGAGCGAATCGGTCCAGTTTGCAAAATTATTCCAGAAGGGGAGGGCGACCTCTTCAAGGACGAGCGGCTTGTTCCGGTGTTCTGCCCAGCGCAGCGGCCAGTCCGCCCATTCATCCGGCTGATTGTCAAAAGTCGGATACGGATTTGCGGTGATGATTGCGCCCGTGTTTGCGCCCATGCTCTGCATGACAAGACGTCCCGGATCAAGACGGCGCAGCATGTTTTCTTCAATAAGGGTTGCTGTTGTCAGATCGTTCGGTGCACTTTCCGAGCCGAGCAGTCCGGGGTTGATCCATTCCGGATTGTAGCAGAGCAGCGGGTTGATTGCCCAGATTACAATGGAGGGGTTGTTCCGGAATTTGGAAACGATCCCGCGAATGGCGCGTTCGTGTTCCAGCCGTGCATTACGGAGTTTGCCCGAAAGATAAATCTCCGCCGGATAACCGCTGTTGGAAACTCCGGGAAGGTAAACGCCGTTGCGGACAAGTTTCGGAAGCACTCCGCGCATGGCGACCAGGAGCCCGACTTCATCGGCGATCCGGACGACCCGTCGATCCGGCGATTCGTAGATAATGCCGTTGAAATTCATCTCCTTCCACAGTTTCAAATATGTACGGATTGATTCTTCCGGCATTTTCGTGTACGGAACCTGATTGCTGAAAAATTTGAGCCGACGCGGAATTCCGTTCAGATAAAAATCAGCTCCGCGGATCGTCAGCTCGCGGAATCCGAAACGGTCTTCCAGACGGTCCAGAACTTTTCCGTTGCGGGAGACTGTGAAGACAAGCCGGAGAAGTTCCGGTTTTTCCGGCGACCAGAGAATGGGCTTTTCCCATTGCGAGAGAAGGGGGATACGAACCTTTTGCCCCGCCCCGACCGTTTTCCGGAGAGTCGGCAGATGCAGAACTTCCTTCTCTTTATGATAAACAGTCGCCCGGAAAACATAGTCTCCGCTTTTCTCCGTCCGGTTGGCAAACGACGCATCCGCCTGCAGCGTACCGTCCTTAACGGAAGAGACAATGCGCAAATCATCCAGCTGTTCCTCTTTGGGAATGACAAGAAGCGAAACATCATCGGCCAGTCCGGGACCGTTGTGCCACCCGAACCACCAGTCGCCGCAGGCGGGATGTTTCCTGAATTCCTCGTACTTGCCGTGACTTTTATCAAACGGGAATCCGTTGTACTGAACAAAAATAGCGAGATCATTGGAAACGCTGGGCTTCAGATACGGGGTGATGTCAACGGTTCCCGATCCGATGACCGGATCGCCGGAAGGAATGCCGTTGACGAAGACGCGTGCTTCATCGGAAACCGCATCGAGCTGAAGCAGAATCTGCTTTTCTTTCCACGATTCCGGAATGTTCAGCGCGCGCCGGTACCAGCCCTGCGCAAAATTGGAAAGCGAAACGCCATTCTGCGCTTTTGCCCGCTTTTTCACAACATCAAGAACCGGGGTTCCGCTCTGCGTGTCCCATGTTCCCGGAACTGGAGCATAAAGAGTTTTCCCCTGCGGGATTTTTCCGGCGGAGGGCAGGGGACGCCCCGAACGGATCAGTTTTTGCGAATCAGACGCAGCGACTGGAGAGAACTGCCAGTAATTGTTCAGCGAAATCGTCGCGCGCAGGGCGGAACCGCTCCTGTATGCACGTTGCAAATCCCAGTTCACCCATGGCGGAAGCCGGTATTCCGATTCGGGAATCATCTTGAATGCCGATTCATCAAGCGTGACGGAATGCTTTTGGACAAGAGTTTCCCCTTCAACGGTTTCTTTTGAGTTCCAGTCCTCAACGGGACCGCCCTGTTCCCGGTCATCGAGCGCAATGGACGCCAGCTGAAAATCGGCACGGCGTTCATCGGGAGATTTCAGACGGCTCCCGACTGCGAGCTGGATATTCTGCAGTTTGTGCAGATCCGGAGCTCCGCCTTTGGCTTTGTCGTTCTGCGGTTTGAAATCCTTTGCGAGAAAGACGCGGCGCTGCCAGAAATCTGTGGCGGAAGAGATGGAGGCGCTGCCCTGCCAGCGGATTCCGTTCCAGCACCATTCACCTCCAGCAGAATCGGTCAGCAGAAGAACAAAATTGCCAGGCTCGCCATTCCCCTTGAAGGTCAGAACAATCCGGTCGAATCCGGTATTCTGCGGAATATTTGAAAACGAAATCCCGCGTAGAACAACGGCTCCGCTGAAAATTTTGTTCTGCGCCCCGAAACGTATGCGGACTGCATGTCTCTCATTTTCAACCGTTTTTTCCACGGAAACGTTTCCGTAATGTCCGGTTTTGTCTTTTCCCGCACGGAACAATTCATACGGTTCCGCATAAAGAGAAACGAGAGAGAGCAGAAGGAGGGAAAAAAGGATTCGTTTCATGCCGCACCTCAGTTTTCCGTTGTTTTGAATCCCCAGAAATCATTGTTGAGCGATGGCGGGATACCGTTGATGGAACGAGCTTCGCAATGACCGTCCACGAAGTTCGTGTTGAACCGTCCAGTGTGGCGGAACCCCATGTGTTCGATTGCGCTGTAACGGAATTCGCGGTCGCTCGTAATCGTCGAGTCATAGAAGACATCGCCGGTATAGCTTCGCAGCGAGGGACGCTTCGTAAAAAGAATCCGCCGGGAAGGAAGCTGCAGAGACCGGTCAGCGAAGGATAGCGGTTCAATCCGTAATGCGCAATATCTTTTTTGTTCATATCGATGGACCCGCTGGAGGGACACGCGAAAATTCCGATCGGGATATACACCTTGTTGGAGCTGTCAAGATACTTCCGGTAGGAACATGGTGCGAAGGGCTGTCCGCTCTTGTAATACGGCATGAGGAAGTCCTGCCAGTGATAGGGCACAGTATCGACCTTGTCCTGGAATGCCGGACCGTATCCGTCGTTGGCTTCCGCATAAAGCAGTTCCAGCGTTCCGATCTGCTTGAGGTTCGAGGTGCAGTTGATTCCGCGCGCTTTATCCCTCGCGGAATTCAGCGCCGGCAGCAGCATCCCGGCAAGGATTGCAATCACGGCAATCGTTACAAGGAGCTCTATGAGGGTAAATCTGCAGGATTTCCGCTTGAAATATGAAATGTTTCTTCCGGTTGAATGAGTTCCCATTGTGCATGCTTCCTTTCATTTTTATTCTGTTTTCACTGTTTGCTGTTTTCAAGATAGAACCCGGAGAACCCGGCAGGAATGACGAGGCGTCCGTTCAGCAGAGCCGCACGTCCGGCGGTTCCGGGATGAACATCGACTTTCCTGATCAGTTTCAGGTGTTCCGGTGAAGACGCATCGAATTCGGAAACAATGCCGTTTCTGGAATCCGAGAGAAAGAGTCTGTTTCCGCCGTCCCACATGGGCAGTCCCAGAATCGGGACATCTGCCCGGTATTCTTTCCGGAGTCCCTCTTTCCCGAAATCTTCAGGAGCAAGCAGATAATACCCGTTTTGTTTTGAGGGAATCAAAAAACGGTTTTTCAGGACGGTGATGCCGTCGAGCTGATGAAACTGGACGGACGGATTGTTTTCCAGCCGTTCCGCCATCGTCCCGTTCAGCTGATACCAGCTCAGCCCCATTCCGTGCACACTGATCGGAAGAACGCCGTTCAAGGTCTGTTCCGGGAAAGCATCGGTGTAAAGAATCCGCTTCTCCGCAAAATACTTTTTCAGCACCGGCTTTTCCGGATTGCTCAGATCGAAGAAGTTGACTCTTCCGGTTCCTCCGCTGACGGCCGCAATCTTTCCGTCTTCATAAAGATGAATGATCTGCATGGGGAT
The DNA here is from genome assembly GCA_900549415.1 of uncultured bacterium. Lineage (GTDB taxonomy): Bacteria > Verrucomicrobiota > Lentisphaeria > Victivallales > UBA1829 > UBA1829. Next base: position 44,185 of record URNX01000025.1, read on the forward strand.
CCAAGTGCGCAGAGAGCCGAGTTTTTTCAGCATTCCATCCGGAAGAATCCGGTAAGCGGTCAGCTCAAAACCGTTGCCGGCGGAAACCAGAAGCGAGCCGGAAATATCAACATCGTAAATCCGGTTTCCCGTTATGCGCTGAATTTCCTTAAGTCCCTGCGGAGTGTTCTGAAAGACAAGCAGTCCGGCATCGGAAGCCGCCGCATAGACGGTGTTTCCGGAGACCCGCACGCGGCGAACCATTCCCCCGCATTCATAACGGGTGAAACCGGGAACCTCTTTTGCGCTGCTTTTCGTGCGAACCGCAAGTTTTCCGGTTTGCGGCGGTAGCGGACGGCTCTCCGGGATCTCCGCAACAAAGAGTCCGTTTTTCACTCCTGTAAGATAAACGACGCCGTTTCCCGGAACAATTCCGCCGACACAATCCGCAGTTCCTGGCTTTTCTTCCGGCAGAACGGCACGTCCGGTTATGCGCGGATTCCGTTTGTCACTCACATCAACCAGAAAGAGTCCATTGTGCGTGTCCGCCGCGGCAAGAAGTGTTCCAGCCGGACGCGGCATCCAGAAATCACCGGAGAGCGCATAAAATTTCGGAAATTTGACTCCGCCGAGACGCACGGGGGAACGGGGATTGGAGATATCAAAGATCTCCAGACCATGTCCGGCGCCTTTCCGTTCTTTCAGGGAACCTTTTCTGGAATTGTGTCCGGTGGAGGCATAGAGGATATTGCCCTGAATATAGACGCCGTCTCCGAATCCGTCAAGTTCTATTTTGGAAAGCTGCTTCGGCTGAGCCGGGTCGGTCGCATCAAGGAGGAGTACGCTGGAATTTCCCCAGTCTCCGACAGCAAGGAGTCCGTTTGCGCAACAGGCGGATTGCGCCTCGAAGGTACGGTACAGATTGAGATGTTTCGGCTTTACCGGATCAGAGATGTCAAAAATCTGCACGCCGAAAACCCGGAGCGTGACAAACAGAACATCGCCGGAGGCCTCAATCCCGGTTGCGAGCTCCGCCGTGTCGAAATCGCTCGCGATTCGCGGCTTTTCCGGATTGCGGACGTCAAGAATCCATACTCCGCGATGCCGGGCTGTAAGATATGCGAATCCGCGATGTACGACAATCTGACGGCTCTCCCATTTCGGCAGTCCTTTCAGTTCACTGATTTTGCGCGGTTTTGCCGGAACGGATGTATCATAAATCTGCAGTTTGCCCTCTCCGGCAAGGTAGAGCAGTTTGCCGTCCCCGCAAAGAGCGGTTCCCCCGACGCTCCCTGGCACATGGGTGACCGCAATCCGGTTTTCCGCCATAGCGGAGACAACCAGAAACAGTGAAAACAACAGAGAAAAAATCTTCATGGCAACCTCCTGTTTTTTCTTCCTGCAATATATTATACTGCATTTTCAGAAAAAAACAGAGGCTTTTTCGCTGCAAAGTTTATGTTTTATCCGAAAAAGTTTACGTTTTAAACACCCGTGCCGTCAAAGGAGGGAATGAAAGAATCGCTTGCGGATTCCTGATCCTGAACAAAGCCGTCCTCAATGCCGGATTCGAAAAGATGGTCTTCAACGCGTTTGTATTCATCATCAGTGACTTTGCGGTTGAGGTCGGCGAATTCGGCTGCCCGCCCGTGCGGAATGTACTGCCGCATAAGACTGAACATAACCTCGCCCGGTTCAAACGTTTCCGCGACCCAGTCGATTACGCGGAGCGTGTTTTCCACATGGTTCGGCAGAAGCAGATGCCGGATGATGACTCCGCGCTGCATGAGTCCGGTCTCTTCATCAATTCGGTACGATCCCGTCTGACGGAGCATTTCGCGGACAGCGCGTTTCGCAGTTTTGAAGTAGTCCTTTGCGCTCGAAAAACGTTCAGCAAGAGCATCGTCGCTGTATTTGACATCCGGGAGATAAATCTGGAATTTGCCTTCGAATCTCTTCAAATTTTCAACGGATTCGTACCCATTTGTATTGCAGACCACGGGGACGGGGAGGGGGGCGTCCAGCGATTCCAGAACCGCATCGGAGAAATGCATCGGCGTCACCAGATTGATATTGTGCGCACCTTTCGCAATGAGCTCGCGGTAAATTTCCCGCAGCCGCTCCACGGTAACTTCCTTCCCCTGGCATTCACTGCTGATTTCGTAGTTCTGGCAGTAGACGCAGCGCAGGTTGCAGCCGGAAAAAAAAACTGTTCCGGAGCCTTTGGTTCCGCTGATGCAGGGTTCTTCCCAGAAGTGCAGACCGGCGCGGGCGACGACCGGGTTGTTTCCCATTTTGCAGAAACCGGTCCGGCGGCTCCGGTCCACTCCGCATTCGCGGGCGCAGGAATGACATTCGTTCATGATAAATCTCCGTTTTTGTGCGGAAATATAGCATAAATTCCCGCACAGAGCAAATCATTTCGGCAAAAGTTTTTATTTCCCTTGAAAAAGCGGGAAAAACGGTTATGGTAACTCCACTCAAAAAGGATTCTTATGATGCGCAAACAACGCTCGCTTACACCGTTCATGAACGAGGAGTTCAATACAACCGAAGACAACCAGGATGTTGTCTACTGGATGCTGCTTTACGAAGCTGTTATGCCGGTCGTCTTCCCGGTCATCATCCCGTTTTCCCGCTGGAAGCGCAACGAGTACTACATTCATCACTCTCCGAACCACGCCTGTGCGGAAATCGTGCTGGACGGCTCCATGCGCTACATTCTGGACGGGCAGTCCGTCACGGTTCATAAGAACGAAATGATTGTTCTTCCCATCGGACTTCCGAACCGCGTGGAGACCGGACCCGACGGTTTCAGCCGCAAGGTCGTTTTCGGACTGCGCGGTTTCCTTGCGGAAATCATCCTGGCTTCGTTTTCGATTGAATGCGGCAAAGTCTATGCTCTGAAAGACACCGGAAAGATTGTGCAGATGCTTTCGCAGCTCGTGGTTGTCTACCGGAAAGCCGATCCTGCGGCATTGAATGCGGTATCCGCTGCAGCCTTTGAAATTCTGCTGGAGATCCGCGACCAGATTCATGCCGCGCGAAAAGGGGCTTCCGACGTCATTCAGCTACTGCAGATGAACATTCACACACCCTGTTCCATCGCGGAATTCTCACGGAGAATGAAGCTGTCCCGCGAAAAACTCAATGAAATCTTTCAGAACCAGTTTCAGCAGAGTCCGCAGCAGTACAAAACGCAGTTCCGGATGCGGACCGCCGAACAGCTGCTCCGGCAGACGGATCAACCGGTCAAGGAGATTGCGTTTCAGCTTGGCTATCATTCGCTTTCACGCTTCGCAACCGCATTCCGTCAACACCACGGCTGCTCCCCGCGCGAATACCGCAAGCGGAAACTTTGATCAGGCAAAGGAGCTTTCCCCGTTTTCCGTTCCGTGCAGGAAATAAAAAGCGAGCATGGAGAAATGTTCCGGTTCGCCGCCTTCCGTCCGGACCGGACCGTGTGAAATCGAACCGTCGAAAAACAGCAGATCGCCTTGAGAGAGCCGGATTTTGTCCGCTCCGGATGGAAATCTGGCAGACAACTCTTTTCTGGGGATGCGCGAGCGGCTTTCTTTCGGTCTCTGCGAATATTCTTCTGATTGAAGCGATGGGCATACAAAGCGCCGGCATCTGCTCGACGGTCTACCGTCTGAATCTGGTTCCTGCTGTTCTCGGCGCGTGGCTTCTGCTGGAGGAGGAAATATCCGGACTTCACTGGCTGGGAATCGCGGCAGCTGTTGCGGCGGTTTTATGCTTTCTCACTCTTTCGGAAAACCGTTCTCATCGTTTTGCCCGGCTGGGAATCATTCTGGTTGTAATCGCGGCATTTTTCCGAGCCGGGATGGGGATTGAATACCGTTATGCGTTCACACACGGCGCGGATACAACCGGAGTCATGCTGATCAACGCACTCTTCTGGACCGGCGGAGGTCTGCTTTACGCATGTTTCCGCGAACGTGAACTCATGAAAATCGACCGCTCCGCATTGCTTTACAGTCTTGTGGATGGACTTTTCGTTGTCGGCGTGATATACTTCATGGCGGCGGGGCTTGCGTGCGGGAAAGCGGGAGTAGTGCTTCCGATAGCCCAGATGAGCTTCCCCGGAACTTTACTGCTGAGTGCACTGTTTCTGAAAGAAAAAATAACATACTGGAAGCTGGCCGGAATTGCCTGCGGAGTTGCGGCAATTCTCCTGCTGAGTCTTCCGGGATAAGGAGATGCAACATGCAACTTTCGATGGAAACCGTTGTTCTTCGGAACAAATTCGGCGATGAAACGGCAATCCGTATGCTGAAAGAGGCCGGATTCGACGGAATAGATTATTCCTTTTACTGGCCGGGCACACCGGAACGCAACATGCTGGGCGAGGATTATATCAGCCGGGCGCGCGAAGTGAAATCGTATTTGAAAGCGATGGACATGAGCTGTCTTCAGGCCCACGCTCCGCTGAATCCACGCCCTGTCGCGTCATTGGAACTTTCCGACCAGACCTGTCTGGAACTGATTCGCTCGATTGAATTTTCCGGAATTCTTGGAGTGAAAACACTTGTTGTTCATGCCCTTACGCCTCCGGAGGGCAGGGGACTGATTGAATACAATCTGGAGTTTTACCGTTTTCTGGAATCGTTTGCGCGCGAAGCCGGAGTGCGCATTGCGGTGGAGAACCTGTTCGGACCTCCTCTGGAACGTCCGGAACAGATGACGGAAATTCTGCAGAATCTGAATTCAGAGCAATTCACCGGCTGTCTGGATGTTGGACATTCAATGTACAGCGGCATCAAACCGCAGGATTTTCTCCGTTCTGTTCCCCGTGGACTTATCACGGTATTGCACATTCAGGATCAGCAGCTGGGCAAGCGTCAGGACTTGCATTTCCCGCCGTTTTTCTATGAAATCGAGTGGAATGAGTTTCTGAAAGCTCTGAAAGAATACGGCTATTCCGGTGAAATGAATTTAGAGGTTTTCGCCTATCTCCGGCGTTTCCCGAATGAGCTTCTTCCTGCCGCCCTGACCTTCGCCGCGCAAATCGGCCGTGAACTCATCCGCCGATTTGAAAACGACATCTGAACCTCCAAACAGAAAATTCAACAAAAAAATTGCATTGATTTGAAAATTGAACGATCCGGAGTATAGTGTATCTCTGACAGGAGAATCATCTATGATTTTTTTATACACTGCTCCGCTGATCCTTATCGTTCTTTTGTACTTGCGCAGAAGAGCATTGTTTTATGCAAGCACAGCTCGGCGTTCAATTTTTCTTTTTCTTTTTTCCCTGAATCTGTTCAGTTTTGCCTTCGGCTCTTGCCAGATGAGCAAATACGCAGGCAATATCCGGCAAACTGGAAGGATTAAACATTTTCTTGCCTCTGCAGGCGAGGGCGGGATTTACCCCGAAGTATTCTTCTCTTGATATAAGTTTTTTTATCAACTTGATTGGAATTGCCGGCTTGAGTCTGTTGATTTGCTGTTTTCTGATCAGGAAAAATGCTCTGATTTATGACTGGCTTTCCGCATTATGCTCTTTCTGTCTGATGTTTTTTTTGTTTGTTGTCACCGATAAAGGAGTAGACCATATTTATCAGAAGAGACTTGAAGCGGAAATTGCTGAATTCCAGTTGGTGATCAACAGCAAAGTTCAAAATGAAACCCAGCGTTCCCTGCTCCGGGAAAAGCTGCATAGTGAGTTGCCCCGTTTCACTCTCTCTTTTCGAAATTCTGAGCCTGGAATATCTCGTCTGAAAAAGCTGCGGGAAGAAATAAGGCTCTGGAATCCCCGCTTCAATAAGTGATTCATTGCATTTCATACAGAATTCTAAATAG
>URNX01000026.1 GCA_900549415.1 uncultured bacterium
CCTTCCGCAATGCCGAGGATTTCCCGATACCCTTCGTCATTGACTCCAACTGCCACAAGAACAGACACATTTGAAATCTCTCCGCCCCAGCTGCGCTTGAGATAAATCCCATCCAGAAAGATATACGGATGTTCGCCATGAATCGGCTGCATACGCCATTCTTCGATTTTCCCGTAAATTTTCTGATTGAGATCGCTGATGGTGCTGGAGCTTACTTTCGTGTTCCACAACGCCTCAGTGATATCTTCCACTCGACGAACAGAAACTCCGGCCAAATACATTTCGATCAATGCCTCTTCAACACTGCTCTGTTTCGTCTGATACCGTTTGATGATTTGCGTTTCAAAAGGAAGCGTCCGAAGACGAGGTATTTTGAGTTCAACTTCGCCTGATGTTGTCAAAAGTTTCCGCTTATATGTTCCTGCCCGGGTATCCTGTCGATCCGGACTTCGCTGATACCGGCCGGCGTTGAAGTCTAAAAAAGATCTCCGCTTCTGTGCGGAGACGCGGGAAGCGGAGAAAGATTGAAATATCCGGAATAGCAAGCGGAAATTATTCGAAGGTGATGGTGAAGCTCCATTCCCAGACGGTTCCCTTCGGGAAAACGCGCGTTCCAGTCTTGCCGTCCGCAGGTTTCGCGCTGATTCCCACATAAACGTGATCATCCTCCCAGGTGCGGCCGTCCGTCATGGCAAGGTTTTCGTTGCCCGGAACGGAAATCGTCATGCTGGCGTCGCCGGTAGAAAGACGGATGCTCTGACCTTTGCCGATGAGATTTTTCTCCGGCGCGGCTTCGGAAATCGTGGTGTAGGTGGTCTTGCCGTTGTCGACGGCTTTTACGCTGATTCCGGCAAGGTCTGCTGTTTTGGCGCGGAGAGATGAGCCGAAGATCTGACGGTCATAACTCAGGTCGCAGGTCTGGATGAATTTGTATTTCACCGTGATCCTGTCGGCGGAGAACTCTTTTTCCAGATCAAATTCGCAGATCTGTTTTTTTGAGTTGGATTCGTTCAGTGTTCCATGTTTGAAAATTTTCAGCTTGCCGTCCTTCTTTTCCGATTTTACACTGTTTTCCCAGTCGGTGATCAGGAATGCGCGTTTCAGGATCTGTTTGCCGTCCGCATCTTTTTCATAGAAGGCGGCTGTTGCGCTCTCTTCCTCAAAAATCCGGCGGTCGCCGAGCTTGATTTCCAGGATTCTCCCGTCGACGGCGGCTTGGGCCGAGTACTTTTCGCCCTTGAAGGTCTGGGCGTTTACGATTGTTCCGGCGGCAAACGCCAGAAGGGCACAGAGAATTGCTTTTTTGTTCATTGTTCTTTTCCTTATGTTTAAGGTTGAGTCCGGCGTTTCCGCCGGACGGGATTTCAGTAGCTGCGCACAATGTCCGGATTGTAATCGTAGTCACGCTTGGAGCCGTCCGGATACGGCGTCTGCCAGGCTTTTGCGCCGATTGAGGGAACGTTGGTGATGGAAACCGGAGTCTGGGTGATTCCGCCTCCGCCCTTCTCGTCGAAGACGCGGACCGCGATGAGGTTGCGTCCGGCTTTCAGCACGCCCTTCGGAATCTTGTAGAGACGCGGCGCCATCCACCAGTTCGGAGTCTCTTTGCCGGTCGCACCGATCTTGACGCCGTTGATGTAGACTTCATCGAAGTCGTCGACTGCACCGATTTGCAGATAGAGCGTTTTTTCCTTGAGGAAGTCGGGGTCGAGGTTGAAGTTGAGGCGGTACATGCACCAGCCGTCGTATTCCTGCTTGAGGAATTGCTCGAAGTTCATTCCGACGCGAACGTGGGTTCCGTCGTTGCGGATCTGTCCCTGCATCCATTTTGCGGAGCCTTTTTTGCCGAGATGCCAGCCTTCTTTCAGAGCGGCGTTTTCCGTATCGAGGGCGAATTCCCAGAGGAACGGGACGAGGTCCATCTCCATCGAGTGCTGTGTCTTGTAAGGCTGCATCTTGAAATCAAGCGTTACTCCGGCTGCGGTGAGCATGGCGGAGAGCATCCGGCAGGCTTTGCCCTGGGCGGGAGTCTTGCCGAAACGTTCCGGTGTGACGGTGGTGAAGACGAATTCGCCGGCTCCGTATTTGCGGCGGACCGCCACAGCGGGGGAGGTCGCATCAACCTGACGCGGAGCGTCGAAGACGGGCAGTTTGAATTCGTCGTGCCAGTACATGTCGTTGTTGTCCCATCCGTTCCGCCAGAACATATCCGGGGAATCGGGCGTGGTCAATGCAGCGCGGATTTTCTGTTCCTTCATATCCATTGCAAACGGAAGCCAGGTGGAGCGCCACTGTTTTCCCGTGTGAATGTAGAAGATGCGTCCGCCGTTGTAGACGAAGTTCAGCAGCTGGAAGCGCGCCCGGTCGAGTTCCGCAAAATCCGGATCGGCGATGAGGAGCGTGTCAACCTCCGCAAGGGAGTCGGCGCTGAGGTGATCGAGCTTCCGGAAGCTGCAGTGAAGCCCTTTCAGAAAACTTTCTCCGTCTTCGCTTCCCCGGAACGCCGTTTTGCCGGAGAAGGACGCGCGGGAATCGAGATAGCCGATGAGATTGGTCAGAATCCGGGTCGCCGCGGGGTCTTTTCCGATCCGTTCGGAAATCTCCAGCTGCGAGGCGATCCAGCTTCCCTTGCGTCCAGTGTATTCCAGAAGCGGAGTCTGGTAGAGGTCGAATCCGGAGACCAGGAGCGAACGGAAGTTTCCTGCCGCGGGACGGCGGAAGACGTACGATGCGAGCATATTGCGGTTTCCGTTGTCCGACCAGTTCAGTTTATCCGATGTGTTCTCCTGATATGCGGGAGCAATCGAACGGGAGCCGCGCCAGCAGTAGAAGTCGCGATCCTGCAGATCGTCGAATGCGGGGTGTCCGGCGGCATTGATGAAGGCCTGACGGCTGCGGACTTTGATGAGTTCGGTGGAGGCGCTCTGCTGCTGTTCCAGGATCAGAATGTTCAGTCCGTTTGCAGCAAGGGCATTCAGATCCGGAAGCTGACGGAGCTTGCCGAGCGCGCCGCGTCCGATGACAAGGATTCCGGTTTTCGGGAGATTGTCGAGGTTTTCCAGCGCCTGCGCTTCCGCGCCGAGTTCGCGGAGTGCGGCAAGAGCATCCGTGTCCATGCCGAACACATAAAGTTTTGAGTTGAGTCCGGCGAGCGGTTTTCCGGGAAGCGGGAAGACTTCCAGTTCGCATGCGGCGTTGAGTTTTTCGCCGTTTCCGTCCGTGAGCGAGGCTGTCAGACGCAGGGCGCGGCGGAGGGTTGTTTTCGGCATTGCAAAGCCGACGGGAACCGCGGCGCGTCCGCCGGCTTTGACCGCGGTTTTGACTTTGCGGCGCGCGATGATTTCACCGTTCGCATTGGAGAGCGTGAGCATTCCGGACCAGGCGGCGTCTTTGCCGCAGCGATTGAGAATGACCAGGTTCTTGCCGATTTTTTCGCCGCTGAAATAGGCGTGGTCGAGCGCATAGGGATCCGCGCCGCTGTCATAGAATCCGGCGTAGTGATCCGCCATCATGGCATGGAGCGGGGCGGCGATTTCCGAATAACGGTAGTCGCTGTCCTTGCCGAATATGTCGAACGAGGGACGCTTGAGGTGGAGCAGGGCAACGGATTCGACCGTCTTGTCCGGTTTGGAGAGGTTGCCTTCGGGCAGGGGAAGCGTGTAGAAGTTGCCCGTGAGCTGTCCGGCATACGCATCATCCACGTGTCCGAACATGCCCAGACCATTCGCACCGGAGTAGAGGAAGCCGGGAATCTGTTCCTCCATGGAGCGGCGGAGCAGGGCGGTGTAGAAATCGGACTGGAAATAGTACTCTTTCTTTCCGAGTTTGTCACTGGTGGAGGAGACGACGCTTGTGCCGGGCGTGGCGTCGTGCATGGTGAGCTTTGCATACGATGGTTTGAAGCGGTAGGCGGGGTTGCCGAACCAGCGGGCGGAATTTTCCAGATAGTACGGTGTGCTGTCCGGTCCGTGCATGACGTCGATGCGGCGCAGGGAGGCGTTGTACGGGATGAAGTATTCCCCGATGAAAACGGGCATATCCGGCTGGAGTCCCCAGCGGCTGAAGAATGCGCGCATTTCGAGGTTCTGCGCACCCCAGGTGTGGTAGAGGTGTGACGCATAGATTCCGTCGACTTCTCCGCTGCCTCCGGTGAAAGACTGGAATTCGGGGAAGTGGCGGCGATAGATTTCCGCCATGTGATCCAGACGTTTTTTGCGCTGGAGACGCATTCCGGCGAGGTTCGGATCTTTCTGCGCGGTCGTTACGATCTTCCCGTCCGCGGAAAAGGTTTTGTAGCTTTTGGAATCATATTTGCGTCCGAAGTATTCAGGATTCATGACGCCCTGATGCATGTTGTACCAGACGTCGATGACGAATCCGATCTGCGAGGGATGATTCATCAGCCGCGGGTTGCGGCGTTCCTGCTTGAGCTCGGAGTCAACTTTGCTGTAGATGAACTGATCGTCTTTCGGCCACATGATTTCATATGGAATGTTCCGGTTGACGAGAACCAGAATGCCTTCTTCATCCGCAATATCGTAGAATTCCGGGAAGATGGAGCCGTGGCTGTAGCAGAAATTCATGTTCATGTCTTTCAGATGGCGAAAATATTTCCGGAAATAATCCCCGGTGCGCTTCCAGGCCGGAGTCCAGTCGGAGGCTGAAAAAACATTGGTATCGCCGCGCAGGAAAACCGGCTTTCCGTTCAGCAGGTAATTCCCGCCGGAGACTTTGAACTCGCGGAAGCCGAAACGGCGGCGGAGTTTTTCAATGGGCTTTCCGTTTTTATCCTTTGCGGAGATGGTCAGGTAATAGAGGTTCGGAGAGTCCGGGCTCCAAAGTTTCGGCGTAACGAAATCCAGCGTCACGCGGTCCTTCAGCGGAAGAGTCTTTATGTAAACGCTTTCCCCGGTTTTCGCATCGCTGATTTCAAAAACGGCGGAGCCTCCGCTGAACTCCGCGGTCCGGTTGAAGAACTCGATGTCGATTTTTTTCGCGTCGAGAAGCGTGTAGATGGCGGGTTCGCCGAGATTCTTTACCGGAATGATCTCCAGATTTATCGCTCCGACGAGTCCTCCGGTGACCTTCTGCGGATCGCCTTCCAGATTCAAATTGAATTCAAAAACGTTCTGTTCCCCGAACTTCAAAAACTTGTCGACGTCGAGCCGTCCGGCGGAAAATCCTTTCGGGACCGGAACGGGATGTCCGTTTATCCGAAGTTCAAAACTTTTGCAGACGATCTGCTCGATGTTGATCCAGAGGTGTTTGCCGACGAATCGGTTTTTTGCGGGAATGTCGATTGTGCGGCGATAGAACAGATACTCCATCGGCATATTCCAGCCTGTCGTTTTGCCGTTGAAGGTATTGACGGCGCGTCCGTCTTTATAGCGGATGAAGTGTCCGATTGCGCCGCCCTTGCTTTGGGCGGGAACACGGAAATAGAAGTCGCAGGGCTGCGGCATTTTTTCATCTTTTGCGGAAGCCGGGTAAAAATTCCAGAATCCGTTGAGGGAGATTGTTTCGCGGTCGAAATTGGAATTTTTCCATGCGCCGTTCCAGGACCAGTCGATCCGTTTCTGGAAATCGCGGAACGGAACGGCGTTGGCGAACGTCACTTCCGGTTCGGCGTAAAGCGAGCAGGCGAGCAGCGCGGCTCCGAGGGTAAACACTGTGCGGTTCATAATGTTTTTGTCCTTTTCAAATGCTTAGTGTATGGGGTACCAGCGGGTTTTGTTGATTTCCCAGAATGGTCCGCTCAAAGAGAAGAACGGGTCATCCTGGACGTGCTGCGAATAAAACACCGGAGAGGTTTCGACATGCATGTCGAGGTGCAGAAGGTTTGCCCTGCTGAAATGCCGTGACGCCGGTCGTCCGCCTCCATTCAGAAATGTCTCATAGGCGTATATTTCAAACATGTATCCCCCGCGTTCGGTGGAAAAGCCGTCCGCGGTGTTGAGATAGCTGTCGAGAAAGAAAACTTTTTTGGAAGGCTGTTTTACTTTCGGTATCTTTATACGGAAAGCGGTGCTGTCGGAATAGTAACCGGTGTGAAAGGCGTAGTCCTGGTTGAACTGGTTAATTTCATATTTCGGGGCTGCCGGACACTTGAAAACGGTTTTTGGCGCGAGTTTGTTTTCTTGCCAGAAATAGGTGCATGCATAGTTCCAGTCCGAGGCGGTGGAAGAGGAACGCTGCGGGGGAAGGAAATCTTCGAAATCGCTTGCGTACCCCGCAAACAGGATTCCCGCCTGTTTCAGATTCGAGGTGCAGGAGATGGCGTATCCCTTGGCTCTTGAGCTGTTCAAGGCCGGCAGGAGCATGCCTGCAAGAATTGCTATGATCGCAATTACGACAAGAAGCTCTATGAGCGTAAATCTGTTGATTTTGCTCTTGTTCTTTTCCTTCGCCGGGTGAGGATTTTTTGGTTTCATTGGTGATTCCGTCCTTTCTTTTTTGTTGTGTCATCTTATGATCATTTCCATAGGGATTTTGCGGATGTCCATTCCGGTGTTGTCGCCGGAGAACTGAAGAAGGAGCAGTTTCAGTGTCTCTTCCGCGATCTTCTCAAAGGGGATTTCATAACAGATTTCGTGGAATCCGGCGGTTTGCGGTTCGGAGCTGAGATTGTGTACAAGAGCGCAGGTTTTCGCAAGCTCCGGATTCTCTTCCATGAGGATGTCCGCGACTTCATTGTTCACCCACAGCGTGTCGACAACTGCATCGATGCGCACTCCGTAATGAACCATGTTTTTCAGTTCCGTCAGAGATGTGCGGTAATCTTTCAGGAAAAATTTCTCGTTCAGAGGGGTTCCGGCTTCGCGGAATGCGCGGCGGAAGCCGTCGTAAGCGGCATTCCACGGCTTTTCGTCGTGCAGGAATACGATGTTCCGGCGGTTCTCTTTCAGAAGCTGCTTTCCGCAGAGATACCCCCATGCGTCATAGTCCGGAGAGACCGAGCCAGGTGTGAGCCGATGAGTTTCCGTGGTCGTGACCACTTTCAAGCCCTTCTCGCGCAAATCGCTGACAAATGAATTTCCGTCGACGACGACCAGAGCGTCGAGCTGTTCATTCATAATATCGCAGATAATTTGCTTTTTATCGGAACTTCCGGTTGAAACGAGATGAACGATCGCAGGCATTGCGACGATTTTTTTCAGAAGTTCCGCAAGAATATTGCCGTAATACTTGTCCAGGTGAACCATCAGCCCGTTGCCGAGGGAAATTCCGATCAGCGGCAGTTGCCGTCCGAACGATGACGGGGATATTTTGGCGGGATTGGTGAACGATCCGATTCCGCGCCGGCCGATGATGTAGCCTTCCGACGTAAGTTCCTTCATGGCCTTGCTGACCGTCGGGCGGCTCACACCGAATTTTTCCGAAAGTTCGTTGATCGTCGGTATCTGAACCGGATCTTTCCCCGCGTGGAGAATCAGGTTCATCACATACCGACGGATCTTCATGTATTCCGATGTTCCAATTGCTGACATATGTTTGCTCGTTAGTATTTGTTTGCAAAGTTTTGCTTCTGTTTAATTATACCACAAAACCGCAAAAAAGTCAACCCCCTGTTGATGAAAAAAATGAGAATTTTTCCATTGTTGAAATGTTTGCGGTGATTTTTGGGCTGTTCCATGAGCTGACTGCGAGAGCCGCCGGGAGTTTTTTGCCCGGGAAGCGGAGTGTTATATCCTTGCTTTCATCCGGATCGAGCCAGAACGCGCTGTCGTCTGCCGCGAAAGGGGTGCCGTCAGGAACGGAGACGGATGTGATTGCGGAGGGGAGTTTTCCGGAATTTTTGATCCGGAGAGTGATCCGCCGTTCTTCCTGTTTCAGAATCTGAAGTTCGAGGTGTGCGGGTGTTTCCGCGAGCTGATCGCGGAGAGTGCGGGCGTTTCCGTTGTCCATGCAGCGGAAGATATAGAAGTTGCGGGCGGGCGTGCCTTCCGGTTTTTGCGCATCGAGAACCGCGAAGAAGCAGGAGCCGCGGAAGGTTTCCGGAATGTGGAAATGCTGTTCCGGAAGATCGTATGCATGTACACCGTCCGTCCGCGGGCGTTCCGGTTTCATTTCCACGGAAAAACATTCCTGAAGCCGTGACGAGAAGAGACGGAGGCGGACGCGGCAGTTTTGCGTCTCTTTTCCGTCTTCGTTCAGGAGAAACGGGCGCAAGGTCAAATTTTCTCCCGGCGTACATTCCAGCGAGCGGAGTTTCAGACAGGGGAGCAATGGCGCGTACCCGCGCTTCGCTGCATAATAGGTCTGCACGGGCTGTCCGAGCCCGTCGACAAGCTGGCATGCGACGGACGGCCAGGGGCGTTTCCATGCCCACAGGAGGAGTCCGCCGTTCTGAGGCCAGGCGTAGCGGCAGACTTTGATTGTGATGCGGTCAAACTCTCCGGCGGCCATGTTCACAGCTTCCGCGAGTTCCGCAAGGGGAATTTTTTGGATGTGGTTGAACTTCTCGCCCCGGCGGAACATCTCTTCCGGATATTCCATGCAGAAATGCGAGATTTCCGGATGGAGCCGTGCCATTTTTCCGGCGCGTAAACCGTGTCGCCGGAGATCGCGCGGAAACACTCTTGCGAGAGCAGTTTTTTCCATGTTTCCGGCGCCGGCATGCAGCGCGCTCCGCATTCACTGATGAACGGACCGTCCGCGAGAACGGTGTCCCAGAGCCTGGCGGCGTCTGTGAACGAAGGGTAGATATGCCAGTCGCCGTTCAGCGGAGAGGATTCCAGAAATTCACGGGATCCGTCGAGGTTGCGGATCAGATTCGCGACGATGACGACGAGCGGGGCGGAATCAGTGGTTTCAGCACAGAATTCATTCCCCCCCCCCCGCGTCCCAGACGCGGAGCTGGATTCTGGCGTCGCGGACGAGCGAGAGCTGCCATTCGAGTATAGCCGGATTCTCGTCGTGGAAACTGTCGGCCGGCATCCAGTTGCATCCTTTTACAAAGAACTCTTTCCTGTTGACGCGGAAAGTCCAGTCACCGATTGTGTAGTCGCCGCGGTATTGCGGACCGGAAAAATTAATTTTTTTGTTTTCCCGCTTGATTATTCCGGAAGAGAGTGTATTATATAAAACAAACTGGTACACACTGGTACGCTTTATGAAAGGAGCACCCTTTGACTGTCATTCCCGAATATATGAAGTTGCGTCAATACCTGATCAATCTGACGCTGAAAGATGATTCCTCAAAGCCGATAGCGTCGGAACGCGAGCTTGCTGAGCGGTTCGGCGTGACGCGCAGAACCATCCGCCGCGCGCTGGATGACATGGTGCGCGACAATTATCTGATCCGCCGTCCGCGTTCCGGTTATTACGTTTCGGAGCGCGCCTGGTTTCCGCATCTGCGCCAGCGCAAAACGATCGGCGTGTTCATCGTCGACGGCATGAACGCGTTTTACGGCAGCGACGTTCAACGGGTTCTTGCCGCGCTGTTTGAAGAAACGGAGCGTTTCCCGGTCAATATTCAGATGCTCACGAGCTCCGATCCGGCTTTGGTGGAGCGCGATATGCGGAATCTGAATCTTGACGGTCTGCTCTGGTTTTACCCGCCGGCAAAACTGATGAACGTTTTTGAAGAGGCGTCCGGCGGAACGTTTCCGGTGGTCGGACTCTTTGCGCTGGAGCCGCCGGAGTGCGGAAACTGGATCGCTTTCGATCCGGAGGAAGAGGGGCGGCGGAAGGCGCAATATCTGATTGACCGCGGTTGCCGCAATCTTATTTATCCCGCATGGCGGACGGATGTGACGGCTGGCGTTCAACGGGCGTTGAAGGACGCCGGATTGTCGCTCAATCCGTCGCTCGGACTCGAAAAAGGGGGGACCGGAGCTCAGCTCAAGCGGATTTTGAAAAACGAAAATGCCGACGGCGCGTGTGTGCAGTACATGGAAACGGAGGAGTTGCGTGATGCTCTTGCGGAAGCGGGGGTTGCGGTGCCGGAGCGGTTCCAGTATGTTGCGGAATATCTTGACTATGACTGGACGCCGACGATCACGGTCCGTCCGTACCGCCGGGCGGTTTCGCTGATGCTGAACCGTCTTTGGGATTTGATGCACGGCGGGAGCGGCTGCATGCGGAAAACGGTTTCCGAGTGGACCATCCGTCCGGGAATGTCGACAAAGGAGGAATGATGGCTGCCGGAATCCTGTTCGCCGTGCTCACCGGTTTGACGTGGGCTTTGATTTCGATGACGATGAGCGTCGTCGCTCGTCATAAAATTTCCGTTTTCCTGTTTTACTGGATCGGCAACACCGCAGCCGCGCTGATCGCGTGGATTTTTGTTCCGGACTGGCGATCGCTGAGGCCGCTTTCTTTTTCCGCGCTTTTCCCGCTGCTTCTGCTGCTGACTTTGGCGGGATTTGTGAATGTGGCAAGCCAGGCTTTCATGGTGCTGACGCTGAAGCTGGGACACAACGGCATTTCCATTGCCGTGCGCAACTGCGCGGCGCTGATTCCGTTCCTGATCGGCGTGCTGGTCTGGCATAATGAAGTCGGGCTGCTGAATATTGCCGGGCTGCTCATGCTGCTGGGGGGGCTCGTGATGATTGCGCTCGGCAATCGGGGGAACGGGGAAGCGGATCTCCGGCGTGTTTCATGGAAATGGCTGCTTGCGGTGGCCGCTTCGCTTGGGTGCAGCGGAGCTTTTCAGACGCTGAACAGTCTGACCGCGCGGCTTGCGCCGGAGCTGCTGAATACGGGGCTTCGCGTGCCGATGCTTCTGACATCGTGCGCGCTGGGCAACTGCGTGGCCTCCCTGCTTCGCGGAGATATGGCGCAGGTGCGCAACGGCGTTCCGCATGTCATTCCGGCAATGGCGCTCGGATGGAGCCTGACGGCAATCGGATCGTATTACTTCATGTTCCGGTCGCTGGATTCGATGAATGCGGCAGGAGCCTCGGCGCTTGTTTTCCCGATCGTGATCGGAGTCAACATTTCGACATTTTCACTTTACAGCAAGTTCCGTCTGAAGGAGCCGTACAGCGTTCTTTCCGTGACAAGTCTGCTGCTGTGTCTTTTCGGAATCATTCTCTTGACATGGAAATAAAGAAAGGAGCAACCATGCACAACAGATTTTACGACGCATTCTGGACGTTCGGCAATCATGAGCCGCTCACAATGTACCGGCGCATCGGCGGAAAAAGCACAGGGGGCCTCGATGGCTCTGCGCTCTATCTCGAAAAATGGCATCGCTGGTTCGATTCCGAAGAGTGTGTCCGGGCAATCAAAGACGCCGGGGCGAACATTCTGCACTGCCGCTTTTACAAGGGGCTCGGCTGGGAGGCGGAGCGCGAGGATTTCCCGAATGTAAAAGGTTTTGCCGAGCGGTGCCGCGCACATGGAATCCGCGTATTTGCCTATGTGCAGTATTCCACTCTCTACAGCGAGACGATGGAGGAGGAAATCCCGGATCTGGAGTCCTGGGCGGCGCGCGACGAGCATGGAGGCTTCGTGCCTTACATCAACGAGTCAAACTATTTCCGCTGGATGCCCTGCGTAAACAATCCGGATTTTATCGCTTATCTGAAAAAGATCATCCGCATCGCTGCGGACGCAAAATGCTTCGACGGTCTTATGCTGGACAACTGCAATGTCGTGCAATGCCGCTGCCCGCGCTGTCTTGGACTGTTCCGCGACTATCTGCGGACCCGCTTCAATCCCCGCGATTTCGGGCTGAAGAGTTTTGATCACGTCCGTTTCCCGACGGTCGCGGCAATCAAGGCGCGCACGGAACTCAAGGACCCCGTCATCATTGCCGCTCTGCATTTCTGGGCGGAGAGCAACCGGCAGGCGCTTACGGCGCTTCGTGCATGTGCGAAAGAGGCGGATCCCGCACTGATTTTCTCCGGAAACGCCGGTTCCCCGCGCCGCGGCGCGGGGATGCGCGAATGGTGCTTGCGTCCCGCTCATTTTGCCGACTGCTTCGACCTGCTGATCTGTCAGACCGGCAATGAACCGCGCATGATCGGCAATGCTTCGGTGACGCGCATCCGCGAGATGATGACATGCGAGTGCATGAACCTTCCGCTTTATCCGCTCAGCGACGGCGATGCGGGCGGAAAGCACATGGAGCCCGCGCTTCTTCTGGCGCAGTTGATGGAGTGCCGTGTCTGGGGCGGTATTCCGGGAGACCGCTTCATCATGACGCCGCGCCGGGCGGAGCCGCTGAACGTCGAACTGCGGGAAAAACGCGGAGCGGTCAACCGCAAATTCTTTGAATTCTCCAAACGGTACCGCGAATATTTTGAACTTCCGGATGCCGCTGACGTCGGGATTCTTGTTTCCTGGCCGTCGCAGGAGCTTTCGCATGATTCGCAGTGCGCCCTCTTTTCATGGGAAGAGCTGCTGCTGCGCAATCATGTCCCGTTCCGCCTCGTTTTCGGCGACGGTTCGCGTCTGGAGGGGCTTGACCGCTGCCGTGTTCTCGTTCTCGCCGGACAGCGCTGCATCGGCGACGGTGAAGTTCGGCAGATTCTCGACTTCATTGCTCAGGGCGGTCAGGTCATCGGGGATTCTCTCTGCGGAGATTACGATGAACGGTACCGCCACCGGGAAGCTAATCCATTCACCGGTTCCGGCATGATTTCTGTTGAGCAGCTGGACAGCGTTCAGAAGAACATTGACTGGGAGCAGATCATTTGCTATCCGGCGAACGGCGACGCCGTTTTTGCAGGCATCCGCGGGATTCTGGAGAACGGACTCCACATCGCCGCTTCGCCCGAGGTCCGCTGCCGCATGTTCCGGAAGGGAGACCGCCTTGTGATGCATTTCATCAATTACGGAGGCCGTCCGGAGCCTTTCCCGGTCGTGGAGCGCGACGGCACGCCCGTAAACGTCTCCTGGGTTTCTGACGGGGAGGGGGATTTCTCCTCCTGGTGCATGACGGAATTTGAGGGATGAAAAACTCCGGATACGCCGGCTTTTCAGCGGAAAGCCGGCGTTTTTCAAAATGGACATTGCCGTCTCCGTGCGGAAATGTCGCGGTTGATTCGGATTTTTTACAGACGCCCGTTTCCGGCAAGTTTCCCGGCGTCAGAAGGCGTCCGGAACGAGCCAGTCCCGGCGGCGGAGAACCTGGGAACGGTCGATCTTGGAATTGTCGACATCGCTCAATTGAGCCTTCAGGGAACCGCGGGCCTGGAGCTGAGCGTGTCCGTCGGCGTAAAGCATGTTGACGGAATCCATATGCGCTTCCCAGATTCCGTTGTTGAGGCTTGGCAGGATGCGGTAGGCGCCGCTGCCGAGCGGATAAGCGGTTTGATTGCTCGTGCCGAACCGAACGGAATCGGCAAGATAGAAACAGATGCTCGGGTTGGTCAGACGCTTCAGATTCAGCAGCGAGGAGACGTAATCGGGACCGGAGGATGTGCGGATCCAGTCCCAGTGTTTGGAGCCGGCGCGGCTCTCGAAGGTGTCGCCCCAGCCGCCGGTTCGGACTCCGTAGGTGAAGTCGCTGTTGCGGTATTTGACGACGTTTTCGGGGCAGAAATAAATAGAATTGTTTCTGTTGATGACTTTCACCTGGTTTTCCATGAAGTACTGCGCCCACTGCAAGGTGCCGGCGCCTCCGGAGGCCTGTGTCGTGGAGATTTTCACGAGCGGAAGAATATCGTTGAAGTCATTCGCGTACTGCATGAAGAGCTGTCCGACCTGCCGTTGATTTCCGAGGCAGGAGATGGCGCGCGCTTTGCTTCTGGCACTGTTCAGCGCGGGCAGAAGCATTCCCGCGAGGATCGCGATGATCGCAATCGTTACGAGGAGCTCTATGAGGGTAAATCTGCGGGATTTACGCTTGAAATATGAAATGTTCCTTCTGCTGAAATGAAGTTTCATGGTGCAGCCTGCCTTTCTGGTTATTTCCGGTTGAGGGAAAGATATTTGAGGATGACCTGTTTGCGTTTCGTGTCCGGAACAGCTTTCTGTTCCTTCCAGTCGTCGGAGTGTTCAAGGCTCCAGCCGTTCCACTTTTCACGGAAGGTGTGATAGGTCCAGTGCCACTGATTCTCTTCAAGCAGACTCACCATGTCGTCGAGATAGCGGTCGCTGTCGGGAGCCCAGCGGATGACGGAGAATTCACCGGCGTAGATGATCGCGCCGTATTTTTTCTGGAAATCGAGAACCGGCTGGAAGTTTTTGCGCAGACGCTCCTTGTCGACGTATTCCACGGTGTGGTGGGCGGCATGGAGACCGAAAACATCGACTTTTGAGGGATAGCGGATCGGATTTCCTTCCTTGATGCGCTTCATTTTGTCGCGAAGTCCCTGATGCGTGTAAACGCCGGGGAGGTAGCAGTGAAACTGGTAGATGATGTTTTTCAGCGGGAGCGGCTGGAGATAGATGAACGTATCGACTCCGCCCCAGTAGTTTGAGGCGATCATGACGGGTTTTTCCGCATCGATTTTGCGGATTGCCTCGGCGGCTTTCTGCTGGACTTCAAGATAGTTCCAGCGGCATTCGGCGGTCTGCACAGGCTCGTTGAGGAGGTCGTAAGCCCAGACTGCCGGTTCATTGCGGAAGGTGCGCGCGGCGTTTTCCCAGATGCGGACGAAAAGGTTCAGCCACTCTTCGGACTGGAAGATGCGGAAGGCGGAAAGCTCGTTGTCCTTGCGGGAGATTTCGCCCGCCGTGCCGAACACCTGCGGATTCGAGTAGCGTCCGCCCGGGACACGGTAGGTCATGATGACTTTGATTCCACGCTTTTCAAATTCGGGACAGAGCTCTTTGAGACGTTTGAACTGACGCTCCATTTCCGCTTCGTAGGTCTTGTAATTCAGATTTGCGTCTTTGGGGCCGAGCCAGAGACGGACAACGTTGACGTTCCATTTTTCGAGCGTGTCGAATGCCGTCGGGTCGTCAAAGACGTAGTATTCCGCGACCACGCCGCGGAGACGCGGGGCGTTGCGGACGGCGGGGGAGTATTCGCACTTGAAATCCGCGGGGAGCTTTTCCTTGAGGCGGAACGCTTCGAACGGATCGCAGATTTCGGCGCGGATGTCCTTGAATTCCGCCGTTCCCGTGGCGAACTGGAGTCCGAAAATTGCGGCAAGGCGGATATTGTCGCCGTAGAAGGAGATACGCCAGACGACTTCGGTCCAGTCATTGGTTCCGGTGAATCCTTTGGAGCCGCGCCAGTAGGGATCGTTTTTCGTTGCTCCGGCGAGCAGGAGCTTGGCGTTGTGGAAGTTTTTGCCGCCGATGCTCCGGACGTCGTCCGTTTTGATTTTGAAGGAGAACTTGACGGTTTTTCCGGCAAATTTTGCATTGTCTGGCACAAAGCGGACGCCCTCGGTTGCGTTTGAAACTTTTGTGCCGTGCGGAATGGAGACTCTGACCGTTTTCGTTTCAGCGTCCCATGTTCCGAATTTTCCGGGGATGATTTTCGCGGAGTCGAAGAGGTTTTCCCCTGCCGGAGCGGAGAGAAGCGTCAGAAACGCCAGAGCTCCGAAGAGCTTTTTCAAAGTGTTTTTCATCAGTTGCTTCCTTTCATTTTTTTCGGATTACGATATATATTATAAACGAAAAAGGCTTGAAAAACAATCCTTTATTTGCTATATTATACATAGAAAGTAAGCAAAGATATATGAAAAATCAACATTGCGATGAAACCGCTTCAGAACAGACGGATTTTTGAGGAACACCGCCTTGCGCTACAGCAGAAGTTCGCGGACGGAATGGAAGTCTATTTCCGCCGCGACTTCCGCATAGTGAAGTCGTATCCTCTTCTTTTTGAACGGAGAGCGCGCGAGCCGCTCTACACGATGATTCTGTATGAACATCATTGTCTGAAGGATATGCACTACCGCCGGCGCAACGCCGCGTTTTTTTCGATGGAAGTGATCTGGGATGGCTCGCTTTCGGTCCGTCTGGACGACCGCATGTATCTGCTGGAGCCGGGTGACTGCCTTCTGATTCACCCCTATGTCGATGCGGAACTGCTGACCGGTCCCGCCGGATTCTGCGTGAAGACTTCGCTGGTGATTGACGGGGTTCTGCGCGACGCCGCGATTGCTGCATTCGGGCTTGAGAAGCGCGATGTGCTGACACGTCCCGACTGGAATGAACTGCGTGTTCTGATTCAGTCGCTGAAAGAGCTCTGCGCTGAACCGGGGAAGAATCAGGACGAGAAAAACGGGCAGCTGACCTACCGTCTGTTCCAGCTCTTTCTTCATCCGGCGGAGACGACGGGCGCGTTCCAGCGGATCAGCGGAGCGGCGGAGTATCTGGAGAAGCACTTTGCGGAACCCGTCTCAATGACCGCGCTGGCGGAGATGTGCGGCTGTTCGCGAATGCATCTGATCCGCTGTTTCAAACAGATGCACGGCATTTCGCCGTACCGGATGCTGACGGAGATCCGGATGCGCGAAGCGGTGCGTCTGCTCCTGATGGAGCGTTCTCTTTCGGTGAAGGAGGTCGCGGAGCGTGTCGGTTATGCGCGTCCGCTGAATTTTTCCGCGGAGTTCCGCAAGCGTTTCGGCGTTTCCCCGCGAGCGTACCGGAGTTTGAGTCCGGAGGATGAAATCAAGTGTGCGGATCCTGCAGAAAATTTTCTTTGTCCATGACTGCGGGAATTCTGCCGCATCCGGACATTTGCCGCAAGTTTCTTTCTTATACGGAAATGCGCTTGACATTTACCCGTCTTATGTTATACTAATGCGGGATAATAATCAATATAACTTTGAAAGAAGAGAAGATGAAAACAGCTCTCGGAATCGACCTCGGAACAACGAAAGCCGCAGCCATTTTGCTGGATGAAGACCGGGCTCTGCTCGGTGTCGCCAACGCAGCACATCATGCAGATATTCCGTCCGCGCCGGGCGGGGCGGAACAGGAACCGGCAAAAATTCTGGAGGCGGTCGCGCAGATCATTGCCGGACTGCCGCAGGATCAGCTCGGCAGAATATCGTGCATCGGCGTTACCGGACAGATGCATTCTGTCCTGCTCGGAAACGGAAACAATGTTTCGCCGCTCATCACCTGGCAGGATCACCGCTGCGGAGCAGAAAGACTGAAGCGTTTTCAGACGGAAACCGGGCTTCCCCTGCGCGAAGGTTTCGGCGGAACGACCCTCGCGCGTCTCGCGGAGGAAAATCAGCTCGGAGCATGGAATTTTGCGGCGACAATCAACGATTATCTCGTTTATGTCCTGACCGGAAACAAGCGCGTCATTACCGATCCGACTCATGCCGCAAGCTGGGGGCTTTACCGTGACGGCGGCTGGAACCTGAAGGCGCTGGAGGCTCTGCATATTCCCGTTTCCATTCTGCCGGAAATCCGTCCGTGCGGAGCAGTCGCCGGAACGGTCTGTGCGGAGGCCGCGCGCAGGTTCGGCATCCCGGAGGGTGTCCCGGTAGTGAATGCAATCGGGGATAATCAGGCGTCGATTCTCAGCTGCGGCCGCGACTTTGCACACGAAATTTATCTGACGCTTGGAACGGGGGCACAGCTTTCCATGGTGGTGGACAAGGCTCCGGCGGAACTTCCGGATTCGCTGGAAGCGCGTCCGTTTCCCAGCGGACGTTCTCTGCTGGTTGCCGCTCCGCTCTGCGGCGGCGCCGCGTTTGCATGGCTTGCGGATACGGTCAACGCATTCCGCCGCGACCTCGGAGAACCGGAACTCCCGAAAGGCACTCTGCTGGATCGTCTTGACGCTCTTGCTCTTGCGGAGCTGGAGCGCGGCGAGCCGGAACTGACAATTGCTCCGCACTTCCTCGGCGAGCGCTGGAATCCGGATTTGCGCGGAAGCTGCAGCGGTCTGACTCTTGCGAATGCCACTCCGGGAAAGATCGGCGCCGCGCTTGCGCTCGGAATTGTCCGCAATCTCAAATCCGGCTTCAGCGCGGAGGTGCTGGCGGACCGCCGTTCCATTATCGGTTCGGGGAACGCGGTGCGTCTGCTGAAGAGCATTCAGTTTGCCATTCAGCGTGAATTCGGTCTTCCGCTCTGTCTGACGGAAACGCGCGAAGAGGCGGCAGTGGGCGCCGCTCTTCTTGCGCTCGGGAAGTGAAAACGGGTTATTTCAGTTTCAGTTCCAATGCCTGAACGTCGCACCATTTGCCGAATTTGAATGCGGCGTTCTTCCAGAGTCCGGCGTCTTCAAAGCCGTGGCTGCGGTGAAAACGGAGACTCGGAACATTGTCGGCTGTGATGATTGCCATGAGTCCCGCATAGAACCCGCGCTGTTTCAATTCGCGGACGAGCTGCTCCAGGAGCGGCGAGCCCCAGCCGCGCCCGGTGAATTCCGGTGCGAGATAGATGCTCAGTTCCGCCAGACGGTTTGTATCCTGCGGACGGAAACGGTCGGCGCATGCGTAGCCTGCAACGGAGCCGTCCGCCGTCTCAAGAACGAGAAACGGGCAGTTGTCGCGGTGTGCGGTCTCGACTTTGGTGAGCATTTCCTGTTCCGTGAGCGGGAGGTCGTTGAAAGTTGCCGTCGTGTGGAGAATGTAGTGATTGTAAAGCGCCGTCAGCGCGGGGAGATCCCCGGGCTGAAACGGACGGATTGTGTATTCGTTCATGTTATCCGGCCTTCCGATAGCGGAGGAGACGCGCTCCGCCGAGTTCCAGTATGCCGTCGCTGAGCTTCCCGAGGATTGCGAACAGGACAATGCTCGCAATGATGACGTCTGCGCGGCTGGTCTGCTGCGCGTCGTACATCAGGAAGCCGAGCCCCTTTGACGCGCCCATCAGCTCGGCTGCGACGACGAACATCCACCCGAGGCTGAGTCCGCTGCGGAGCGCCGTAATCCACGACGGCAGGGCGGCGGGGAGAATGATCCGCAGAATCAGCTCTTTCGGTCCGAGCCCGAACAGTTCGCCGACTTCCACCAGCTTGCGGTCGACCTGCTCAATGCCAGACGCGAGAGTCAGGTAGACCGGGAAGAAGACGCCGGTTGCGATCAGCGCAATCTTGCTCTCTTCGAAGATTCCGAGCCAGAGCAGAAAAAGCGGAACCCACGCCATCGACGGAATGTTGCGCAGAGCCTGCAAGGTCGGGTCGAGGAGTTTGCGTGCGGTTTTCGAGTATCCCGTCACCGCTCCCGCGACAGTTCCCGCGGCCGCGCCGATCAGGAAACCGACCAGCACGCGCAGCGTTGTCACGCCGATGTGTCCCCACAATTCGCCGGCGCGTCCGAGTTCAAACAGCGTCTTCGCGATTGTCAGCGGGGAGGGCAGCCACTCCGCCTGAATCAGTCCGAGCCCGGACGCCAGCTGCCATAATATAACGATTGCAATCGGAAAAATCCATCCCATAAAATTATTTCTCCCTGTTTTTTTCAAGTGGAGCAAAGAACGAACGGTCGATCAGGTTTTCAACGACGTCCTTCATTGCGGGACCTTCCTTCAGCACGCCGCTTTTGCGGAGCGCGTTTCCGGCTTCGATGAGCGAAAGTTCCTGCTTTCCGGTGAAGGCGGCGTCGTTCAAGCCCGTGCGTTCAAGCAGAAGTTTTGCGACTTCGGGCGTGATTTTCGCCTCTTTCGCCACGAGCGCGAGATACTCCGCCGGATGTTCCTGAGCCCATTTGCGCGCCTTTTCATAGGCGGCGAGAACGCGCGTCACGATTTCCGGATGCGCTTCCGCGAATTCCCGGCGGACGCTGATGACGTTGTAGGTGTTGAAGTCGACATTGCGGTAGAGGTATCTGGCTCCCGCAAGTTCCGCCTGCGCCATGAGCGGATCCAGTCCCGCCCAGGCGTCGACGCGTCCGCGCAGGAGCTCGTTCTTGCCGTCCGGATGCTGAAGCGTGACAACTTTGACGTCGTTCAGCGAGAGTCCGGCTCCGGCGAGCGTGCGGACCATGAAGACATACGGGTCGGTTCCGGGCGTTGCCGCGATGGTTTTGCCCTTGAGTCCGGCGACGTCTTTCACCGTGCTTCCGGGTTTGAGCAGGAGCGCGGTCCATTCCGGCGTTGTTGTGATGTAAACGGTTTTGATCGGGTTTCCGTTGATGAAGCTGATCAGCGCGGCGACGCCCGCGGAGGAGCCGACGTCAACGCTTCCGCTGCGCAGGAACTCCATGGATTTGTTGGAGCCCTGGCTGAACACCCAGCGCACCCGGATGCCGTCCTTTTTCAGATCTTCTTCGAGGTAGCCCTGCTGACGCAGAACGAGTCCGATGGGGCTCCAGTTCGCGTAGTCAAGTCGAATTTCGGAAAGAGTGTTTCTGGTTGCGGGGTTCTTTTTTGACGGGATGCTGACGAGCGCCAGAAGCGCCGCAGCCGCGATAATGACTGCTGCAATGATGATTTTCGTTTTCATATTCTCTTATTCTCCTCTCCGGTCGACTCGCGACCCGAATGCTCTCATGTGGTTCCATGCGTTGATTTCCGGCGAATTGCCGGGGTTGCCCTGCTGTTCGTCAAAGTAGCGTTTCACGCCCGGGCGGTTCCAGAATTTGCGGTCTTCCCCGACGGGGCAGACTTTTGTACAGATTCCGCACGGCCAGTTTCCCGCGTCCTTGAGTTCCTGATGCCGGATGGTGCAGGCGTTCATATCCATCTTGGCGAAGCGGTCCTTGCGGTCGCCCGTGAGCGCCTGAACCGGACAGAGCCTGCGGCAGACGTCGCAGTGCAGACAGAGGTCTTTTTTCATGACCTCGTCGGGCTCGATTTCCGCGCTTGTGAGGACGGATACCAGGCGGTGGCGGGGACCGTACTCCTTTGTGAGGAGTGTGTGGTTCCAGCCGATTGTGCCGAGACCGGCAAGGTAGCCCGCGATGACATGGCTGAAGCTCGACATTGCATTGTTGATGAGGTACTTCAAGTCGGAATAGCAGTCGCGCGGCGCCCAGATTGCCGGATGCCCTTTTCCCATGAGCCAGAGGACAAGGTCGTATGCGATGCGGTCGAGCATGATGTTGCTGGTCGTGTAGAGCTCCTGATAGTTGATGGACGGAGTGCTCTCGACAATCGGCAGCGGCATGGGGACTGCCATGACGATGACCGACTTTGCTTCCGGCCAGATGCGGTCCGGATGAAAGACGGTCGGCGAATCCGGGTAGTATTCCCGGTAGCGCGCGACATTTGTGAACCCGACGAGCGTTGCGCCGAGCTCCTTTGCCTTTGCTCTGATTTCTTCCTTGAGTGTCATATATAGTATTCAATCCTCTGTTCTGCGGTTGCGAAGAATTCGCGGAAAATATGCTGTTTGACTTCCACAAAGTCCGGATGGCTGCGGTCGCGCGGACGCATCAGCCGCACAGGGACGATTTCGCGGATTCTGCCCGGACGCGGCGTCATCACGATGATCCGGTCGGCGAGATACACCGCCTCTTCGATGTCGTGCGTCACCATGATCATGGTGCTGTTGTCCTTGCTGTGAATGCGGAGCAGTTCTTCCTGAAGATGAATCTTTGTCATTGCGTCGAGCGCGCCGAAGGGTTCATCGAGGAGCAGCAGTTCCGGTTTGTTGACAAGCCCGCGTGCGATCGCGCACCGCTGCGCCATTCCGCCGGAAAGTTGCGCCGGATACGCCCGCGCAAATTTGTCCAGGCCGACGAGTTTCAGATATTCCGGCACGATTTTCACCGCTCCGGAGCGGTCGGCGAGCCCGAATGCGACGTTCTCCTCGACGGTGAGCCACGGCATGAGCCGCGCTTCCTGAAAAACGAATCCGCGGTCGCGTCCGGGCTTCCCGACGGGTTTCCCGTTGAGTTCGACTTCGCCCTTGAAGTCGCGGATGAATCCGGAGATGATCCGGAGCATGGTCGATTTGCCGCATCCCGACCCGCCGACGATTGCGATGAAGTCACCGCGCTGAATCTCGAAATTGATGTCGTTCAGAACCTCGACCTCGCGTCCGTCGACGGGGAAGCTTTTGTACAAGTGCCGGATGGAAAGTATGTTGTCTGTTTCGTTCACGGTCAGCCTCCCTGTCTGTTTCGCTGTTGAGACTTTAATATACAGCGCATTTTTAAAATGTCAACTATTTTAGTAAAGTATTTTATAAAATATTTTCCGCCGTATTTTGTGAAGGACTGGAAGAGTTTTTCTTGAATAGACGACTTGAAAGATTGGAAATTGCCTCTTCCCCGCTTTTTTATTGCCGTTTGTAAAGATTTTTCCTTGAAATTCCGCTGAAACATAGTACAGTATACGGCATAAAACAAAGGACGGCACTTATGGAAGACATTCTCTACTGCTTCAGTTTCTCCGATTTCTCCGAAAACGGTGAAATCGTTCCGGAACTGCTCTCCGCGCTCGGTTACGACTTCAGTTCCTGGCGCGATGCGGAAACGAAAAAACTTGCGCATACGCTCTATTTCAAGACGCGCGAGGAGGCGGAAGCCGCAAAAGAACAGTTCGAGGGGATGACGGACACGCTCCGCGATATGGAAGTTTCCATCGGAAATCTTGCCGTCTCCGAACTCAAAAAAGAGGACTGGGCGGAATCGTGGAAGATTCATTTCAAACCGATTGAGATTTCTCCGACGCTCGCGATTACGCCGTCCTGGATCGACTTCAAGGCGAAGCCCGGCCAGCATGTGATCGTCCTCGACCCGGGAATGAGTTTCGGAACGGGACAGCACGCGACAACCAAGTTCTGTCTGACCCAGCTTGACCGCTTTGCCTCGGAACATGATGTTTCGCAGCTCTCCATGCTTGACGCCGGCTGCGGCTCCGGAATTCTGGCCATTGCGGCGGAAAAGCTCGGATATCATGACATCCATGCGTTCGACATCGACCCCGAAGCGGCGCGGATCGCGAAAGAGAATGCGGAATTCAATCACTGTTCCCGCATTCATTTCTCCGCTGCGTCGCTGATCGAGTTCAATTCGCGGGGCGTGAAATACGATGTGATTGCGGCGAACATCCTTTCGTCCGCCCTCCTGGCGGGCAAGGATAAACTGCTTTCCCTGCTGAAACCCGGCGGATGCCTCATCATGGCGGGCATTCTCGACAAGGAATACGAAACCGTGAAAGCCGCGTTCGAGGCCTCCGGATGTGTCCAGTTCGCCTCGACCGAGGAGAAACAGTGGCGCGGAGGGGCTTTTGTCTATTCAAAATGAAAATTATTGACGCGCATCTTCATTTTTCCAAATGTGAAGGCTTTGATGAAGTCGCCCGCGTGGCGGGACACTGCAACGAGGCGGAGAATCTGAAAGCCGCATTTGATGAATGCGGAATCGTTCTCGGCATCGCAATGGGGGAGATGGGCGGCGAACGGATTGAAGGCGTGGCGACGCCGCGTCTGCCGAACTGTCCGCAGCCTCCGTTCCTGGTGCACTGCGCCGGACTCGAGAGCTGCGAGCTTTCACGCGAAACGCTGGACCGTTCGCTGGAACTTTTTGACGCGGAATTCCGCAAACCGGACTGCGTTGGTCTGAAACTTTATCCGGGCTACAACCCTGTTCCGCTGAACGATCCGCTGCATGAACCGTATTTTGCGCTTGCGGCGAAATATGATCTTCCGGTTGTGATTCACACGGGCGAGCTCGCCGGGACGCGCGGACTGCTCCGCTTTTCGCATCCGCTGAATGTGGATGAACTAGCGGTGAAGCATCCGGAGAACCGTTTTGTGATGGCGCATTACGGCAATCCGTGGATTGTGGACGCCACGGCGGTTGCGCAGAAGAATCCGAACGTTTATCTTGATCTTTCGGGACTCGCCGAAGGCAATTACACAACGGACGCATATCTGAAAAAATTCCACGGGCATATGGAGCATATCCGCCATTGGCTGGAGTATCTGGATGACTTCAGCAAGGTTATGTACGGTTCGGACTGGCCGCTGATCAACATTCCGTGTTATGTCGGAGTGATCCGGAGTCTGATTCCGGAAGAGTTCCGGGAACAGGTTTTCTTTGAGAATGCCTGCCGTATCTTCCCGAAAGTCGGCGCGCGCTTGAAAAAGTGAGAAAATGAAGATGCCTTCCGGTCATATCGCGTCTCCGGAGTTCCGGGTGGAAGTTGATGTTCTGACTGTTCCGGAATTCTGTTCCCTGTGCCGTGCGGTCGACTGGGATGCTCCGCCGGAGGAACAGGTCGAAACGGCTCTGGCGAATTCAATTGCCCGCTTTTCTCTTTATTCCGACAGGGAGCTGATCGGCATGGGACGCTTTGTCGGCGATCGCGCGATGTTCTGCTCGGTCTACAACTTCGCGATCCGTCCGGAGTTTCAGAATTGCGGAGCCGGAACATTCCTGATGCGTTTCATGCTTGACTGGCTCCGGAATCATCTTCCGTCCGGACGCCATATCTGCTGTGACTTGATGTCCGCAACGGGGAAGACCGGGTTTTACGAGCGTTTCGGTTTCGCTCCGCTTCCGAATTCCGCAATGAATCTGGAAAACGGCATGACAATGATGATTGAAGGAAAAGCCTGAGTTCCCGTTTGCTGCATTTGCCCGGTGTTAATGCATATTACACCTCTCTTATTGTTTCCTGAAGAAGTTTGATATGCGTCCGTTCTTGTGAAATCAGAGAATTATTCCTTATTTTTTTGAAAATCAACTTATATATGCAATCATAATAGGTGTATAATGTTATATGTATCTAAAATAACAGATTTCTTAAAGCTTTCTCTTGACAAAAATGCATTTATATGCTATAATATAGCTGTCAAGGAAATAAAACAGAAAGAGGAAAGGAAGAAAAATGAAAATCCGGAAGAAGAAATTTACCCTTATAGAACTCCTTGTGGTAATTGCAATTATCGCAATCCTTGCAGGAATGCTATTGCCTGCGCTGAACAAGGCACGGGAAAAAGCTTTGGCAATATCATGTGTTGGAAATTTGAAACAGGCCGGACAGATGTTTACTCTCTATGGCGATTCATATAACGCCATTCCTTACAGTTGCAGTTCAATCAGTGCAGGAGAACCGCCGTACTGGACCTGGTTTCTGATTCAGATGGCATCAGCGCCAAAGACGAATTCGTATATCGGGCGGAAAGACAAGGTTTTCTTCTGTCCGGCAAACAAAAAACAGGAGGAATTGGGCGGTTCAAGGCGGCTGGCAAAAAACAGTTATGCAATAAACGGAAGAGCTGCTTTGAATCCGGCAAACGGTACAACGGATTACAGTTCCTATCCGTTTTATGCGGCAGCTCCGCTGACTGCCATAAAAAAGCCGTCATCTCTTTATGCTGTTCTTGATGCGGCGGATTTTCGAGTGGATCCGCGTCAGCTGCATGGCTATCTTGAGGACACAACGATAAATCCGTATGGTTATATCGGAGTGGATTATATTGATTATCGTCACAGTCGCGGAGTGAACGCTTTATGCGCGGACGGGCATGTCGAGTACGCACAGGGAATTATGCGTCTTACCACGGAAACGCGGCATCATTGGTATGCGAAGCCATAAGAGAGGTGATTCATGAAATATAAGGCTTCTGTATTGGCATGTCTGATTTTTGCATCCGCTTTCCCGCTATTCTCCGCATCATCCGTTTACGAGTCGCGTCTGTTCGGAAAAGTTTCTGCAACGCAGGGAAGGGATGAAGTTGTTCTGCAGTGTGAATCTGCACAGAAAGCGCGGGAATGCGCCAGTAAATATATGACGGATATTCTGCTTTTCGGAACAGCTGTTCAGGAGGGTAATGTTATCCGGCTGAAGGATGATGCATATTGCCGGATTTCTGTTTCCGGAAACCGGGTCATCATCCGGTTTGCTTCGTCTTTGAAGAATTTTCCTGTGCTGAAAGAGGGGGAGAGTATAACGGAAGCGAACCGCTATCCCCGCTGGTATGACCGGTTTGACAACGATGCTGTCGCCGTCGGTTTCTTCGGCTGGGGAAATCTTCCGCGGGATACTTACGGGGATTTTGCATGGGCGCGCCGCTATTTCCGCAGAATGCTTCATCCTCTGGCGTGTGAAGCTGACTACCTTGCCCCCGGAATCTATGATTACAGTTTTACCGACTGGTTTCTGAAGATGGCGGAGAAGTATGATTTCAGCGCGGATATTTACCAGTCGCATGAGTCGCCGAACCGTCCTTATTTTCCGTGGAATGTTGTTCCGCTTCCGCATATCGGCAGCAGGCCGTTCCATCCGGTGCATCCGCTGCTCCGCATCGGTTTGGCGAACTACTGCGAGAACGTCAATACACCGTCGACGGACAAGTACTTGTTTGAAGGACAGCGCATGTTTGCGGAGCGGGTGCGGAACAATCCCCGTTATGCCGCCTATTTCGCATCGGCGGAAATCGGCAATGTGGGACTTCCGGACTTTGATGTGCTTGCCGATGACCCTGAAGTGAGGAAAGAATGGGTTGCGTATCTTCGCGACCGCCTGGGATGGAGTCTTGCCGAGACCGGCCTGCGTCACTATGGAGACGAGAAAAAGTTCTCTTCATGGGATGAGGTCGCAGTTCCCCGTCTGATTGATTTTACCGGACGGGATGGTGATTCCCTGTTCCGGTTGAACGGTTTGGCATGGGAGGCTAAGACGCAGAACAGGGAAGGCAAGGAGACGGACTGGTATTCCGCAAATCCCAACGACCCTGTTTTTCAGACGAGAAACAAGTTTCCGCTGCGTTACCGGTTCCGTGTAAAATTGAATGCGGAGAATTTCGGGAAACGGAAATATCTGCATATTCAGCCTGAGGCATGGCACAACAACCGTTTTCATGTGAAAAAGGTGTTCCTGAACGGAAAGGAACAGACGGAGTTGACCGACCGTTCGCCGGTCTGGGGTGACGAGGAACAGTGTTTTCAGCTGGATGTTCCTCAAAAAGGAGAGAATCTGTTGGAGCTGGAAGTTTCGGGGAATGCTCTTGCCGGTTATATTTTTCTGAGTCCGCATGGGCGCTGGTATTATCCGGAAAGCAGCAGGTACCGGAACCGGAGATACTTTGACATTCTTGAATTTTCCGCACAAATCCGTGCGGATCACATTACCCGGATTATGCGGAATTACCGCATCGGAGATCTTGACAAGGGGCGTCCGCAACTGGTCATGGCGTGTTTCGCCGTGCTGGACAAACTGCTGCCCGGAATGAAAGCGCATGGAGGTTTTCCGCAGAAGATAAGGCAAGAACGTATCAGGTGACTTTTTTCAATTCAAATCCGGACAGACTGGTGGAAATTTCCGCATCCGGTTATCCGGAGCGCCAGATGCGGCGGAATGCGGACGGTTCATTCACGATACCCGGTTTGGAGCTTGAACCGATGCAGTGCCGGATTTTTGTCGCTCCGGCAGAAAATCCGGAACGTGCTCCGTTGCTTTGGCTGGAATCACTTGCGCGGCGGTGGGGCGTTCTGGAACCCCTTGACACCGAAAAGAGCGATCCTGTCTCCAAACCGTCAAAATGGATTATTCCATTGGTGGACGGCTGGATGGCGGAACAGCCGGGAAGCGGAGTGAGAAAAAATGTGAAACTCGGAACGTTCGATGTCATGGGGCTGGATTCCGCGCATACAGTGTACTTCCGCAAGACTGTTAAGCTTCCGGAGTCGTGGAAGAACCGCCGCATTGAATTGCTGTTCGACAGTCCGGCGAGATTCTGTACCGGAGTATTCCCGAAAGGTCCTTTGCGGATCAACGGACGCAAACTGCTGATGAATTTCAACAGGGAATTCAATGACCTTGCGACTCCTGTAACAGTTCCTTCGGACGGAATTTTGAATCTGCAGCTGCGGGTTGACGGCGCAGAGAACTGGGAAAAGGCCTCCATTCATCCGGCTTCCTGGGGAAAACCTTTGCAGGTGCGGAATTATTCCGTGACGGATGATTGCATCAGACTGGAGCCGGGCGGAAAATTGCCGCAGCTGATTGCGCGGCTTCCGCTTCCGTTTGAGGCCGCCCGGTATAAAAAGTTTTCATTTGAGCTGAAACTTCCGGAAGGTGCAAATCCGGTCGGGAAATTATACTGGAGCAATGGCAAGACGTCGTTTTCGGAAACCCGCTCCATTCACTGGAAGACGGTTGCGGACGGGAATTTTCATAAAATCGAATTGGAGCTTTCTCTGAATCCGGAATGGCGTGGTGCTGTCGACGCTTTGCGTCTTGACCTGATCCGCGGAAAGGTTCCCGCCGCCGGGACGGTGGAATTCCGCAATGCAGGATTCAGCCGCTGATTCCGCAGATGGAAAAATATTTCATTTCTGAAACTTGAAAAAATCTTTTCTCCGGTTATCTTGTAAGGGAACAACCGGAGAAGGAGACAAAATGGCCGGAGAGCAGAACAAATCGGAGCGGCGGCTGCCGAAGTATGAACAGCTGAAACAGAAGTTGCTGGCTTATATCGCTGAACTGCCGGAAGAACAGACCTTCCTGCCGTTTGAACAGGAGCTCGCTCAGAAATTCCAGGTCGGACGGACCACTGTCAGCCATGCGCTCAAGCTGCTGAGGGAGGAAGGCTTCATCGTCACCAGCAAAAAGGCTGGAAGCCGCATTCTGAAGCGCAGCTATTCTGAGACGTCCCGCCTGATGCCGAAAGACGGCATCAGACGGAATGTGGCGTTTCTCTTCGCCAACACCGTCGGAGAATCCGTCCGGACCACGGATTTCCGCTGGGAGCTTTGCGATGAATTGGAACAGGCGTTCTGCTGTTCCGGCGTGCAGCTGTTCATTTACAATCTGCGCGAAAACGACTGGAACGAGTGGCGCGATCCGCAGAAACTCATTGCCTCTCTCAAAGAACGGAATGTCGGGTTCGTAATCTTTTCTCCGTGCATGGATCCGCGGTTCGATCTGGAAGAGCATCTGCGCTGTCTTGTCGCCGCGCAATTCAAACTGACTCTGGTCGTTCAGAGTTCCTCCGATTTCCGCCAGGTCGAAGAACTGCTCGCTCCGGGGATCGATTACATTATGCTGAACACCCTTTATTCCATCCGCCAGGCCCTCGAAGAGCATTACACCGGAGTGGAACGTTTCTTCTACATCGCCAACGAGTTCTCCCGTCCGTGGTCGGCGGCAAGAGAGGAAATCTGCCGCAATTTCTGCGGACGGCATAACATCCCGTATGACTTTCTGGAATCGGAGTATCAGCTCATCAACGACAGCTTTACGCGCAATCTGACGCCTTCGATTGACGCGGCGACCGTCGACCGGCTCCTTGCCATGACGGAAAAAAACGCGTCCCGTCCCGTCTGTTTCTGCGCCAACGACTATACCGCCTACAGTCTGATCGCCCGCCTGAAAGAACGTGGAATCAATCCGGAACGTTACGAAATCATCGGCTTTGACAATGAACAGCAGTTCCGTTCACTGCATTTCTCCAGTTTTTCGCGCGACGCCAAACCGCAGGCCGCGGCTTTGCTTCAGTTTTACCAGGAATACATTGCCAATCCGGAACAGGTGCGTCTGCGCGGAATCGGCGCGAGGACCTATGCGCGCTTCGTCCGGCGCGGGGGATGAGACAACAATTTTTTCATAAAAAGTTGAGAATCCGCGTTGCGTCTGTTGATTTTTCCGGAAAAGAGAATATCTTTTTTCAAAAGGGAAAATGATGGATACAATCGAAAAACTCAATATTCTGTCGGAAGATTCGCAGTACGATCTCTCCTGTGCGTGTGCGACTTCCCCGAAGGAACACCGCAGACGCGGACTTGACGGACGGTGGCTTTATCCCGTTCCGCTGGCGAGGGGCGGATATGGAATCATGCTCAAAACGCTTCTTTCCAATGCGTGCTCCAGCGACTGCAAGTACTGTCCGCTCCGTGCCGACGGCAACACTCCGCATCGCTGTTCCCTTTCTCCCGACGAGGTCGCGAAGCTCTTTATGGATTATCTGCGGAAACAGTGGCTGCTCGGAATCTTTCTGAGTTCCGGGATCGTGCGTTCCCCCGATTACACCATGCAGCTGCTGACCGACACGGCCGCGATTCTCCGGTACAGATACCGTTACCGCGGGTATATTCACCTCAAGATCATCCCCGGCGCATCCGATGCGGCAATCCGGCACGCTCTGAGCCTGGCAAGCGCGGTTTCGCTGAATATCGAAGCTCCGGGACGGACGCATTTCGCACGTCTTTCCAGCTACAAGGATTACGACCGCGACATTATCGCTCCGCTTAAGCTCATGGCGGAGGAGACCGCGAAAGGGGCGGATTACAGCCGGGTTCGCTGCACAACTCAGTTCATCGTCGGAGCCTCCGACGAGAGCGACCGCGAAATTGTCCGCTACATGGACGGAATTTACAACCGTCTGAAGTTCGAGCGCGTCTATTTTTCCGCGTATCAGACAGGGCTCGGCCGCCCGGAACTTCCGGGGGAACAGCGTTTTACGCTTTCCGCGGATGACCGCCTGACTCGCGAGCACCGTCTTTACCAGGTGGATTTTCTCATGCGCACCTACAATTTCCAGGCGGATGAAATTTTGTACGGGCCGGACGGCAATCTGGATTTGACGCGCGACCCGAAGGAGACCTGGGCGCTGTTTCATCCGGAGTTCTTTCCGGTGCGTCTGAATTCGGCGGACAGGGAGGCGCTTCTGCGCATACCGGGAATCGGACCAGTTTCGGCGAAGCTGATTCTGAAATGCCGCAAACAGTTCCGCATTCATTCTTTCGCAGAGATCGGAATCAGGGGAAAGCTCGCGGAGAAGGCGGCAAAATACACCGATTTCAGCTGATCATTCCCTGCAGGGAACTTGAGCGCAGAACCAATGAATCCCGTAAGAAAACGCTTCGCCGCGGAAGTCGGCTCCGATACGGCGGTAGAGCGAGATGGCGGGCAGATTGGTTTTCGCAACAAGAATCCGCATGCAATTATAGTCGCGGCGTGCGGCTTCGACAAGAAGATGCGTCAGAAAGAGACGTCCCGTTCCGTGTCCCTGGCGGGGGAGGGCGACGCCGATCCGCATGAGGTCGCAGGGATTGCGCATGGGAGTCCAGCAGGGAATTTCATCATGTTCCGGACAGCGGCGGATGGTTCCGGCGGCGATGAGTTCCGCTCCGCGGCGGAGGGTGTAAAGCGCGCCGGCGGCAATGTCGTCGTGTACATGTTCGGGGGCGGGGTAGGTCGCGTCCCAGGCGCAGAACGGAGTGCCGACGAGGGACTGATAGAGTGCGAAAACCGCATCTGCATCTTCCGGAACGGCGCGCTGAAAGGTAAAATCGTTCATTTTTCTGTTTCCTTCGATTTGACGCTTGTAAAAATACATTTCCGTTTTATATTTTCAAGAAAACTTCGGAGAATTTATGCGGAAAAAACTTTCTATGGAATATCTGCGCGGCGCCGTGCGCACGGAGGAAACGGAAAACGGACTCGAACTTCAACGGCTTTCTTCCGCAATCATGAAGCGCTTCGCCCGGGACGAACACATTGAAATCCGGATGAGGTGTCCGAGCGGCGTGCGGATTGTGTTCCGAACCGATTCGCCGTTTGTGCGTCTGCCGTTCCGCTACGGACGCGTGGCGCGCCCGTTCTATGAATTCGATGTCTTCCGCGATGGACGCAAAACGGAATTTTCCCGCGCAAACGGCGTTCTGGAGATTGCTTCGGACGGCGCGCTTCATACGATTGAGATTCTTCCGCCTCATCTGGCGGAATGCTTTTTCGGCGAGCTCGAACTCGCGGACGGTTCTGTGTTTGAACCGGTTGAGAAACCGGCAAAGAGACTGCTTTTTCTCGGCGATTCCATTATGCAGGGAATGACCGTGTCGCGTCCGTCGTTTGCGTATGCGGACCGTATGGCGCGTCATTTGAATGCGGATTACTCGAACATCAGCATCGCCGGAATGACCGCGTTTGCCGTGCAGGGCGAACTTGCAATGGAATACGAATGGGATCGCATGTTCCTCTGTTTCGGCGTGAACGACTTCAATACGGGACGTCCGCTGAGTAAGTATCTCGGTGAAATGCGCGGAATTCTGAATGCTGTGAAGGGAAAGCCGGTCGTGCTGATTTCCCCGATTCACATGACGGGACGTCCGAACGAGAAAAACGGCGTCGCATTCCAGTCGTTCCGCGACGGGCTGGAGAAGCTCGCGGCGGAATTCCCGAACGTAAAATTTGTCGACGGCACAAAACTTCTGCCGTTTGACGACCGTTATTTTGCCGACGGTCTTCATCCGAACGACTGCGGCGAGGAACTTCTGTTCAACAATCTGAAGGAACTGATATGATTTCAAAAAAAACAATTCTCTATTCCGCCGCCGGTGCGTGCGGCGTTCTTCTGTTCGGTCTGGGTTTTCTGACAGCAAAGCTTGTGCAGAAGCCGCCTGAAGAACCGCCGGTCGTCGAGCCGCTTTTTACGGAGGAGCTTGCGCGTCAGGGGGCGGAGTATCTGACTGACCTCTGTGCGCAGAAGGTTCAGACGCAGTATGATCTGAATCATTGTGCGGCGACCGCCGCCGTATTGAAACAGGCGGAGCTGTTTGCCGTTTTCAATTCTTACGCTTCATCGCTTCCTGAACCGGAGCGCAGGGCGGCTCTTCAGGAGCAGATCGAGTGGCAGACGCGGTATCTGGAGGAGATGTCGAAGTCGTCTTCGTATGACGGCGGCGCTCTGGCGGTTGCCGAGCGCGGTTTCCGTTCCTATGACAAGGTGTCCGACCGCATCATCTGGCTGACCGGTACGCCGGAAATGCGCGCGGCATACCTGAAAATGAAGAATTTGAGCTTCACAGGCCCCGACCGCATGGTTCGCACTCTTTCGGATGGAGAGTTCACCGGCGGGGACGGCTCGGAGGGAACGTTCAAGCTTCTGCCGGAATTCTGCATTGAGGAGGGCGAATGGCTCGCCGGAGTCATCCTCTGCCGTTTTCCCGGACTTGAGATGCAGCGCATGATCGGTGTATGGAAGAACGGGACGATGAAGCTTCGGCTGTTCGCCGCAAAAACAAACCGTGTTGACACTCTGCGTTTCCGCGATGGAAAGCTGCTGATCACCTCAACGACTCCCGACGGTAAAAAGAGAGCGATGAACGTTAAGCTGGATTGAGCAAAAATTTTCGCGCTTTTTCAGAAATGCATTTTATTTTTGCGTTTTTGAATGTATAGTATGCGGGAATATCTTTTACATAAAGGAGTTTTGACATGTGCGGAATTGTTGGCTATACCGGAAACAAACCGGCGGAAAAAGTCCTGCTCGACGGGCTGAAGCGTCTGGAATACCGCGGATATGACTCCGCCGGTTTTTCTCTGAGCGGAGATCACAAGCTGCTGACCGTCAAGGCGGTCGGGAAGGTGAAGAATCTCGAGATTGAGGCGCAGAAATACGGCGAGATGAAGCAGACCTGCGGCATTGCGCACACCCGCTGGGCAACTCACGGCGTACCCTCCGTCCGGAATGCGCATCCGCACCTGGACAACTCCGGCAAGTTCGCGCTGATTCACAACGGAATCATCGAAAATTACGCGGAACTGAAGGATAAACTGCTCGCGAAAGGCTATAAATTCGTTTCGGAGACGGACTCGGAAGTGCTTGTCAATCTGATTTCCGAATGCTACACGGGCGATTTCGTCCAGGCGGTCGCCTCCGCGCTCCGCCGTGTGAACGGAACCTACGGTCTTGCTGTGCTCTGTACCGATTATCCCGAAACGATTGTCGTAGCGCGTCACGGCAGCCCGCTGGTGATCGGTCTCGGCGACGGCTGCAATTTTGCAGCTTCCGACGTTGCCGCGTTCGCCGCCTACACCCGCAAGGTCATCTACCTGAACGACGGCGATCTTGCGGTTCTCACCCCGGAAAGCGTCGATCTCCGCACCATTGAAAACACGCCGATCGAGCGCGCCGTTTCCAGCATCGACTGGGATGTGGATTCCGCAGGCAAGGGCAAATACGCACATTTCATGCTCAAGGAAATTTTCGAGCAGCCGGAATCGCTTTCAAACACGATCCGCGGTCGCCTGAACTATAATCTGAACAGCGCGGTTCTCTCCGGGCTCGGGCTTACGCCGCATGAACTCGCAAAAATTTCCCGCATCGTCATCGCCGCCTGCGGAACGAGTCTGCATGCGGGTATGGAAGGCGAATATTTCTTTGAAGACATCGCCGGAATTCCCGCCGAAGTGGAACAGGCCGCCGAGTTCCGTTACCGAAACCCGATTATCGATCCCGACACGCTTGTTCTTCCGATCAGCCAGTCGGGCGAGACTGCCGACACTCTTGCCGCCGTGCGCGAGGCCATGAACAAAGGTGCAATCGTCGCGGCGCTCTGCAACGTCGTCGGTTCGACGATCGCCCGCGAAGCCGGACGCGGCATTTATCTGCATGCGGGACCCGAAATCAGCGTTGCTTCCACAAAGGCGTTCACCTGTCAGGTCACAGTTCTGCTGATGCTGGCTCTGATGCTCGGACGCAACCGCCGGCTCAGCCGCGAGGACGGCGGAGTGCTGATGCGTGAAATCGAACGTATCCCCGAACTCATCCGCGAAACTCTCAAACAGGCGCCCGAAATCGAGCGTCTGGCGAACAAATATGCGTATGCGAACGACTTCTTCTTCATCGGACGCGGCACGCTGTATCCGACTGCGCTTGAAGGTGCGCTGAAGCTCAAGGAGATCAGCTACATTCACGCCGAGGGTTATCACGCCGCCGAACTCAAGCATGGTCCGATTGCCCTGCTCGATGAAAAGGTTCCGGTCATGGCGCTTGCCAATGCGATTCCGGGACAGGAGAAGATGATCGGGAACATCCAGGAGTGTCTGGCGCGCAAATCGCCGGTTATCGCGGTGGTTTCCGGAGACGAGACGAAGGTTGCGGAGTTTACACCGGACATCATCCGGGTTCCGGAAACCTCGCGTTTCGTAGCCCCGCTCACAACGGTTGTTGCACTCCAGCTCTTCGCCTACTACTTTGCAAAAGCGCGCGGCTGTGAGATCGACCATCCCCGCAACCTCGCCAAGAGCGTTACGGTTGAATAAGTTTCATGAACGGCGGCTCTGAACTCAAAAAACAACTGGCGGAACTCCGGAAAGGGTTCCGCCTTCTGCGTTTATCCGATCAGGTCCGCTGGAAACGCGAACTCGACCGTGCGGCTTCCGCCGCGGGACGCGGGCAGGAGGGGGCGGCGGAGCTGCTGGACTCTCTTTCCGCCCGTTTCCGGAAGGCGCTGGACCGCTCGCTTGTTTCTGCCGCGGAGTCTCTGCATTATGAGTTTCCGGAAGACCTGCCGATCTCTTCGCATGTCGAATCCATCCGGGAGAAACTGAAAGAAAACCAGGTTGTAATTGTCTGCGGTTCAACTGGTTCCGGCAAAACGACACAGCTTCCGAAAATTGCGCTTGCGGCCGGATGCGGAAGGTCTGGCCGGATCGGCTGTACACAGCCGCGCCGTATCGCGGCGTCCTCGCTTGCCCGCCGTGTCGCGGGGGAGCTTGGTGCGGAGTTCGGAAATCAGGTCGGATACAAAGTCCGTTTTGACGACCGGACGGTAGACCGGACGGTTGTCAAGTTCATGACAGACGGCATTTTGCTTGCGGAGACGCGTGACGACCCCATGCTTTACCAGTACGACTGCGTGATTCTCGATGAGGTTCATGAGCGCTCTCTGAATGTCGATTTTCTGCTGGGCTACTTCAAACTCCTTCTTCCGAAACGCCCCGACCTGAAACTGATCATCTCTTCCGCGACTCTGGAATCGGAGCGTCTGGCGGCGTTTTTCGGCGGGGCTCCCGTCGAAGAGGTCGAAGGGCGTCTCTTCCCGATCGAAGACTGCTGGATTGAGCCCGGCGAAGACGAAGAGCTGACGGATACTGTGGCGCGGGGAGTGACGTTC
Source organism: uncultured bacterium (assembly GCA_900549415.1). Taxonomy (GTDB): domain Bacteria; phylum Verrucomicrobiota; class Lentisphaeria; order Victivallales; family UBA1829; genus UBA1829. The sequence goes on from URNX01000026.1 coordinate 35,616, forward strand.
ATCAATGACATGGATCCGCACGGCGATATTCTCGTTTTCCTGCCCGGCGAACGGGAGATCCGCGATTGCGCCGAGATGCTGAACGGACGCAAGTTCCCGAACACCGAAATTCTTCCGCTCTTCGGGCGGCTTTCCGCCGGAGATCAGCAGCGCGTCTTCAATCTTTCACGGTTCCGCCGCATCGTGCTGGCGACCAACGTCGCGGAGACCTCTCTGACCATTCCCGGAATCCGCTATGTGGTTGATTCCGGACTTGTGCGTTTGAGCCGCTACAATCCGCGCACCCGGATTCAGGAGCTGCGCGTGGAGCAGATTTCCCAGGCAAGCGCACGGCAGCGCCGCGGACGCTGCGGGCGTCTGCGCGACGGTATCTGCGTTCATCTTTATTCCGAAGAGACGCTGAATGAAAGTGCGGAGTTCACTCCGCCGGAAATTCAGCGCTCGTCGCTTGCCGGCGTCATCCTCCAGATGGCGTCGCTGAATCTTCCGCCGCTCGGCGAGTTCCCGCTCGTCGACGAACCCGCTTCCGCGCTGATCCGCGAAGGCATGCGCACCCTGAACGACCTGCGCGCGCTGGACGGTACGCGGCTGACGCGTATCGGACGCTCTCTCGCCGCGCTTCCGCTGGATCCGCAGCTCGGCAAGATGCTGCTGGAGGCGCATCAACACAAAGTTCTTCCGGAAATGCTGGTGATTGTTGCGTTCCTGAGCATTCCCGATCCGCGCGAAAGACCTTTTGAGAAAGCGGCGGAGGCGGATTCCGCGCATCGCAGATTCCAGTCCGACAAATCGGATTTCATCGGTATCCTGAATCTCTGGCTTGCGCTGGAGGAGGAGTTCCGCACGAAAAATTCCAATCAGGCTCTCAAGCGCTTCTGCATCAAAAACTATCTGAACTACCGCCGGGTTCGCGAGTGGCGGAATCTTGTCGATGATCTGACCGCGATCATGGCGGAAAACCGCTGTGTTTCGGATGGAAAAATTGATCTGGAGCGTCTCTCGTACGATACGCTTCACAAGGTGCTCCTCAGCGGTCTGCCGCGTCAGCTCGGCGGATACAACCGCGAGACGCGTCTGTTTTCGGATATGGGCGGGAAAAAATATCTGATTTTCCCCGGTTCCGGACTCGCCAGACGGAAGAGTCCGCCCGATTTTATGCTTTCGTTTGCGCTGGTTGAAACGACGCGTGTGTTCGGACGCTGTAACGCCGAAGTCAAGGCGGAGTGGCTCGAACAGATTGCACCGTGGCTCTGCGCATATGTCTACGACAATGTCTACTGGGATGACCGCTCCGGCTTTGTTTACGCGCGGGAGCGGGTGACCGCCGGACAGCTGATCATCAATTCCGGTCGCCGCTGTCATTATGCGAAGACGCATCCGAAGGAGGCGCGAGAAGTCTTTATCCGGGAAGGACTTGTGACCGGCGCGGCGACTCTGCGCGGAAGCTGGCTCGAAGAGAGCGCATACCTCATCCGCGAGATCCGGCTGCTGGAACTTAAAACGCGCCGTCCCGATTCCCTCATCAATGAAGTTGCTCTGTTCGATTGTTTCGACCGCGAGCTTCCGCTCTCCTTCACTTCGGTGGATGCTGTCCGCCGAAGCTGGAACGCGGAGCATAAGAGCTATCTTCCTGATCCGGAAGAGTTTACGACGGAGGAATACGATGAGCTCGATGAAGCGGACTATCCCGATTTTCTCACCTTCGCCGGTCAGCGTTTCCCGCTCTCCTATTCATACGATCCGGGTGAGAAACACGACGGCGTGACACTCACCGTTCCGGAAGATTCGCTGAATCTGCTGAATCCGCATGTTCTGGATTATCTGGTTCCGGGGTATCTGCCGCAGAAAATCGAGGCGATGCTGCGTGCGCTGCCGAAGCGCATCCGTGTGGAGCTGATGCCGCTTCAGAAGGCCGTGGAAGCGTTTATGGAGCTTTACCGCGCAGGAGAAATCTTCACGGAACAGCCGATTGCGGACGCCTTGTCCGAATTCATTTTCACCACGTATGGAATTGAGATTGAACGCGGGGCGTTTGATTCGCTTGAACTGCCCGAATATCTCATGATGAAACTTGCAATCAAAAATGCGCGCGGCGTGGTGAAAAGCGTTGTACGCGAATTCCCGGAAGTCCACCGTCTGGATTCCGCGCTCAGCAAAAGCATTCCGGTCGTGCGGAAGTGGGAGCTGACAAATTCGCTCTGCTGGCCGGGGATTGATCAGGAACTGCCGCGTTCCGTCATTGTCTCGAAAGAGGCGGGGACGGCGGGGTACCCGGCTGTCGTCGCGGAGGAAAACAGTGTCGGGCGCAAGGTGTTTCTCAAGGAAGATGAGGCACGTTTGATGCACGAACGCGGCTTGCTGAAACTTTACCGTCTGGAACTGCCGCAAATCATCAAACCGCTGCGCGCAATGCTGAAGATCCCGCATGAAATGGAACTCAGTTTCTTTCTGGAAGACCGCGCATGGAAGGATGAGATGATTGATTCCGCCATCCGCGATTCATTCCCCTGCGACTGCTGGGATATCCGCACGGCGGGCGCGTTTGCCCAGGCACTGGAACATTCGCGCGACTGTGTGGCGGAGCTGCTTTCACGCAAACTGGAACAGTTGAAACTGGTGTTTTCGCTTTACGAAGAAGCTGAAAATTTTGCGGACCGTCTTCCGGAACAATCGGAGGCGTATGCGTCGATCCGGGAGCGTTTTGAGCTTCTGTTCCGTCCGGGCTTTCTGCGTTGCCGCCGGGCGTTTGAGCGGTATGACCGCTATTTGAAAGCGCTGAAAATCCGTGCGGAGCGCGCCGTCACTGCACCGGCGAAGGATTCTCAGAAGGGGGCGGATTTGGTTCCTTTTACCCACAAACTGAAACTGGCGTTTTCGGTGACTCCGGATTTGGAGCGGAACGAATCTCTGTATGATTTTTATCTGCTTTACGAGGAAGCGAACATCAACCGCTTTGCTCCGGAAATCAAGACTCTGGAGAAATGCGGACCCGACGTTTTGAAAGCCCGCTGGGACGCTGTTCGCATCTGAAATAAAAAATCGCCGGAATTCGCATGGCATTCCGGCGGTCTGCAAAGTTTATCTGGCGGAATGGTTTGCTTTGAAATCTTCAATAATCCGCCGTGCGATGCTCCCGACGGGAGGAATTTTCGGCAGATGATCCGCATGGAACCATCCGAGCGTTTCGAGCTCCGTTCCGTCCGGATGAGCTTCACCGGAAACGTAATCTGCGTAAAATCCGAGCATGAGCGAGTTCGGGAACGGCCAGCACTGACTGGAGAAGTAGCGGATGTTTCCGACCGTTACGCCGGTCTCTTCCATAATTTCGCGCGCAATGGCTTCCTCAATATTTTCTCCTGCTTCAACGAATCCCGCGATGAGCCCGTGGATTTCCGGAAGAAAGTTGCGGTTGTGTGCAAGGAGAATCTCGTCGCCGCGCGTGACTGCGACAATGACCGCGGGGGCGAGCTGGGGGTAGAACCGTTCGCCGCATTTCGGGCAGACGAGCGCGACGTCGTTTTTTGATTCCCCGAGTTTTTCTCCGCAGTGACCGCAGAACTTGTGCTGTCTTCGCCAGTGAAGGAGTTCTTTCGCTCTGCATCCGGCAGCGAACGCGGTGTCGTGGAGATACCCGACGGCGAGTCTGACCGGAACGGTCTGCACGTTTGCCGGCGTTTCGGGGAGTGTATCGAGATCAAGTGCATAACACGGGGTTCCGTCGCGGCTTCCGATGCTGAGGGCGGAGATATTGAGGTTCTGCAGATCGGCGGTGCGCGGGAATGAGTATTGTTCGTGTCCTGGGCGCAGCAGCATATCGCGTCCGCAGAAAACAATGAGTTCGGCGTTCGGGTTGTTTTTCCATTCCGGCGTAAACGCCGGTGCGGGATCCGGTATGAATTTCGGCATCTTCAAAGCTCCTGTTTTTGTGTAATATACATTCGGCGGGAAAAAATGCAAAAAAAATCTTTCCGCCTGTAGATTTTTCAGAAGTTCCGCATTCTTAAGGACAGAGCGGTGAAGCTCAAACAAAAACAACAAACCAAACGGAGGTTCTTATGAACAAGCTCATGACAATCGCAGCAGTCGGTCTTCTCATCGCAGGCGTCGGAATGGTCACCGTCAATGCGGCGGAAACAACCGGAACAGCAACCGTGAAGACTCTGAAGAACGGACTCAAGAACGGTGCAAAAAACGGACTCAAGAACGGCATGAAGAACGGCATGAAGAACGGCATGAAGGAGGGACTGAAGAACGGCGCAAGGAACGGCATGAAGAACGGTCTCAAGAACGGACTCAAGAACGGCATGAAGAACGGAAAGGTCAATGGCGACAAAAAGTGAATCTGTTCCCCGGAGATTCCCTGAAACGGGGAGTCTCCGGTTGATTTCGTGTGCAGAATGTGTTATATTTATGTGGAAAAGCGGAAAGGAATTTTTTATGACACTGTCTGAAACTCAAATTCAGGAGAGCTGGGCTTCCCGTTTTCTCGAATACCGGGGACAGTTGCTCGCGCTTGCCCGCCGGAATCTGAATCCGGTTCTCGCACGGCGCATCACTCCGGAGGATATCGTGCAGGATACGCTCTCCGATGCCTGTTCCAAACTTCAGTTCTTTGAAAACGAGCCGGATATTCCTGTCTACTGCAAACTGCGCAAACTCCTTTTTCAGACCATTACAGCGTTGGAACGCAAACACTTGCAGAGCCAGAAACGCGATGCCTACAAGGATATGGAAGTGACTGGGAGCGAAGAGGCTTCCACCGCGCGTCTCAACTGGAACAAGTTTGCGGACACGATGACCGGTCCGCTGACCAAAGTCGCGCGCGCCGATCGCTTTGCTCTTCTGCGGAAATCGCTTGCTGTTTTGCCGGAAAACGACCGGCAGATTCTTGAACTGCGCCATTTTGACGGCATGTCCAACGCCGACTGCGCGGAAGTTCTGCATATCGCCCCGAAAGCCGCGAGCATCCGTTATGTCCGGGCGCTCCAGCGGCTTCAGAAACTGCTGAACGAATACACCGAGTTTCAAAATGAGTGAATCAAATTCTCTGGAAGATCTGATTGAGCGTTTTCTGGAACGCTGTCGTGCGGGGGAGGTTCCCGATGAGGAAGCTTTTGCCGCAGGGTATCCGGAACACCGCGACGAGCTGCTCCGCATTCTCCCGCTGATGATGCAGATGGAGGGGCTCCGCTCGGAAGTTTCACGTACGGTTCCTATCTCCGCGTCGCCGGAATTGCCGGACACCGATTACCGTCTTCTGCATGTCATCGGAGCGGGTGGAATGGGAACGGTTTACGAGGCGCTCCAGATATCTCTGAACCGAAAAGTCGCGGTCAAGGTTCTCTCTTCCGCTCTGCTGAAGAGCGAGGAACAGCGCAGCATGTTTGAAAACGAAGCGCGCGTGATTGCCATGCTTCATCACCCGAATATCATCAAGGTTCTGAGCGCTGGATGTGGTCCGGAACGGTGTTATTATGCGATGGAACTGGTTCAGGGCAAAGGACTTGACGAGTGCGGCGTGCATGATCCGCAGGGAATCGCGCGGCTGGGGCTTCAGGCAGCGGAGGCATTGGCGTATGCGCATCGGTGCGGGATTCTGCACCGCGACATCAAGCCCGCGAATCTTCTGCTGGACTCCGAAGGGCAGGTGCGTGTCGGAGATTTCGGAATCGCATTTGTTCTGCTCGGGGCGAAAGAGATTGTGGAGGAGGGGCATTCCCGTTCCGGAACTCTGCGGTTCATGTCGCCGGAGCGGCTGGCGAATGGTGTCAACTCGTTTTCATCGGATCTCTACTCGCTCGGGGCGTCGCTTTATGAACTTGCGACGGGAAAGCCGATTCTTGCGGAGCGCACGCCGGAGGATCTGATGAAGCGAATCCGCAACGCTCCGCTTCCTCCGCTGAAATCGGGAAATCCGGATTTCGACGCGATCATCAACAAGAGTACCGCATACTTTCCGGAAGACCGTTATTCATCCATAGATGAGTTCGCCGCTGATTTGCGGAGATTCCTGAATCATGAACCTGTCCGTGCAGCGAATCCTTCGCTGCTGCGACGATTCACTTTGTGGATCCGGCGCAAACCGACGGTTGCCTGCCTGACATTTGCCGCGGTTTTCTGCGCGGCGGCATTTGTTGCGGCTTTGACCGTCGGCTACATCCGGACTTCAGCCGCGCTGAAGCTCGCGGAGGAGAATGCGCAAGTGGCGGATTCCACTCTGTCGCAGGTCTTCCGCCGCATTGCGGAACAGCCGCCGACAAAAAAGAATGCGGAGCTGCTTTCAACTCTGCTTCCTTATTACCGCACGATCGCCGGCCGGCGCGGGCTTCCGCCGGAACGTTTGCGCGAGGCCAACGCCATCATCGGAGAATGCTCCATGCGAACCGGGAGCTATTCCCTTGCGACAGAAGCGTTTGCGGCAAATGCGGATCTGCATGATCCCGCATCGCTGAATCGTCTTGCCGAAGCGTTGAAGGCGGATGGACAGGCGGAGGTTGCGACGAAGTACAGTCACCAGGTCGTGAACAGTTTTGCGGACTCCGGGATTCTAGGGGAGCGGTTTGAAGCGGTTCGGGCTCTGCTGTCGCTTTCCGCGTCACCGGAAAGTCCGGAAGGAAAGCGCGCGTTCCGGATACTGGAACAGCTGCTTGCGGAGGATTCGGCGAATCCGGAATACCGCTTTCAGTATGCGCGGCTTCTCGGCGCAAATCCGCGTCTGTTCCGCGAACTGCGGATCCCGGGTGTGGAACCGAATGCGCTGCGTCTGCTGCTGAAACTTTGTGAATCTTACCCGGAGCGTCCGGAATATGGAGTGGAGCTGATGAATCTGAGCCTGCGCCGTCTGCGCATGCCGCGCGGATTCAGCGGACGCGGCCGGAGCGAAACGGAGGAGGCCGTCGCGCTTTCGGAACGTCTGCTTGGGCGCTTCCCGAACGACCCCGCGCTTGTGTCATCTGCAGTTCAGCTTCACTCGCGCTGCATTGAACTTCTGCGCCGGAACGGTGAAGATGCAAAGGCGCGGAAGGAGACGGACCGCCTGCTGGCGATTCTGGAAATCCTCTTTCACAATCCCGAGGTTTCGGATGACGTGCGGGAGAACCTGATTCAGCTTCAACTGGAACGTTTGGAGCTCTTCCGTCACGGGCGTGCTGCGGATGCGGAGGCTCTGGAAGAAAAAATCCGTGGGGAATTGGAATCTTACCACGGAAGCCGTGCGTATGAATTCCGGAAAGCTCTGGAAAAAACACCGGAAAAAGAACCGCGCCGTGGAAACGGTTTCCGGCGCAGATGGAGAGTTGAAGAATGAAAGCAGCAATCGTGTTTCTTGTATTTGGAGTTCTGTTTTCCGTTTTTGCCCGTGACCGTTATCCGGAACGGCGGATGCCGCACGGAGAACGCCGCGCCCGCTTTGAACAGCCCGCCATTCCGCAGAGCCTTCTGAGCTCGGAGCGCGGGGAGTTCAAGGGAATGCGCTATCGCCGCATCGCAATGAATATGAACGGTGCAGGAGAACCGCATCTGGTTCTTGTCCTGCATGGACGGAGCGGTTCGGGCGACGACAACACGCGTCAGCTTTCCTCGCCCGCGATTCTTTCGCTTGTGGAGTATTTGCAGCGCACGGGAACGAAATGTGTGGTTCTGATTCCGCAGTGTCCGCAGAACCGCGACTGGCTCCGCGGCGGTGCGGATTCCATGCTTGATCATGCGGCGGAACTGGTGAAAAAAGAAGCGCGCGAATCCGGAATCTCTTCCTGGCGCACCTATGTGACGGGTGTTTCAATGGGGGGCGGTGCATGCTATGCGATCATGTCGGCGCATCCCGGATTGTTTGCCGGAGCCGTGGTGGCAAGTTCCGGCGGCCGTCCCGGAACGGCGCTGCCCCGCGGACGTTTCTTCATCATTCACGGGGAAAACGACCGGCTGATTCCTCTGGCGAAGGCGGAGCAGATGGCTCAGGCGCTCGCGTCCGTGCGCGGGAACGAGGTTGAATTTGTTTCGCTCCCGGGCAAGGGACACATCGACGGCGCCCAGACCGCTTATACGGCGGAATGCTGGAACTGGCTGTTCGGCGGACGGTGATTATTTCATCCGTCCGAACATGTTGCCGTACTTGCGGGCGTTCAGCGATTCCACGAACGATGAAACTTTCGTGAGCGTGCTGCACGGGTCGGTGGTCGGGTCCATGCAGTCGCCGTCGAGCGTGAGAAGCGGAAGGCCGACTTCATCCAGCTCTTCGCGGAGATGCTTGGCAAAACAGCTGTCGGAGAGCGAGCAGCGTCCGAATCCGTGGTTGTAGAGAACACAGCCGTTGAATTTCGCTTTCTGCGCAGTTTCGACAATATAGCGGACGCGCAGGCGCGGATCAAGGTAGCCGACGGTCAGCAGTTTGCGGGCGAGCGAGCGGTAGGGATCTTCCGGATTGAGGAGATCCCAGTTCACAAAGTTGACCTCTTCAAAGACGATCGGCGCATTGCAGGTCGTTTCGATGTAGTCCAGAACCTTCGTGTCGTAGAACGGCGGAAGGTGGAGCCACAGCAGACGATGGGTGTCGTCGATGGAATAGTGCTTTTCCGCCCACTCTTTCTTGCGCAGGAGCTCTTCGTGGAACTGGCGCTGAATGTCGACCATCTCCTGTTTGCCCCAGAGCTGCGAGAAGAGAATGGCGCTGTAGACTCCTTCGGTTCCGCGGATCAGCGGCGGACTCGTCCAGCGCAGTTCGTTGCACTGTTTGGAGAGCACGGCGGCCTGGTTCGAAAGTTCGCAGGCTTCGGCAAGACGCGCCGGATCCATCTTGAGTCCCATCGCTTTTTCCATCAGATGAACCGCTTCCTGAAGTCCCTCGGCAATCTGGTCGACGGAGTTCGGATCGTTTGCATCGACGGGCGTATGAAGCGAGTAGAATCGGTCGGAGAATTTGTACTGGCGTGCGAGATCCTGGAAGATCCGTTCTCCCTGCTGGCACGGCTGCGAAGTTGAAACTCCGAACGCCGGAGGCGGCAGTTCCGATCCTTCGAGGACGCGGAGAAACGAGCAGGTTTCACCGGCAAACCCCTTGTAGGCTGCAATGTCGAGCGCTTTCTTGGTGCGTTTTGAGTTGCGAGCGAAGAGCGCGGCGTAGGTCTCAAGCGTCAGCATTTTGACGCCGAGCGCGTTCAGAATTTCCGTCGGGAAGAAGAGATTGCGCCAGACCATCGGACCGCCTTTGCGTTTCGAGAAAAATTCGCGGCGCGTGTTGTTGGCGCGCATGGCGACGGACTTCATCGGGGTCGGCTCGTACTGGATTTTGTCCATGTTGAGGTTGCCCTTGAGCTGAGTGTAGCGGCGGGCGATGCAGGCGGCGCCGAGCGCGCCCATGACCTGATGATGTTCCGGAATGATGATTTTGTTTCCGGTGATCTCTTCGAGATAGTGGGCAACGGCGCGGTTCGAGGCGACTCCGCCCTGGAACACAATGTCGCCCTTGTAGTTGAAGAGAAGCTGTCCGACGCCGGAGATGATGGTGCGTGCCTGGGCGCGGCATGCGCCGCCGACGACCTGACCGAGCGGCATGCGGTTTTTGAATTTGTTGATCGAGGTTGCGCTGAGCACGGCGCAGACGGAGGAAAACTCCAGCTCCGAGCTGTAGTCCGCCTTGTCCGCCATCTCTTCGACGGGAATCCCGAGTTTGAGGGCGACGCTGTCGAGGAAAGCTCCGGTTCCGGCGGCGCAGATGCCGCTCATCTTCGAGGTCCACATGCCCATCTTTTCGTTGTAGATCATCGCCTTGCTGTCCTGTCCGCCGACGTCAAGAATCGCTTTGACATGCGGGTGGAAGTGGAGGGCGCCTGCGACATGGGCGGAGACTTCGCTGACCTGGAAATCGTAGTTGATGAAGCGTTTCATGCCGTCGACGATCTGGCTGCCCGTGACGACGGTGCAGCGGATATCATCCATGGAGACACCGGCTTCTGCGAGAAACGCATCCACGGTCTTTTTGAGCGCGCCGAGGTTGCAGTGTCCGCATGCGGAGCATTTGCTGATGCATGTTACGCGCGCCGACTCCACCGGTTTTGTGCGCTGATAGGTCGAATGTTCAACTTTTCCGTCCTCGCTCATGAGGACTGCCTTGAAGGTTGTGGAACCGATATCGATTCCCAGATAGTGTTTCTGCTCTGCCATAAATCCCTTGTCCTGAAGCTCTCAAATTTTCCTTTTAAGAATATATCTCAAAAAAAGAAAAAGTCAACCCGTTTTCTCCGAATATTTAATAGTTTTTAACCTTGGCGGAAAAATTCAGCGAGCTGCTGGAACTGTTCAACGGTGACCCGCTCCGCACGGATGTCTTCGGGAAGCCCGACTTTTGCATATGCGGCTTCCACGTTCTCGCGTCCGAACACGGATGCAAGCTGTTTGATCATCTTTTTGCGGCGCTGCGAAAATCCGAGGCGGACGACTTGCGAGACGAGCAGGCGGAATTCCCGCGACGGCATATCCGGACGCTTTTTCATGCGCAGGACGCAGGAATCAACTTCCGGTTTCGGGTGGAACAGCTGGGGCGGAACCATGCGCAGCGGCGTGACCTCGTAGGCGGTCTGTGCGCGGACGGAAAGGGCTCCGTATTCCTCGTCGCCGGCCTTTGCGGCAAGGCGGAGCGCAACCTCTTTCTGAAGCATGATGATCATTTCTTCCGGCGGCGTTTCCACATCAAGCAGTTTTGCAACGACCACAGTTCCGGCGGAATAGGGAAGGTTGGAGACGAGACGGAACGGAACACCGTCGCCGTAGAGCTTGCTGAAATCGACTTTGCAGGCGTCTCCCTCGACGAGGCGGAGTCCTTTGGGTACGAGCACAGAGCGGAGCCATTCACAGATGCGGTGGTCGAATTCGACGGCGGTCACTTCCGCGCCGAGATCAAGCATCCGCTGAGTGAGTGCGCCGAATCCGGGACCGACTTCAACGATTTTTTCGCCTTTCGCCGCTCCGGCCTCTTTGACGATCCAGTCGAGAAAGTTTTCATCGACAAGAAAGTTCTGTCCGAGTTTGCGGCTTGGTTCGAGTCCGATTGCGGCGAGCAGGGAGGTAAGTTCGTTTTTCTTCATGCCGGCCTCAGTGATGATGTCCGCATCCGGCGTGTCCGCAGCCGCATCCTCCGCTCTGAGCGGAGGGGCAGAATGCCTGAGAGGGACAGCCTTCCTGTTTGACGGCTGCGGCGAACTTGGAAAGTTTTTTTGCAACTTTCTCTTTTTCGCCGCACGCCGGACATGCGGGTTTTGCGGAGGCGTTGGGGACGAGCGTTTCAAAGTTCTTCCCGCATTTTTTGCAGACGTATTCGAAAATGGGCATGGTTGATCTCCTTATATTATAACGGAGTAATTTACACCCGTTTTCTGAATCTTGCAAGCGTCTCCGCGGAGTTTCTTACCAGTCTCTGTGCCGCGGTGCGGGCGCTGGCGGTGGAGGCTGCGGACGGCGGAAGTCATCGCGCGGCGCTGGTCTTGGCGGTTCGGGTCTCGGCGGCGGAACCGGGCGCGGCGCTGGTCTTGGCGGTTCGGGTCTCGG
>URNX01000027.1 GCA_900549415.1 uncultured bacterium
CCCCCGGAAGCTCCCCCGTTCCGTCCGTTTCCGGAAAAGAGGAAACGGACGGGGTGAAAATCAAGGTGAAAATTTTTTGTTTTTGCCGTTTCCCTCTCTTGCTTTTTTCTGCAGAAGATGCTATCCTTATTATTATGGAATTCCATAACAAAACAATTTTCAGAGGATTCTTGAGTATGCTGAATGGGAATGTTTCGTCGCCTGAGCCTCAAACCCTGTTCGTTCCGCGTGTCATTCTTCACGCTTCGTTTGCCGCTTGCGGGGCTGCTTCCCGCAATCCGCGGGAGACTCTGCTCATTGAGGAAACGAATCATCCGGGGTCAAACTGGATTTATGCGTTTGTTCCGTGGCGGCTTCCGGAAAAGGACGAGAAGTCTGAATTTTCTTCCATGCTGCGTCCGTATGGAGCCCGCGCGTTGTATCCGGGCGGCCTTTCCGCTGTTTTTTCGAAGTGGTGTCTGGAGCGCAATCTCCGTTTTCATCTGAATTCAACGGTTCTGCGGCGAAACGGCAGGGAACTTACGGTTCTTTCTCCCGGCGGAATTCTTCAGATTGAGACGGAAGAGATCATCGATGGCGGAGTCGCTTCCGGCAAATGTTTTCTTACCGCTCTCGCGCTGCCGCCGGAACCGGTGAATGCGGCGGTTGCTTTGGCGGATGATCTGACCGTCTGGCCCGCGCCTGTCCGGGAGGAGGCTTTTCTGATGCTGGAAATCCCGCCGGGCACGGTTTGGCAGGATGCCAGAAAATGCTTTTACGAAAGATTCGATCAATTGAACGGCTGGAAACTCGTGCTCATCGGAACCCGTTTTTTCAATTCGCCGTTTCAGGATCCGGTTTCTGAACTCAACGCCGGAATTGCGGGAGATCTCTTCAAATGAAACATTATGATGTTCTTGTTGCCGGACTTGGAACTTCCGGAACCATGGCGGCTATTGCCGCGGCGAAACGCGGCGCTTCCGTTCTCGCTCTTGAAGCGAATACCTATCCCGGAGGGCTGCAGACAGGCGGGTTTGTAAATGAATTCTTTCAGCAGCCGCCTGTCGGGACGGCATTGGCGTATGAAAAAATCCTGCCTGCCGCTCCGGAATATATCGAAGCGAAAAAGAGAATTCTGGAAGAGGACCTGCTGAAATACGGAACGGAAATCCGGTATGAAGCCGTTATAGAAAAAGTTCTCCGTTCCGGCGCACGCATTACGGGAGTGTGTTTCCGCCAGGGAGATTCCCTGATTGAGGCGTCCGCGAATACCGTTGTCGACGCTACGGCTGATGGCGCGCTGTTCGCCTTGGCCGGAATTCCGCTTGAAGGCGGAAGACCCGTTGATCATCTCTATCAGCATTCGGCGTCTCTCTTTTTTATGAAGAAGCCGGATAAGTTCGCGTATTCCGGATTCAATATGCGCGTAAAACAGGAATATCCGGAGATGTTCGCACGGGAATCTTTGAAGGGAGATGCTCGTTTCGGAGAAGAGAATCTCCTTGGAAGAGAGCGCATTCTTGTTCCTTCTGAACGCCCGGGAATCCGTGAAGGCGGACACATTCGCCCGCGGAGAGTTCTTTCCTTCGAAGACATTCTTCTGAAGGACGCCGTTTTCTCCGACGTCATTGCCGTCGCCCGGGCGACCGTCGACACGAATGTGGCCGATGCCGTTCTGGAAAGCGACCTTCTGGCGTCCTGGCTCCTCCTGAACGGAAAGTCCATTTACTTGACCATTCCCGTTCCTGCGGGCGTCCTCTTCCCCGAAGGATATTCCGGAATAATCGCCGCCGGACGTCATCTGGGCTGTGATCATGACCTTGGACATGCGCTGCGGATGAATTCCGCAATGGCCGCAATAGGGGAAGTCGCCGGAATTATCGCGGCAAAGGCCGCAGCTGCGGAAATCCCGCCGGAAAAGGTTCCGTATTCCGCCTATTCGGAAGAACTGCGTCTTCCCGAAACAAGATGCATGAAATTCCCGGAGACGGAAGAGGAGATCAAAGAGGGACTTCTTTCCGAAAATCCCTGGCTTGCGGCGTGGAGCCTTTACCGCAAAAATGATTCCGCGCTTGCATGCAAACTTCTGAACGGATTTCCGGATCTGCCGCCCCTGATTCTTGCGGCCGGATTGCTGAAGTCGGAGCCTGCCGTCGAAAAACTGAAGCAGCTCATCTGCGGTGACGCCCCGCTTCCATTGAAAAAAGCGGCGCTTTTTGCGGCAGGGCGTTTCTTCTCCGGAGAACAGATTCTTTTTTTGACGGATATAAATCTTCCGGAAGCGGAACTGGAACGTTTTTGGGCGTTGCTTCAGACGGTTCTGCGTGGCGCGGATTCCGAAAACCGGATCAGGCGTCACCTTGCAAAGCTGATTTCCGATCCGGGCTGGCGGATCCTCGAACGGAAAATAATCTATCAGCCGGAAACGGAAGACATTGCCGGAACCGTAAAAGAATACTTCGCGGATGTGATCGGAGAATCCCTGAATTCAGATTCCCAAATCCGGTGATCTTGAAAACGCAAACGTCCGCCGGCCTGAAAAACCGGCGGACGAACAGAAAAGAAATAATATTTTTTTGCATAAGATTTGCATAACTTTTTGCAGTTTCCCTCTTGCCTTTTTCGTCGTTTTGTTGTATAATGAACAGTGAAGCAGGGCAGTACAGGGCAATGATGAATAAAAATAAATATGAAAGGACTGAACTGATGAGACCTGAAAACGAATTTACTGTTTCCGTACGGACTGTGACCTGGTGTCAAAGACCGGGATCGCGGCGGTTCAAATGCAGGTTCCGCGAATTCACCCTTGTGGAGCTCCTCGTGGTAATTGCCGTGATCGCCATCCTCGCCGGCATGCTTCTTCCCGCGCTGAATTCGGCAAGAGCGAAGGCGCACGCGATCAGTTGCGTGTCCAACATGAAGCAGATCGGCGTCGCGGCAATCGGCTATGTGCAGGACAATGACGACTACTGGTGTCCGGCGAGCGCCCATGGTCCTACATATCCGAATTCTTCATGGAACGACAATATCAACTATGAAAACAACTGGCTTGCTCTGCTTTGGCCGAGCTTGAAAAGCGGCACGTTCCCGACAGACAACGCACCTCTGAAAAGTCCTGCAATCTGTCCGGGCGGAGAAAAGGACATTTTCTATTATCAGAAAAAAAGCCGCCCGATTACGAATCTGGCATGGAATGCACGTGTCGGGGCCGCTGGGAGTTATTGTAAGCCGCTCCGGCTCAGCAGAAACAAATATCCGACAAAAACAGCAACTCTCTGGGATGTGAAAAATGTAGATGAGACTGGAACTCCTTATGCGGGGGAAGATGGAATAGCGAACGGTGGTACATCGAATTCCAGAGACTACCATGAAGCAGCTGTGGCAAAACGTTGCACTCCGATGAGGCATCCGGGCGGAACGGACAATATTCTCTTTGTTGACGGACATGTGGAAACCAAGAACATCTTCAGACTCATCGACGATGAAGAATTCCTTCATTTGTTCAACAGACCGAACAATGCCTCCATCTCGGATGGCTGGAACTGATGAGGATTCAAATCATGCAGAGAAAACCACTTATTATTGATACGGACATCGGCGGAGACGTCGATGACACCTGGACCCTCGGAATGCTTTTCCGGTCGGATGCGGTGGAGCTGAAGGGAATCACCACGGAGACGGGCGATCCGCTCTACCGCGCCGCACTCTGCGCGAAACTCGTGGAGACCGCCGGGCTCGCCCCCGTTCCGATCGGGCTCGGCAAGCCGGGAATCAAAAAACGCTGCTGCCAGGGCGAATGGCTCGGCGATTACAGAATTCCCGCCGCATTCGACCTCTCGCGTTCTCCCGTTTCGGTGATTGCGGAGACCGTGCGCAAATCGGAGGTCCCCGTGACGCTTCTCGCGATCGGTCCGCTTTCCAACCCCGCGGATCTGGTGCGCGAAGCTCCGGACGTCATTGGAAAAATCGACCTCGTCGCAATGGGCGGCAGCGTCTTCCGCGGCTATTTCGGACGAGAGACGCCGTCGCTGGAGTACAACATCATGGCGGATGCGGAGTCGGCGAAGACGGTTTTCCGCGCGCCGTGGCATTCGGCTCTGCTGGTTCCGCTGGACATCTGCGGAAACGTTCTGCTGCGCGGCGAAAAGTTTCAGACCCTGAAGCGTTCGGATGCGGTGATGGCGAAAGCTGTCATGGCGAATCACGAGATCTGGTGCAAGTGGAAACTTGCGGCGAAAGAGGAGTGTCCGTACAAGTATGAAGTCGAATCGACACTTCTTGCGGATCCCGCCGCCGCGGCTCTGATTGTGAAACCGGAGCTTGCGAAGATCGAAGAGCTGCCGCTCTCGGTGACGGACGAGGGCATGACGGTTGTCGACCGCGGGCACGGAACGCCGATGCAGGTCGCACTCGGCTGGCATAATGTGGAAGAGTTCTACGATCTCGTTCTGGAACTTCTGATGAAATTTTAACCCCTTAATATAAAAGGAAAGACAGTATATGAAAAAAATTTTTCTGCTCTGTTCGCTTCCGCTTGCGCTGAGCGCGAATTCGTTTTTCAACGGTTCGTTTGAGCTTGGCACGGACGGTTTTGCCGTTGAGCGCGAACTCCGCACCGATGTGAACCCGTCGCGGGAGTTCATTCCGCTGAAACTTTCCGCCGGAGCTCCCGGAGCGGGCAGGTATGCGCTTGCCGTGGAGAATTCGCGTGCGGAATACTTCTCCGTTTTCTCCAAAGAGTTCCGGCTGAAGCCCTCCACGCGTTATCGTCTGCGTGCGAAAGTCCGGAGTTCAAAAGAAAACACTCCGTTGAATCTCCGCATTTTCAAAGTCGACCAGAAATGGCTCGCGTATACAAAGACCTGCAATGCCGGGACCGAATGGCGTGATTTTGAGTATGTGTTCACCACGGAGGAACGGGAAGGCAACGGCTGGCATTACCTCGTGATCTGCCCGCCCGACGTTCACGCCGTTCCGGAGGCTTCGTTCTATATTGATGATCTGCACCTGGATCCTGTGGATTCCGTTGTTCCCGACCGGACGGAAGCGGTTGCCGTTGCCGACAAGCAGCTTTATCTGAAGGGCGAACGCGCGGATGTTTCGCTGAAACTTTACAATCCGGTTGCGGATTATTCCGGAAATGTGACGGTGAACGGAACCGACGAGTATACCGGAAAAACGCTGTTTTCCGAAACGTTCCCGGTCAAACTCGCGCATGGAGAAACAAAGGTTCTTCCGCTGAAGCCGTGGAAACTGGATCGTTTCGGCGGCGTGCGCATCACCGTTTCGGGCGCGTCGCTTTCTTCGCACGACGGATTCTTTGCGGTGATCGGAAAGTATGAGGCGAAGCCGTTCGATATTTTCCGTGATCCCGTGGTCGGGTTCAACGGAGGACTCCACTTCCTTCGTGCTCCGCAGCGCAAAGTTCCCGCATACGAGGTTTACAACGCCCCGTTTGAAACCCGTTTCGCCCTCTTCGCCGCGGCAGGCTGCCGCATTCTGCGCGACCATGACGGCGGAGTTCGCGGAGTTGACTGGCCGGCGGTGGAGGCTGAGCGCGGAAAGTTCGATTTTTCGCATCTTGACCGCCAGATGGAACTTTACAAAAAATACAACATCACCCTGTTCCCCGTCATGGGGGAAAGCTTCATCGACAATCTTCCGCAGACATGGCGTCAGCAGTCCTTCCCGGAATGGGTGAAAAAGATTTCGAAGCGGATTGATTCTCCGAATACGATGGCTGATGCACGCGGGCGCGTGATTTACCCCCCGGTCGATCTCTTTGAAAACTACATTGAGCAGACCGTGAAGCATCTGAAAGGCCGCGTCCCGGTGTATGAAATCGTGAACGAACCGAATCTTTTCCTTTCTCCGGAAGGTTATGTCCGCTATCTGAAGGCGGCGCACGATGCGATCCGCAGGGCGGACCCCGCGGCGAAGATTTCCGGTTTCTGCATCACTTCCGATTTCGGAACAGACGCGGGTCCGTGGTTTGAGGCGTGTGTGAAAGCGGGCGGACTCAAGTATGTGGATGCGATGGGCTTTCACCCGTACGGTTCGCGCAAGCTCGGTTCGATCATTCCCGCCGACCAGGCTGTTGCAAATATCCGCGCGACTCTGGCCGCATACGGAAAACCGGATACGCCGCTCTGGAACACCGAACTCTACTACCTCGGCGAAAACGTCGGGCGGAAGGGATGCGAAGACGCTGTGAACACTGCGGATGACGTCATTCAGCGCTTCCTCGTCGATGCGGGGGAGGGCGTGGGGCAGTCCGTCGCGTTCCATATGGACATTCTCTGGAAGCGTCTGCTGACTCCGCACATGTGGGACGGTTACAACTACCATGAACTGGTTCCTTCCGAACTGTTTGTCGCCTGCAACACGCTTGCTCGTCTGTTTGAAGGAGCGAAGCCGGTGAAGAAAATCCGCCACCCGTACGGGGTGATCTGCTATGTGTTCCGCAAGGACGGCAAGCTGATCGCGGCGGTCTGGGAATATCAGAGCAAGAAGGGCGTTCACGCGGATTTCAGCAAATTCGAGGTGATGGATCTGTTCGGCAACGCGGAGAAATCCTGTGAAAAGGAGCTGACCGTAGCGCCGTTCTATCTGACACAGGGCAAGCTTTCCGATGCGGAATTCCTTGCGGAACTCGAAAAACTTCCGCTTCGTCTTGACCAGCCGGTCACGGGCTCCGGAATCGCGCGGCGGGTCGGCGACACGCTGTTCGTTTCGCTCCACAACGATTCCGGGAAGGAGGAATCGGGCATTGCCGGAGTCACGGGCGGCGGAATCGCGGCGGTCGCGCCTGTCCGCTTCACGATCCCCGCACGGAGCTCTCTACCTGTTGAAATTCCGGTCCGGAAGATCAAATCGAACGGCGGGAAGCCGGAACTGGTTCTGGTGCTCAAGAACAACACGTTCCGCACTCCGCTCGAAATCGTGGAGAATCAGCTGATTCCCCGCAGTTTCAAACTGCCGAATGCGGAGGGAACGATTGAATTCGGCAACGGCGCAATCACCGTGACCATGCGCGTGAAGGACGCCACCGACGCCGGAGTTTCCGGAACCCGGTCCCCGTGGGAGACCGACTGCGTGGAATTCTTCTTCGATACGGATCCCCTCTTCATCGCGGAGCACAACCCGCAGGCATATACGGACAACAATTTCCGTCTCTTCATCACGCCGCGCGACGGACGAAAGCTGCACACGATGGGCATTGATGCGAAGAACTGCAAGCTGGATCTGAAGCCGGAGGCGGACGGTTACTCGTTCGTGCTGACCGTTGCGGCGAAGACCGGGAAGTATCTCGGCTTTGACGTGAAGATTGACGATTCCGACGGCAAGACCGTGAAGGAGTTTCCGCTCGGAAACGGAAAAGAGCTTTATAAAAACCGCTGTAATTTCAGCATTGCAAAATAAGGAGAAAAGGAAATGAAACATCTCATCATCGCCGCGGCGCTTGCCGCAGTCACGGCCGCTTCGGCTGCGGAACTCACCGTCAAACCGTACAAGCCGTGGAACACCGTCGCTCCGGGGGAATACTCGCTGGACTACGACGGCTCCCAGAGCTGGCCGACCGTGAAGCTCGACGTCAAGGACATGAAGCCGGACACGTATTACCGCCTTTCCGTGGAGTGCCGCACTGCGGGCAAAGTCGCTCCCCAGCTGTGCGGTCATGATTCCCGTGACGGAAAGAAGATTTCCCGCTATGTCACTCTGAAGGGCGGCAAGGAGGAGTTCGCTCCGCTTGCGATTTACTTCAAGACAGGCGATCTGAAGAATTTCGACCTCTTCATCAACCTCAATCCGGGCACTGCGGGCAAAGTTGAGCTTCGCAACATCAAACTGGAAGAGGTCGCCGACTTCAGCGGCAATCTCCTTGCCGGCGGCGACTTTGAAAAAGGCTGCGGATTCGAGCCGGATTTTACCGCGGATGACGGAGTTCGGATTGTCTCCGACGCCGGTTTTCTCAGCGGGGAGAAGAGTCTGAAGATTGTGAAGCCGGCAGACAAGGGCGCGGGCTTCAGCTCGAATCCGCTTCCTGTGCTTCCCGGCAAAACCTCCGTTGTGAAGTTCTGGGCGAAATCCGGAAACGGAACGCTCAATGCGTATGTGATTTTTGACTGCTTCCAGGGCGAACAGAACCGTCATCTTTACAAGGAAATCATATTCAAGCTTGAGCCGGAGTGGAAGGAGTATTCGTTTGAGTTCGCGGTTCCCGCGGATGTGAACGAGTACACGGGACTGAAAGAGGGCACGTGCCGTCTGCGCCTCGGGCTCCGCAGTTCTTCCGAAACGGCGGAAGGATTCTTTGACAATGTGGAATACTGCATCAAGTAACACGCACATTCACTGAAACAGAAAACCCGCAGACTGTGCAATGCAGCTGCGGGTTTTTTGCTGGCTTCGTTTAAAATACAGAAGGCACTGCCGAGGGGATCGGACAGTGCCTTTTGCTTACTTCTGCCGGAAGACGATTCTGCCTTTGGTCAGGTCGTAGGGAGACATTTCAAGGGTTACGGCATCGCCGGGGAGAATGCGGATGAAGTTCAGGCGCATTTTTCCGCTGATGTGTGCGAGAACGGTGTGTCCGTTTTCGAGTTCCACCTTGAACATGGTGTTGGGAAGCAGTTCCTTTACCACTCCCTCTACTTTGATGACGTCATCTTTAGGCACGGGTCAAAACCTCCGGTTGATCATTTGTTATAAGAACCATGTGCTCGAAATGAGCCGATTTCTTTCCATCGCGTGTGCGAACCGTCCAGTCGTTGCGCTCGACGTAAACTTTGTATGTGCCGAGGTTGAACATGGGTTCGATTGCAAGAACCATTCCTGGCTGAAGACGCGGACCGCGCATGGGGGTGACGTAGTTGGGAACCTCCGGCGGTTCGTGGAGCTTCACGCCGCAGCCGTGTCCGACGAAGTCACGGACAATCGCAATGCCGTTTTTCTTGGCGACCTGCTGGATTGCCGCGGAGATGTCGCGGATATGGTTGCCGGGGAGCGCCGCTTTGATGCCGGCCTCAAGAGCGTCGCGGGTGACGTCCATGAGTTTCTGCTCGTCTGCGGGACAGGGTTCATCGCCTACGTAGACGGTGCGTGCGGTGTCGCCGATGCCGCCGTTGAAGGCGACGCCGACGTCGACTTTGACGAGGTCGCCCTTGAGGATGAAGCGGTTCGGGTCGCCGATGCCGTGAACGACTTCGTCGTTGACGGAGATGCAGATGTTGCCGGGGAATCCTGCGTATCCGAGGAACGCGCATTTTCCGCCCATGGAGGTGATGATTTCACCTGCGATGAGGTCGAGTTCCTTGGTGCTCATTCCCGGACGGACCGAGTCGGCGATCAGGTCGCGCGCCTTGCCTGTCATGGCGGCGGCGACGCGGATGCGCTCAATCTCATCCGGCGTGTGAATGATATAGTCCCTGCTCATTTTATCTTATTCCAGAATCGCGCGGAGAGCGGCGTAGCCCTCGGCTTTCGGAAGCGAGGAGTCAATCTTCGAGAGCAGCGATTTTTTAGTGTAGTATTCGATCAGCGGGAAGGTCTGTTCCTTGTAGACGGAGAGACGGTTCTTTGCGGTTTCGAGAGAGTCGTCGGAGCGCTGATAGAGCTCGCCGCCGCAGGAATCGCAGACGCCTTCCTGTTTCGGTTTCGAGAAGATCTTGTTGTAGCTGGCTCCGCATTTGCGGCAGGTGAGGCGGGCGGTGAGACGCTGGATGAGGAGTTCTTCCGGAGCGTCGAAGAGAATGACGGCGTCGAGTTTCTTGCCGGCTTTGGCAAGCGCGTTTTCGAGGAGTCCCGCCTGATTGATTGTGCGCGGGAAGCCGTCGAGAAGGAAGCCGTCGGCGCATTCCGCGGAGAGAAGCTTTGCGGCGACCATGTCGGCGACGACTTCATCCGGAACGAGTTTGCCGGCGTCGATGTAGCTCTTTGCGAGCTTGCCGAGGTCGGAGCCTTTTCCGATTTCGGAACGGAAGATGTCTCCGGTGGAGACGTGTGCGAGTTTTTCATCTCTCAGAAGGATTTCGGAGAGAGTTCCTTTTCCCGCTCCCGGAGGGCCGAGGAGCACGATGTTTTTTTTCGTGATCATTTTTTTCCTCTTCTTTTCAGTAAGTTTGAAAAAACTTTTTATAATCAGATAATTTACAACCGTTTTGCCGTTCTGTCAAGGAAATATACTAAAAAAAGAGGGGCGGACCGGAAAAAACGGTTCGCCCCGTGTTCTTCAGCGGTCAAGTCCCGCCCAGGCGTCAAGCCAGACCCGGGTCAGCAGCTGGTGTCCTGCATACGTCGGGTGAATGCCGTCCCACGTCCAGTATTCCAAAGGCGCTTTATGCAGCGCGTCCGCGAAGGCTGCGGGAAAATCGAGCATGACCGCGCCGAATTCTTTTCCGATTTTCCGGGCAATCTCCTGCCGTTCCGGCAGTTCGGCTTCTTTCTGTTCTGCGCGGAATTGCGAGATTTGGCGGAAGTTCATCGTAAACGCCTTCTCCGTGTCGTCCGTGTTCCAGTGCACTTCCGGATTGTAGCCGTCGATGCGGTAGAAGAACGGGATGCCGAGCAGAATTTTCAACTCTGGATTCTGCGCCCGCGAGCGGGAGAGCATGGTGCGCAGATTGTGCTCATACGCGGCGGGCGAGGTCGCTTCTCTTGTTTCTGCGGACTGTCCGTCGGCAAAATGACAGAGCTGGTCGTTTACGCCGACGAGAAGCGAAAGCACGCCGGGATGCAGAGCAAGCGCGTCGTTTTCCCAGCGCGCGAGCACCATGGCGGAGGTGTCCCCGCCGACTCCGCGGTTCAGAAATGACGGCTGCTGTTCCGCATGTTTCTCCGCGAGAAACGATGCAACGCTGAATGCGTAGCCGTGTCCCATGCAGTGATTGGGATCGCCGTTGCGTCCGCGCATTCCATCCGTGATGGAATCGCCCTGAAACAGAAAAATGGTATGTTTTTTCATTGTAGCCCTTTTTTTCAGCAAGTTCATATTTGCTTCAATTCCGGTAAATTACCTTGCTTTCCCCGTTTTGTCAAGCGGCGGAAACATGTACGGCTATCACCGGAGCTTTTAACTTTGCAGCGCATATCTCCGCGTGAAAATCCGGAATGCCGGTTGAAAATGCGGGCGGGGCGGAGTATATTACAGATCACAATCAACCGGGAGGAACCTGATATGAACGCGGAACAGCTTCAGCAGCAAATTCGTGAATGGAAAGAAAAGCGCAATGCCGTGATTCTGGCGCACAACTACGTCGAAGGAGAAGTGCAGGACGTTGCAGACTTCGTCGGCGATTCTCTGGAACTCAGCATCAAGGCGCGCGACTCGAAAGCGCCAGTCATTGTCTTCTGCGGCGTTTCCTTCATGGCTGAAACGGCGAAAATTCTCTCTCCCGGAGCAACAGTTCTCCACCCCGTCCGCGGCGCAGGATGCCCGATGGCGGACATGGCGGACGGCAAAGCCGTTGCCGAATACCGCAAGGCTCATCCCGACACCGTTCTGGTCGCGTATGTGAACACGACTGCCGCGGCAAAGGCGGAAGTTGACATCTGCTGCACCTCCGCAAATGCGGAAAAAATCGTGAAGTCGATTGATCCTGCCCGCGAGATCATGTTCCTTCCGGATCAGAACCTCGGCGCAAACGTTGCCCGCACCCTCGGACGCAAGATGGAACTCTGGCCGGGCTTCTGCCCCACACACAACAAGATTCTCCCCGAAATCATCGAAGAAAACCGGAAGAAATATCCGGACGCCGTTTTGATGGTTCACCCCGAATGCCGTCCCGCAGTGGTTGATCTCGCCGATTATGCGCTGAGCACCGGCGGAATGCTGCGCAAAGTGCGTGAACTCGACGCCAAGCAGTTCCTGGTCGGAACCGAACACGGCATCATCCACCGCATGAAAAAGGAGAACCCCGGCAAGGAATTCATCCCGCTCGCCCCGGTTGTCCACTGCCCGAATATGAAGAAGATTACGCTCGAAAGCATTCTTGAGGCTCTGGAGACGATGGAGCCGCGCGTGGAATTGCCGGAAGAGCTCATGGAGCGCGCGCGCCGTCCGATTGAACGGATGCTTGCTCTCTGACAGGATTTTTCAAAAAAGAAACAGCGTTTTGCAGAACTGTTGAAAAATCCTGCAAAACGCTGTTTTCTGTTTCACTGATTCAATCAGTATTTGCAGGAGTCGAGAAGCTCCTGAACAGTGGTTTCGGCGAGACATTCGAAGTTGTCCGATGCGCCGTAGTAGACCTTCAGGGAGCCGTCCGGTTCCGGAATCGCGCCGCAGGGGAAAACGACGTTCGGGGCGAATCCGTTCGTTTCATACGGAGCTTCCGGACACATCAGCATCCGTGAGCGCGCAATCATCTTTGCCGGGTTCTTGAGGTCGAGCAGGATTGCTCCGATGGTGTAGTGCTGTCCTGCGCAGTTTCCGTCAACCGCATGGGTAATGACCAGCCAGCCGCGATCCGTGCGGATCGGCGGACAGCCCGCGCCGATCTTGAGGCTGTCCCACCGTCCGCTCCCGCGGTCGGCGACAACCTTGCAATCTCCCCAGAACCGCAGATCGGGCGAGCGGGAAATCCAGATGTTTCCGCCGCCGCCCCCCTCCGGACGATGCAGCATGACATAGAGACCGTCGATTTTCTCCGGGAAGAGCACTGCGTTCCGGTTCAGCACATGGAGCGGGAACCCGATATGACGGATCGTTTTGAAATCCTCCGTAACGCCGAGTCCTATGCGGCTTCCGTACTTGAACGTATACGCCGCATAGGTGACGTAGAATTTTCCTTCCACGACATTGATGCGCGGATCGAAGAACGAATCCTTCGCGTACTTAAGATACTCGTCCATGTCGTCCGCAACGATTTTCACCGGCTCCGGATCGGGCGTGAAACGATAGCCGTCGCGGCTTCGCGCGCACCAGATCCGCTGGTAACGGGCGGAGTCCTCGGTCCGGACGAGTGCAATGTACTCTCCGTTGATTTTGACTGCGCCGCCGTTGTAGACGGCGAAGCAGTCGCCGGGCATATCCTCCGGCGATAAAACCGGATTCCCCGCATAGCGTTTAAAAATGCTTTTCATGTACAGTCCTTTCGGTTTCAGGTTTCTTTTTTCATGGAGTTGGGTTGAGGCGTTTCACACTTCCGTGTGTTTCTAGTTTCATGTCGAGAAGCAGATGAACGTGCGCGCCGTTTTTGATGACCGGACGGTTCATGATGAAGAATTCCGCCCAGGAAACGATCTGTTCCGGGTTGAAAACGATGCTGTCGCATGGCGGCTCCGTGCAGTCGGGCTTGTCGAATCCGAGGAGGCTGATGTCTTCCGGAATGCGGAGTCCGGACGCGGAGCAGGCTGCTGCGGTTTTTTTCGCGAAGTAAAGTCCGGTTGCGAAGACCGCGCTCGGACGCCGTTTGTGCTTGAGTTTCTGCGGCAGAGAATTCCGTGTCCGCCTGAGCGGAACTTCCCAGCGTTCGATTCTGCAATTTGGAGCAAGGAACATCATTTCCGCGAGAAAGCCCTTGGCCCGGTTGCTGAATGAATGCTGCAGGCCGTCCTCCGGCGCGGGAACGGTGACTGCGAGATGTGTGCGGTGTCCGCATTCATAAAGCCGCCGGGCGGCGAGCTGCCCGCCCTGAAAATCATCCGTGGCTATCGCAATGTCGCCTGCGGCGTCGTCGAGCAGATTCAGAATGAGGAGATCGGGATTGACCTCTTTCGCGCGGTCGTAAATATCGCGGTCCGCCATCGGAGCGAAGACCACGATGTGCGCGTCGCGGCAGGCCAGCAGGAACTTCGTGCGGCCGGTTCCGTGTGAAGTTTCAATCCAGCGGAAAGGATTTCCTGCAAGACGGTTCCGGAGCAGATTCAGCAAATCGCGCATGTAAGAGGAGGCGGCGTTCTCGTCAAAATCAAGCAGAACGGTCTGCGGTTTGACTCGTGCATCGCGGTAGCAGCCGTGGCGGTTCAGCGCATCAATGACGCGGACGCGGGTGGCGTCGCTGACGCACTGGGCGTTGTTGATGACGCGGTAGACCGTGGTGTGGCTGATGTTCAGCTCCCGGGCGATTTCTCTGAAATTGATGCGGTTCATATTGTGCCTTTCTTTCTCTGTACATTACTCCGTTTACCGGAAAATGTCAATGGAAAGAAAGGTTTTTGCATCCGGAAACGATGTTACGCTTTTAACATTTCCGGATGCCTCGTTCAGTGTTTTCCGAACAGTGCGCGTATGCCGTCCTCCACGCGGGCGGCGGCGCGCATGGCGAGCGTTTTGTGCGGAGTGATCGCCCCTTTCGGACAGTGTTCCTGACAGCAGTAGCAGCGGATGCAGTTCGGCAGATCGAACACCGGTTTGCCGTCTTTCAGCTTCAGCGACTGCGGCGGACACATCTTCGCGCAGAGTCCGCATCCGATGCAGCGCGAGGGATCCAGCCGCGGTTTGGAAACCGCGAAATCGCGCAGAAGTCCTTTGAGGAACGGCGGAAGAAACACTCCCCATTCGGTCAGAACGCCCGGCGGGTCCGGACGCTTCAGCGGGTTGACGGGCGGCACGTCTCCGCGGTTTTCGTACGAGAAATCCAGCTTGCGTTCTTTCGCATTGCGCAGAAGGAGCAGATTCGGAACGCCGAATATCGCGGCGGCGGAGGCGTCGAGCGCGAGGGAATCGGATGAACCGGCAAGGAATCCGCGGTGAACCGGCGTTCCGCTGCCGGGTCCGTTGCCCTCCATGCAGGTCACCGCATCCAGTATGTTGAAGCGGGGGCGGACGGATAGGTGGATGTCGAGCAGCATGTCCGCGAATTTCGCGAAGTCGCGTCCGACGGCGAGATGCCAGCTCATGCGGTCGCATCCCTTGACCAGTCCGAAAAGATTTTTGACGCAGAGCGTGAGAATCATCATGGCGTGCGTTTTCGCCTTCGCGATGTCTGCGACGGCGTCGTATTCGAGAAACTCCGCGGCGAGTTCGATGTTGTGGAATTTGACTTCCGGGGGCAGGGGGAGGCGCTTGTAATCGGAAAAGTTGGCGACATGGACGCCGAGCTTTTTCAGCTCCTCGTCGATTCCCATTGCGCGGATGATTGCGGGAGCGGTCTGGACCGCCGGGTTTTCGAGCAGGGCGACTTCCTTTGCGCCGGCGTCGAGGAAGAACCGCGCGGTTTCGACGATAAGTTTCGGATGCACGCACGCAATATCGTCCGCGCGCCGCCATGCGAGCAGATTCGGTTTCAGCATGATGCGTTTGCCCGAGACCCCGCCGAAAGCGTCGATCTGCCCCGGGAGAATGCCGCCGAGCGCGGATTGCAGATGTTCCGGCGTGTAGTCCGGACAGTTTGCGTAGTAAACCGGAGTTGGCATGGAAAACCTCAGAAGTGTGGTATGAAAAAGGACGGGCCGCGTTTTGCGCGGACCCGTCCCTGATTGCCGAATGGAAGGACTCAGGCTTTCTTCGGTTCCGGCTTTGCGGAATCCTCGGGAATGCCCTTGTCGTTCTTGTGCCAGTAAGCGATGATGATGACCGAGACGAAGATCGTTGAGATGGTTCCGACGACTACGCCGATCAGCATGACGAATACGAAATCGCGGATCGCCGCGCCGCCGAAGCAGAGCTGCATGATCAGCACCAGGGCGACGGTCACGGAGGTCAGGATCGTACGGGCAAGGGTCTGGTTGATCGAGAGATTGACAATCTCGCGGTAGCTCATGCCCTTGATAAGCTTGCGGTTTTCGCGGATGCGGTCGAAGTTGACGATCGTATCGTTGATGGAGTAGCCGAGCAGGGTCAGACCCGCGGCGACGACGTTCAGCGTGAGTTCTCCGCCGCACATCAGGAAGATGCCCATGGAGACTATGACGTCGTTTAGCGTGCCGAGGTTTGCCGCAATCGAGTAGGAGAACTCGAAGCGGATTGTCATGTAGATCAGCATGCCGAGGATCGCGAGGGCCAGGGACAGGATCGCCGATTTTGTGAAGGTTTCACCGATCAGCGAACCGAGCGTGGACTGGCGGTCCGGCGTGTATTTCGCCTCCGGGAAACTCTTGTTCAGCAGATTGCTGACCGTGGTCATCTTGTCCTGTCCGACCGTTTCGGCGGTTTCAGCAACGGCGCCGTGTTTGTCACGGAGGATGATTTCGAGTTTCTTCTTGTCGGACGCCATCGAACCGGGGGTCTTGTAGTTGACTTTGACCTGATATCCGGCGTGCGAGAGAACCTTTTCGATCTGTTCGGCGGGAACCAGTTTCTGATAATCGAGCTCAATCTGCGTACCGCCGGTGAAGTCGATGCCGAGCGCATCGCGTCCGCGGATGCCGAGGGTGACAAACGTGGCGACGATCAGCAGAGCGAAGAACAGCATGACCGGTTTCGCATACTTGAAGAAGTTGATGTTGGTTCCGGGCTTGATGACCTGGAGCATCTTCAGGCTCTTGACCGTGGTGAAACGGGTCATGAGGTCGAAGAGCAGGCGTGTCAGGAAGACTGCCGTGAACAGGGTCGTGAAGATACCGATCGCCAGAGTCATGGCGAATCCCTTGATTGCGCCGGTTCCCTGCCAGAGCAGGATCAGGGCGACGAACAGGGTGGTGATGTTGGAGTCGAAGATCGCCGCAAACGCCTTGTCGAAGCCGATGTCAATGGCGTTGAGAACCGTCTTGCCTTCCGCGATTTCTTCGCGGATTCGTTCGTAAATCAGAACGTTCGCGTCGACAGCCATACCGATAGTCAGGATGATACCCGCGATACCGGGGAGGGTGAGAGTGACGCCGAACGCGGCAATGGCGCCGAGCATCAGCAGTGCGTTGACGATCAGGGAGATGTTTGCGACCAGACCCGAACGCATGTAGTAGACCGCCATGAAGATCATGACGAGAATCGTTCCGGCGATACCGGACCAGAGACCGTCGTTGACCGTCTCTTTGCCGATGGTCGGGTCGATGTCGTACTGCGCCTGGACTTTGACCTTGAACGGAACGCTGCCGCTGACGAGCGCTTTGGAGATCGTCTCGGCGTCTTCACGGGAGAAGTCTCCGGTGATCTGTGCGGTTCCGCCGGTGATCGCGTGTTGGATGTTCGGGGCGGAGTAGAGAACGTTGTCAAGGATGATTGCAAGCTTGCGGCCGACGTTTTTGCTGGTGACTTCTCCGAAGCGCTGGGCGCCGGCCGGGTTGAAGTTCAGAATGATTTCACGCTGACCGAACTGGCTCATCGTCGGGAAGGCGTCGGAGATGTCCTTGCCGTCCATCTGCGCTTCGCGTTCGACAAAGTAAATGCCCCGGCGGACTTTGCCGCCGCGTCCGGTTTCGGCATTTTCCATCATCTTGTAACCTTCGGGAGCGGTGAAGTTTTCGGGGTCGGCAAGATAAGCCTGGACGAGTTTGTCGTTCTCCGGGTGGACGAGCGAGAAGCTCAGGCGCGCGGACATTTTGATGAGGCGTTCCAGGCGGGATTTTTCCTCTTTGGAAACGATCGGCACGCGGAGGGAGATGAGGTTGCCTCCTGCGGGGGAGATTTCGCTTTCAAAGATGTTTTCGCTTTCGAGACGCGTACGGAGGGTTTCGATGGCGACGTCGCGGTAACGCTCAAAATTGTTTTCAATGTCTTTGCGTTTCTGCGCCGCATCGGAACCTGTTTCGTTCGGTTCGAGTTCGAGGAGGAACTCTGCGCCGCCGTTGAGGTCGATACCGAGGCGGATCGAGCCCGCGGAGAGCTTGCGCGCATGTGCAAGCACGTCGCGGTTGTTGGTCAGGCTCTGGCTCTTGACGATACGCGGTTTGACGTAATCGGTAAGCAGCACGCCTTTTTCGCGCGCTGCCTCTTCGATTGCCGTCGAGGCGTACATGCTTTTATCGGCTTCCTGCTTGGCTTTGGCTAGTTTGCAAACCTCTTCGATCTTCGGATCGGCGGGGTTCACAAACATGCTCTTCATGCTTGCATAGAAGTCCGTCTGCCCCAGCGGGTACATGGAGAACAGGAAGACTCCAAGCACCACGAGGGCAAAGAAACTTCTGAGAAGAATCGGTTTCTTGTTCATTTTGTAACAGCATCTCCAACGTTGACGACGGAGCCGACCGCGTTTTTGGTGACTTCGATTTTGACGTTGTCGGCAATCTTGATGACGAAGCCGTCATTCTTGACTTCAACGACGGTTCCGTGGATTCCGCCGATGGTGATGACCTTGTCACCGCTCTTGATGGAGGTGAGCATGGCCTCACGTTTTTTACGCTCTTTCGCCTGTCCGCGCCACATGAGGTAGAACATTGCGGCGATGATGAGGATCATGGGGAGCATTCCCATGAAGCTGCCGATTCCGCCCTGCGGCTGGGGCTGTGCCGCGGGAGCGTCTGCTGCCGGAACTGCGGCGGTTGCGGTTGTGGTTTTTGCGGGCGCGGGCGCCGCGGCCGGAGCCGGAGCTCCCTGAGCGAGAACGAAAAATTCCGTCATTATTGTCTTTCCTTATTGATGGTTAGTTTACAATGCAATAAGCTTATATTATACATCGCAAAATGCAAATGGCAAGGAAAAGTAGAAAAAAAAATGCGTTTTTGCTCTCCGAACTTCCCGAAAACCTCTTTTTCCCGCTTTTTTGATAAACGGGACTTGACAAATCCGCAACTTCGCTGTATAATTAAAAACAAACCAAATGGTATGTTTTGGATGCCGAATATGGTTTCCGGCGATGAAGAATGAGCTTCAATGAAAAACAAAAGAGGTTATGACATATGCGTTTCAGACAGGTTCATCTGGATTTTCACACGTCTCCCCTGATTCCCGGGATCGGAGAAAAATTCAATAAGAAAGAGTGGCAGAGAACTCTTCTGGACGCGGCTGTTGATTCCATAACCCTGTTTGCCTGCTGTCACCACGGCTACGCCTATTACAATACGAAAGTCGGATGCCGTCATCCGAACCTGAATTTTGACCTGCTCCGCGCCCAGGTTGACGCCTGCAGGGAAATCGACGTCAAGACTCCGATTTATCTGACTGCCGGACTCAACAACTATGCATCGGCACTGCATCCGGAATGGGGGGAGATGGAGCCTTCCGGGAAGATATACGATCCGCTTTTTCCGCATTTCCACAAGATGTATTTCAATTCTCCATATCTGGATTTCCTCTGCGACGAGATCCGCGAGGTCCTTGAGCTCTTTCCGGAAGCGAATGGAATTTTCACCGATATCGTTTCGCAGGGACCCTGCTGCTGTCCGCACTGTATGAAAGGAATGAAGGAGAACGGGTTTGACCCGCTGAAGGAAGAGGACCGGAGAGCGTACGCGAAACAGGTGCTCCTCAAATATTACCGGAAGACTTATGAAACCGTGAAATCCATCAATCCGGATATGCCGCTTTTCCATAATTCCGGACATGTCTCGATCGGGAGCGGGAAGATTCTGCAGTATTTTTCGCATCTGGAGCTGGAATCTCTGCCTACCGGCGGCTGGGGCTACGACCACTACCCGATGTCCGCGGCTTATGTCCGCAATCTCAATTTTGAGTTCCTCGGCATGACCGGGAAGTTTCACACGACCTGGGGAGAGTTCGGCGGATTCAAACATCCGAATGCTCTGCGTTACGAATGTTCCGCGATGATTGCGAACGGTTCCAAGTGCAGTATCGGCGATCAGCTGCATCCCTGCGGGAAACTGGATGTCTCCACCTATGACATGATCGGAAGCGTTTACCGTGAAATCCGTGAGAAAGAGGCGTGGTGCGATCATGTTGAATCTGCCGCGGAAGTTGCGGTTCTCAGCGGTCTGACTCCGGGGCGTTCCGAGAAAAAAATGCTGCCCGGCGACGTCGGCGCGTCCCGCATCCTGCTTGAAGCCCATATCCCGTTTGATATTGTCGATACCGAGATGGACTGGAGCAGATACAGGTTTCTGGTGCTGCCGGATGAGGTCCGGCTCTCTCCTGCGCTTGCGCGGAAACTGAACGGTTTTCTGGAAAACGGAGGTCGCCTGGTTCTCTCCGGAACCAGCGGAATGGCGGAAGACCGCGAAGCGTTTGTTCTTCCGCTAAACGTAGACCACGAAGGGCAGAGTCCTTATCAGCCGGATTACATAGAGCCCGCAGATCCGTTTGCTCCGGAAAGCGTTCATACTCCGTTTGTCATGTACATGACCTCGCAGAGAATCCGCGTCAATGGCGGTGTTTCGCTCGGCAAAGTGTACGATCCCTATTTCAACCGGACTTACGAGCACTTCTGCAGTCATCAGCACACCCCGTTCCGCCCGGAACCTTCCGGTTATGACGCTGGAGTGATGAGCGGCCGGATTCTTTATTTCGCGCATCCGGTCTTTTCCATTTACCGCGCTTACGGGGCGGTGATTGTGAAGGAGTTCATCGTCAATGCCATCCGCCGCTTCATGGGGGAGGGGACGCTGCTTTCGGTCTCCGGGCTTCCCTCGCAGGGACGCGTTACGCTGATGCGCCAGCGGGAGAAAGAACGCTATGTTCTGCACCTGCTGTATGCAAACACCATTTTGCGCGGCGGTGAAGTGACCCTCGACGGCGGGACCAGGGCAGGACGCAGTGCGCTGGAAGTCATCGAAGACCTGAACCCGGCGGGACCCGTCCGCATAGAGCTGAATCTTCCGGAAAGCATCCGTTCCGTCCGTCTCGTTCCGGAGGGAATGGAGCTTGCGTTTGCGCGGACGGCGGAGGGGGCGGTTGCGTTTGATGCTCCCGCATTCACCTGCCATTCGATGATAGAGCTGAGTTACGGAAACTAATTTTGCACTTTTTTGAAAAAAGGGGCTTGACAAATTCGCAACTTTGTTGTATAATTAAAACAAACCAAATGGTATGTTTTGGATTTTCAGGAGGAAAGATGGGAGCAACACGCAGCAATCAGCCGAGAGAAGTGACGGAGGAGAAGATCCGCGATCTTCTGCGCAGTCAGCTTGCGATGGAACAGACGGCGTTTCCGTCCGAACGCGAACTCGCGGTCCGGGCCGGCGGCTCCCGAAGCGTTATCCGCGAAATTCTCAAGGAGATGGAGCGCTCCGGACTTCTGATTCAGGGGGCGAACGGACGCGTCATCAATCCTTCCGCAAACAAAATTCCGGTTCTCTACATAGCGGCGGGGCGTGATGCGATTGCGAATCCTGCGTGGGCGCGTCTCTGGGCGGCACTCACGGAACAGCTCCGAGCATATCCGCTGACCGCCGAACTCTTTCTGCTCCGGTTCTGGCCGGAAGAGATTGAAGAGGATCTGCGGAAGCTTGCGGAACGGAAGGAACAGTATATCATCGTCACCGGCCGCGGAAATCTGGAAGAGCTGATTGCGCGCTGGGAGGAGGAAGGACGGCATATCATTTACCCCGACGACCTTCCCGGAGATGAGAATTCCTCCATCATTGCCGTGGACAACGAGCGAGTCGGTGAGCTGGCGGCGGAGGAGCTGTACCGCCACGGATTCCGTTCGCCCGTGCTGCTGACTCCGAACTTTACGGATCATTGTTACGTGCCGTATCAGAAACGGATCGCCGGATTTGCGCGGAAATGCCGCGAATACGGAATGAAGTTCGATTGCGGAACGGATGTCCGCGAAGTCTTTTACGACGGCGGAAAAGGGATTCTGCAAAGCTATATCTGGAAAACTGCGGAGCTTGCAAAAGACCTGAGATATGATTCAATGTTCCTTTCGACGGACGACCAGCTTCCGCTGGTTCTTGAAGTCCTGAACGGTCAGGGGCGCACGATTCCCGGTGACATGGGGCTGATTACCCTGAATGCGAACAATTATGCGCGCTCGGCGACGACCTGCGTCAACTCGGTATCCAACGCAACGGCGGAGATAGCGGAGCATATCTGTTCCGGGATTCTCGCCCATGCCGACGGCCGGACTGACCGGATTCCTTCCGTGTTGCTGGAACCTGTCGTCTATGACGGACGGACTCTTGCCAAACGAAACGATAAAACCTCAAATTAAAAAAAGGAGAGCATAATGCAAAAAAAAACAGAAAAAAGAGGAGGCGGCCGCCGGTCGTACAGTCGGAGACGTGGTGTGAACAAGTTCACGCTCATAGAACTTCTCGTGGTAATTGCAATTATTGCAATTCTCGCTGGAATTCTTCTGCCGGCATTGAACAAGGCGCGGGACAAAGCGAAAAACATCAGCTGCAAGAATCAGCTGAAACAGGTCGGGCTTGTGCTGATGCAGTACTACGATGCGAGCAATTCCTGGTTCCCGATTCCGAGAGAGTACCAGCAAACACTTTATGAAACAAAATATGTGCAGATTACACGTAAAAATGAAGGTCTCGGAAAACAGGCGGATTGCCGGAATGTCAAAATTTTCCGCTGTCCAAGTTCCAGTGCAAGTGAATTGCAGTGGGGACCGACCTATGCGATGTCATCGATGATCATGTATCCGCAGATCGGCGGAGGAAACTGGGGAACGTTCCTGAACACTGGAAAAACAATTCATTCACGCATTGGAAATCTGAAAAATCTTTCTTCGCGGATGCTTGCCATAGACAGCTATGACAACATGGAGCTTTCCGCTACTGGAGATTTGACCGGACAGCGTTTCTATATGCATGGGCCGGGCGCGAATCCGTGTCCCCCCTGGACACCTGGAACCAATTACAGCGGATCGCCCGGGGCAATTACTGGAGTGCCATCCCCAATGGCAACCGCAAATGCTGTCATGCTGGATGGGCATGTCGAGCAGCGGACGCAGAGTTTTCTTGCTACTCCGTGGGGTTCTCCATTGCATCGGGAAAAACAACTTTTTGTAAATGCTCTTTAACAACTAAAAAAGGATTGAATTATGAAAAAACTTCTACTCTGTGCCGCTGCATCCCTATGCCTCTGTTCGCAGGCATATGACATGCTGTTTGACGGTGCGAATCTGAAGCAGAATGAACAGAAAACGAGTTTCTGGATCTTTGCAAAGGAGAAAGGTCCGTTCGGAGGACTTAAACTTCCGAAGGAGGATGAGAATCTTGTTTCAATGGAACTGAAGGGCGATGAGCTGATCGTTGATACACGGGCGTTCTACGAGAAGTATAAAACGGGAAAAACGTTCATGATCGGCTGGCATGGTATCCGCCCGGATGAATTCTTCTGCTCTCCGAAAGCGGAGAAAAATCCGAAGAAAATCAACCGGATGGAAGTTATCTGCTCCGGTCCTGCGGGCGCCGGAATCGATCTGCTGGTGCTTTCAAACAAAGGCGCACATTTTTGGAGAATGAAGCGGGAGCAGTTGAGTGGAAAAGAGAATGAAAAACTCTCTTTTGAAACTCCGGTCATTGATGGCGTTGAAAACATATGGTTGCGAACCGATCTCAAGGCGCCCGGCATTTACCGCTTCCGTTCCCTCCGTTTTTTCTCTTACGAAAAACGTAAAAGTGAACAAGCTGTGGATTCCTCGGTCAATCATATTCGCAACGGCGGTGCGGAGGACGGGTTTAACAGTATCGTTACCATTTCCCTGGATTTCGCAAAGCACACGCTTCATGAAAAGCATATTGACTGGCGGAAGATTGTCATTGATTCACAGAATGACATTTCCCTTGATTCTGCAACGGCGCACACTGGACGCTATTCTTTCCGGGTTGAAAAGAAAACGGATTTTTCCTATGGACGTCTTCACTTCAATCCAGTTCCATACCGAGCCGGACAGCCGACATCATTTACGGTTTATATGAAATCCGACCGTCCCATGAGTGTGGAGATGGGGCTTTTCCTTGGAAACGGGCAGGCCGCCGCGAAACGGGTGGCAGTCGGGAAGGAATGGAAAAAGTATGAGCTCTATATGCCGTCATGGGGAATGAAGGGAGAGGGATTCCAGGTTTTCGGCGATTTAGTCAATGCGTATCCTCGCAGAACAGAAGTCGTAATGCCCTATGTTGCTCCGGCAGATAAGTCACAGGGGACGCTCTGGGTGGATTCTGCTTCCTATGCGATTGGCGGACATTCCGAGTTCCGCGATGACGCTCCGGTGCATCTGCGTGCGGAACACGCACATAAAAACGGGTACTATTACGCAGGTGAAACGGTTCATGCGGAAGCCGAAGCAGAAAATTACACAGGAAAACCGCTCGACTGCAGCATCTCCTATGTTTTGAAAGACTGGACTGGAAAGCCGGTATTCCAGTCGCCGGAACAGAAATTTTCTCTGGATGGGAAAAAGAAATTTTCATTTGAGATTCTTCCTCCGTCCGGTCTGCGCGGTGCGGCAAATTTGACATTTGTCTGCAAGGCAGGCGGTAAAACTGCAGAGAGTACGCTCTATTTTGGCATAATCGAAAAAAATCAGAACCCTGATTTCCGTTCAGGAATTGAAGTCGGAGCCATGCAGAATATGAAACTGCTGATGCCTTACTTCAAGGATTTCCGTATTGGTGCAATCCGCAACGGAACGGCGTCCGGTTCTCTGTGGTACAGTTTTGAGCAGCTCCCGTATCTGAAGAGCCAGGGGATCAAGACAATGCTCTGTGTTTCGATGGATGCAAAGGAGCGCGACAACCCGGAACTTTGGAATGCGTGGCTCAAGAAGTTTGAGGCATATGTTCAGAAGTACGTCGGTCTGGTGGAAATTTATGAAACGCAGAACGAACCGAATATTTCCGGATGGTCTGTGGATAAAAACTGGAAACAGATTGATGATATGGGGCGGATTGTGAAAAAATACGATCCGCAGGCGAAAATCGGCGGACCTGTGGCAAATCAGATCGATTTTACCTGGATTGCTGCGATTCTTGCGAAAGACAAAAACAATCTGCTGGATTACATTACTTATCATCCTTACCGTTTGGAGCCGGAACTTCCGGATTATGCGGAAGAGGCGGTTCGTCTGCAGAAGATGACTGATACATTCCGCAAGATTCCGCAGATGGCGACTGAGGCGGGTGTTGTAGTACCTCCTGCACTTGCGGATCAGAAAATTACGGACTACGTCCGGATTTCCGCTTCCCGGGCAATTCGCAACATGATTCATGGCTATGCCGGCGGAGCGGAACGGTACTATCTGTTCTGTCTTGACAGCACGCACTGCGGAAGCGGCTGGAACCTTCTATTCATGGGCAATCCGGGTACGGACAACATGCCGGTTCCGAACATTACGTTCTTTGCACTCCGCAACCTGATTGACCGTCTGGAGACTGCCGCGTTCTCCGGTCGCGCCCGTTTGGGACTTAATTACCGCTGCTTCGTTTTCGACCACGGAAAGAAACGCACGGCAGCATTGTGGAAATGGAAAGGCGAGCCGTCTGTTATGCGTTTCTCCAAAGCGGACGCCGCGAAGCTGACTGCGTATGACCTTCTCGGAAACCGGATCTCTGCGGAAGTCCTTGATTTGACTCCTCATCCGGTCTATCTGGAAAGCGAACTCAGCACGGCGGAACTTGTGAAGCTGATTGAGAACGCTTCGCTGACCAACAATTCCGGAACCTGTGTGGAAGTGGAGCCGGCGATTACCGATGCGCGCAAATTCCGGGTTCATGTTCGCAACATTACGGGGCGTCTGTTCGACTGCACTGTCACCGTGCTCAACGCCGATGAGATTGAGGGTTCCGCAAAACAGATTCTGAAGGGAATCCCCGGAGAAGATTCCGGAAGCGCGGAATTCCTGCTGAAAAATCCGGTTTCGACTTCGTCGCGCAAAATCAAACTGCAGGTGGAAGTTCCGTCCCGCAAGGAAAAACGGGAACTGGCAATTGATTTGCGCGGAATCCTCGCATACAAAACGGCTGCTCCGCTGAAGATCGACGGGGATCTCTCCGACTGGTCGGAGCGTGCGGCTGCGATCCGCCTGGATTCTCGCAATACCGATCCGCGGGACCACAAAAACTGGGGTGCGGCGGAAAACGCGGTTACCGCGAACCTGCGTTATGCTTGGGATGACAACAATCTCTATGCCGCGATCGAGGTGTTCAAGCCGGAACTGCATGCTTTGCCCGATGTTTCCCTTGCCGGAAATGTCTGGTGCTACGACAGTGTTCAAGTCTGCTTTGACCCGCTCCGCAATGCTCCGGCGGACCGTGAATCGCTGGATGACGACGATTTTGAATACTCCATCGGCATGATGGGCAAAGAGGCGCGGGTGTACCGCCGCTGGGCTTCGAGCGCCATGTATGACAGTCTGAACAAACAGCAGGGGCTCCTGCCTGCGGATGAAGTCCCGGTTGCAATCCGGAAATACGCGGATCGGACTGTGTATGAAATTGCATTTCCGCGCCGTGCGGTCAGCCCGTTCAAACTGATGCCGTATTCGGTGATGCGTCTCGGATCGCTGGTTAATCTGAACAACGGCAAAGAGCGCACCGGCTATCTGGAGCTGACTCCGGGAATCGGTTACCGGAAGATGCCCGGCCAGTGGATGGATCTGGTTCTTCTTCCGTAAAAAAGTTTTCTTCCGCCGTGTTCAAGCACGGCGGAATCTCTTTTAAATGGAAAAATTAGTTCAAACTAATTTTTTCTATTTGACAAATGGCTTTTACGGTGTATATTACATCTCGAAAATAAAAACAATTCTCAAAAAACTAAGTTCAGAAAGGATATGCAAATGAACTTCAAGACCGGAAACTGGAACAAGGAAGTCAATGTACGGGACTTCATCCAGCGCAACTACACTCCGTACGATGGCGGCAAGGAATTCCTGACCGCACCGACCGAGCGCACCAAAGCTCTCTGGAACCAGCTCCTGGATCTCATGAAAGTCGAGCGCGAACGCAAAGGCGTCTACGATATTGATGAGAAAACCATCTCCACAATCACCGCGCACAACGCCGGATACATCAACAAGGATCTCGAACAGATCGTTGGTCTGCAGACCGATGCTCCGCTCAAACGCGCAATCATGCCGTTCGGCGGTATCCGTCTGATCCACACCCAGCTCGAAGCCTACGGCAGACAGATGGATCCGATCGTCGACCACGTCTTCAAGTATCGCAAGACGCACAACGACGGCGTGTTTGACGTCTACACCGACGAAATGAAGCGCGCCCGTCACGCCGGCATCATGACCGGTCTTCCGGACGCCTACGGGCGCGGACGCATCATCGGCGACTACCGCCGTGTTGCGCTTTACGGCGTTGATTTCCTTATTGCCCAGAAGCAGGCCGCGAAGAAGAACATGGTCATCGACGTGATGGATTCCGATCACATCCGCAAGCGCGAAGAGATCGCGGAGCAGATCAAGGCTCTCGCTGAACTCAAAGAGATGGCTGCGAAATACGGATTCGATATTTCCCGCCCGGCGGAAAACACCAAAGAGGCGATCCAGTGGCTCTACTTCGGATATCTCGCCGCGGTCAAGGAGCAGAACGGCGCCGCAATGTCGATCGGCCGTATCTCCACCTTCCTCGACTGCTATGCGGAACAGGACCTCAAGAACGGCGTCTTCACCGAAGAGCAGATTCAGGAATTCGTCGACCACTTCATCATGAAGCTGCGTATCGTCCGCTTCCTCCGCATCCCGGCCTATGACGAGCTGTTCTCCGGCGACCCGACCTGGGTTACGGAATCCCTCGGCGGCATGTCCATCGACGGACGCCACATGGTCACCAAGATGTCCTACCGCTTCCTGCACACGCTGGTCAATCTCGGTCCTGCGCCGGAGCCGAACCTCACGGTTCTCTGGAGCCCGCGCCTGCCGGAAAACTTCAAGCGCTTCTGCACGGAAATCTCCGTTGCGACCTCCTCGATTCAGTACGAGAACGACGACCTGATGCGCGCCAAATTCGGCGACGACTACGGTATCGCCTGCTGCGTTTCCGCAATGCGCATCGGCAAGCAGATGCAGTTCTTCGGCGCCCGCTGCAACCTCGCAAAGGCTCTGCTTTACGCGATCAACGGCGGACACGACGTCAAGTGCAACAACGAGCAGATCGCTCCCGCAATCCCGGTTCTCGCCGGCAAGGAGCCGCTCAAGTACGAAGATGTCATGCGCAACTTCGAAGAGATCACCGACTGGCTCTCCAAGCTCTACATAGACACCCTCAACATCATCCATTACATGCACGACAAGTATTGTTACGAGCGCATCGAAATGGCTCTGCACGACGAGGAAATCGTCCGCACGATGGCGGGCGGCATCGCCGGACTCTCCGTCCTGGCCGACAGTCTCTCCGCAATCAAATACGCGAAAGTCACGCCGGTTCTGAACGAAGCCGGACTCGCCGTCGACTTCGTCACGGAAGGCGACTTTCCGAAATACGGAAACGACGACAACCGCGTCGACCAGATTGCCGTGGATATCGTCAAGGACTTCGAAAAGAAGCTTGCCAGCCACTACGCATACCGTCACTCCCGCCCGACGATGTCGATCCTCACGATCACCTCGAATGTCATGTACGGCAAGAAGACCGCTTCCACGCCGGACGGACGCAAGGCCGGGCAGCCCTTCGCTCCGGGCGCGAACCCGATGCACGGACGCGACGTCAGCGGCGCCGTCGCCTCCCTCAAGTCCGTTTCCAAGATTCCGTACGACTATGCGGAAGACGGCATCTCCTACACCTTCTCAATCGTCCCCGATTCTCTCGGCAAGAACGAAGAGGAGAAGGAGAAGAACCTCATTTCGCTGCTCGACGGCTACTTCATCGAGGGCGGGCATCACCTCAACATCAACGTTCTCAACCGCGAAGTGCTGCTTGACGCCATGGATCATCCGGAAAAATATCCGCAGCTGACCATCCGCGTCTCCGGCTACGCGGTCAACTTCATCAAGCTGACCCGCGAGCAGCAGCTCGACGTTGTCAACAGAACCTTCCACAACCGGTTCTGATTATGGAAAACGGCATCCCCGGACGCATTCATTCGTATGAAAGTTTCGGTACGCTTGACGGACCGGGGGTGCGCTTTGTCGTTTTCCTCCAGGGGTGTCCGCTGCGGTGCAGGTATTGTCACAATCCCGATACCTGGGAACTCCGCGACGGACGCTCCGTCACTTCCGATGAGGTTGTGAAAAAAATAGTTTCCTGCCGCAATTTTCTGAGCGGCGGGGTGACTCTTTCGGGCGGCGAACCGCTTGCCCAGCCGGAGTTCACCTCCGACATTCTCCGGCGCTGCCGTGCGGAAAATCTGCATACGGCAATCGACACCGCTGGCTCCTTTCCGCTCTCCCGTTCGGCTTCCGTCATCGACCTTGCAGACATGCTCCTTCTGGACATCAAGGCGTTGGACGATGCGCTCTGCCGCGATTTGACCGGACACTCCAACCGGAACACGCTCGCCACGCTTGATTACTGCGAAGAGCATGGAAAACCGGTCTGGATCCGCCATGTCATGGTTCCAGGCCTCACCCTGACCCGTGACCGTCTGACCGCGCTTGCCGCCTATCTCAAGCCGTTCAAGTGCATTCAGCGCATTGATCTTCTTCCGTTCCACAAGATGGCGGAATACAAATGGGAACAGCTCCATATTCAGAACACGCTTCTTGATACGCCTGAACCGACGAAAGAGGAAATCCGCATGGCGGAGGAAATCTTTTTCCCGGAAAAGTTCGGGAAGCACTGATTTTTGTTTGATTTTTTAACAACCCGGCGTAAATTAAAGCAAACATTATATCCGGGAGAATTCTGTATGAATCAATCTGCTGAGCCGAAAGTTTCGTTTGCGTTGATCGGCGATGTCCAGTTTGCCGACCGCGACCCCTGGGCTGGACGCATTTTCCGGGAGTCGCGCGTTCTGCTTCGTAAAACTATTCATGAACTCAATGCGAAAAAACTTGATTTCATTGTCAGTCTTGGAGATCTGGGCGACGGTCTTGATAAAAACGAAATCCCGGCGATTCTGGAAGAGTATGCGGAATCCGTTCATCCGGTGAAATATGTCGTGGGCAACCATGACTTTGTGAAAAATTCCGAAGAGGAACTGAAGCGTCTGTTCGGGCTTGACGATCTGTTCTACACTTTCAAAGCCGGAGGAATTGAATTCATTGTGCTCAACGGTCTTGATGTCAGCCGCTTTGCGCCTCCGGGCTCGAAACGTTATGCGCAGTATGAAGAGTACAAAATCGAACATCCGTGGCGCAAGCTCCGCGAATGGGACGGAATGCTTTCCGCCGAATCGCGCCGCTGGCTCCGCGCCAGACTGGAGCAGGCGCAGAAGGAAAATGAAAATGTGATTCTCATCTCCCATGTTCCGTTGCTGAACGACGACACCAACGCCTATATGTGGGACCGTGCGGAGATTCTGGATATTCTGGATGAATACCCGAATGTAAAAGCCTTTTTTGCGGGACATTATCATCCCGGCGGGCTTCAGCAGCGCAAAGGCGTTCTGCACAAGACGGTGAAGGCAATCTGCAACTGCACGGAACCGACCGCGTGCATCTGCCATGTCTACGAGGACCGGATTGAGCTGGAGGGGTTCGGCGAAGAATCGGATTCGGAAATGTTTTACGAATGGAAGCCGGTTCGTCTTTCGGGCAGGGCGCTTCCCGGTTCGTGGATTGTCTGCGCAACCGGAGAGCTTGTGCAGGCGGATGGCGGCGGCAATTTTTCGCTCGAAGTCGCCGCCCCCGGAACGTATGCGCTCAAGGCGATGCTCGACGGTCGCGCGGATGCGTTTCTGCCGCAAGTCGTCGCTCCGGCGGAGAATCTGCAGTTTCGTCAGGAGCCCGAGCCGGGGCGCCGCGTGGTTCATGGATTCACCGACGGTTATGCGCTCCTCCGGATTACCGACGACGGGACGCCTGTCCGCGCGTTTGACCTGAACGGAACCGCGTTCGGTTCGCTTGTCAAGCCCGGCTTCTGGTATGAGAATTCGGAGAATTTCTGGAGTCGCGGCGAGTATGTGTTTTCCGCACGCGGCAAAGTTGAGATTCAAACGGAGCCTTACCACAAATCCCTGCGGGCGAAAAACTGGTTCAAAGGAGATTTTCATGCGCACATCATCCACGGAGAAAATTTTTACTGCGGCAATGTTCCGCTCTACGCTTTTGCCGCACGCGCGGAGCATTACGATTGGCTCTATTGCGCGGAAGCTCACGAAAACACGCGGGTGAAAAGCGATCCGGAAAAGTGGACTCAGCTGCTTTCCGGTCCGGATTTCCTGCTGCGTCTGAACCGCGAATTTCCGAAGAACGGGAATGGACATGTCGGAAACATCGGGCTTTCCGAACTTCATGCGCATGTCGAGTACGACTGGGAAGCGGTTACGAACTATGAACTCACTCTGCGTTACATCGCTTCCGCCGGAGCCGTCGCGGTTCCGGTTCATCCGCATTACGGCGGCGACGGCATGACCGGGAAGGAGGTTTTTCTGTGGCTGCTCTGCAACCCGGAAATGTGCCCGTGTCTTGATCTCTTCTATTTCGAAAACAACCCGAATCCGCTTGCTTTCTGGTACATGCTTCTGAACCGCGGTTACCGGATCGGCGTTACGGCGACTTCGGACGCCGCGTTTGACGTCGGCCGGACGCCTGGCAGCCGGCGCGGTGCAACGTTCGTGCATGTCCCCGCGCTGACGGAGGCGAATATCGTCGAGGCCGTCAAGAACCGCCGCACGGCAGTCACCACCGGAAACGGGGGCATGATTCTGCTCTCGATCGACGGCGAGTACAGCGGAGCGGTTCTTGCGCCGTCCGGACGCCGCACGCTGAAGTGCGAGACGTGGTATCGCCCCGGCGGGAGGGTTACTGCGGAGATTGTCCGCTGCGGCGAAACGACGGTTTCCCGGGAGCTGGTTTCCGATGCGGAAGGGCGTGCGGAGTTTGAGATGGAGATCGACGAGAATGAAAACTGCTGGTATCTGGCTCTGCTCCGCGATCCGGAACTGCCCGGACACGTTCAGGCGGCCGCATCCCCGGTTTACTTCCGCGACGCTTCGTTCCGCAAGCCGGATGTGTACGAATTCCCGCGTCCTTTCCCGCGTGAGCTCGCCGACATGCTGCGTTCGCTTTCCGTGGAGGAGCTGATGGATGAACGCCTGTTCGACCGTCTGATCGCGCATTTGACGCCGAAACTGTGATCGTTCTCCCGGCAAGGAAAAACATTCGCTGAAATTCTTTGAAACGGATTGAATTTCCCCGAATGTATGATAGAATACAGAGAGCATTCCTCAACATCAGGAGAACAGAATCATGTTTATGGAAGAATCGTTCCGCTGGTACGGTCCGAAGGATCCCGTGCCGCTGCAGTATGTGCGCCAGACGGGCGCAAAGGGCGTTGTCAGCTCCCTGCACCACATTCCCTACGGCGAAGTCTGGCCGGTTGAAGAAATCATGGCGTACAAAAAGAAAATCGAAGACGCCGGGCTTGTCTGGAACGTCGTCGAAAGCCTTCCCGTTCACGAGGACATCAAGGTCCGCGCGGGACGCTGCGAGGAATACATTGAGAACTACAAAACTTCTCTGCGCAATCTCGGCAAGTGCGGCGTGAAGGTCATCACCTACAACTTCATGCCTGTTCTCGACTGGATCCGCACCGATCTTCATTATAAACTACCCGACGGTTCCGAAGCGCTTTTCTTCAATCAGAAGGAATTCGCCGCGTTTGAAATCTTCATTCTCAAGCGCAAAGGCGCGGAGAACGATTACGCCCCCGAAATGGTCAAAAAAGCGGAGGAGTATTACAATTCCATGACTGCGGGGCAGCGCGACACGCTCACGCGCGGCATCATCGACAACTTCCCCGGATTCAAAGGCGTGACGCTTGAAGACATCCGCGCCATGCTTGCCCGCTACAGCGCCATCTCCCGCGAAGATCTCAAGTCGAACCTCAAACACTTCCTCTCCGAAGTCGTGCCTGTCGCGCAGGAGGCCGGCTGCATCATGGTGATTCATCCCGATGATCCGCCGCGTTCCATTCTCGGGCTTCCGCGCATTTTCAGCACGCAGGAGGATATCAAAGTCCTGCTCGACATGGTCGACAGTCCTGCAAACGGTATCTGCTTCTGCGCCGGAAGTTTCAGCGGACGCCTTGACAACAATATCGTCGAAATGTTCAAATCCTGCGCTTCCCGCGTGGGCTTCATTCATCTCCGCAGTACGCAGCACGACAGCGAAGGCAACTTCTTCGAGGCGAACCACCTGGAAGGCTGTGTCGATATGTACGGGCTTGTGAAGGCGATCATTGAAGAACAGCTCCGCCGCCGCAAAGAGG
Organism: uncultured bacterium; assembly: GCA_900549415.1. Classification (GTDB taxonomy): domain Bacteria; phylum Verrucomicrobiota; class Lentisphaeria; order Victivallales; family UBA1829; genus UBA1829. The sequence continues at coordinate 33,031 of URNX01000027.1, forward strand.
GACGCGCAGACTGGCGCATTCCGTTCCGTCCCGACCACGGACACACGATGCTTGACGATCTTGCCAAACCTCCGTGCCCGAATCCGGGCTACACGGCGATCGGACGTCTGAAAGGCCTCGCTGAAATCCGCGGTCTGGAACTCGGCATCATCAAATCGCTCTATCCGGAAGCTCTGAGCTGATACTGAAGTTTCAGTAAAAAAAGAAGCCTCTGAAATCCTGAAGGACAGGAATTTTCAGAGGCTCTTTTTTTGTCTGAAACAAATCAGAAGGAATTCGCGTCGGTCGGGAACCGGCGGTTGCGGACGTCGTCGACGTATTCGGTGAATGCGCGCTGCATTTCCGTGGAGAGATTCGCGTAGCGTTTCGCGTGCTTCGGAATGAAGTCGGTGAAAAGACCGAGGATGTCGTTGACGACTTGAACCTGTCCGTCGCATCCTGCGCCCGCGCCGATACCGATGGTCGGGATGTCGAGTGATTCGGAGATCTCTTTTGCGAGCTTGGCGGGGACGCATTCCAGAACGATTGCGAAGGCTCCGGCCTCCTGCATCGCGCGGGCGTCGTTGAAGAGCGCTTCCGCGGCGGATTCCGTTTTCCCGGCGATCTTGTATCCGCCTTCCACGAGACACTGCTGCGGCCGGAGTCCGATGTGTCCCATGACAGGAACCCCGGCGGCGGTCAGGCGGTGTACAGTCGGAGCAATTTCACGGTTGCCCTCAAGCTTGATTGCGTCGCAGTGCGCTTCCTGAATGTAGCGCGCGGCATTGGCGAGCGCCTGTTCAGGGGAGATCTGATAGGTCATGAACGGCATGTCGCCGACGATGAACGAATCCGGAGCGCCGCGCTTCACCGCCGCACAGTGATGAAGGCTCTGTTCGAGGGTGACGGCAAGCGTGTTGTCGTAGCCGAGCACCGCCATGCCGACGGAGTCGCCGACGAGCAGCATATCCACGCCGCAGAGATCGGCGAGGCGGGCGGTCGGGGCGTCGTAGGCGGTGAGCATCACGATCGGCGTGTGCTCCTGTTTCATTTTGCGAAGACGTGTAACGGTCAGTTTTTTCTTATCGGGCATGGTTCAGTACTCCATAGGTGATGCGTCCGGATGAATGGAAGCGCGGACGCGGTTGTAGTAATTGACCATCTGTTCGGTGGTTTCGGAATCAAATTCAAGGTTGCCGAGAAAATCGTGCAGATCCTTTTTTGCGAGTTTGCGCAGACGGCGGCGGGAACACTTGCGGATTTTCTCCAGATCAATCCACGCTGTTTCCATGCGCGAATCGCGGTTGATGATCCAGAGCATGTTCTGCGGCAGAGCCGTGCCGTGACGGTACCCCGCTTCATGCAGAACGGCGAGATCGTGCAGAATCCGTTTACAGAACGCTTTGCGCGAGCCTTCCTCATGCGCCAGTTCGCCGCCGGGACAGAAGACGAGACCGTTCCGCGAGTTTTTGACAAATTCGGTGACGATGAAGCAGGTCTTGAGTTTGAAACACCTGCGGGTGTCGCCGCACGCGAGCAGCTGCGGAACCGGAATGCCGAGCGATTCCGCCACGCGGTATCCCGCGGCTTCACGCGCAACAAACGAAGGGCGCAGAAAGAAGCGCCAGAAACGGGTGTTTGTGTAATCCTTCCAGACAATTGTGAGTCCGTCGAATTTGCGCGGAAGCACGGTTTTCCAGACGGTTTTGTGGCGGGTTTTCCAGATGATTTCCGCGTTTTCTTCGCTCAGCGGGTGACGCTGGATATGGCGGAAGGCGCTCCGGAACGCGGATGCAACCCACGACCAGGAAAAACATTTTCCCATTGAGATTTTTGTTTCCGGCATGAGTACCTCCTTTCGGAAACATCAGCCCTGCAGAGCAAGCACTCCTTCGCGTCCGGGGATTTCCCCCTGCACAAGCCGTCCTTTCGGAATGGAGGAGAGATCCTCAGGCAGAAGGTCGCCGGGAGCGCAGAATTCGATGCCGCGCGCTTTGGCTTCGGTCAGAAATTCGTCGAACATCGAAGCGCAGATGCGCCCTTCGACTTCGGCGTGAATCGTCAGCATGTTCAGTCCGCCGGGTTTGAAGCGGGCGAGCAACCGACTGTTGTAATTTTCATTGGTAATGCCGTCGCGTCCGTAGACTTCATCGTAAGTGGGCAGATCTAGCGGAATCTGCGGCTGGGTCAGAACTTCACCGTCCACGACGGGCATGAAGATGAAGGAGCCGCGGCAGTCGCTGTTGTAGCGGAACGGGAGCGTCTCCTTGCATTTGAGCAGCTGTTCCGTGCAGCGCCAGCCGGGGGATGCGGAGCAGGTGGGGGCGGCGCCGGTGATGCGGACCAGTTCATCGAACGCGCGCTTGACGTGCGAGAAGCCCTGTTCCACGGTCATGACGTCGGATTTCGCCTGCCAGTAGCGGTGATCCCACGCATGGACACCGATTTCGTGTCCGGCTTTCGCGGCGCTCCGGATCACCTCTTCGCCGCGTTTCCCGATCATCGGTCCGGGCCATGCGGTTCCCATCAGCAGAATGTCCCACCCGTAAAGGCTGGCCGCTTTGGTGCGGAGCATTTTCCAGAGGAATGCGGGCTTGAGCAGACGCCACAGGTTGCGTCCCATGTTGTCGGGGCCGACGGAGAAGAAGAAGGCGCCGCGCACCCCGTGTTTGTCGAGGGTGCGCAGAAGCTGCGGCACGCCATCGCGGGTGCCGCTCAGTGTATCGACGTCAATGCGGAGTCCGGCTTTCATTTTACTCCGAACTCTCCGGATTCGACCGCCTGCTTCAGGAAGAAGTCGAGGGTCATTTCAATGGAGTCTTCGAGCTTGACGACCGGTTTCCAGTCGCAATACTTCCATGCGTTCCTGATGCTGGGCTTGCGGTGCTGGACATCCTGATAGCCTTCGCCGTAGAACTCTCCGGATTCGATGACCTTGTAGCCTGCGAACGGCGGGAATTTTTTGCGGAGCGGATGCTTGTCGAATTTCGCAACCAGAATCTCGGCGAGTTCGCGGATGCTGGCTTCGTTTTCGGGACAGCCGATGTTGATGATTTTGCCGTCGCAGCGCCCGTCCTTGTTCTCAATGATGCGGAACAGGCACTCGATACCGTCGGTGACGTGGGTGAAGCAGCGTTTCTGCTCGCCGCCGTCGATGAGCTGAATCGGATTACCCTGCACGAGGTTGAGGATCAGCTGGGTGATTGCGCGGGAGCTTCCGATTCGGGCGGAGGTGAGACTGTCGAGCTTGGGTCCCATCCAGTTGAACGGGCGGAAGAGCGTGAATTTGAGACCCTTCATGCCGTAAGCCCAGATGACGCGGTCGAGCATCTGCTTGGAGCAGGAGTAGATCCAGCGCTGCATGCGGATCGGGCCGAGAATGAGCTTGGAGTTGTCCTCGTCGAAGGATTCCTCGTTGCACATTGCGTAGACTTCGGAAGTGGAGGGGAAGATGATGCGCTTGTTGTATTTGACGCAGTAGCGGACGATGCGCAGGTTCTCTTCAAAGTCGAGTTCAAAGACTTTGAGCGGATTGCGGGTGTACTCAATCGGGGTCGCGATGGCGACGAGCGGGAGAACGACGTCGCATTTTTTGACGTAGTATTCGATCCATTCGCGGTGAATGGTGATATCGCCTTCGGTGAAGTGGAAGTCGGGGTTGGAGAGCAGTTCCTGAATGTAGTTGGAACGCAGGTCCATGCCGTAGATTTCATATTCGCCGCTTGCAAGCAGACGCTCGCTGATGGCGCTGCCGATGAATCCGTTGACGCCGAGGATCAGGATGCTCTTTTTGCGTTTCGGACGAAGCGCGGCGGGATCGGAGACGAACTGCATCTTCTGCACCAGACGGCAGTCTTTCACCAGCTGTTCGCCGGAGGAGTAGAGACCGTTTGCAGTCTGGGCGAAGTTGACTTTGACCGCACCGCTTCCGCAGGCGATCGTGAGCGGCTCCGTCGAGAGAATCGTGCCCGGTTTCGCCTTTGCGGATTTTGCGGGAAGTTTGACTTCGGAGACGTCCCAGATCAGATACTTCTTGTCGCCGAGGAAGCTGAATGCGCCGGGATAGGGGCGGGTCACGCCGCGGACGAGGTTGCGGACGTCGGCCGCGGACCTGGTCCAGTCGATCGCTCCGTCGGCGGGTTTGCGCTTGCCGAAGTAGGTGGCTTCCTTCTCGTTCTGCTTTTTGCCTTTGACTTTTGTTTTGGCTTTTGCGAGCTTGGGCAGTTCTGCTGCGAGCAGTTCGGCTGCGGCTTTTGCGGCTTTCAGATGAACGTCTTTCGCAGTGTCGTTTGCGCCGATGGAGATTTTCTTCTGCGCGACGATGTCGCCCGCGTCAACCTTTTCGGTCATGACATGGAGTGTGACGCCGGTTTCTTTTTCGCCGTTGATGACGGCCCAGTTGATGGGAGCGCATCCGCGGTATTTCGGGAGCAGGGAGCCGTGGAGGTTCAGAGCGCCTTTTGACGGGATCGCAAGGAGTTCCTTTCCGATCAGAGAGCGGTAGTAGAAGGAGAAAATGTAGTCGGGCTTCATCGCCTTGATGCGGGCGACCCAGAGCGGATGGTTCGGGTTTTCGGGCGCATAGACCGGGATTCCGTGATCCGCGGCGACTTCCGCGACGGAACGGAACCAGAGATTTTCATTGGGATCATCTTTGTGCGTGAAGACGGCGGAAATCTCGAACCCGTTCTTCAGCAGCGCCTCGATGCCTTCGCATCCGATGTTGTTGTAGGCGAAAACGACAGCTTTCATTGTTGCTCCTTCTCTATATAAAATTGACGATTATTTCTGTTTTCTTCCGGTGACCGATTCGATGAAGAACTGCGGGCGTCCGCGGGTGTTCATGTGAATCTTGCCGATGTATTCGCCGAGAATGCCCATCGCCACGAACTGACCGCCCATGAAGATGAAGACCAGAGAAAAGAGGGTGAACACTCCGTGCTGGCTCCAATCGTCGCCGTGAATCCGGGTCATGATGAAGATGTAGAGACCGAACAGGATTCCGAATGCGGCAAGCAGAGTTCCGATGTAAGTCAGCATCCGGAGCGGGAAGATCGAAGTTCCCGTCAGCAGGTCGTACTGAAGCGCGATCAGTTTCCAGACGTTGTATTTCGATTCTCCCGCCATGCGGTCGGCGTGTTTGACGTGGATTTCAATGGTGCGGCGCGCATAGCTCATCGCGAGCATCGGAATGAACTTTCCGTGTTCGGGACACTGCAGAATGGCGTTGACGACGGTGCGGGAATATCCGCGCAGCATGCAGCCGTAGTCGGTCATGGTCTTGCCGTTGCAGAGTTTGCGAACCATCAGATTGACCGTCTTGGAGGCCCAGCGGCGGAAGAATGTGTCTTTGCGGTTCTCTCGGATTGTGCCGACAACGTCGTAGCCCTCGCGGAGTTTTTCAACGAGTTTCGGAATCTCTTCCGGCGGGTTCTGGAGATCGGCGTCGAGTGTGATGACGTACTTGCCGACCGATGTCTGAAGTCCCGCTGTGACAGCCGCGTGCTGCCCGAAGTTGGTTGTGAGGAATACGCCGACGACTTTTCCGCCGTTCTTTTCCGCCGCCTCGCGGATCATCTGCGCCGAATTGTCCGCGCTGCCGTCGTCGACAAGGATCATTTCGTATGAAATGCCCATAGGATCGCACGCCGCAAGAGTTCTGCGGATCAGTTCGCTCAGATTTGCCTCCTCGTTATAGACGGGGATTACAAGAGAAAGTTCGGGTTTGTCTGTCAGTTCCATTCCTGTTCACCTCTGTTATAATATACCGCAGAATCGGAAAATTTCATCCGGTTGAAAGCGTATTTTTCTGATTTTTTTTATTTTTTTGTGCGGCAACGGAAACACTTTACAGCCGGAATGCCGCTTTTTCAAGCCGGATTGCCCGATTTTAAGATTAAGTTTCTGTAATAATCCGCGCAGATTCTGCGGGAAACTCCGTTTTGCATGGAATGTCTGAAAATTTTTCCGATTCCGCTTGCGTATTCCTTTCAACCTTATATATTATCCGGAAAAAGGAGTAATGATAATGAAACAGCTGATTTTCGACTGGAACAGGAAAACAAAATCCTCCCGCCTCTGGGAGTTCGGTGTGAACACCTGCCACGCAACGCTCTGGCTGCGCCGCGATCTGCCCGCACAGCTGAGACATGAGCATAACGCGCTCGGTTTTCAATACGTGCGTTTTCACGGAATCCTCAACGACGACATGGATGTGATGCGCGCGGACGGCACTTTTCATTTTGAGCGTGTCATCAAGGCATATGAAGCGGTGCTGAAAGCGGGGATGAAGCCGTTTGTCGAGCTCTCCTCCATGCCCTCCGCTCTGCAGTCGACAGATTCGAAAATCTGTTTTTACGGGTTCCGCAACTCTCCTCCGGAAAGCTGGAAGACCTGGAAAGAATTGATTGCCGCATTTACCCGCGCTCTGCTGGAACATTTCGGGGAAGAGGAGATTAAAACCTGGTATTTTGAAGTGTGGAATGAACCGGACATCCCGTTTTGGACAGGCTCGATGGAGGAGTATTTCAAACTCTATGACCTTGCTCGCGCCGCCGTCAAATCGGTGTGCCCCGCGTGTCGTGTCGGCGGGCCTGCAACCTCCAAGACAAAATGGATTCCTGAATTTGTCGCGCACACCTCCAAACCCTCCGCGGAGGACCCGTCGGAAGGAATCCGCTGCGACTTCATTTCCACTCATGCTTATCCGAGCGACCTTGCGTTCCTTGACGCCGCCGATGGTGCAGTCTCCCTTCAGGAAGCCGGCGTTCTCCGTATGCTTTATTCCGCCGCGCGGTCCGTTATCGATGCCGCATGGGGTGCGGATTTCCCGCTGTTCATCGGCGAGTGGAACTCTTCCGCCGGACCGTATGCGTTCAATCATGACGAGTGCAACAATGCCCCGTTCATCTGCAAAACCATGTCGGAACTGCGCGGAATCTGCTGCGGAAGCATGTATTGGAACGCAACCGATATTTATGAGGAAGGCGGTTTTCATTACACTCCGTTCCACGGCGGGTACGGCATGATCAACGTCAACGGTTTCCCGAAATCGTCGTACCACGCATTCCGTTTTCTTCGGGAGACGGGCTCGGAAGAGCTTTCCGCCCGTTTCAGCGGAGAGCCGCGCGAGGAACACGGCGTGCTCGCTTCGCTGGAAGGAAACGAACTGCGTCTGCTGGTCTGGAATTACCGTCAGCCGGAAACGGAAGGCGTGCCGCTGGAGTTCACTATTCCGGATCTGGCGTCCTCGACGGGGTCGATTGAGCGTATTCTGCCCGGACACGGCAGCGCATACGAGACGTGGCTTGAACTGGGCAAACCGGATTTTCTGAACCGTGAGACTTTTGATGCGCTGGACGCCGCTTCGCGCACGGAAGTTCATCCACTGAGCGGCTCGGCGCCTGTTTCAGTTCCATCCGGAACGGCGGCGCTGCTGAAGTTCCATCTTTCTTAAGGAGATTTTTCATGCGGATTCTGATTATTGAAGACGACGACCAGACTGCGGAAGTTGTATCAAAAGGTTTTGAACAGGCCGGATTTCAGACATTCCGGTGTGCGGACGGTCTTTCCGGACTTGAAGCAGCGAAGAGCGAACCGTTTGATGCGGCTGTCATAGACATCATGCTTCCGAAACTGGACGGCTTTTCTGTAATCGACGGAATCCGCGCGGCGAAACTGAATCTTCCGATCATTGTTCTGAGCGCGAAGGATTCGGTGGAGAGTAAAATCAAAGGGCTGGAGAAGGGCGGCGACGATTATTTGGCCAAGCCTTTCTCTCTCTCCGAATTGATTGCGCGAGTCCAGGCTCTTCTGCGGCGCGCGAACTCGATTGTTGAGCCCGGCGTGCTGATGGTCGAGGACTTGCGTATTGACATTCTGACGCGCAAGGTCACGCGCGGCGGTCAGCGCATAGAGCTTGCGCCTTTGGAATACCAGCTTCTTGAGTATCTGGTCCGCAACAAAGGTCGCGTCATTTCCCGCACAACGATTCTTCAGCATGTATGGGAATACAATTTTGATACTCAGACGAACATTGTGGATGCCCGTGTGTGTCGTCTCCGTGAGAAAATCGACAAGGATTTCGACCGCAAGCTGATCCGCACCGTCCGCGGTTTCGGCTACGTTCTGGAATAAGTTCTGCCGTTTGCATTTTCCGGAATGAAATGCTACATTAAGAGCCGAGGTGATGAAATGAGCGAATTAGAGTTGACATCCAGTATCTATTCTTTTGAAAAATTGCGGACCGGCAGTTTTTTATATATAGATAAAACGGAATACCTCTGGAATCTGCTCCGTCCCTCCTGCGGCATGTATTTTCTTTCCCGTCCGCGCCGTTTCGGAAAATCGCTGACTCTCTCCACTCTGAAAGCTGTTTTTGAAGGGAAAAAGGAGTTGTTCAAAGGGCTTGCCCTTTACGACAAGCCATACAGCTGGGAGAAGCATCCTGTTATTCATCTTGACATGAACGGGCGCCGCTTTGACACACTGGAGAATCTGGAGCGCAGTCTGCGCGAGATTTTGAAAGAACAGGCGCTTGTTCACAAAGTTGAACTGGAGTACGAGGCGTCGGAAACGATGTTTCAAAAACTGATCCTGCGTCTTTCGGAGCAGGGGGGCGTTGTTGTTCTGCTGGATGAATACGACAAGCCGATTCTGGAAAATATTCTGTCTCCGGATGCGCAGAAGTTTATGGATGCTCTGAAAAGTTTCTATTCTGTGATCAAAGGCAAAGCGGAGCTGTTCCGCTTTGTGTTTGTTACGGGCGTGACAAAATTCTGTCATGTGTCCATTTTCTCCGATTTGAACAATCTTTTTGATATTACGATGGATGAGCGTTACGCATGTATGCTCGGTTATACACAGGAGGAGTTCGAACGTTACTTCGCTTCGCGGATTGCGGAAACGGAAAAACATCTTGCAATTCCCCATGAGTCGTTCCTGGCAAAGATCAAGGCGTGGTATGACGGCTATCGTTTTGCTGCAAAAGCGGAGTCCGTTTACAATCCAGTTTCTCTTGCCGCTTTTTTCATGAAAGGCGGCGAGTTCAGCAATTTCTGGTTTTCGACGGGAACTCCATCTTTCCTGATGCAGCTGGTTCGGAAAACAAATTTTGATTTTGAAGCGGTTCTCAATAAACCGATTTCCGCTCTTGCGTTTTCCGCCTATGAAGTGAACAATCTGGATCCGCTGCCGCTGCTGCTTCAGACCGGCTATCTGACGATTCGTGATTCTTTTGAAGATTTCGGCATGACTTTCTACAACCTCGCTTTCCCGAATATTGAAGTCCGTTCCGCATTTGACAGCTACTTGCTGAACGCGTATACGGATATCAACCGCGAAGCGCTGTCCGGTTATGCAATGGAGCTTGCAACATCCGTCCGCGAAGGGAAAATTGAAAAATTTATGGAAACCCTGAAAATGTTTTTTTCCGCAATTCCGTATGATATTCAGCTTGCGGACGAAAAATATTATCAGACGGTGTTTTATATTCTGTTCCTGCTTCTCGGTGTTTACATCGAAGCGGAGGCGCGCACAAATCGAGGGCGCATTGACGCCGTTGCCGCCTGCGGCGACTGGGTTTATATTTTTGAATTCAAGCTGAATCAGAACGCCCCAACGGCTTTATCTCAGATCCGCGACAGAGAATATTATCAGAAATATCACCGGGCTGAAAAGCGCATCGTTCTTGTGGGCGCGAATTTTGATTCCGGAAAACGTCAGATTTCCGACTGGCTCAGCGAAGAACTGTGAAAATTTTTTAGCCCGCTTGATTTCCCCGTTTTCTGTGGTAAAATATTCTAAAAAACAACAGCTTAAGGAGTTTGATATGAAAACGCTGTTTCGCGACGCTCTGCTGATTTCCCCTGATGTGGAACTTGAAGGTGCTTCCGTCCTTGTCGAAGACAAAGTCATCCGCCGGATTTATACCTGCGGCGAAAAACTGCCGAAAACCGACCGCGTGGTCAATGTCCAGGGCGATATGCTTGTGCCCGGATTCATTGATATTCATACTCACGGATGCGCCGGACAGGATTTTTCCTACGGCACCCCGGAGGCGATCCATACATTCGCGGAAAACAAGCTCAAAGAGGGCGTGACAACCATGCTCCCGACCACTTCCACGCAGAGCGAGGAAACTCTTGCAAATGCGTTGAAGTCCGCGGCGGATTATGTCAAAAACGGCGGAAAAGGTCCGAAAATGCCGGGCGCGCACCTCGAAGGCGTCTTTATCAACCCGAAGTGTCTTGGCGCTCAGAACCCCGCGTATCTGCGCAATCCCGATATTCAGGAAGTCCTGCGGCTGAATGAAATTTTCCCCGTAAAGAAAGTCTCATACGCCGTTGAAATGCCCGGCGGCGCCGTTTTCGCTGCCGAACTCCTGGAGCACGGCGTCGTTCCCGCCTGCGTCCACAGCGCCGCAACTTACGCTCAGTTCACGGATGCGTATGAACACGGATTGCGCAACCTCTCGCACTTCTGCAATCAGATGACGCCGCTCAAACACCGCGAAATCGGACTCGTCGGCGCCGGACTTATGCACGAAGATCTCTATCTGGAACTCATTTGCGACACTCTCCACGTCTGCCCCGACATGCTCAATCTGATCTTCCAGATCCGCGATATGAACCACATCATGCTCATTACCGACTCCGTCGAGGCTTCCGGAATGCCCGAGGGCGAATACCGCCTTGCCGGTCTCCCGATCATCCTGAAGGACGGTGCGGTGCGCGTCAAGGATCATCCGGAAGCGCTCGCGGGAAGCGTGCTGACCATGAACGCCGCGCTCCGCAATGCTTATGAAGTCACCGGTTATCCGCTGAAAGACCTGATCAAGACGACTTCGTGGAATCAGGCGCAGGCGCTCGGCCTTGAAAAAGTCGGCCGCATCGAGCCCGGATACGCCGCAGATCTCGCAATTCTTTCCGGCGACTTTGAGGTCGAGAACGTCTTCGTCGACGGAGCAATGCTCTATTCTGCGGAGTAAAACCGGATGAAACGCTTTTTCCTGCCCGGAGTGCTGGTTCTGCTGTTTCTGCTCCACTTCGCCGCCGGGTGGAGAATCGCGGAAACAAAGCCGTCATTCTTCTATCACAACGACGGCTCGGAATATGCGGAAATGGCGGAGTCGTTCGCGGAAACCGGTTCCATGATGATCGCAAAGCCGCGTTATTACGAACCTCCGCGGAGCGAGCCCATGCGGGAGGCGTTCCGTCCCCCGCTGCTTTCGTTTTTTGCGGGACTTCTTCTGCGTGCCGGACTCACCCCGTCCGTGTCGTACGCATTGCTTCAGGCTCTTCTGTCAACGCTCGCTTCATGGATGATGTTTGCCGTCGCGCGCCGCGTGGAGCCATCGCGTGTTACGGCGTGGATTGCGCTGATCCTGTACAATATTCATCCGCTGGTTCTGGAATATTCGCTTCAGTTCTGCAGTGAAACTCTGTTCATTCTCTGCGTTCTCTGTTTTCTGCGCGCATTTCTGGAGCCGGAGGAGAACCGCTGGAAGTATCCGCTGCTTGCCGCGGCCGGTGCGCTGATGACCCTGACCCGTCCGACCGGACTTGCCTATCTGCCGGGAGGAATGGGAGTGATTCTGCTCTATTCCGCATATCTGATGTGGCGGAGAGCTGGATTCCGTGCAGTGTTCCGTCTTCGAACCTGCCGGAATGCTGCGGTCTACGGACTCTGCTTTTTCCTGCTGATACTTCCCTGCGGACTCCGTAATCAGGCTCTCTTCGGAAAGTTTTCGCTGAGCCCGTTTTTCGGCGGCTATAACCTGCTGGTCGGGAACAACCGCGACAATCTGGCCGCTTACCGTGCAGGTTCCGGCAAAGCGTTTCAGGAACATCAGAATCGCGGCTGGAATGCAGCGATCCGCATTGCACAGACGATGCCGCCGGAGTTTTCCGCGAAACCTGCGGAACAGGATGCGTACCTGAAAGCGAAAGCTCTGGAGGAGATCCGGACGATGGGGACGCGTGACTTTCTGGAGCTGTTTTTCGCGAAAGCGCTGCAGTTCGTGTGTCCGTGGCCGGTTCGCGGCCTCCATTCTCCGCTGATGTTCTGGGGAATAACGCTGTGGGAACTTTTTCTCTACGCGGCTGGAGCGGCAGGAATTTACCGATTCCGGCGACGGCTTGACATTCTGCTTCCGTTTGCAACCGTTTTTGCCGGCGGACTTTTTGCCCATGCTCTTGTATTTGTTTCGATGCGTTACCGCATTCCGTTTCTGGATGTGGCATTGATACTGTTCACAGCGACTGCTATCCGGGCGGCGTATGTGTTGCTCTTGAAAAAATGGAAAGGAGCTGAAGAATGAATTTTTACACGGATTATATGTCTCCGCTAGGAAGAATTATCCTTGAAAGCGACGGTGCGAGTCTGACCGGAGTCTGGCTTCCCCGTCAGCGAGACGGTGAGCCGGAAGGCGAGCGTGCAGAGCTTCCTGTTTTTGCTGCGACCCGTCGCTGGCTTGATGTCTATTTCAGCGGACGGGATCCCGGCGCGACTCCTCCTCTTGCGATGAAAGGTTCTCCGTTTCAGCTTGCGGTGTGGGAGCTTTTGAAGCGCATTCCGTACGGCGGAACGACGACTTACGGAGCTTTGGCGAAAGAGATTGCGCATCAGCGCGGACTTTCCCGCATGTCCGCCCAGGCGGTGGGCGGAGCGGTCGGCAGCAATCCGATAGCGATTTTGGTTCCCTGTCATCGGGTTCTCGGCGTGAACGGCCGTCTTACCGGCTACGCCGGCGGAATCGACAAGAAGGTCCGTCTCCTGGGCTTTGAAGGATTCCGCACGACAGGAGATCTGCCTGATTCCAATATTTTGTGAGTTGATTTTTTTTGTGAATTCTCTTGCTTTTTTGGAGGATTTGTGCTAAATTAATATAGATTTTGCCACTGCTGGATTTCGCAACCGGAGGTTGAGAAATCGGCAAACGTCCCGCCTGTTTTTTTATTCCTTCCACTATTTTGCTGTCCGGTTATTTGTAACTCTGAAGAAAAAAAATTTTGTTTTTGCTGTAAGATTCTGAAGTGTGACGGTAGTGAGTAAATAAAACATAGAAAGAGAGTAAAACAAAATGAAAAAAGCCATTTTTATTTTTTGTGCTGCTTTTGCAGTCAGCTTGTTTGCAGAAGAGGTAAAGTTGCATATTTTAAAATCATTTCCAATGAATCTGAAT
>URNX01000028.1 GCA_900549415.1 uncultured bacterium
AAAGCGCGCCCGTCCAGCATCGGTCCCTGATCGGTCCATCCGCCTGTTCCGTCGCCGGCGACGGAGTCGCGGACCGCCCGGTTCGCATAGCTCGCCACATCGACGGGCATTCCCAGATCTTTGAGTTCGATGTTGCGGATTTCGAAATTCCCGCATGCGTTTTCAAAGCCGATGACGAGACGGAACAGTTTCAGATCGGCGGGAACCCGAATGATTTTTCTGAAAGAGGTCCAGTCCTTCTGAGCCGGGTTGATGCGGATTCCGTCCCACGCCGTTTCTCCGTTTTTCCGGAACATGGCGAACTGGATATACCCCTGTTTTTTTCCGCCTTCCGCGGGGGCATCCATCCAGCGGGTCTCTGCGGAAAATTCCACGAGATGCCCCGCAAACGATTGCGGGATATCTGTCCGGACACCTTGTTTGATGAATTTCACATCTTTCGGCCAGACAGGAAGCGAGCATTTCAGAACGCCGTTTTCCCAGATAAAGCTGCTGGCGACATTTGCCGGAACGCAGGTTTTCTGTTTGAAATCCCGTTCGTCGAGGGGTTCCGCCAAAAGCATGACGGACGCAAGAGAGAGTCCGAGTGCGAGAATTAATTTTTTCATTTTTTTGGTTTCCTTATTCTGTTGTTGGTTTTATTTCGGATTGTCCCCTTCGCCCCAGTACCAGGAGTTCCAGGAGCCGCCCGGGAGATACCGTTCTTTCTGAAGAAGAACATGACCGTCCGCAAAGGTCTGGTTCGCAGTCAGGCCGGGATGGCGGTAGCTGATCAGCCCCACAGGGTATGCTGGCACCGGAGCCACTAAAGTCGCATACCCCTTCGTGGATTTCATATCTGCATAGAGCAACCGTTCGGAAGGACGCTTCAGACGGGAGATCCAGCGGTTGTTTATGTAATAATCGCCGCCCTCCACCATGAAGAGATTCATTCCGATATGCTGGTTCCCGACATTTTTCACATTGAAAAGCTCTGTGACCGCGGGGCATGCAAAACAGGCAAGAGCGGGTTTATTCAGATCATTGGGCTCCAAATCAAGGAACTGGTATCCGCGCTCAATCGGTTTTTTGGTGATATAGCTCCAGAGAAGAGTCATTTCCACCACATTGGTCGAGCTTGTACCAATGTTGATTTCATGAGAGACGGGCAAACATCCCAGATTGTCGTCCGCATACATCTGCGTATATGTGCCAAGCTGCTTCTGATTGGACGTGCACGAGATTGCGCGAGCCTTGTTCCGTGCCGCGCCCAGAGTAGGTAAAAGCATGCCGGCAAGGATTGCGATGATCGCAATTACTACGAGGAGTTCCACAAGAGTGAATTTCCTGAACCTGCGCTTCAGATGCTGTCCAGACCGGGAGTTGAAAATAGAGAATGCTGTTGATTGAAGTGCCATTGCACGGTCTTCCTTTTGTTTGTTTTGTCTGTTGTTCATAAAAACTGCAATCCTTTCATTTTTTGTATTTTTATGACTTGGTTGAATTTCTGTTCCGGCTGTTTTTGCAGACAACCAGTCTTGTCGGCAGAAGTGTTATGATGTGCGGCTCGCGCAGAAGCGGGCGGTTGCGCAGGTAAAAAGCAACAAAATCCTGGAGTCTGTCGACATCAAAATCAATATAGGCGTCCAGCTTCGGCGCGATCTTGAGCGCACGGATTTCACGGATGTATTTCGGATCGTTGAACATCAGACGGAAAATTTTTGATTTGTCACGCTCCAGAAGCGGGTCAAGCACAACCCACGGAGTGCCGTTCTGGTAGAAATAGGCGTCGTAATCATCTTTGTGTTTCGCATAAAAACGCAGGAGTTCATTGTCGCCTTCATAATGAATCAGGTCGCAGCGAACCTGCGGGTAACGCTCTTTCGCGATCGCATGCAGAAAAATGGAACGTTCCGCGGAATCGGAGCAGACGGTCTTGATGAAAAGGGCGATTCTTCCGAATTTGCTGCAGAGAAAATCCGCGGCAAGACGGGCGCCGCCGACATTGTCCGCGGAGATATGCAGCTCCGCTTCCTGTGCATTTTCACCGAAAAGACTGACCCGGTAGATTGACGGATTGATATCGCGTGCAATCCGGAACCAGTCGTCACTCTGAAGCCCGGAAAAAACAACGGCGTCCGCATCCTCCAGCTCCTTTCGCAATGCGGCAGGATGACGCAGGGAATTCGTCAGAACAGTCTCATAATTTTCCAGCTGCAGACGTTTGAAAACTTTCCGGGCAATCTGTTCGGAATAGAGATTGTCAAAGGAAACATCCACAACGATTTTTTCATTTTCGCTATTGCTCTGAACCATATACCCGTGTATGTTGAGAAGGTGGATAACAGCGTCGCGGGTGCTGGCTTTTACCTGCGGATCATTGCGTAAAATGCGAAAGAGCGTTCTCTGAGAAAATCCGCTCTGTTCCGCCAATGCTTTCAATGTTATCTTTTTCATTTTCGCCTCACCGGCTCCTTCGTTTTAATAAATTATACTCCAGATTCTAAAAAAAACAAGAGGGGTAAAACGGGAATTTCTGGCAGAAAACTGCCAATAAAGCGCATTTTTTAAACCGTTTTGTCATATTCATGCCAAAGATTCCTTTTTCATCCTCTTGCCTTTTTTACAGTTTCAGAGTATAATTTCAGACAACCACACAACATTTATAAAAAAGGAGTTGAAAAATGGCAAAACGTCCAATCGTCGCAACGTATTATTTCCCGAACTGGCACTGCGATCCGCGCATTGAAGCCCTTCATGGAAAGGGATGGACCGAATGGCGCGTGGCGCAGTATGCCACACCGCGTTTTCCCGGACACATTCAGCCGAAAGTTCCTCTCTGGGGATATCAGGATGAATCCAAGCCCGAAGTCATGGAGCAGAAAATCAGCGCGGCAAAAGCGTATGGTATAGACGCTTTTATTTTTGACTGGTACTGTTTCAACGACGGTCCCTACCGTGAGCGCTGCCTGAACGAGGGATTCCTCAATGCACCAAACTGCGGAAAGATCAAATTCGCTCTGATGTGGTGCAACCACAACCCGATCTACGCGCATCCGGGTTCCTACTGGAAACCTGCGGAAATGAACTGGAAGGGAGAAGACATCACGCCTGAAACCTTCCGGAGGGAAACGTCGCTCTATATTGAAAAATATATGAGCCGTCCGAACTATCTGCGCGTGGACGGCGGGCTCTATTTCAGCACCTGGCAGCCGCAGAAACTGATTCACTATTTCGGCGGTGAAGAGGTCACGGCGGAGCTTATCCGCGAATTCCGCGACAAGGTTCAGAAAGCCGGACTCGGCGAGCTCAACATGAATGCCCACTGTGACTGCTGGGACAGCTCGCCCGGCAGTTATGAGAACTATGAGGCAATGCTCAAGCGCGCCGGTTTCAACACCATATCGACCTATAACTGGAGCAATTCCGGCGATTTCTTCCCGTCCGAAGAATATTCGTACTGGATGCACAAAGCGCTTCTGGCGATCAAGGATCAGTGTGAACGTTTCACGCTTCCCTTCTCTCCCATCGCGTGCCCGGGCTGGGATGTGTCACCGCGCACGGTGCAGTCGGATATGTTCGAGCAGCGCGGCTATCCGTTCGGAACGGTCATCGTCAACAACACGCCGGACCTATTCCAGGATGCTCTGGAATACATCAAAGAACTTCATGACACAGGCGTCAGCAAGAGCGAAATGATTCAAATCCCCTGCTGGAACGAATGGACCGAAGGTTCCTATCTGGAACCCGACACCCGCTACGGCTACGGTTTCCTCCAGGCCGTCAAAAATGTTTTCGGGGTTGCAAAATGAGGACGGAAATCAAAAACAGACAATTCCTGCTCGACGGCAAACCATTCCGCATTCTTTCGGGTGAAATGCACTATTTCCGTGTCCCGCGCGAGTACTGGCGGGACCGTCTGCTCAAACTCAAAGCGTGCGGACTCAACACCGTTGCGACCTACATGCCGTGGAATCTTCACGAGCGCACTCCGGGGAAGTTCAACTTCTCCGGAATGCTCGACGTCCGCCATTTTCTCGAACTCGCGGATGAACTCGGAATCAAAGTTCTGCTGCGTCCCGGTCCGTACATCTGTTCCGAGTGGGAATTCGGCGGATTTCCCGCGTGGCTTCTCGCGGTCAAAGGATTGCGTCTGCGCTGCTCCGAACCGCAGTACATGGGCTTCGTGAAGCGTTATTTCAAAGCCGTTTTTGAACAGGTGAAGGGGTTCTATACACGAAACATCATCATGCTCCAGATTGAAAACGGCTATGCTTCCTACGGGAATGACATGGTCTACTACGACTTTCTGAAGAAGCTTGTCGACGACAGCGGTTATCAGAATGTTGTCATCGCGGCGGACGGCGACAGCGACACTCGGATTTCCACCGAGGTTCCGGAGGGCGTCTGGCGCACGCTGATGTGCGGCAACGAAAACCCGGTTCCGCAGCTCGAATTCAACCAGTCGGAACAGCCCGATATGCCGCAGTTCATTGTGGAATACTGGAACGGTCAGCACATGAGCACCGGACAGCCGATCCGTCCGCGCGATCCGGTTCTGATTGTGGAGAATCTGAAAAAGGCGCTTGAATGGGGCGCGCATATCAATCTCTACATGTTCCACGGCGGCACGAATTTCGGCTTCCAGAACGGGGCGATGACGAGTCTAGACGGTTGGAGCAGTCAGCTGATTACAAGCTACGACATGGCCGCACCCGTCAGCGAGGCCGGAGATGTCCGGGAACTCTACCGGATGTACCGTCCGTTGTTTGCAAAATTCAATCCTGAATTTTCACTTGACACCCCGATCCCCGCGGATTGCCCGAAAGCGTCATACGGAGAAATCGCGTTAACCGAATTTGCCCCGCTTTCATCGAATCTGGATGCGCTCTCCGTCAACGCAACGGAATCGCCGTGTCCGCTCACTTTGGAAGAGATCGGCGGCGACTACGGTTTTGCACGTTATACCACGCACCTCAAGCCGCAGACGTTTACGCTTCCGGTAAAAGTCGTCGGTCTTGCCGACCGTGCGTGGGTGTTTTACAACGGCAAATTTGTGAAACATCTCTGGAAAGGCAACGAATCCTTCACGGTCGAAACCGGCAAAGGCGGCACGCTGGAAATCATTGTCGAGAACATGAGCCGCACGAACTTCTTCTGCAACACGGAACATAATCAGAAAGGTATTACGGACGGCGTGATTCTGAACGGACAGCAGTTCCAGCACGGCTGGACGACTTCTGCGATGCCGATGGAGGATACGTCGAAAGTCGTCTACGGACCCCTTCCGGAATTTCCGGTGAAGAACAACATCGGTTTCTTCCGTGCGGAGTTCGAAATTGCGGACGCCCCGGCGGACACATTCCTGTACGTTCCTGCCGGCGACCGCGGATTCTGCCGGATCAATGGAATCATCCTCGGTCGCTACGACAAGAGCGGTCCGTTCCATACGCTGTACGTTCCAGCGCCGTTCCTGCGCAAGGGGAAAAACACGGTGGAAGTGTTTGAGTACGACAACCTCGGTCGTCCCGCGGTTCAGTTCCTGGCTCATCCGCTCGTCGGCGGATTCTGAAGAAAAAAGGAGCAGCCATGCGTATCATCAACAGTATCTCCTATTGCCCCCCGCTGGGATTCCGCGGGCTTGGCGACCTTTATCTTCCGGATAACGTCACCCCGGAAACCCGGGCAGTTCTCACAATTCACGGAGGCGGCTGGAGCGCACAGGAAAAAAGCACTTTTTCCGGAGTCGCAATCTGGCTTTGCAGTGAACTGAACATGGCGGTTTACAACATCAATTACCGTCTTTCCTCCATTGCCCCGTGGCCGGCATGCGGGGATGACTGCCTGGAAGCCGGACGTTTTTTCCTTGATGCAGACATTCCGGAATTTCAGGGATTCGACCGCAAGCGGATTTTTGTCATGGGAGGTTCCGCCGGCGGTCACCTCGCCCTGATGACGGGACTCCGCCTTCCGCCGGAACGCATCGCCGGAATCGTTTCCATTTCCGGCATTGCGGACGTTGAAGCGGATTTTCCCGTCGATCCCATGCGCTACAAGATTCTGCTCGGACACACGCCCGCGAAAGAAGATTTTGCGGAAATCTCCCCTGCAACATATCTGACGCCCGCAAGCCCGGCAATTCTCTGCACGCATGAACACCATGACAACGTTGTTCCCATTGCTTCCGCCGAGCGTTTTCTGGAAGCAGTTCAGAAAAACGGCTCCGCGGGAGAAGCCTGTTTTTATGATAAAGATGAAAACGGATACTCTCACAGAATCTGGATTCCTGACAGTGTCCCGCACAAACTTTATCCGGAACTCGAAAACAGAATTGCAAAGTTCCTGTTCGAACACGCATGAAAAGCAAATACCTGAAGCGCCGGAAAGTAATGAGTCCGGCGCTTCGGGAAAATCTCCAGGTTCAAAACTTTTCCGAACGTTCCCTTCGCTTCAAACACCGTCCGGACCCGGTCTATTGAAAAATTTACAGCTTATCTGTCTTCCTGATTTGAAAATTCGCATTTTTGAGCTATTGTGTTCCATTCATGAATGAAGGCTGCCGTTATGAACGTTCTGGACGTAAAAAATCTGACCATCGAATTCAAATCGGAACAGGGGTTCCTGCCCGCTGTGACCGACGTTTCGTTTCATCTTCAAAAAGGCGAAATTCTCGCACTGGTCGGCGAAAGCGGATGCGGAAAAAGCATCTCGTGCATGTCTCTCTCCCGTCTGCTCCCCTCTCCGCCCGCACGCATCCCGCGCGGCGAAGTTCTGCTGACAAAGCGCGACGGGACAACCGAAGATGTCATGAAGCTCTCTTCGCGGCAGCTCCGCAAAATCCGCGGCGGCGAAATTGCCTACATCTTCCAGGAACCTTCGGTTTCCCTCAATCCGGTCTTCCGTGTCGGAACACAGATTGCGGAGGCGATCGAACTGCATCGTCCGGATGTGACCGACGTTGAAGGCGAAGTAGTGAACCTTCTCCGTCAAGTCGGCATTCCGGGTCCGGAAGAACGGGCGAAACTCTATCCGCACGAAATGTCCGGAGGCATGCAGCAGAGAGTCATGATCGCCATGGCGCTGGCAAGCCGTCCGTCGATTCTGGTTGCGGATGAGCCAACCACCGCGCTCGACGTCACCATTCAGGCGCAGATTCTCGAACTCCTCGCGGATCTGCGGAAGGAAACCGGCATGTCGATTATCCTTGTTACCCACAATCTCGGAATCGTTTCGGAGATGGCGGACCGCGTCTGCGTCATGTACGCGGGGCGGATCGTGGAAACCGCCCCCGTGCGGGAACTGATCGACCGCCCGCGTCATCCGTACACAACTGCGCTCCTCGCGGCAGTTCCGAAACTCGGAGGCGAACACGGAAAACTCTCCACCATTCCCGGATCCGTGCCGACTCCCGCGCATTTTCCCGCAGGATGCCGCTTCTGCGACCGATGCGCCCTCCGCCGCACCTTCCCAGAAGCGGAGCAGACCATCTGCGAAACGACCGTCCCGCCGATGCGCGAACTCTCCCCCGGACACTTCTGCGCATGCCATAAGACAGGAGACGCACAATGAAAAACTTTCTTGTCTCCAGCATAAAAAATCCGCTCGCCCCGTTCATTCTTCTGCTGGCGCTGATTATCCTGATGACGATCATCATCTCCAACATCAAGTCTGCGCGCGAAACGGCGCACGCGCACACGGGACGTCAAAGCCTGCTGTTCGATCCGCAACCAGAGGAAACGGATGAAACCGGCGGCACGCCTGCCGCTTCGGAACCAGATATCCGGCACCTCACGGCGGAAGCACTCGACGCCTGGGAGGGCGGCGATTTTGCCGCGGCCGAGGATAAATTCCGAACCATTCTCGTGTTCCGTCCGAACAACGCCGTTGCACTTTCGCATCTCGGAGCATTGCTGCATCACCGCGGCGATTACGCTTCCGCCGAACGCATGTTCCGCCGTCAGACCTTGTTTCATCCGGGCGACCCAAACGCCTATCTGAATCTTGCCTCAGTGCTGGCGCGCCAGAACAAACTCCCGGAGGCGCTTGCCGTCTCCAAACAGAGTCTGCGTCTTGCACCGAAAGCATCCTCGACCAATCTGCTTTCACTTGCAAAAATCTACTCACAAGCGAAAGATGAGAAGCGCGCGCTCGATTATTTCCGCCGCGCGGCATCCATTTTGGGTCCGCGTCTTGTCGAAGCCGGATGGGATCCCGCATTTGACAATATCCGCCAGAATCCGGAATTTCAGTCTCTGCTCCGCGATGCGGGCAAACAGCAAGGAGTCGGCAGATGAGCTTCATCAAAATTCTTTCCGATCAGGTCTCCAATAAAATCGCCGCAGGCGAAGTGATCGAACGTCCGGCATCCGTCGTCAAGGAGCTTGTCGAAAACGCTCTCGACGCCCACGCAAAGCGGATCACCGTCCGCGTGGAACGCGCGGGACAGCGTCTCATCTCAGTCACCGACGACGGCGACGGCATGGATTCCGACGACGCACTGCTCTGTTTCGAACCGCATGCCACCAGCAAAATCGCAACCGAAGAGGACATTTTCCATATTCATTCGTTCGGCTTCCGCGGAGAGGCAATGCCCAGTATCGCCTCCGTGGCACGCGTCACACTCCGAACCCGCAGACGCGATTCGCAGGAAGGATTCCAGGTCTCCATCACAGGCGGAACACTCGGTGAAACTATGCCTGTCGGCTGCGCACCGGGAACCGAAACAACCGTCCGCGACCTTTTCTTCAATGTTCCCGCACGCAGAAAATTTCTCAAATCCAATTCGACGGAAGAGCGGCACATCACCGAAATCATGTCGCTTATCTCCCTTGCTCATCCAGACGTTGCATTTGAACTGACGCTCGACGGACGCAAAATCATTTCCAGCGGTACAGGCGACGACCTCATGCCGCGCATCCGCGACATTTACGGACGCGACCTCGCCGACGCCATGGTCAAACTTGACTACGATTCCGGACGCATTCACATCGAAGGCTGCATCACCAAACGCGGCGTGACGCGTCCTTCGCGCTCCGAACAGCGAATCTTCGTCAACGGCCGCCCCGTCGAATCCCTGCCCGTCTACCGCGGCATCAAGGACGGCTGCGGCCCCATGCTCGACAAGGGACGCTACCACCCGGCGGTTGTTTTCATCACACTTGATCCGGCGCTCGTCGACATCAACGTTCATCCGGCAAAACGGGAAATCCGTTTCCGCAACGAATTTGAAGTTTCCATGGCGGTCCGCGACGCCGTTGCCGACGCCATGAACCGCGCCGCCCGTTCCGCCAATCCGTTTCTTGATCCCGGTCAGACCTTCCAGACAGTCACCGTTGAACCGGAGGCAAAACCGCAGAAACCGGTTTTCGATCCGGCGGAATTCATCCGCTCGCAGGCCTCCGCTCCGCCGATTGAACGGGAAGCGCCGATTCTCGAAACACGCGCCTCCAATCAGGTCTTTCAGAAAACTCAGCCGGAACTGCCGCAGTTCACCTCCGACCGCCGCATTGAACGCATCATGCTCGCGGCAAAAGTCGACTACAAACCCGTCGGCGCGATTCCGGTTCGGACCATGCCCGACCTGTTCCGGCAGATCGACCCGGTTCTCCCCCCTCGCGACCCGGAGGAAAAAACGGAGGAAGAGAAACCCGCCGGCAGCTTCCCCGGACGCAAAGGTCTGACCGTTCTCGGCTTTCTCGAAAACTCCTACATCATCGCGACCATGAAAGACGGTCTGGTTCTCATTGACCAGCATGCCGCGCATGAACGCGTTCTCTATGAAAAACTGCTGAAGCGGAACAAAGACGTTCTTTCCCAGAAACTGCTGATTCCGATCACTCTGGATCTCTCGCTTTCGGACTGCCGGTTCATCGAATCAAACCGTGCGGTCTTCTCCGCGCTCGGTTTCGAGCTTGACACCTTCGGCGAACGGGCCGTCAAAGTCAACGCCATCCCCGCCGCCCTGCGTCAGGACAACGCCGGGGGAATGCTGAAAGACATTCTCGCGATGATCACCGAAAACGGCACGTTCAACGGGCGCACCGATTCCGCCAAGCTCGCACAGGCCGCCTGCAAAGCCGCAGTCAAAGCCCACGACAAACTCACGATGGAAGAGTGCAACGCCCTGCTCGACCAGATGGCGGAATGCGAACTGCCGTACTGCTGTCCGCACGGACGTCCCACAATCATCAACATCTCCATCAGCGAACTGGAACGCCGCTTCGGAAGGAAATAACCCGGTTCCCCTATGAACTTCGTTTTTGAACAGCTGACTCCCGAACGGTTTCTTCCCGTGCTGGAAGAGGCGCTCTCGTGCGAACTCTCCGGATTCGCTTCCGCATTCCACAGCTACATCAACCGAGTCTACGAGCTCCGGACGACCGGAGGCGAACCGCTCGTCGTCAAATTCTACCGTCCCGGACGCTGGTCCGCCGACGCCCTGCTGGATGAACATGATTACCTCTGGGAATGCAGCGACTCCGGCGTTCCCGTCGTTCCGCCCTACGAGCTCGCAAACGGATCCACGCTCGGCGAATTCGAGAACATTTACTTCGCGGTATTCCCGAAAAAACGCGGACGCGACGTTGCTTTCGACTCTCCGGAGGAACTGGAACAGGCGGGACGGCTCATCGGGCGGCTCCACGCAGTCGGAGCCCGCAGGACTGCGGAATACCGTCTCACTCTGGAACCGGAAAAAATGATCGGAAGCGTCATTGAACGCCTCGCCGATTCCGCATTTCCCGGACGCCGCCAATTCGAGGAATTCGTCGGTCTCTGCAATGAAATCGCCGATATCGCATGCCCGGTCTTCCCGGACGCCTCGACCTTCCTGCGTCTGCACGGCGACCTCCACCGCGCAAACATTCTGAACCGGCCGGAGGAAGGACTTATTCTCATCGACTTCGACGACATGCTGAACGGTCCTCCGGTGCAGGATCTCTGGCTTCTGCTTCCGGACGTTCCCTCGCGCTGTCCGGAAGAGGCGGAGGCGCTCGCGCGCGGTTACAATATGTTTATGGAGTTTTCCGAATCCGGTTATGCGGTCACCGAGTGTCTGCGGATGCTCCGGATGCTCTACTTCCTCTCGTGGGTTGCGATGCAGCGGAACGATCCGCAGTTTTCCGCGACCTTCCCGGACTGGGGCAGCGAAGCCTACTGGCGCACTGAATTCGCCGACCTCCGCCGTCAGATTCCCTCCATGAAAGAAGAAATCCGCTTCTGGAAGCGGAATATATAAACGAAGGAGAAATTCATGTCCAAATTCACCGTTCTGTTTCAGGGAGATTCCATTACCGACTGCGGACGCACCACATGCGGCGGCGCAGGATTCGACAACAAGGGACTCGGCCCCGGGTACCCTGGAATGATCGCCGCGCGTCTCACCTGCGACCGCCCGGATATCGACTGGCAGTTCATCAACAGGGGAATCAGCGGAAACCGCATCGTCGACCTTTACGCCCGCTGGAAAGCCGACTGCATCAACCTCGCGCCGGATGTTCTCAGCATTCTGATCGGCGTCAACGACACCTGGCATGAAGTCCATTACAACAACGGCGTGGAAGTTCCCCGTTACGCCCGTTTCTACCGCGAACTGCTCACCTGGACCCGCGACGCCCTCCCCGCCGTCCGCTTCGTCCTGCTCGATCCCTTTGTCTGCCCGCACGTATCCGGACGCGATGCGTTCGTCCCCGAACTCATCGAGCGGCGCAAAGTCGTCGCGGAACTGGCGAAGGAATTCAATGCCGTCCACATTCCTCTGCAGGACATCTTCAACGAAGCCTTCAAGCGCGCTCCGGAAGCCCACTGGTCCGCGGACGGCGTGCATCCGACGCCCGCGGGTCATCAGCTCATCACCGACGCATGGCTCAAGGCGACGCCGCAGCTGTTCCGCTGAATGTTATCATTTTCACAAAAAAGCAGCTGATTTTGCTGTCCCGTGCTATTGCTTTTCCGGAAAAATGACGTATAATTTCCGGAAAGGAAACAATTCGCATGGGACAGAAAAACGAAAACAGTCTGATCAACTTCAAAGAGCTCGCGCGTGAACTTCATGTCAGCGCAATGACCGTTTACCGCGTGCTCAACAACGAATCTTCGGTGCGTCCGGCAACCCGCCAGCGCGTCGTCGAGGCGCTCAACCGTTACGGCTACTACGCACACAAGCCAAGCAGAAAAATCCGCATCATCTTCGATTTTTCGGATCATGCGTATCTCCAGCATTACGGAATGCGGCTCATGCAGCGTCTTTCCCATCATGAGTTCGCCTGCGTTGCAACCGACCACCGCAAGAACCCGGCGAAATTCTTCGACGCGGCCGCGGAAAGCGACGTCATCGTCTACTGCTCCGTCCCCGAAAACGAAACGGTCCGCCGCGCGCTCGAAATCAATCCGTCAATCTACCAGATTTCCATCTATACGAAGTGCGACGCCGATATAATCATCTCTTCCGACAACATTCTCGGCGGCGCCATGGCGGCACGGCATCTGCACGAATGCGGACACTCCCACATCGCCGTTCACCTCAGCGAAGCGCATCCGACCCGGTTCGACCGCCGGAGCAGTTTCTTTGCGGAACTTCATAATCTCAATCCGGACTGCCGCATTGATTATGTCGAAGCGCGGCGCGGAGAGACCATGCGCGACGTCTTCACCCGCTATTTCGACTCCGTCGATGAAATGCCGACCGCACTTTTCTTTCTCGCCGGAGAATACAGCCAGATTTTCTACAAGGCGTTCATCCTCAACGACAAGGAGGGCCGCTTCCGCAATCTTTCCATTATGAGCTACGACCGTCCGGAAGACGTCATTCCGGAACAGCCCGACGCCGTGCAGTTCGACCGCATCGAGTTTCTCCCGCAGGATATTCTCGACTGGACCGAATTCTATATTCTGAACCGTCCGATGATGAAACACCGGACGACGGTACACACCAACATCAAACCGACGCTGAAAATCACCGGCTCGGTACGGAGACTCAAATGACCGCGGAACTCACCCCGCAAAACGTCCGGAAGGCGGAACGCCTTGCCGTGCTCTCATCCTGCTTCGGCTTTCCCGGAGAAGTCGTCCTCACGGACAGCGCAATCATCATTCTATTCGCCGGAGCGCTCGGCGCAGGCGACATGCTTTCGCTGCTCACGACCTCGTTCCTTCCGTTTCTGAACGGACTCTGCATGATTCCGACCGCGTATCTGGTCATGCGCCACGGACACCGCGCGGTGATGCTCCGCGTGCTGACACTCTCCTCGCTGATGTACTTTCTCGCGGCCGCCTCCCCGTGGTTCGGCGCGGCCGGAATTGCGGTAATGCTGACCGCCGTACTCCTCTTCGCGCTCGGCGTGACCGGTTTTGTCGCCGGCTGGTATCCGATGCTCGACACCTTCCTGTCCCGCGACTCGCGCACTCCGTTCTTCAGCCGGATGCGGTTCTGCCACCAGCTGACCTCCGTTCTGTTTCTCGTTACGGCGGGGGCTCTGCTCGGGGCACAACCGCCCGTCTGGAAGATGCAGCTCGTCATCTTCGCCGCCGCTCTGATGTTCTGCGGACGCGCCCTCTGCGTCGCCCGGATTCCGGAGTTCCCCGCCCGCGCGCCGGAAAAGTTCGGGTTCTTCGACGGCCTCCGCCGCGCAATCGGAAACAAGGGGCTGACCGGATTTTCCCTCTACCTCTTCATGCTCAACATCTCCACATTCGGAACGATTCCGCTGACCATGCTTTACCTGAAAAAGGGGCTCCATGCTCCGGACAACATCGTGGTGTTTCTGTCGGCCGCCGCGCTGACGGGCATGCTGCTAGGCTATCTCGGAATCGGGCGCACGGTGAAACTCCTCGGAGGAACCGGACGCGCATTCGTCACATTTCACCTGCTCTATTTCATTCTGAACACATCGCTCTTCTTCCTCGACCGCGGCGGAATTGCGGCGTGGTGTTTCGCCGGCGCGGTTCTGCTGATGTTCAGTTTCCTGCTCGCCGGAAGCTCCATTCTCGCCTCCTCTGAAATGATGGAACTTGCAACTCCCGGAAACAAAGTCATGGCAATGGCGTTCAGCGGAACATTTTCCTACGGGGCGACGGGGCTTGCCCGCGTGGTTCCTTCGCTGCTCCTCGGTTCGGGACTTCTCGCTTCGAGCTGGGAATTCCACGGACTTGTGATCAGCCGCTGGCGGAGTCTCTACCTGCTGGGCTCCTGCGCGATCCTGCTCTCCGCCGTCTTCCTCTTCCTGGTACCCGCAGTCTTTCCGGACAATACAAACTCAAGGAGTGTAAAATGAAAACATCAACGGAACGCTTCACCGGCTTCACCCGCGGCATGGGCATCGGCGGATGGCTCACAAACTACAAACGTTTCAACGTCCTTCCCGACAAATGGAAACTGCCGCTCACCATCGGCGATTTCGAGCACTTTGAAAGCTACATCACCGAAGAGGACATCGCCCGGATCGCCTCTTATGGACTCGATCACATCCGTCTCGGATTCGACCAGATTGTCATGGAAGATTCCCCGTATCACTACCGCAACCGCATGTTCGAACTCATCGCAAACTTCATCTCCTGGTGCGAAAAGTACAAGCTCAATGCCGTTCTCAATCTTCACAAGGCCGTCGGCAACTACTGCGACATTGCGGAACCTGTCGCACTCCTCGACGACTCCGAACTCCAGAACCGTTTCGTCGCCCTCTGGATTGAATTTGAAAAACGCTTCCATGACAAGCCCGGCGTCGCATTTGAACTCATGAACGAAATCCGCGACGTCAAGCCCGAACTCTGGAACAGCCTTGCCGAACGCACCGTCGACGAACTGCGCAAGCTCAACCCGACACGCAAAATCATCATCGGCAGCACCTGCTGGAACAGCCCGAACACGCTCAAAGATCTGCAGCTGTTCGACGACGACAACATCATCTACACCTTCCACAACTACGCTCCGATCGAATTCACCCACCAGCGCGGCGTCCTCCAGGCGCTCCCCCTCTTCTACAACCGCGCGATGGAATGGCCCGGCGACATTCAGAAGTACCGCGAATTCCGCACCACAGTCGGTCAGGACATCGGCGATTACGCAGACTGCGACCGCATGGACATCCGGTACATGCGCAAGGAACTGAACGGCGCACTCGAATTCGTCCGCAGCCACCCCGACAAGATTCTCTGGTGCGGCGAATTCGGAACGATCCGCCACTGCAAGCTCGAATACCGCGAGAACTGGATGCGCGACATGATCTCGCTTCTGATCGAACACGGCATTCCCTACTGCGTCTGGAATTACCTCAGCACGCCCAACGACGGCAACCGCTTCAGTCTTGTCGACGACGACCGCCGTGAAATTCTCAGTCCGCGTCTCCTCCGCATCATTCAGGGACATGTTTCCTGAAGATTTTTCCGAATCGCGCTTGACACGCGCGCAGTTTCATGGTATCTTGCAGCAGATACCATGAAACTGCAACAGGGGTAAATATGATTCGTAAAAACATCCTGGTCACCGGCGGAGGCGGATTTCTCGGTTCGCACCTCTGCGAACGCCTGCTGAACGACGGACACAATGTCATCTGCGCCGACAACTTTTTCACAGGCTGCAAGCGCAACATCGAGCATCTTCTGGACAACCACCGGTTCGAAGTTCTGCGCCACGACGTCACCTTCCCGCTCTATGTTGAAGTGGATGAAATCTACAATCTTGCCTGCCCCGCCTCCCCGATCCACTATCAGCGGGATCCCGTCCAGACGGTCAAAACCTGCGTCCACGGCGCAATCAACATGCTCGGCCTCGCCAAACGCATCGGAGCAAAAATTCTGCAATCCTCCACCTCGGAAGTCTACGGCGATCCGCATATTCATCCGCAGGTCGAGGAATACTGGGGCAATGTGAACCCCATCGGCGAACGCGCCTGCTACGATGAAGGCAAACGCGCCGCCGAAACGCTCTTCATGTCCTACTACCGCCAGTGCCGTCTCCGCATCAAAATCGTGCGCATTTTCAACACGTACGGCCCGAACATGCACCCGAACGACGGACGCGTCGTCAGCAACTTCATTCTGCAGGCGCTGCGCGGCGAACCGATCACAATTTACGGCGACGGCTCGCAGACCCGCAGTTTCTGTTACTGCACCGACCTCATCGACGCAATGGTCCGCATGATGAACACCGGCGACGAAGTAACCGGTCCCATCAACATCGGCAATCCCGGCGAATTCACCATGCTGCAGCTTGCCGAACTTGTCCGGAAGCTCACAAACTCAAATTCGGAAATCGTCTTCCGTCCCCTGCCCTCCGATGATCCGCGCCAGCGCCGTCCGGATATCACGAAAGCGCAGCAGATTCTCGGCTGGCAGCCCACCACGCATCTGGAAGAGGGACTGAAGTTGACCATCCGCTATTTCGACGACCTTCTCCGTTCCGGCGAAGCATAAGATGCCCGCTTCAAATAAATGACGAATTCGCCCTGACGCCCTGTTGTTTTTCCGCGAAACCGTGCTATATTTAAAACAACAATAATTTCAAGGAGTTTTGAATATGGCACTGTGGGGCGGAAGATTTTCGCAGGGCGCGGCAAAAAGCGTGCAGGATTTCACCGAATCGATCTCGTTTGACAAACGGCTCTATAAGCATGACATAATGGGCAGCAAAGCTCATGCAGCCATGCTCGGCGCAACCGGTATTATCCCGAAAAAATCCGCCGAAGACATCATCGCCAGGCTCGATGATGTCCAGAAAATGATCGAAGAGGGAAAAGTCAAATTCGACGTTGCCCTCGAAGACATCCACATGCACATCGAAACTGAACTCATCCGCCTGCTCGGCGATGAAGGCGCGCGTGTCCACAGCGCTCGCAGCAGAAACGATCAGGTCGCCCTCGACACCCGTCTCTATCTGCGCGACGAAATTCTCGAAATCATCGACGGAATCCGTCATCTCCAGCACGCTCTGCTCGGCCAGGCGGAAGCGAACAAGACCACGATTCTCCCGGGCTTCACGCACATGCAGCACGCCCAGCCGGTTCTTTTCTCTCATCACATGCTCGCATACATCGAACAGTTCGACCGCGATATCGGGCGTCTCACCGACTGCCGCACGCGTCTCAACGTCATGCCGCTCGGTTCCGGTGCGCTCGCCGGCTCCACCCTGCCCATCGACCGCGAATTTGTCCGCAAAGTTCTCGACTTCCCCGCCTGTACCCGCAACAGCATGGACTCCGTCGCCGACCGCGACTTCGCATGCGAACTGCTTTCCGCTCTTGCGATTTTCTCCATGCACATCTCGCGTCTTTCCGAAGACATTATTCTCTGGATGTCGCAGGAATTCCAGTTTATTGAACTGTCGGACGCCTTCTGCACGGGCTCCAGTCTCATGCCGCAGAAGAAAAACCCCGATATTGCGGAAATTTCGCGCGGCAAAACCGGACGCATGTACGGCAATCTCACCGCCATGCTGACCATCTGCAAAGGTCTTCCCATGACCTACAACCGCGACCTTCAGGAAGACAAAGAGCCGCTCTTCGACTCCATCGACACAGCCAAAGGCATTCTTTCCGTCTATCCGCCGATGATCGAAACCATGAAAACCAAGCCGGAGCGTATGCTCGACGCCGCCTCCGACCCCGGACTCATGGCGACAGACCTTGCGGAAGCGCTTGTACGCAAAGGGGTTCCGTTCCGTCATGCGCACCACAAAGTCGGCGCGCTGGTCAAATACTGTGCGGAAAACGGCAAGGCGATGAATGCGCTTTCTCTTGCGGAAATGCAGTCTGTCATTCCGGAAGCGGACGAAGCGATG
Source organism: uncultured bacterium (assembly GCA_900549415.1). GTDB lineage: Bacteria > Verrucomicrobiota > Lentisphaeria > Victivallales > UBA1829 > UBA1829. The sequence goes on from URNX01000028.1 coordinate 17,750, forward strand.
CTGAAGCTCTTCTCGCCTGTTTCCGCCGTCACCCTTCGAAAGTCTTACGGCGGAACAGGTTATGACCAGGTTGCCTCCCAGATAGCCTTCTGGGAAGAAAAACTCGGGAAATAATCAGAAAAAATTCTTTTTCCTCGCTCTCTGACGCGGGTGTTCCGGTTCATCGCGGTACAGCGAAACCGGAACATCCGGCTTCTAGAAAAGATCGGCGAAATCATCCAGACGCCCAAGCACAAGAGCAATCTCAAGCAAGGTGCGGAACGACTGGAGAATATATTATATTTTCAGACATTGCACGATCTCTTAACTGGTTATTTTGCAGTTATAAGACAGCACAATATCTGTTATTTTCAAATCAAATCCGAGCTTTTCCGTTCTGGAGATACTCGCGCAGAAACGTAACCGGGATCAGAGCGGACCAGCCGCAGAAGTCACGTTTGGCGCTCACCGAAGGCGTCGCGCACTGATCCGGCGGATAGTTCTCCCAGATTGTCCCCGTGCTTTTCCAGAGAGTTTCCGCGGTATGATAAAGACGGGCGGCAAGCTCAACCGCCAGCGCATGTTCGCCGTAACGGTCGAGTCCGCGCAAAAGCATATAGCTTGTCGGTGCCCAGACCGGACCGCGCCAGTAAGCGCCGTGCGTCATGTAATCCGGATCCGCCGCGCTCAGCGACGGAACGCCGCACGGACGGTTGAATTCCGCCGGGTCGCGCAGACATTCAAGAAGACGCGCCGCACGGTCAGCGGGGGCGACCTCCGCCAGAAGCGTCCAGAACGCGCCGATATGACGGCGGCGAACCGGAGCGCCATTCAGCACATCGTAATACCAGCCATCCGTTTCATCCCAGCAGAGGGTATTGACCAAACGGGCAAGTTCCGCGTGCTCCGCCATCATCCGCGCCTCCGCTTCCGGCTTGCCGATGATGTGAGCGATACGGGCTAGACAGAGAGCAAAAAAAGCGCTCTGCGCCGTGGTTTCACACCAGCCGATCTGACGGTTCCAGTCGCAGACTCCGTGCGGAATGCCGCGCAGCCAGCGATAGGTCTCTTCGCGTTCCTCGCCCGGCGCGGTGATGGATTCGCGCGTCAGCGGAATGCCGCCCTCCGGAGTGAGCTCGGAAACGCTGTTCCAGCGCGGCATGTCATCCATTCCGCAGCCGAGCATGTCGGTGTAATAGAGTCCGTCGGGACGGCGGAAGTGCGCTTTGTTGTACTCGTACTGCGCCAGAAGGTGCGGAAAAACTTCCGGAAGACGGCTCGTGATGAATCCGCCTTCATAGAGATCCAGTTCCGCCCAGGCAAGCAGCGGCGGGGCAAATGCGGAGGGACACTCCGGCGCCCAGCGGCTCGTGCCGTCCGGGCAGCTCTCGCGGCTGATGAAACCGTCCGGAGACTGCAGCGCGTAAAAGTTATCCAGCGAATCGGCAACAGGAAACTCATCCGCATGAAACTTCGCCCATTGAACCGAAAACGCCGTGTCCCACAGAAAAATGTTGACGAAATCGCCTCCGGTTCCAAGCCGGGGCGACCGGAGAAGCTGCGGATTCGCATCGCGCGAAAGTTTCCGTCTCGCGATTGCAAGCGCGGCTTCATAGAACGGATTCGGGGTAAATGCGGACTGTTTCATGCGGAAATCCTTCAAAAAAATCCGCCGGAAAAAGAGATTCCTCCGGCGGATTCAGTGTTGCAGTGTTGTTACTTGACAACGATGTTGACGATGCGTTTCGGCACGCAGACAACCTTGACAATGGTCTTTCCGGCGATCGCGGTTTTCACCTGCTCGTTTCCGAGCGCGAGTTCGCGCATCTGATCCTGATTCGCATCGGCAGGCATCATCATGCGGACACGCGGTTTGCCCTGAATCTGAACCATGATCTCAATCTCGTTTTCGACCAGCTTCGATTCATCGCAGGACGGCCACGGCGCGAGCGAAAGCGGAGCTTCGTGTCCGAGAATTTCCCACATCTCTTCCGCGATATGCGGAGCATACGGGCAGAGCAGTTTCGCGTAGGTTTCGGCGGCTTCACGCGGCATCTTGTCGAGCTTGGAAAACTCGTTCAGGAAAATCATCATCTGACTGATTGCCGTGTTGAAGTTCAGCGTCTCCGTGTCGTCCGTAACTTTCTTCACAGTCGCATGGAGCAGTTTCTCCTGCGCCGGAGTCAGCGGGACATCGACAATCGGGGTCTGGGCGATCATGCGCCAGGAACGTTTGAGGAAGCGGAAGACGCCTTCCACACCCTTTGTGCTCCACGGCTTCACCGCCTGAAGCGGTCCCATGAACATCTCGTAAAGACGCATGGAGTCCGCACCGTAATCGCGCACGACGTCGTCGGGATTGACCACGTTTTTCAGAGATTTGGACATCTTCGCGGGGAACTCGGTAAGCTTCTCGCCCGTATCCTTGTGAACCGGACCGTTTTCCGTCTTCAGCACTTTGTCCATCGGGACGAGCGCGCCGCGCGAATCCTTGTAGGAAATGCCGAGGATCATGCCCTGGTTGATCAGTTTGTGGAACGGTTCCGGCGTGCTGACAAAACCGAGGTCAAACAGGACTTTGTGCCAGAAACGGGCATAAAGCAGATGCAGAACCGCATGTTCCGCGCCGCCGACGTAGAGGTCGACAGGCATCCAGTATTTTTCCTTTGCGGGATCGACAAAACATTTGTCGTTATCCGGGTCGATGTAGCGCAGATAGTACCAGCAGGAACCAGCCCACTGCGGCATGGTGTTGGTCTCGCGGCGACCTTTCATTCCCGTCACCGGATCGGTGTATTCAAGCCACTCCTCCGCATTGGCAAGCGGAGATTCGCCAGTTCCGGACGGCTTGAAGTCCTTCAGCGGCGGCAGGGTGACAGGCAGATCTTTCTCGTCGACAAGGCGGATTGAACCGTCTTCCATATGAATGACCGGGAACGGCTCACCCCAGTAGCGCTGACGGCTGAAGAGCCAGTCGCGGAGTTTGTAATTGACCGTGAGCTTGCCCGCGCCGCGCTTGGAAAGCCAGTCGATTGTGGCGGCTTTCGCCTCCTTGACGAGCATTCCGTTGAGAACGAGTCCCTGATCATTCGCGGAGTTGAAGCTGACGCCGTCGCCGGTCCAGCATACTTTACCCGCGAGAATGTCGTTCAGATCCAGCTTCGCCGCAGCGGCGTCCGCGGCGGTCGGCTCGATGATGCACTTGATCGGAAGATTGAACTTGACGGCAAAATCAAAGTCGCGTGTGTCATGCGCGGGAACCGCCATGATCGCGCCGGTTCCGTAGGTGGAAAGGACGTAGTCGGAAATCCAGATCGGCAGCTTGTCGCCGTTCACCGGATTGATTGCATACGCGCCGGTGAAAGCTCCGGTCTTGTCCTTGTTGAGGTCGGTGCGTTCCAGATCGCTCTTGAGCGCGGCCTTGCGCTGATATTCCTTGACCGCTTCGCTCTGTTCCGGCGTGGTAATGGAGTTGACCAGATCGTGTTCCGGAGAGAGAACCAGGTAGGTCGCGCCGAACAGAGTGTCGGGACGGGTCGTGAAGACCGTGACCGTCTTGTCGGTTCCGTCAATTTTGAATGTGACTTCCGCGCCTTCGGATTTGCCGATCCAGTTGCGCTGCATCTCCTTGATGCCTTCCGGCCAGTCAAGTTTGTCAAGGTCGGCAAGCAGCTGTTCCGCATACTTGGTGATGCGGAGCATCCACTGCTTCATCGGCTTGCGGATGACCGGGTGGTTGCCGCGCTCGCTGCGTCCGTCAATCACTTCCTCGTTCGCAAGGACGGTTCCGAGAGCGGGACACCAGTTCACCGGGACTTCATCGACGTAAGCGAGACCTTTTTTGTAGAGCTGGAGGAAAATCCACTGTGTCCAGCGGTAGTATTTCTCGTCCGTCGTATTGATTTCGCGATCCCAGTCGTAGCTGAAACCGAGGGATTTAATCTGACGTTTGAACGTTTCAACGTTTTTCTTTGTGGTGATGGAAGGATGCGTTCCCGTTTCGACCGCGTACTGTTCCGCAGGCAGACCGAAAGCGTCCCAGCCCATCGGGTGGAGAACGTTGAAACCGCGCATCCGCTTGTAGCGGCAGAAGATATCGGTCGCGGTGTAGCCTTCCGGGTGACCGACGTGGAGTCCAGCGCCGCTCGGATAGGGGAACATGTCCAGCACATAGAGTTTTTCTTTTCCGGGAATCTCCGTTGCCTTGAACGTCTTGTGATCGTCCCAGAATTTCTGCCATTTCTTTTCAATGGCGGAAAAATCGTAATCTCTGTTTTCCATTCTGAATCCTTCTTATTTCAATTGCGATTACTTTGCATAGTCCTTTTCGCGGAGGTCGAAGACGCGTTTTGCCTTGCCTTCCTGTTCCGGCAGCGTATTCGGAGCGAGAAGCTCCACACGCGGATTGACGCCGAGTTCACTCTTGACCGCATCCGCAACCTTGCGGCGGATGCCGTCCGCCCCTTCCAGAGAACCGGAGAAGCAGGCGGGGTTGATCTCCACTTTCACGTGAATGCGGTCGAGAAGATCATCCTTCGTCACTTCAACCATGTAGTTCGCGCCGATTTCCGAGACGGTCATAATCGCCTTCTCAATCTGCTGCGGGAAAATGTTGACTCCGTTGATGATGAGCATGTCGTCCGTGCGCCCCTTGAAGCGCGCAATGCGGCGGTGCGTTCTTCCGCACGGGCACGGTTCGGGAATGATGCGCGTGAGGTCGTGCGTGCGATAGCGGATCAGCGGCATGGCTTCGCGCTGGAGAGATGTGAGGACAAGTTCGCCCTCCTCGCCGTCCGGAAGCACTTCGCCGGTGACGGGATCGATAATCTCCATGAGGTACTGATCCTCCCAGAGGTGCATTCCATTGTTGCGTTCGCGGCATTCAAAAGCGAGACCGGGTCCGCACATTTCGGAAAGACCGTAGGAATTGAACGCCTGCACGCCGAACGCATCGTCGATCTGTCTGCGGAGCGCATCCGAATGCGGTTCCGCGCCGATGAAGAAGATTCGGAGCTTGAGGTCTTTCTTCGGATCAAGCCCGCATTCGGGAAAGAAACTCAGCAGACGCATGGAGTAGCTGGGAAGAATATGGCAAACCGTTGTCCCGAAGGTCTTCATGAACCAGATCTGGCGTTTGGAGTTGCCCGCAGCGCTCGGAATGACGAGTGCGCCGAGACGCTCCATGCCGTAGTGAAAGCCGAGTCCGCCGGTGAAGAGACCGTAGCCCATGATATTCTGGAAAACGTCCGTATTGCGTGCGCCCGCCATGAATGCGGAACGGGCGGTCATGTTCGTCCAGAGATCGAGGTCATGCTGAGTATGGAAAACAACGGTCGGCGTGCCGGTCGTTCCGGAAGAGGAATGCAGGCGGACAATATCTTTCATCGGCTTCGCGACAAAACCGTAGGGGAAATTCTCGCGCAGGGTTTGCTTGTCGACAAGCGGCAGACGGCGGATGTCGTCCAGAGTCTTGACCGATTCAATCACAGGTTCGGTAAGAATCTTGGAATAATAAGGAGATTTGGCTGCCAGTTTCAGTGTTTTTTTCAGATTCGCCAGTTGCATGGCTTTCAGATCTGCGCGGCTGATCAGCTCTATGTCGCGCTCCCAGAATTCTGTTTCCATAATTTCACCTTATTTTGAATGTTTGACTGCACGTATCGTAAGGAAGAATCCGAGCGCCACGCTCAGCAGCGCTCCCATCAGCACGCGGAACTCCGCAGGAAGAAGAAATGTCACCGTGTGCGCCGGAATCCAGAAATAAAGAATCGTCTTCGGAATAAACGATCCCCAGGCGTGGGCATTGAGGCCGGAAAGAAACTCGCCGCCTCCGACAAATCCGCGTTTTGCAAGAACGGCATTGAACCATTCGTGTCCAAGCATCATCGGGTATGCAAAAATCATATTCATCCAGAAGGATGTCGAAATTGCAAAAATAAACCGGTTCCCGAAACTGTTCGAAAGCATCAGCGGTTCGCCGAACCAGAGCGGAGTTCCCATCATAGCCTGAACGCCGTTCGCAAACAGTGCGAAAGCGACCGTCATGATGAGTCCGAAAAAGCCCCAGACAATTACGCGGACGGGAAAAAGGTCCACTTTCCAAGATCCGTTTTTTATGCGAGCTTTCAGCATTTCGCCGAACATGGCAAGCAGCGCAAACTTGAGGAATCCCATTATATAAGGATGATATTTTGTGACATTGCCGAACTGGTCAAGCCCTTTTGTCGTGAATCCGGTCCAGACCGTCTGCGTTTTCAGCAGCTCGCCGCCGTCGAACAGTCCGGTCGTAACGGCAGTGTTGAACGGGAAGAAAATCACGAGAAGTGCGAACAGCACGGGAAATGCAATTCCGATATAATCCGATTTTTTCATAACTCTCTCTGTTTCATTGATTAAAGACCAAGCTCGCGGATGCGTTCCGCCGCTTCGGGATATTTCTGAATCAGCGATTCCGTATCGCCTTCCATATAATCTTCGAACTCGAATCCGGGGCAGACAACGGCTCCGAAAAGCCCCCAGCTCTCCTCCGACTGGTCGGAAAGCACAGTTGCCTGCCAGGTCCATGCGGGAATGATGCTCTGTGGAAATTCGCCGCCGAGGACATCGGAACCGATCACGCGTTCTTCAAAGGTTCCGTCGGGAAGGAGCAGAAGCTGGATTGCGGAAGAACCCGCGTGATACATCCAGATCTCATCGGATTTGACAAGATGCCAGCGGGAGACCTGCTTTCCGCGCAGCATGTAGAAGATGCTGGTCGCCGCGCGCCGCTGTTTGGTCGCCTGGGTTTTGACAATAGAACGGTAAACTTCACGGAATGAACCGCCTTCGCGGTGTTCCTGAAGCTGCAAAGCCTGTACGATTTCCTGTGCGTCCGCCATATCCGGTTCCTGAAAACGGAGATGCGCCGGAAAATAAATTCCGGCGCGAAAATCCATTTTTCCGGTTACTTGTTGAGGGTCAGCGCAACAAACTCGTCGCGGCGGTTCTTGGCGCGGGAAGCCTCGTCGTCACCCTGAACAGCGGGACGCTCCTCACCATAGCTGATGGTGCGGATACGGGATTCCGCGATTCCGCGCTGAACGAGATATTCCTTTGCCGCAAGAGCTCTGCGTTCGCCGAGCGCACGGTTGTACTCATCGCTTCCGCGGTTGTCGCAGTTGCCTTCGATCACAACGCCCGTTCCCGGTGTGCTGGAAAGATAGGAGGCGATTTCATCAAGTTTCGGAGCCTCGGAGCTGCCGATGCGGGAACTGTCGAAGCTGAAGTAGACGGTCGGGAGAGTGACGCCGGGAATCGGACGGCCGAAGTCATCGTAGGGTCCGGGCGCGGCATTGTTCCATTCACCGGCTCCGGCATTGGCTCCGGCTCCGCCGTTGATGCCGCCCATGCTGTTGATATTGGCGTCGCCGGCATTTGCGTCGTAACCGCCCGCGCCGGATCCGCCGACCCGTGCCGCGCCGTCGTCGCCTTTTACCTTGAACATTTCCAGACTGGCGTCATCATCGTCAAACATGGAGCAACCAGTTGTGCCGAGAACGAGAGCCAGTGCGGCAGCGCCGCCGATTAACATTTTTGAGAAAGCCATAGCCGTCATCTCCTGTTAAGTTTTTTTGGTGTTTTCTGTTACCCTGACAATTTAGCGAGTTTTTTAAAATTTTCAACTGCAAAACCCCGCTTTCCGAAAGAAAAGCCGTTTTTTTTCATTTTTTTTGAAAAAAAATTGCCTTCCGCTATTGTTAAAATGCCTCTTGCAGTATAAATTACCTTAATGACAAAACCAGCAATACTTTTTATGGAAGGATGAAACATCATGTCAGAGACACTCCCTAAAATGGATCCAAAAGACATCAACTGGTCCTCTCTGGGATTCGGTTACATGCCGACCAACTCCTATGTCCGCACAACCTGGCAGGACGGCAAGTGGTCCGAGCCGGTTCTCATCAAGGAACCGACCATCACCATGTCCATCGCCGCAACCTGTCTCCACTACGGACAGGCCGCCTTCGAAGGACTCAAAGCGTTCCGCCAGAAAGACGGAAAAGTCCGTTGCCTGCGTCCCTGGGAAAACGTCAAACGCATGAACCTCGCCGCCGACTACATGCTTGCCCCGGCCATTCCGGAAGAACTCTACATTCAGATGATCCAGATGGTCGTCAAGGACAACATCGAATACGTGCCGCCCTACGGAACCGGCGGAGCTCTCTACATCCGCCCGCTCCTCATCGGAACAGGCGCCCAGGTCGGCGTCTCCCCGAGCAAGATGTACGATTTTCTGATTCTCGTCACCCCCGTCGGCGCATACTACAAGGGCGGCATCCAGCCCGTCGAAGCGCTCGTTCTTGATGACTACGACCGCGCCGCACCGCACGGAACCGGACACGTCAAGTTCGCCGGCAACTATGCCGCCAGCCTCAAACCGAGCAAGATTGCCAAGACCCAGGGCTACCCGATCACTCTCTTCTTTGATCCGAAGGATCACGAGTTCATCGACGAGTTCGGAACCAGCAACTTCTTTGCAATTTCGAAAGAAGGACACTACGTCACCCCGGTTTCCCGTTCGATTCTCCACAGCATCACAAACATGTCTCTTCAGGACATCGCGAAGGATATGGACATTCCGGTTGAACTCCGTCCGATTCACAAGGCGGAACTCGCCGACTTTGCGGAAGTCGCCGCATGCGGAACCGCAGTGGTCATCACTCCGATCTCCAAGATCGTCACCAAAGACCACACCTACACATTCGGCGAAACCTGCGGTCCCACGCTCCGCAAGCTCTACGACCGCATGACCGCCATTCAGCACGGAGATTATCCCGACACGCACAACTGGATGCTTGAAATCAAGTAACCGGTTCCGTCACAGGATTCACCACGCCCCGGACCTCCGGGGCTTTTTCGTTTCCAGACAGCAGGTACAAAAAAGCGGACGGTATATTTCAACCGTCCGCAGACAAAAACAATTTGATTTTCCGTTACATTTCCGCCGCTATCGCGAGGCTGGCGATGTCTCCAATCGCTTCTCCGAGCTGAGCGGGGACAACGCGGCAGACGGAGGCGGACTGCGGAAGAGCTTCCGCGGCAATCACGCGCTCCATTGCGGGACGAAGCAGGTGCTCCGAACGCGCAAAGATGCTGCCAATGACAATGCATTCCGGGTTTAAAATGTCGATCAGAATCGACAGACCTTCCCCCAGACGGCGCCCGCTCTCCTCGTAAACAGCAACAGCGTCTGCGTCGCCAAAGTCGGCGGCATCCCCGATCGTCTTGGCGGAAACGGACGGGAGATCCGCTTCCGTCGGGCACCACGCGAGCGGATGTCCCGCTTTCAGCGCGGCCTCTGCACGGAAACGTCCGAGCTGCGCGATTCCGCCGCCGGAACAGAAGCCCTCGAAAGAACCGGCTTTGCCGTAGCCGACCGGTCCTGAGGAAGCGATGCGGATGTGTCCGCACTCGCCGCCCATTCCGGAATGTCCGCAAAGAAGACGTCCGTTCGCAATGATTCCCGCACCAAGCCCAGTCCCGAACGTCAGGAACACCATATCCGATGTGCCGCGTCCGGCGCCGAAACGCCACTCCGCAAGCGCACAGGCGTTGGCGTCGTTCTCCAGTTTTGCCCGCAATCCGGTTGCGCGTTCCACAATTGCAACGGCGGGAACGTCATCCCAGCCGGGAAGGTTCGGGGGTGACTGCACCACGCCGCGTCTGGAATCCAGCGGACCGCCGCAGCTGATGCCGATACCGATGATATCGCACTTTGCCGTTCCGGTTTCCTCCAGAATCATTTCCAGCAGACGGCACATTTCCGCAAGGCAGGCTTCCGGAGCGCGGAAGTCCGCGGTTGCAAACCGTTTCTTGGCAAGGATTTCAATCCCGCCCTCCCCCGTCAGTTCGCCGAGGATGACCGCGCATTTTGTGCCGCCGACGTCAAAGCCGGCGGCGAAACGCTTCTTCACCATTCGTGTCTCCCAATTGCAGAGTAAATCTTTTCATCGAGTTTTCTGAGCCAGCCAAGGTAACGGTCAAGGTCGAACGGAGCAGAGCCGAGCAGATAGTGATTGTACGAAACTTCGCCGTTGTTCTCCCACTCGATCAGCAGCATCCGCTTGTCCGCCTGGCAGACCTTGAAGTAATCAATTTCCGCGGCGGAATCTGCTGAGGCTTCGTATTCGCCTTCCGCAAAGACTTCACCCGTCTCGATATCCGTTACCTTGTAGTGTCCGGCGGCGGGCGCGGCGGTGTCGTTGACGGCGGTAAGGCGACAGCCCCACGCTTCGGGATCGCTCACGATCAGACTCACAGGTTTCTGCGCATTCTTGATGTAATAGTACGCGAGCTTGCGGACGTAGTAGTAATCGACCACGGCATCGGAGAACTGCGGCCAGCAGTCGATGACGTTCCACCAGATGAGTCCGGTTTTCGACCATTTCTTCGCACGGAAAAGTTCGATCAGATACTTCATGGCTTCAGCCTGGACAATCTGCGAGCATTTCATGAATTCGGTCAGATCCTCCGCGATATAGCCCCAGAAACCCTTCGCCTGGTTCTCCATCAGACCGTTGCGGTAGCAGGGCGTGCCGAACTGCTGCGCGGCATGGCAGGTCCATGAAACGCCGTGCCGGTCGTTGAGCTCCGCTTCCGGAATGAATTTGCGGATGCTTTCGACGTTCGTCATGCCGTGATAGCCGATTTCACTTGCAAAAACAGCTGTGTTGTTCTTGTAGAAGTGTCCCTTCCAGTTGTCGCGCGGTCCCCAGAGATGCTGTTCGGGAGAACGGTAGCGCGCATTCAGACGCTTGATCTCATCGCAAAGATACGGCGAGCTCGGCAAATACGGTCGGGCTGGGTCGAACATCGTTACGACGCGCGGCAGAATCTCGCGGGAGATGCGGTTTGCGGAAGGCAGCTGGTTTGCGCTCAGAAGCCCGCCGTAGAAGAACAGCTCGTCGCACTCATTGTCGCCGCACCAGATCGCGAGCGACGGATGGTTGCGGCGAGTCTTGACGACCTCTTCCGCTTCCCGGCGGACCGCATCAAGAAACTCTTCCGTCTGAGGAGCGGTTTCACATGCGAACATGAAATCCTGCCATACCAGCAGACCGAGTTCGTCGCAATACTGGAAAAAGTCTTCATCTTCATAAACGCTTCCGCCCCAGCAGCGGACCATGTTGCAGCCGAGATCGGCGAACAGGTCGAGATCCTTCTTCACGCGTTCCGGCGCTTCGCCGTGAATGGCGTTTGAGGGAACCCAGTTCGAACCCTTGATGAAGATACGACGCCCATTGACGATGAACTCGAATTTCCCCTTCATTTCGCCGTCAAGCATCTCGGTGCGATCCAGCACAAGTGTTCGCAGACCGACCTTCTCGATGCGGGTGTCAACAACTTCGCCGTTGTGGATGAGGTCAAGCTGAACGGTATAGAGATTCTGTTCGCCGGCGCCACGCGGGTACCAGAGATAGGCGTTTTCGAAATCCGTCCACTCCCAGCCCGATGTAAAGTAGAGCGGAAACGTCTTTTCGATTTTCTGGTCGCGGCAGGTCAGCGTCATTTTCGCTTCATAGCCGACCAGCGATTTGCTGTCGGAAGTAAAGCTCCAACTGAGGCTGAGCTGCGTTTTCTTCTTCGACGCAATCGGGGTTGCAAAATAAAGATCGGTCCAGCGTTCCGGTTTCAGGACTTCAAGATAAACCGGACGCCAGAGCCCCGCGCCGACCAGACGCGGCGCGATGTCCCAGCCGTAGGAGTGCATCGGACGGCGCAGAAAGAGTCCTTCATAGTTGAACTTCTGCGCTTTGCAGTACGGCGGAACGGGACACTGACGCGCGAAATTGACCGAGCTGCGGATCTTCACGACAAGTTCGTTTCCTTCCGGCTTCAACTCCGACGGGTCAAGCGGGAAGCGGAACGCAATCACCATGTTGTCCGTGCCGCCCAGTTTTTTGCCGTTCAGAAAAATTTCGGAAATCGTATCGACTCCTTCAAAGACCAGCTGGAGTTTCTCACGCGGCTGAAGCTCCGGCGCGGCAAACTCGGTTCTGTATTCCCAGTCGATAAACTCATACGGACGCAGTTTGTCCGAGTTGTTCGACCAGTACGGATCCGGAATCGCATTCGCGCGATGCAGATCGCCCAGAACGTTTCCCGGAACCTGCGCCGGAATTGTTCGCATCGAATTGTCGGACGGCTCCTCGTAGGTGAGAGTCCACGGACCTGTCAGGCTGATTTTTATCATTTCAAATCGCTCCTTTTAATTTGCGAAAAATATCATATCAACAGATACTGTAAATCAAAAATCGCAGAATGCAAGGTCCGGTTCGTTTTTTTACACAAAAAAAATTTGACTTTCCTCCGTCCCTCTGCTATATTCGCACCGAATACACTAAAACGCCCCGGCACAGAACAGACAGGAGAACGATATGGCGAGAAAAAGGGAAAAACTCAGCATTGTGACAATCGCGGCGGAACTTGGCATTTCTCCGGCAACGGTTTCCAGAGTCGTCAACAACCGGACGGGGGTCAGCGAGGAAAAACGACGGCTCGTGCTCAAAAAACTGCACGAATACGACTTCCGGACCAATTATCCCGCCCAGCGCAAGCCGAGAGTCGCAATCGTGAACAGCGCACCCGCATTCTCCCATTACCATTCCGAAGTTCTGAACGGAATCTTCCAGTCCATGCAGGAACACGAACTGACCCCCTGCATGATCATTTACGACGGTTCCGGAGATGAGACACTTCTTGAGCTTCTGCGCGACCAGCAGTGCTCCGGAGTAATTCTGATGATCCCCGCAAACTTCAAGGAAGAACTTCCGGAACTCGCGGCTTCCGGACTCCCCGTCATGCAGGTGGACGAGGCAACCGACATGACGAACGTCGGCTATATCGACAACGACTCCTACTCCGGCTCGCGCATCGCAACCGAATATCTCCTCTCGCTCGGGCACCGCGAAATTCTCTATTTTACAACCGGACTCCGCACGCTGAATCACAATCAGCGCCGCAAAGCCTATGAAGACGCCCTGAAAGGCGCCGGACTCACTCCGCATGTTTTCGAAGCGCAGGCGGACTATGAATCGCTCAAGCAGAGCCTGAAACAGCATCCGGAAGCAACCGCGGTCATGACAACCAATGACGATGTGGCGCAAATCGCTATCAAAGCGGCTGCCGATCTCGGACTGCGCGTTCCCGACGATCTCTCGGTGGTGGGATTCGACGATTATCCGATGAGCCGCTATCTCTGTCCCGCCCTCACCACAGTTTCACATCTGAACCGTGAAGCCGGACGGCGCGCGGCGGAATCCATCGACCGCTATCTTCAGTCGAACGGCAAAATCCCCCTCCAGCGCGAAGTGCTGCCGACGGGACTCGTGATACGCGACTCTGCCGGACCGGCAAAGAAATAAAAAGGGGGAAGATGCAGGCTCACGCTTCCGCGCGGGCGAGAATTTCCTGACAGTTTTTCGGATCCGGAGAAGCAAGAAACGCAGCTTTGAGACGACCGTCATAGAAGAGCGAACCGATCGACGCAAGAATCTTCAGATGCGTCGCCCGCTGCTGTCCGCCCGCAACAACCATGAAAACAAGTTTAACAGGCTGGTTGTCGGGTGACTGGTAATCGGAAACGCCGTCGGGACAGACCGCAAGCGCCATGCTCGGCGAATCAATGTTTTCAAGACGCACATGCGGCACGGCGATTCCATTCCCGATTCCCGTGCTCATCAGACTCTCCCGGTGGAAAATCCCCCACGCAAGATCATCATGCGGAACCATTCCTTCCACTTGCGCAAGCCGGTCGATAAGGGTGTTCAGGACATCCTCTTTCGTCAGACTTCCATGCAGGACGAGAATCCGGTCACCGAGGAGCGGACCAATCGGTATTTGTTTCGCATCGCGTACCATAAGGCGTTTTCTTCTCCATTTTTTCTTGGAAATGTACCATAAATTCCGTATTTTTCAAGTATGATGTCCGCTTTTCCGCAAAGTTTGCTGAATCCGCCAGACCGTCTCCGCATCCGGCGCGACCGGAAAAAGCGCGGAGCGGCGGACGCCCGCAGCCCACAGAACCGCACCGTCCGCAGTCCGCAGCACCGGAACGGCGTCACGGCGGTAGGATTTTATCCCGCTATCCGAATAAAGTTTCTTCAGCAGAACCGGATGATGTTTCCCGAACGGCACCATGCGGTCGCCGTCACGCCGGGAGCCGACATGCAGAACGGACGGAAGATCCGCAGAGAAAAAGACCGTTTCCGCATCCGCCCGTTTCACTTCCGCTGCAGGAACCTGAGCAGCAGTCAGAACGGATTCTCCGAAACGGATCTCCGGACTCTCTTTCAGATTCCAGACAATCTCCGCAGGTGCTGTAAAACGATGCAGAAAAACCCGGTCGCTCTCCACGCAAATCGCGCAATCGGGAAAACCGGTCAGCGGAATCCGGATGCATTCGCCATTCTCCGGCGGAGATGCGGCTGCGGCGGAAAAGCGCTCCGTCAAAGCCGAATCCGGGACGAATCCGGGGAAAACGGAATTCAGAAAATAGCGCAAAGCCCGGCACCGGATCGCGGGATGAAGCGACGCCCAGTCGTGCGGAGAGGAAAGTCCAGCAGTATAAACTCTGTGCGCTTCGCGCTCCAGATAGTCGGCGTCCTGCTCCAGAACTTCCAGCGAACGCCGCAGACCGCCCGGAGCAAACGGGAAACGCTTCGCAAGCATCGGAATCAGATTCAGACGCAGAAAGTTGCGTCCGTAACAATCGGTCCGGTTCGTGGAATCGGTCCGCCAGACCTCCCCGCGACGGCGCAGTTCCACCTCCATATCGGAGCGGGAAAGATGCCGCAGAGGACGCACAAACTCCACGCCGTCGACAACGGAGTGAAGCCGCATAGACGTCAGCCCCGTTGCATTCGATCCGCGGAACAAACGCAGGAGCAGATTTTCCGTCCGGTCATCCGCCTGATGTCCGAGTGCGACAACCGCCCCGGGCGTTTCGCGGCAAAGCTTTTTCCATGCATCCAGACGCAGCCGCCGTGCCGCCGCTTCGTCCCCCTCGCCCGCCTCGCGGCATCCTCTGACATCCAGAGGAACAGAGAAAAACGGAATCGCCAGTTTCACGCATTTTTCGCGGCACCACGTCTCGTCGGCATCGCTTTCCGCCCCGCGCAAACCGTGGTTGAAATGCACCGCGCGAAGTTCAAAATGAAAAGGCGCTGAACATTCATTCAGCGCCAGAAGAAGATACAAGCTGTCCGAGCCTCCGCTGAATCCGCAGAAAACGGTTCTGCCACGCAGAATTTCCGCCGCTTCAGCGGAGATCTCCGGGTTCATACGCTTTCGATTTCCTTGACAAGTTTGGCTTTGTCCTGCACGCCGACAAACGATTTGACCGGCTTGCCGTCCTTGAAAATGAAGAGAGTCGGAACCGTGCGAACCATGAAATTCTTCGCCAGCCCAGGCGCTTCATCCACATTGACTTTGCCGACAACGGCCTTGCCGTCCACTTCGTTTGCGACCTGTTCGAGAACCGGACCGAGCATCTTGCAGGGTCCGCACCACTCCGCCCAGAAATCGACGAGAACAACTCCTTTTGAAGTCTGCGCTTCAAAATCTTCTTCCGTAAAATGCCTGACTTCCGCCATTTTGCACTCCTTTGGTTAATGGTTTCCGGGGGGATATGAATAACCTAACCGCGATTCTCCGATTTTCAAGTCCAAAAGAGAAAATTTTTTACGGCACGCGCTCCGCATACACATAGACGTCCATTCGATTCAGAACCAGACGTCCACCATCCATAAAGAAACGCGGTTGATACCAGAGCGCACCTTCCTGACGGTTTGTATTTTTCAGAATCAGCACAGCTCCCTCGATCCGCCAGGTTCCGGAGTTCTCCGGATCGTTTGAAATTGCATAACTTCCGTTTTCAAGGAATTCAACGGTAAACGGAGCCTTGCGGATATTTTTATGCTCCGGATCTTTCTGAAACAGATTCCATTTCCCGACAACATTTTCCTTTTTCAAATGAGAACTTCCCTTTTCAAACCGCATCACCATATCCGGCTGAAGTCCGTTGTTCAGCTCCAGCACAGAATCCGAAACAACGGCGACGGGAATGCCTTCAACCGTCTTATCCTTCCCCGCCTCCGCCTTGGCATTTGATGCGACAAGGAAAACTCCGCTGTCCGTGGAAACGATTTTCCCCTGAACCTCCGCTTTTCCATCTGCCTGGATTCTGCGCCAGACTCCGTCAGCTCCGAATGAATAAGTATAATCCGGACGGAAATTCTTATTCCCCTGAATCGCGACAAACACCTCCCATTCGCCGGCAAATTTTTCTATGGGATGCTCGCCGCCAAACGAAGTAAAAGCCGCAAGACAAAGCAGGAGCAGAAGGACTGTTTTCATAAATATGTATCTCCGATAAAATTTTTAAAGAAAGGGGCGCAAACGTTTGCGCCCCTCAGGATCAAAATGTTTCCGAATCTCAGAAGAACAGGAACGTTTTCTTCGGTCTTGCCGGAGAATATGCGTTGAACAGCTGATACGGAATGACAAACTTCTCCATGACAACGACCTGCCCTTTGCCGTCGATGTAATACGGCATCGGCTTCACAGTCTCCACACCGGTCATCGTCGCGGGGAAACCGCTGACCTTGACGTCGAGTTTCTTGAAGAGCCAGTAATCATCGGTCTTGATTTCATAGCGGGATGCGACAACTGCGTCACACTGAGCTTTCTTGCAGGCGTTGTAGAACGCTGCTTTTGCGGCGATGTTCTGGGCGTTCGGAATCCAGGAAACGAGAAACGCAAACGGTGAATGCTGGTCGAAGATGGACGCATTGTCGGCAAACGTGGAGGTGTCACCCCAGGCGAAAATACCGAACAGAACATTCACTTTTGCAGATCCATTGACTTTCACTTTCTCATCGACTTTGTACAGCGGACGATACGCATCCACCGGTCCGACAGTCTGCGGATAGACGTTCATGCTGCCAGCATCGCTGGTGTTCACAGAGGTACATCCGGTCATGACTGCGAGTGCCGCGATTCCAAGAACCGCAGAAACCAACATTTTGAGTTTCATACTTTTTCTCCTTTACTGTTTTTTATGAGAGTCAACCCAACTCCCATTTGATGTTACTATATCACACAAAGCAAACATTTCAACTCAACATTTACATAAATTAATAAGAGATTTATCTTAATACTAAGCAATAAACAAATTTTCTTACAATATTATATCATTAGCCATTTTCTGTTCCGGCGCGTGACTTTTCCGGAAAACACGGTATATTACAGCAAAAGAACAAACGGAAAGGCTGAATACATGAACGAAGTATTGGACAATGCAAAAGATCTCGAACATCTGCACGAACTCGAATCCCGGATCAGACAGGGCTTCCGGCAGTTCCTCGCCGTCGGAAACGCGCTCGCGGAAATCCGCATGAAACGACTCTACAAATTCGAAGATTTCAAGAGCTTCGCGGAATACGTCAAGGCGAAATTCAACTACAACCTCGCCTACTGCAATTATGTCATCAACACGGCGGAGATGATCAAACGTCTCGAAGCGGTTCAGGACGACTCCTTTGCGCTCCCGACCTCCGAAGCGCAATGCAAAGCGCTTCAGCCCATTCTCAAGAAAGAGGTCAGCGAGGAAAAAGTGGAGCAGGTCAAGCAGGTTCTCGCGAAAATCAAGGAAGAGGACGTCCGCCCGACTGCAAAGGCGATTCAGGCGACAATTGCGGAGCTTTACCCCGACGTCCTCCCGCCGGAGAAGGATCCGACGGAATTCAACGAACGCGTATTCGGCAATTCGCTGAACAAAATCTGTTCGCAGATGCAGAACATCAGTGAAGAGGACATCCGCAACTTTTTTGCCGATCAGTCCCGCGCGGAACAGAAATCCATGTTCATTTCTGAAATCCGCAAACTGCTTACGATTCTCGAATCCTGATCAGATCCCCGTCCCGGAGAGCATTGCAAAGAAACGGTTGATCAGCCGAGCCGCATTCGGGTAAGCGGTCTCGAAAATACGGACCGTTTCCCGCAGCGACTGGAGCGGAACGGGATCGCCCGGGGCGACGACCCCGTGCGTCGCGCGTTCGGTAATGTCGACCAGTGACCGGATGTCGTTTTCCGTCTGTGCAGGAAGGGCGGCAAGCTCCGTCTCCAGATCGTCGAGCAGCTTCCCGACTTCCTTCTTGCGTTCCGGCGTCATGCGGGAGTCGCGGATGTGCCTGCGGATCAGTTCCAGTTTTTCCTTCACCATAGTGCGCCTCACTTTCTCAGCTCTTTCATGCTTAAAGGTTTAAATTCCGATTTCATGCTTTTCCGTTTTGCCGGGTCAACCGAAAAATATTTCCAGCGGTTGAATGCAAAATCATGCGGTCTGTAGTTCCGCATCCACACATGCTTCAGCAGAAACGCAACCGGATGACTCTCGAATATCCACGGACATTCATCCGTGAGGCGGCGTGCGAGCGCCTCATATGCACGTTTGCGTTCCGGCGAATCCGGCATGGCGCGCACCGCTTCGAACTCGCGGTCAAACGCTTCCGAAGAGTAACAGACACGGTTGCTGGCGCCAGAGTTCGGACCGTAGAACAGCTGCAGAAAGTTTTCCGCATCCGGATAATCTCCCGTCCAGGAAAGACGGAACAGCTGCATCTGCCCCTGCGCGAGCTTCTGCAGAAAGCGGGCGCGGTTGTTGAACTCCGGCTTGAGGACGATTCCGAGCGCCTGCAGATCCAGCGCAAAGAGTTCCGCCATCTGCCGGTACGCGGTATCGCTCCCCGCCTGATCGAACATCAGAACAAGCGGCTTTCCGGTCGCAGGATCAATGCCGTTCTTGTATCCGGCCTTCGCAAGATGCGCTTTTGCACGCTCAAGATCATAAACGCTGTATTTGCCGGGCGTCCCGAGAAATCCGTCCGCGCCGGGCGGAACCGGACCGTTGGCAAGCTCAATGCGTCCGCTGAAATATTCCAGCCATTTCTGACGGTTGAATGCAAGAGAAACCGCGCGTCTCAGCTCAGGATTTCTGCCCAGAACGGGATCCGTGAAGTTGAAGCCGATGTAATTGGTCTGGAATTCCGGCGTGCGTTCAAGCACAATCCCGCGGCGGGTCAGCGACGGCGCCAGCTGAAGGTTTTCATTCACGACCGCCGCAAAATTTTCACCGTCCAGCACATAATAATCAAGGTTCCCCTGAAGGAACATCAGCCATCCGGCGAGCGGCTGTTTCACGAAACTGCAGACAATTTCGTCCGCAAGCGGCAGCGGCCGGTTCCGCTCCGCCTCGTCCGCGGCTCCCGCGAAAAATTCCCGGCGGTATTCCGGATTGCGCCGCATACGGATCTGATAATCTTTCTGCCAGCGGATCAGAATAAATGGTCCCGAGCCGACCGGATGATCGGCGAAACGATCCCCCCAGTATTCTACCGCACGACGCGAAACAACAGAAAAATAGGGCATTGCCAATGTATAAATGAAACGCGGATCGGGGGAATTCAGGATGATTTCAAACCGCGAATCATCGACTATGCGAAGTCCTTCACAGCCGGAATCGTAAGGCGAAAAATCTCCGGAAGCGGCGGTCGCTGTGCGTTTGCGGAACGCTTCTATTCCTTTGACTTTCCCGCGAATCAGCCAGTATCCGCTTGATTTCAAGTGCGCATCCGCCAGGCGCAAAATTGAAAAAACGACGTCGCGCGACGTAATTTTCCGGCTGGATTTCTCTTTCGGGAAACAGTCCCCGGGCTGAAAATAGAGGTCGTCGCGCAGTTCGCAAAGGAAGCGGGTGGAATCCGGCGAAACTTCCGGCATTCTTTTCAGCATGGACGGTTCCAACCCATAGGGACGTTTCAGATACGAATACTGCAGCGGCGTATCGTAAAAGGACGCCACCATGTACTGGCAGACCGTATCCGCCGCAAGTGCAGGATCCAGCGTTGCCAGAATCTTGTTGATGCAGGTATGCAGAACAACCTTGTTCTCCGGCTCGTTCCGTTCCGAACAGGCGGTAAGGAAGAGCGCGGCGAGCAGGAGAAGAAACAGTTTTTTCACGGCTCCACCTCATCGGGAAAATCCGGTTCATGTGCGCCGAACGTGCGCGCAATCGCCTCATAGGAAACGCCGGATGCGAACCCCTTCGAAGCGAGCGAACGCAGCGCGCGGGTCTTGCGTTTGACCGGGTCGGGCTCCCGATCGAAAGTCGGTTTCCGGCGATGCAGAAATTCCATCGCCACAGAGAGCTCATCTCGCTCGGAATTTTTGCTGTCCGACTGGAACGCCTCTTCAATCACCTCTTTCCCGAAACCTTTGAGCCGGAGGGAAAGCTTGATTTTGCGGGAACCGTCGCCGCGGTCGCGCATCATGGCGACTTTGGCTTCGGCGATAAGTTTATCGTTGATATATCCGTACCGTTCGCATTCGGAAACGGTCTCTTCCGCCTCTTTTGCGGAATATCCTTTATCGCAGAGCTTCTTTTTGAGCGCGAGCCGCGACATCGGCTGTTTTGTCAGCAGCAGCACCGCCGTTTCGAGCGGAGATTTCTGCGGTTTCGGTTTAATTTTCTTTACGGGCATTGCAAATCCTCATTCTCTTGAAGAGATAACGTACCCGTATTTGCCGAAAAATCAACCTGAAAACTGCGAAATTCGACTTTTTTCCGCCCTCCGCTTTCATTTCACAGGAAACATGCTATATTTCCGTAAACGAGGAATCTGAATTTGGAACACGACATTTATACACCGCGCCGCCTTTCCGGCGGACAGCTTCTGCTCTCGACCGTGCTCATCATCGCCGCGGCTCTCCTGCCGCGCTTTTTCGGGCTCACGAGCTTCGTTCCGCAGGATTGGCCGACAGCCGTACACGTCCTGTTTGCCATGCTGCCGCTGCATCTCGGCTTACTGCTCGCAGTTGTGCTTCCCGCCCTCTTTCCGCCGCGTCCGTTCCGCGATGTAAGACTGGATCTCGGACTCGGCAAGCTGACTAAGGATGAACTCAAACGCATCTTCAAACTCTCGCCGCTTCTGTTCGTTGTGGTCATGATCACCGCAAGCATCATGACGCAGCTCGCAAAACTCTGCGGTGCGGAAGATCCGGATCAGGCCCTGATCAAACTCGCGCTCTCCGCGGATATCCCGACCTTCTGCGTAATCTTTTTCTCTTCCGTCTTCATCGCGCCCGTAACGGAGGAGCTGGCGTTCCGCAGAACGATTTTTGAGAAACTGCATACATCAATGCCGCTTCAGCACGCGGCGGCAATCACATCGCTCCTGTTTGCCCTGATTCATTTTTCCCCCTGGCAGATTCCGCCGCTGTTTCTGCTGGCGTTTCTCTTTCAGCAGGAATACATCCGCGCGGCAAACAAAACAACCGCAACCATCCTCATGCACGCAATCTACAACGGCCTGACCATGCTCTGTCTGCTTGCGCTGCGGCTCAACGGAGGTGTTCAATGAGCAGAAAAGTCATCGTCATTCTCGGTCCGACAGCATGCGGGAAAACAGCGTTTGCCGTCGCCCTCGCCCGCAGGCTCGGCGGCGCGATCATCTCCGCCGATTCCCGCCAGGTCTACCGCGGGCTCGACATTGGTTCCGGAAAGGATCTGGAAGAGTACCGCACCGGCGGCGAACCGGTCATGACGCGTCTGCTTGACATCATCGATCCCGCCGAAGCGGAACCCTACACACTCGCAGATTTCATGCGCGACGCCAAAGCCGCGGTTCTCGAACTCGAGTCGCTCGGCAAAGTTCCCATCATCTGCGGAGGTACCGGACTTTACATTCATGCGCTCATCAAGGGCTATGAACTCCCCGGAGGTCCCGCCGACCGCGCGTTCCGCAACTCCGTCAAAGATGCCGATACCGAAGCGCTCGTCTCAGAGCTCTCCGCAACCCACACACTCGAAAACGGCGAAGCGGAAAACCCGTACCGTCTCTCCCGGCGGCTTGAAATCGAACGCGCACCTCAAACCCGCTCCATATACGGAGGCCCCCTCCCCGATACGGAATATCTGGTTCTCGGAGCCCTGCGCCCCCGTCCGGAAATCCACAAACGCATCGAAAAACGGCTCGACGAACGGCTGCGTCACGGAATGATCGAAGAAATTCAGAATCTGCACAACCAGGGAGTCCCCTGGGAAAAACTGGAGTCATTCGGACTTGAATACCGCGAAGTTTCGCGCTTTCTGCAAGGAGAGATGCTCTTCCCGGATATGCGCGATCATCTGCTCATCAAAATACGCCAGTTTGCAAAACGGCAGGATACCTGGTTCCGCAAAATGGAACGCGAAGGCGTCACGATTCACTGGCTCCCGCCCGAAAATATAGAGGAAGCGGAAGCTCTCTGCCGCGAATCCCTCGCCTGAAAAATTTATACCGGCAAACAGAACGGCTCCGGAATTTTGCAATCCCGGAGCCGTTCTTCTTTTTAAATCAGCAGATTACTTCTGCTGATTGTTTTCAAAGTAGCGGATCAGTTCCGGATCCAGCGGAGGAACCTCCTGGGGAACATTGCCGTGACGCATCGAATAGTGCCCCAGAACTCCGGCGGCGACAGCATCGCGCGCTGCAGTCGGGATGGTGTTCGGACGCTTGCCGTCACGCACGAAATCAAGGAAACTCTGAACCGTGCACGGATCGGCTCCGCCGTGTCCGCCTTCCACGGGTTTGAGCTTGTAGATGATATCCGGAGTCTCGCGCGGTCCGCGGGTTGTCCAGACATGAATTTCGCACTTGGCATGGTCGCCGATATTCTCGACGCGTCCCTTTGTCCCGATGAAGGTGTAGTTGCGTTCCGCATCGGGAGCGTAATGACACTGCATGTAACACGCCTGCGCGCCGTTGTCGAGCTGCATCATGACCATATTGTGGTCTTCGACGTTGATCACCGGGGAGAAGCCGGTCTGTTCGAGCGGCGGATAATGATCCTCATGCCAGGAAGCGTCCCCCTCGGTATCGGCGGAACGGCGGGCGCATTTGTCGTAAACGGAGAGCATTCCCATGCCGACAACGCGCTTGGTTTTCGCCCCCATGAGCCAGTGCATAACGTCAATATCGTGCGCGCCCTTCTGCAGAAGAAGTCCGGTGGTGTTCTTCTGCTCGGAATGCCAGTCGCGGAAATAAGCGTCGCCGCCGTAGCTGATGAAATGACGGCACCAGCCGCACTGGATATCGCCGATGATGCCCGAGTCAATGATCTCTTTCATTTTGAGAATCGTGGGAAAATAGCGCATGTTGTGTCCGACGAACAACTTGCTTCCCGTCTCGTACGCAGTGCGCAGAATACGGTCGCAACCCTCGATTGTAATCGCCATAGGTTTCTCAAGAAAAAGCGCCTTTCCAGCCTTGAGCGCCGCCACGGCCTGCTCTTCGTGGCAGTAGTCCGGCGAAGCGATCATAACGGCATCGATTTCCTTGATTTTCAGCAGATCGGCATAGTTGTCAAACACTTTTGCCTGCGGGAATTTTTCCTGAAACTCTTCGCGGGCGGAAGCTTTCGGGTCTGCCCCTGCGACAATCTCCCATCCCTCTTCCGGCTTGTGCATCTGCCAGCCGTTGTGGCCGCGTCCGCCGACTCCGATCAATCCGACTTTCATCATTTTCATTGTTCAAACCTCCTTCGGTTTCAGATTTGCTTCT
>URNX01000029.1 GCA_900549415.1 uncultured bacterium
TTTTTTTTTTTAATGATACGGCGACCACCGAGATCTACACTCTTTCCCTACACGACGCTCTTCCGATCTAAAGAAGACCCAGATTGGGTATACTCGACTTTGAAGCTAAACAGCTATAATATAGCATACGGAAATTGGAGATATTATTTAAACAACTATAAGTCGTCACAAAAGATAAATTCTCTAGAACGATGGATACCGGACAATGATGAAATTTTAATAAAAAGCGCGAGCAAAAACGTTAAACCCGTAATCGAACATTGGCTTCTTGAACAATACATTTTAAATGACTTCAATACACAAATGCCTCAAATGTCTAACCTTGCACCATCTCAGAAACTTACTATATGGTGGAACAATAAATTAGAAGAATATGATTTAGGCAACCACGACAAAAAGATCATTTTAAATTTTCTGAAGCAAAGAGCCCCCATCTCAACTCAGCATGCAGAGTTTTGGAACATTTTTTTTGAAAAACGTATTGAATCTTCAAAAGGAATCAATCAGAATCCTTAAAAAAACAATATGAGGCGGCGATGTTAAAGGCTGCGTTTTCAGCGTCTTCAACGATCTTTATCACAATTTTATCATCGAAATATGTCTGAGTCTTGCTCTGACCTGCATCATGCCGAAATAGCCATCCGGGAATGCTCCGATTACGCGGGTTCTGCGTCGAATCTCTCTCTCGAGCCGTTCCGAAGACGCAGAACCCGTCCAAATTCAAGTTCATTTTCCAAAATTTCCCGGCGACAATGTTGAGCATTCGCCGATATCTTCCAGTCAACGAACAAAAACTCCAGCCAAGTACATTTCGATCAATGCCTCTTCAGCACGGCTCTGCTTTGTCTAATACCGTTTGATGATTTGCGTCTCAAAAGGAAGCGTCTGAAAACGAGTTTTTTTGAGTCCAACTTCAGTCTGTTTCCTTTCTGACAGCTTACGGGACAACAACTTCTGCCAGTATCGCAGAGCGCGAATATCCGGGATTCCGGTTACAACCGTTCACGCAAAACCCGGGTAAGACTCTTCGCTGATCTGCAGACTTCCTTCGTCACCATCTTTTCCATCTCCGCATTGAGGTGTACTGCGGGAACACTGACACCAACCACTGCATAGAGACGGTCGTCTTTATCGGTTATTGCTCCGGAAAGACGCCAGAACAAATCTCTGTCGAAGGGAGAAAGCGCCAATTTTTCCTTTCTCACCTGCGCAAGAAAGGCATCCAGCTTCGCCCGGCTCTTCCACAGATGCGCTCCGAACTCAGCAAACGGCCACTTCTCGCTCTGCTGAAGAAAGCTTTCCTCATCCGCAAATGCCAGTCCGATCAGCCCAGCAGCTGTCGCATAAGGGTGCATGAGCTCGTTCGGCAATGTCTGAATCACACCCGGACGGTCGAAGCTGATCCGGTGCGTCTGTTCCACTCCCTGCCGCGTAGCAATCCCGAAGATCGCCGTTCCTTTCGGCATCCGCTGGTAAAGCGCCAGAAGTTCCGTCTCTGCGGCATCCTCCAGCAAGCCATTTTCCATACACCCGGCAAGACGCCTGAACTCCCGTCCCAGGCAGAAGTATCCGTTTCGCCGTTCAACAAATTCCTCCGAGGACAGCGTCCGCAGAATATTGTAAACTGTCGGGGCCTTCAACTGCAGCGCCGCACACATTTCCTCCACTCGGCACCCCGAAGGGGAATTGCCGATCATCTTCAGAATTTCCATTGCCCGCACAAGCGAGCCGATCAGATCACTATTCGCCATACCTTCTCCATTTTTTCAGCATAGATATAATTTAGTTCAAAAAAAAGAAAAATCAAATTTTTTCATTGATTGACTTGACATGCGCAAGAGGATATGTTATATTTTACTATGGATATAGGAAGAGTATATCATTGATGAAAAATGAAAGGATTTGAACAATGAATGAACACTCCTCATGGCCAGGGTACGAAGAGGTTGCCCGGAAAGCATGGCGGGTTTTCCGGCAAAATCACGGATTGTATTCTTATGCCTCAATCCTGGCGCTGAGCGCCTGGGAGCGGATCGGCAAATTCACCCGGAATGAAGCGATTCTTGAAGAGTCGAAACAGCTGGCGAGGGAATATCTCGCCGGACGGGTTCCATCGGTTGCCGGCGCCTACAACTCCTGGATCTATCAGCTTGGGGGCAATGCCACCGCCTGGCTGCTGGCGCGCGGCTATCTGCCGGAAGCGGAAGAGACACTGACAGCTGCCGCGGAACGGCTCTGCCGTGAATTTCCGCGCGATACCGACGGACTCTTCATCTACCCGAACCGCCCGGGAGAATTTCTCTGGATCGACACCGTGTTCGCGGTCTGCCCCTTTTTGGTCTGGGTCGGCAAAGCGACCGGACGGAACGATTTCATTGAGGAGAGCGTTCACCAGATGCTTGGTCACCACAAGGCCCTGCTTTCTCCCGAAACGAAACTCTATCACCAGGTGCGGAATGCCGGAAAGCTCTCTGCCGTCTGGAGCCGGGGTGTAGGCTGGGGAGTGCTCGCAATGTCCGAGCTCTGCTACGACCTCCCGCAGGATTTCCCGCGGCGCGGAGAAGTGCAGCATGCCCTCCGCGAAGTAATCGACGGCTGCCTCGCCGTACAGGATGAAGAGGGAATGTTCCATCAGTGCATGGAAGATCCCGGCAGCTATCAGGAAAGCTCCGGAACCGGCCTGATCCTTTACGGGATGGGACGAGGCATCAAAAACGGTTCGCTCGACCGGGAAAAAGTGACCGGGCCTTTTCTGCGCGGGCTGCGCGGGCTCTCACGCTATGTCGCCCTTGACGGTTCTGTGTATCACTGCTGCACAGGGTGCCTCGCTCCGGGAGACGCGACAATAGCATCCTACGCAACACATCCCTGGAAATGCAACGATGTCCACGCCGCCGGTCCGATCATTCTCGCTTTCGGACAGGCTGAACAGCTTTACATCAACAAACTGATCCCCTCGTTCGACGAGGTGATGGAAGGAGGAAAATAAATGAATTCCAAACAAATTGTTTCTGACAGCGAACTGCGCGAACGTTACTTAAGGCTCTACTCGGGCGCCGTCAACGACATCCTGCGGTTCGACTACAAAATGCATGCGGCGCTCCCCTCGGAGTATCAGCCGCTGAACCGCGACATGAAACTCTGCGGACGCGCGTTCACCATCAAGGGCGCACCGGACATCACAACCGACGGAGAGTTCGAAATGCGCGCAAAAATGCTCGAAGAACTTCCGCCGGAAAGCATCGTCATGTGGGACTGCACCGGCGACACCGTCACAGCCCAGTGGGGGGAAGTCATGACAATGGCCGCTCTGCGGAACGGCTGCCGCGGAGCATTCATCAACGGCATCCGCGACACGGAAGCGATTCTCAAGCAAGGCTTCCCTGTTTTTCTCAAGTACCGGACCAACGTTGGAATGCTGGGACGCTTCCGCATGTACTACTATCAGAAACCCATCCGCATCGGAGAAATCGTCATCAACCCGGGAGACTGGATCTTCGGCGACATCGACGGAGCAATCCGCATTCCCGCGGAAATCACTCTCGAAGTTCTGGAAAAAGCGGAAGCGCTTCTGCTCAAAGAAGACAAAATCCGCGGAATGGTCAATTCCGGAATGAAACCGACCCAAGTGGTCGCAAACGGAGGATACTTCTAAAATGAAAGCCGCTCAATACATCCGTCCCGGCCGGATCGAATGCCGGGAGATCCCCGCCGCTCTTCCCGGTCCGAGGGAAGTCGCCGTCGCCGTCGAATACTGCGGCATCTGCGGCACAGACGTCCACATCTTCAAAGGGCACATGGATCAGCGGGTTCATCCGCCTCAGGCTGTCGGGCACGAAATGAGCGGACGGATTCTCCGTCTCGGCGAAAATGTAACCGGCTTTCAAGTCGGCGACGCCGTGACCGTGCGCCCGCTCGACAACTGCGGGCACTGCAACACCTGCCGCTCAGGATTCACTCATATCTGCGAAAACCTGAAATTTCTCGGAATCGAAACCCCTGGCGCCTTCGCCGAAGAGTGGGTTGTTCCAGCCCGACTGCTTCACCGACTGCCGGACAATATGCCGATGGATCTTGCCGCATTGGTCGAACCAGAGGCGGTTGCATGCCACGATGTCCGCCGTTCCGGGCTGAAAAAAGATGACTTCGTCGTGGTCAACGGCGGAGGTCCGATCGGCATGCTGATCGCGCTCACCGCGCGCAAAGCCGGAGGACGCATCACCGTAATCGAAATCAATCCTGCCCGCATCCGCCTTGCACGTGAACTCGGATTCGACGTCATTGATCCGAAATCGGAAGACCCGGTCGCCCGCATCCGCCGGGAAACCGGAGGCTCCGGCGCCGACGTTGTGTTTGAAGTGACAGGTTCCGAAGCCGGTGCGCGCCTCATCACAGAAGCCGCACGACCGCGCGGCACGATCGTCATGGTGGCAATCTACCCAAAACCCGTACCGGTCGATCTGCACAAATTTTTCTGGAAAGAACTTGCGATGATCGGCGCCCGCGTATACGAAAGAGAAGATTTTGAACAGGCGATTCAGCTGGTTGCGGCACATGAGCTGCCGTTCGACCGCCTGATCACCCGCGTCTTTCCGCTCACGGAGCTGCAGAACGCGTTCGAATATCTCGGACAGGCTCCCGATGCGATGAAAATATTGATCCGTTGTCAGAAGGAGGCATAAATCATGATTCTCGATCAATTCAAACTGGATGGCAAAACAGCCATCGTCACAGGCTGTTCCCGCGGCATCGGTCAGGGAATCGCCATCGGGCTTGCCGAGGCGGGTGCGGATATCATCGGTGTTTCCGCTTCATTGCGTCCCGGCAGCGAAACTGAACAGAAAGTCCGTGCACTCGGACGGAGATTCACACCGTATCAGTGCGATTTCTCCGACCGGGCGGCACTTTACCACTGGATTGCCGCAGTCAAAGCGGAACAGCCGCCGGTCGACATTCTGTTCAACAATGCCGGAACCATTCTGCGCAAACCCGCGGCGGAGCATCCGGACGATTTCTGGGACAAAGTGCTTGAAACCAACCTCTCATCGCAGTTTGTTCTCGCACGGGAATTCGGCCGGGACATGGTGAAGCGCGGGTCCGGGAAAATCATTTTCACCTGTTCTCTGCTGACCTTCCAGGGGGGAATCAACGTCCCCGGCTACGCGGCAAGCAAAGCGGGAGTCGGGGAACTTGTAATGGCACTCTCCAACGAATGGGCGAAACACGGCGTAAACGTCAACGGCATCGCTCCGGGCTATATTGCGACCGACAACACGCAGGCGTTGCGCGACGATCCCGAACGCAGCCGGGCGATCCTCGAACGCATCCCCGCCGGACGCTGGGGCACGCCGGAGGATTTCAAAGGAGTAGCAGTTTTTCTCGCCTCTCCCGCAAGCAATTATGTCAACGGTTCAATCTATCTGGTCGACGGCGGCTGGATGGGGCGGTAAGGAGGAAAACATGTCAAAGAAAATAACTCTGCTGTCTCTTGGAAAAATCGCCGATCCTGCCGCCCGCGCCCGGATCGCCGAACATTGCGAAATTACCGAAATCGAAGAAATCAGCGAGGACGCGCTGCTGCGCTGCCTCCCCGGCCATGAAGCGGTACTTGTCCCGTTCACCGCGCAGATGCTGGTTACGGAACGGGTGATTGATGCGGCGCCGCAGCTCCGGCTGATCGCCTCAACCTACGGCGGAACTCGGCAGAACATCGCCGATCTGTACGCTCTGCGGAAAGGAATCACGGTCATTCACACCGGAGCATCGCGGGAACAGCCAATGGCGGAATACACACTCGGACTCGTGCTCGCCTCTCTGTTGCGGATTGCTCACTATCATCATGACATGGTTTCCGGGGAAGCCTGGCCGCGATTCAAATATCCGCGCACACGAATCCTTTCCAACCGCAAAGTGGCGGTTATCGGCTTCGGACGGATCGGCGGTGCAATCATACGTCTCTTCCGGAACTTCACTCCAGAGCTCTCGGTCGTGTCACGCCATCTCACAAACGAAGACGCGGCAAAAGCGGGAGTAAAAAAGGTCTCTCTCGATGAAGCATTCCGCGACAATGAAGTGATCATTCTGGCGGGCGGCAGCAATGCCGACACTTTCCACATGGTCGGCGCGGAACAGTTTGCCGCAATGCAGGAGGATGCGCTGTTCGTCAACATCGCCCGGGGAAAAATGGTGGATCAAGCAGCAATGATTGAGGCGGCGCAGACAAAACAGATCTTCCTCGCGCTTGATGTCTTCGAGAATGAACCGCTGGAAAGCGATTCGCCGTTGCGGACGATGGAGCGAGTTCTTCTGACGCCTCACCGGGCCAACAACTCGATAGAATTCGAACAGCGCTGGAACTGCCTTGCCGATGAAATCGAACGTTTTGCGGCAGGCAAACAGCCGGAATCGGCGCTCTCTGCCGAACGGGCCGCCGCAATGAGTGAATCTTAACCACGGCGACAACTGCCAATCTTTTTGGAACTGCTCAACCAGAAAAAAATAATAAATGGAGGCTGTCATGAACAGGAAATATGAAAAATTCACCATTGTAGAGCTTCTCGTAACGATCGCGGTCATTGCAATTCTGGCTTCATTGCTTCTTCCGGCATTGAATAAGGCGCTGGAAAAAGGTCGAACGATACTGTGCACATCCAATCAGAAGCAGATTGGAACAGCGCTGCACATGTATGCCCAGGATTTTCATGATGTCATAACGCTCTACAACTCCTATGATAAAAAAACTTCCGGAACAACTCCGATAACTTATGCGCACCTGCTGTCAAGCAAACACCGGAAGTTTTACGGACAAGATTCGACCATTGCTGTGGCAACAAATTATCTGGATTCCAAAGATATTTTCAGATGTCCAAACATTCAACCGTTCGTGACGCCTCCAAAAACCGGATTCTGCGGTGGTCCGAATGCTACTGACCTTGACGCCGGCAAGAATCATCTGATTCTGTACGGAACAATCGCCAACGCCAAAAACCATCCGCTCACGAGACTGGACAAAGACTCCGCTCCATTCATCGACGAAAAAAAGCCGGACAAAAGTTTCATTGCGCCTCTGGCGAGAATTAAATCGCCGTCCAAATTCTTCGCTCTGGGCGATTCTTATGCGAAAGCACGGGACAGCCAATGGTATTCGATCTCATTCAAAAGCGCAAGCGCCGGAATTATGATGAGTCACAACAAGAGAGCAAATATCCTCTGGATCGACGGGCATGTCGACAGCAACAGCCCGGCGGACATCATCGAAAAAACACGAATCATCTGGAGCCCCACCAGCGTGGCACAAGGAGGTTATTTCGACCAATTCATGACTTTCCACAAATACTTCTGACATCAAACACAACGAGCGGAAAAACGGCTTCGGTGTTTTTTAATGCAAATACCAGCCGGAGCTGTCTTCTCCGCTCCAGACAAAAAATTTCAATGGAACAGAAAGAACCGGAACATGGCAAACAGAATTCTGGCATTATTTTCCTGTATGATCGCCTGCAGCGTGTCCGCCGCAGAACTTTATGTGGATTGCAATGCATCCCCGGCGGGCGACGGCTCAAAGAACGCACCGTATACAACAATTCAACAGGCGGCCGATCAAGTCAATCCCGGAGACACTGTAATCATTATGCCCGGAGTCTATTTTGAGTCGGTCCACCTGAAACGCTTCGGACAACCGGGAAAACCGGTTACTTTCCGGGCGGATAAAATTGAACGGCGGAGAGTGATTCTCACAGGGGCGGATCCGTCAATCCGGAACAAAAAAGTGCAGTGGACTCTTGCGGATGCGGAAAATCAGATCTATTCTATTCCGTACAGTGCCGCGGCCCCCAGCCGGGTCCTGTACGATGAAGTAGATCTCTATCCCTACCGCTCGCTTGATGCGCTGAAGAAACTGGAAGCCACACCGGGAGTTCCAGGACCGCGGCACGGATTCGTTCAGGCGGACGGCAAGCTTTTTGTCCGGTTGCGTCAAGACGGCAAATACGGCTCCGTCAATCCGAACCACCATGTCATGGCAGTCGCCCCGTCCTCAAAGGACAAATTGGACAAATCCGGAACCAGGGCTTTCAATTTCGGGCTTCTGGGCGGAAGGAATCGGGATCTTCATGTCATTCTTGACGGCATCACTTTTGAAACCCCAGGCGTTGCCGCCGTCTACGTCGACGGCAATCACGTTGTCATCCGCAATGCTCTTTTCCTGGGATGCTGGATGGGGGGTGTAAGAGGAAAAATTACGGCAAAACCGGCGAAAAAAACCAGCGCAGACATAACACTGGAGTTCTGCGAATTTCACAGTTTCCCGGTTTACCGGGATGTTCAGGAACTGCTAAGTGATGTAAAAAGCGGAAAACGCAGCGTTGATCCCCAAAAAAAACGTCTCTACTGGTGGGTCCACAAGAGCCGTCTCAACGGGGCTGTCACCCCCTATGAATACGGAATCGCCTCCGGGATCGGAAAATCGTGGACTATCCGCAACAGTTATATTCATGACACGTTTGAAGCGGTTGCCAATTCGGACGGCGACCACATGATCTTTGAAGACAATCTCTGCGAAAGGCTGATCGACAACGGATTCGAACTGGAAAACCACGGACGTCACTGCCACATCAGGCGCAATTATTTCATCGACATCTTCCAACCCATCTCCATGCAGCCGCTCTGCGGTCATCCATGGCCGGGTCCGAATTACGTCTACCAGAACGTTTTCTACCGGACTCCGGAAGACCGTCTGCTGAAAGGCAGCACATTCAAAATCGGAATTCAGAAGCGCATGTGGGGCAATAAAAAATATCCCTATCTGCAAGGCGACTCCTGGAAGCACCAGAGCATTCCCGGGCTGTTGATTTTCAACAATACGATCATAGAGCCTGACGGTGTCGTTTTCGCCGATCTGGAGAAGGATCAGAAAATCGACAATATCTCATTCTGCAACAACCTGGTCGTCGCCCCTTCCCTGGGGTGGGCCAGCCGGAAGAAAAAAGAGGATGGAAACGGGTTCTATCATTTCTCCTATTCCGGCAACCGCATGGCAATTTTCAGACAGCCGGCGGAAATTCTGCCGTCTTCCGCAGCCAACCAGCTCTATCCCCCGGAACAGGTTCTGCCGGAATGGGAGAAAAACCGGCTCGTTCCTGAAGAATTTGAACTTGCCGCTCCGGTAAAAAACGCTCCGCTCCAATTCAGATATGTCGGGGCTTTCCAATCTCCGAATGATTCTTTCGCCAACAATGTTGGTGTGCAGGAAACGCGGAAATAACAACCGAAAGGAATGCATTTCATGAAAAACGGCAACTGGTACAAGTATGAAGGCAACCCGGTCATGGGGGGGAAAGAAACCGGAACATGCTATGACGTTGACGTCCGTTTCGAAGACGGTCTGTACAAGATGAATTTCACCTGGCGGCCTCACCGCAGCATTGCCCAAACGGAAAGTCCGGACGGCATACACTGGAGCCCTTTTGAAACGCTGTTGTCACCCAGGCTCGACTCCGGCTGGGAAGACGCCGTTTCCAGAAGCTGCATCATCCGCCATAACGGAGAATACTGGATGTGGTACTCCGGCATGGCTCGCGGCTACGCCCGGATCGGTCTTGCAAAAAGCCATGACGGACACCACTTCGAACGTCACTCCATGGAACCCGTTCTGATTCCGGAGCTGCCCTGGGAAAACAACACCGTTTACAACCCGTTTGTCCTGTTTGATGAAAAACGCGCCGTCTTCCGCATGTGGTATGCGGGAGGCGAAATCTATGAGCCCAACGCCATCGGCTATGCAGAAAGCCCGGATGGCGTGCATTGGCGCAAGTTCCCTGCAAACCCCATATTCATCAAAGGCGATTCCCCGTGTGAACAAACCAGAATCGGAGCATGTGAAGTCATCCCGGATGACAAATACGGATTTCTCATGTTCTACATCGGTTACTTCGACATCGACACAGCTTCCATCTGCGTCGCTCATTCACCCGACGGAGTGACCCGCTGGACCCGGTTCCCCGGAAACCCCATTGTCGAACCCGCCGCACTGTCCTTGCCGAAAGAAGAGAGACTTGCTCTGCGTCCCGGCGGAACAGGACGCCCCGGTTCGTCCTGGGATGCCGCCGCATGTTACAAACCTTCCATCGTCAAAGATCTCAAAAACAAACGCTGGCTTCTCTGGTACAACGGCAGAAACTGCAGAGACGAATATATCGGGCTGGCCATTCACGACGGGCTGGATTTGGAACTGTAAAAATTAGAATCTACGGCAGCGAATGCTTTCAGCTATCGGCGTTCCCTGCCGGCTTCACAGGACAACGGCATGAAACATTTTATCGACAACAACATCATCGCGGAATATTGTGCACGGTTCAACGCGCAGGACGATGAGCCCTACCGCGGCGATATTTCGAACTCGGAGACGGCAGATTTTCTGACCGCTGAAATTCCCCGCTGGGACTGCCCGGATCCAGTTTTCCGGGAAATCTGGTATTTTCGATGGTGGAGTTTCCGCAAACACATCCGAACCACTCCTTACGGCAGAGTCCTTCTTGAATTCATGCCCGATGTCTCCTGGGCCGGCGCATTCAACACCATCAGCTGTCCCGCAGCTCACCAGATCCGTGAGGCTCGATGGTTTAATGACAAGGCTATCGCCGAAGAATATCTGCGGTTCTGGCTGAATCCGGAAACCGGCGCAGACCCGCGCAAATATACATTCGGAACCGCCTCAGCCTTGCTGGACACCGTTTCAGTCACAGGAAACACGGACCTGCTCCGAGAACTCTATCCAGCTCTTTGCACAAATTTCGCCGAATGGAAAAAGACACATCGCCGCCCAAACGGATTCTTCCGGCAAAGCGACGGACGTGACGGCATGGAATGCTCCATCGGCGGCAGCGGATACCGCGTCACAATCAACAGCTGCATGGCGGCGGAAGCAAACTCTCTCGCAATCATCAGCTCTCAGCTCGGCAACAGCCATGCGGCGGAAAAATACCGTTCGGAAGGCCAAGAACTGCGGAGCCGAATCGAAACTCTTCTATGGAATGAGGAGTATAAGTTTTTCATGACCCGGCGGGAAGAAGATGAAAGGTTCGTCAATGTGCGGGAACTGCACGGTTACACTCCCTGGTACTATTTCCGGGATATGGCGGAAAAATACGATTGCGCCTGGAAACAGCTGATCCATCCAGACGGTTTTCTCGCTCCAT
The DNA here is from genome assembly GCA_900549415.1 of uncultured bacterium. Lineage (GTDB taxonomy): Bacteria > Verrucomicrobiota > Lentisphaeria > Victivallales > UBA1829 > UBA1829. The sequence continues at coordinate 11,196 of URNX01000029.1, forward strand.
ACGGACCGACGACGGCGGAACGGAGACATCCGGAGTTCAGAATTGCCAGAGACGGTCACGAGTGTCAGTGGAACGGTCCCTCCTGGCCATTCGCAACCTCAATCACCCTGACAGCTCTCGCACATCTGCTTCAGGTCAGGGAAAGCACGGAAATCAATCGCCGGACATTTTTTGAAACCCTCTCCTGCTATACCAGGAGCCACTATCTGCGGGAACACGGCCGCATCATTCCATGGATTGATGAAAACCTCGACCCGTTCACCGGAACATGGCTCGCCAGAGACATCATGGCTTCATGGGCGGAATCCGGTCAAAAGCAGACTTCCTTGATCCATGAAAGAGGAAAAGACTACAGCCACTCCACATATGCCGATCTGATCATTCACGGATTGTGCGGCATCAATACGGAATTCCGTAACAAAATCCGTATCCAACCGCTGCTTCCGCCGGAATGCTGGGACTACTTCCTGCTGGATGGTGTAAAAATATCAGGTCACAACCTGTCCTTGCAGTTCGACCGCGACGGCAGCCGCTACCGCAGAGGCAGCGGACTCACGCTTTACATCGACGGCATGGAGGCGGACCACCGTCACTCATTGCAGGAGTCCTTTGAAATTGCATTGTAATTGAAAAAACAGTATTCCCCAGATAACGTCCGGAAAATTGGCTTTGGTCTTCCCCGTGTTCGGGGAAGACTCTGAAGCGCATGCAAAAAGCAGCGGTTCATTTCAGCTGGGCTTCGGCTTTTTCGAATCAGTGTTCGTTTCACACCTTGATTTTTGCAAAAAAGAGAGTAATTTATACGGAAACAAAAAACTTCAACTAAAGGGGGTTATCATGTATCGAAACGGAATGACTACGGAAATCGGAACCCGCTCTGGCTCCGCAATCGCAACACTCCTCACAGGGGTCTATTACTGGATGACTTTTGCACTCGGAATCAGCGCGCTCTGCGCATGGGCTGTCGGATCAACACCGGCTCTCCATAAACTCATTTTCCAGAATCCAATCCTGCTCGGCGTTCTTATTCTCGCCGAACTCGGACTTGTTATCGCGGTCAGCTGGGGAATCAACAAGATGAGCGCAGCAACAGCAACCGCTCTCTTCGCTTTCTACGCGGCTCTCAACGGAATCACCCTCGGAAGCATCTTCCTCGTCTATTCCCTCCCCGCGATCACGGCGGCGTTCGCAACAACCGCCGGAACGTTCGCAGTCATGGCGGTATACGGCTCCGTGACCAAGCGCGATCTCTCCAAGTTCGGCTCCATCCTGTTCATGGGACTGCTCGGGCTCATCATCGCCTCCATCGTCAACATCTTCCTCCGGAGCAGCGGGCTTGACTGGATCATCACCTATGCCGGCGTTCTGATCTTCGTCGGTCTCACCGCGTATGATGCACAGAAAATCAAACATCTCTACATCGCGATGGGCGGAGACGTGGAGACGAATAAGAAAATCGCCGTTCTCGGCGCGCTGACTCTCTACCTTGACTTTGTCAACCTCTTCCTTTATCTCCTGCGCATCTTCGGCGGAAAGAGAAACTGATATGGCGGAAGAACAGCAACCCGCTCAGCCGGAACAGCCGGACGAACTTCATCGCCTGACTTTTGAACAGGCTATGGAGAAACTCGAAAACATCGTTTCCGCAATGGAACAGGGCGGAGTGCCGCTTGATGAAATGATCTCAAAATTTGAAGAGGGCGCGAAAATCGCCGCGTACTGCCAGGAAAAACTCGCCTCTCTCAAAAAGAAAATGGAAATTCTGGTCCGCGACCGCGACGGCAAAGCCGCATGGCAGGAATTCTGATCTCCATTCAAATTTTCAACCGCACAAGACAAGAGAAGGAGTCATAACATGTCTGAAAAAAAACTTGCCGACATCGGCATGATCGGACTCGCTGTGATGGGGGAGAATCTTGTTCTGAACATGGAGTCCAAAGGCTTCACCGTCGCTGTTTACAACCGTTCGCCCGAACGCACCCGCGAATTCATCGCCGGACGCGCCGACGGCAAAAACATTCTGCCCGCATACTCGCCCGCAGAGCTCTGCGCAGCGCTCCAAACGCCGCGCAGAATCATGATGATGGTCAAGGCGGGAAGCGCAGTCGACGACGTCATTGCGCAGCTGCTGCCGCACCTCGAACCGGGAGATATTCTCATCGACGGCGGCAACTCACACTACCGCGATACCGAACGGCGCGTCAAAGAGCTCGCGGAAAAGAAAATTCTGTTCGTCGGAGCCGGAGTTTCCGGCGGAGAAGAGGGCGCACTGAACGGACCCTCGCTCATGCCCGGGGGAAACTGCGAAGCACGTCCGTTCATTGAACCGCTGTTCAAAAAAATCGCCGCAACCGCACCCGACGGCTCTCCCTGCTGCGAATGGATCGGGCCGGGCGGCTCCGGACATTTCGTCAAAACGGTACACAACGGAATCGAATATGCCGACATGCAGCTGATCGCGGAAGCGTATCTGCTTCTGCGTTCGCTTCACGATTATTCCATGAATGAACTTGCGGAAATCTTCCACCGCTGGAACGATGGCCCGCAGGGAAGTTATCTGCTTGAAATCACCGCAAAAATTCTGGCGTTCACCGACCCTGAAACGGGGCGCCCGATGGTCGACATGATTCTTGACCGAGCCGGACAGAAGGGAACCGGACGCTGGACTTCCGAAGCGGCACTCGAACTCGGAGTTCCCGCGCCGACCATTGCGGAAGCGGTGTTCGCCCGTGCGGTCTCCGCTTTCAAAACGGAACGGATGCGCATTTCCGAACTCTTCCCCGAACGGCGAAAAGTCAGCGAAATTTTCCGCGAACAACACAAAAAGGATCTCGTCAACTACACGGCAGATGCTCTCTATGCCTCCAAGATCTGCGTTTATGCGCAGGGATTCGACATCATGAAATCCGCTTCGGAACAATTCGGCTGGGAACTCGATTCTGCAAAGATCGCATCCATCTGGCGCGGCGGATGCATCATCCGCGCAAAACTGCTCGACGCCATCCGCAAAGCGTATTCGGAAGACCGCGGACTACGGAGTCTCATTTCCGCACCGTTCTTCCGGACGGAGCTTCAGCGGCTCGAAGGGAACTGGCGGTTTGCCGTGGTCGACGCCGTGACCTATTCCGTTCCGGTTCCCGCATTCTCAAGCGCGATTGCCTGGTTCGATTCCTGGCGGTCCGCAAATCTTTCCGCGAATCTGATTCAGGCTCAGCGCGACTTTTTCGGCGCGCACACATATGAACGCACCGACCGTCCAGAAGGGGAATTTTTCCACACCGCATGGACCGGCGCATCAAATACAAACATTCCGAGGTAAAAGGTAATGAAAACTGCATTTCTGCGACTTCTTGCACTTGCGGCGTTCTTTTCGGCGCTTGTGCTCACAACAGGCTGCTCCATCTTCCGCGAAGACCTGCTTGAGCTGGAGGCCGGCGAAGAGTCGGACATCACGGTTGAAGAGCTTTACAAGCGCATGACCGCCGCCACCGACCCGAAGGGACTGTACGCTGCGGCGAAAACCTACCGGCTCGTTCAGGAGGTTGAATCCGTCTCTGAGCGGAATTCCCACGATTTCTACAGCACAGTCGTTCTGTTCAAGGCGCCCGATTCCATCAAGCAGGTTTCCATCAAGAACGGCAAAGCGTTCCAGATGATTCTTTTCAAAAACAACGAGGCCTGGTACATCAATCCGGTCAATATGAAAAACACAAAAATTCCGGAAGGCACGCCGCTGAATCTCGTCAAGACATACTCCAGAATACTCAAGCCGGGCAATCAGCTCCCGCAGGTTTTCAAGAGCGTGGATATCGACGTCTGCTATCAGGCAAACCGGAAATTCTACCGTCTGATCTGCCGCACCGACGATCCCGCGATCGCGCCGTATGTACTCTATATCGATGCGGAAACATATCTGACGCGCCGTCTCGAAACCGTTCTCTATCTGGAAGACGGAGGACGCACGCTTTACACGGCGATCTCCGAGGACTACGCGTGGTTCTCCGGCGTCAAAATGGCGCAAAAACTTCTGGTCACCGCCGCAGGCAAAACGGATGTGACGCGCATTGTCTCCTTTGCGCTCAACCCCGACCTGCCCGATGCGGATTTCACCCTTGAAGAACCCTGGATTTACGACAAATAACATAAGGAATCAAAATGGACACAACAAACAAAAAACCCGGATTCAACGGCAAACAGTTCGTCATCTGGATGTCGGCGCTCGTGCTCGGCGGAGTGCTCGGAACGCTCGGTCTTGCATGGCTGAACAATTTCTTCGACTTCATCGCAACCGTCTACACGCGGCTCTTCCAGTTCGTCGCGGTGCCGACCATTGCGCTGACGATCCTCACCACCCTCGCCTCGCTCGGAGCGAAAAAGGGAACGGGACGCATCTTCCTGCACACCATCGTCTACACGCTGCTCACGACCATTGCGGCATCCGTCGTCGGCGTCATTCTCTACAAAATAATCGCTCCGGGAAACCTGCCGGTCGATCTGATCCAGCAGGGACAGTCCAGCGTGCCGCAGAACCTCGGCAAACTCTCCTATTACGACCATATCCTTTCCGTCGTTCCGGACAACATTCTGAAGCCGCTTTCGACGGGCAACGTTCTGAGCATTCTGCTCGTCTCCGCAGCCGCCGGTCTGACCCTTGCAGTGATGAAGGCGTCTGAAAACATCCAGGTTCTTCTGAAGGGCATCCTCGGGCTTCAGGAGCTGCTGTTTGCACTGATCCGCGCGCTGGTCTGGACTCTTCCTCTCGGCATCGTGGCATTCGCGGGACAGCTTTCCGCGCAGATGTCCGCGGGCGTGATTGTCGGAACGCTCGGCAAATACGTTGCCGTTGTTCTCGGCGGAAACGTCATTCAGTTCTTCATTATTCTTCCGCTGTTCCTGCTCTTCCGCGGGATCAATCCGCTCCGCGTGTTCCGCAACATGCTTCCGGCTGTGCTGATGGCACTCTTCACCAAGAGTTCCGCCGCAACCCTGCCGGTCACAATCGCATCGGCGGAAAACAATATGAAGGCGAAACCGGAAGTTGCGCGTTTCATCCTGCCGATCTGCTGCACGATCAACATGAACGGCTGCGCGGCATTCATCCTTGTGACCTCGCTGTTCGTCATGCAGAACGGCGGAGTTGAACTGACCCTGCCCTCGATTCTGCTCTGGATTCTGATTTCGGTGATCTCCGCAGTCGGCAACGCCGGAGTTCCGATGGGCTGCTACTTCCTGACTCTCTCGCTGATGTCCGGAACCGGCGCGCCGATCGGCATCCTCGGCATCATTCTCCCGATCTACACCATCATCGACATGATCGAAACCGCCGAAAACGTCTGGTCCGACTCCTGCGTTTGCGCAATCGTCGACAAGACTCTTTCGAAAGAAGATCTCGTCTGAGAAACGCTTTTTCCATCAGCGGGTTCCTCCGAAAATCCCGGGGGGACCCGTTTTTTTTGCCGGATCAGGGAAAAATCTGAAGGAACATCGTATTTTTCTTCGCTTTAAATTTGTAAAATGAATGTTTTTGGTGTATTTTAATATATTGAACAAAATAACAATGCATAGGAGCTTCCATGGCTGCTCAACTCGAAGAATTGATTGTCGCCGCGCTTTCCGGCGAGGAAAATGAAATCCAACAACTTTTCAACAAAATCAAATCGACAGACGTGCAGGAGCTCCGGGCCGCACAGGCCAATTTCGATTCCCTCTTCGATGCATGGGACGACAATGTTTCCAAAGATGAGGGAATGGCAAAGGTCTGCGTGGAACTCGCCGAGAAAGACGCCCTCGAAGGTCAGCTCTTCCGGAACGCGCTCCACAACGCGGCGAAATTCATGCTTCCGCCGTACATCTCCAGCCAGACCGTTCTGAAGGCAATCGGCGCAAGAGACGCTGAAGTTCCCGCTTCCGAAGTCGCCTCGAGACTCAAGAAGCTCCAGAAGATCAAATCCGGATGCCTCGCTTACCTCTCCGATTCCAAAATCTGGGGCAAAGTAGCCTCGATCGACAAGGGAACAGCAACCCTCGGAATCAACTCCCTCGCCGCGGGCAACCTTCTCTCCCTGCCCGTCAGCTCCGCGATTCAGTCCGCCGTCTTCTTCGATGCGAATCCGGAAATGTTCAACATCCTCGTTCCCGATAAACACCGTCTCCCCACCGTTCAGAAATTCAAGGAAATCTTCAATCACAATGCCCTCACCGATCTCTCCGAAGCCCGTCTGAAGGAAATCGTGACCCGCATTCTCGTTCCCGAGTGCATGGCGATCGACGTTTTCCAGACTTGGTGGAATGAGGCTCCGCAAGCTGCAGCGGCACACGGAAAACGCGCGCCCTGGGACGCTCGAAGCATCCTCGAACTCAGCACCCTCCTCGTTCCGCAGGAAGCTTCCGGCGGCGTGAAACTCGGTGAGGAAGAAACCCTCAAGCTTGCAAAACTCTTCGGACGTCTCCACACACCGATTTCCCCGAAAGACCTGACGATGCTCGGTGACTGCATCGCGATGCTCGCAGCCGTCAACCCGATGCCGGTTCTCACGGAAATGTTCCAGCCCCTGCGCGGCAAAGCCCCGTTCTGGCCGGCGGACGTCGCAGCCGCACATGTCGGCAAAGAGCTCGAAGTCTGGGGACACATCTCCATGAAGCTTCTCCCCGCGTTCGTGAAAGCCTCGAAAGTCGTCTACACGGAAGAGGAACTCGCGGAACTCGGCTGCGTTCTCCCGCTCCGCTGCCTCAACACTCTCTTTGAAGCGCTCGAACCGAAAACCGTCGCTTCGACCATTGCGAAACGCCACACTCTCTCCTCCGACGTTCTCCTCTATCTCTGGAAGAACCGCTCCAAGCTCCCGCGCAACCTCGTTTCCATCGTCGATATGGATCATGTCGCCGAAGCGATCTCCGCGGAAGGGCTCCCGAAAGAGTGGACCGCAGCAGAACGCGAACTCAAGCGCACCCTGTTCGAAAAAGCCGAATTCCAGAAGTTCCTGATTGCGAACGCCGACGGCGACATCACCTCGATCATCGACGCTCTCCAGCGCGTCCGCACCTTCCAGATGGGCGAATGCCAGAGTCTGCTCGTCAAACTGGCGCGTCATTCCGATGAACTCCGCGCTCACATCGAAAACGAAGGCGGAAAACGTCTCATGGGCGCCGGCGAAGCCGAAACTCCGGCCGCACAGCCCGATATCACCTCGCAGGCTTCCTTCACCAAACTCACAAAGGAACTCGAAGACATCGTCACTGTTCAGATTCCCGAAAACGTCAAGGCTATCGAACACGCCCGCGGATTCGGCGACTTCCGTGAAAACGCCGAATATGACGCTGCAAAGGAACGCAGACGCTTCCTCCACCGCCGCCGCGCCGAACTCGAAAACCTCGTGGCAACCATCCAGACGACCACCTTCAAGGACGTCAAGATCGGCGACCACGTCGTTCTCGGTTCCACCGTCACTCTCGAAGATGCTTCCGGAAAAACCACCGATTATTACGTTCTCGGTGCTCTCGACGGCGACCCGGACAACAACCGCATCTCCTACAAGACCAAACTCGGCGAAATCCTCACGACGACAAAAGTCGGCGACAAGATCAAGCTGCCCGGTCTTGGCGACCGCACGGTCAAAGCGGTTTCCGCTCTGCCCGAAGCCATGAGAAAAGAACTCGCTGAAGAGGCGTAATTCTCAAATGCCGGATTACCGGAAAACAGGCTCCGCCTCGACCCGGCTGTTCCGGCGCACAGCGTCCCCTCGGCGCTTCCGTCTCTCCAGACGTTTCCTGCCGGGCGGGCTGCTCCTGAACGAATACACGGCGGCTCTCCCGAATTCCTCTGGAGAGTCGCTTCTTTTTTTCACCGATACGCACATTCAGTTTCACACGATCCGCAATCTCTTTGCCCCGCATACTCCGCACTCCTGGTTCGGAACGGAGTGGCTTGCAAAAGCGCTTTCGGAAGCGGTTGAACTGCTCAAACCGGATACTCTGCTTTTCGGAGGCGACCTCGTCACAAATTCGGTCTGTTACCCTGCTGCGGCGGAAATGCTGGCTGGACTGAAAGCTCCGAACGGCTGTTTTGCTGTTCCCGGAAACTGGGACAAGCGGCGCAGAACCTGGATCCCGTTCCGCGAAATTGAAAAACTTTATCACCGCGCCGGATGGGAAATTCTCGTCAATGAAGCCGCTCGCTGCGGCGGACTCGGCGTTTACGGACTTGATGACTACAAAATCGGAATTCCGCATTTTTACGGAAAAGCTTCCGATGCGCCGTTCCGCCTGCTTCTTTCGCACAACCCCGATTCCGTCGCAGAACTGCTGCCGGAAGAACTTGCGCAATTTCATCTTGCGCTCTGCGGTCACACACACGGCGGACAGCTCCGGCTGCCGTTTTTCGGAGCACTGCGAACCTCCTCGCAATACTGGAAACGTTTCGAATACGGATGCTATGAAATGAAAAACAGCGATTTCTCCATGATCGTCTCCTCCGGAATCGGCGCGACCTGGATTCCACTCAGGATAAACTGTCCGCCGGAAATTATTCTGATCCGGTACTGAAAAAAACGGAGCCCGCAAATACGGACTCCGCTGATATGAACTTAAGAAAGCTTCAAAGCACGCTGACACCGTGTCTGCGCAGAATCTCCGCAAGATGCGCAAGGCGCTCCGGTGAAGGAGTTTCCGCCGCAGGCATGGTGTCGGGATGTCCGACGGAAACATATTTCGAACGAGCGAACGAGTGATACGCCAGCAGACGCACTCCCATGATGTTCGAAAGTCCGCCGAGAAAACTTCCCGCCGACTCCATTTCCTCCTCCGAATCATTGAGTCCGGGGATGATCGGCATCCGGATTTCAATCGGCTTGCCCGTCTCCGAAAGACGGCGCAAGTTCTCCAGAATCCGCTGATTCCCGACTCCTGTGCAGGCTTTGTGCGCTTCCGGATTCATCTGTTTCAAATCATACAGAAACAGATCCGTGAGCGGAAGGACTGTTTCAAATGCACTCCACGGAACTTCACCGCAAGTATCTGCCGCGCAGGATATGCCCTCCCGGTGCAGAAGCCCGAAGAGCTCCGCGCAGAACTCCGGATGCAGCAGCGGCTCGCCGCCGGAAACCGTCACGCCTCCGCCGCTCTGGGCATAGAAAACGCGGTCGGCAAGAAGTTCCGGCATCAGCGCCTCCGGAGACACGCTCCGCCCGTAGAGAACAAGCGCATCGTACAGACATGCATCCACGCACTTTCCGCAGCCGATGCAGCGCGCGCGGTCGAGTGTGTGCACACCGTTTTCCACATGGTGACACGGACAGACGGCGGCGCAGGCTCCGCATTTCACGCATTTTGCAAGGATCGCCAGCTCCGGACCGGGACGCTGCGACTCGGGATTGTGACACCACAGACAGCGCAGCGGACACCCCTTCAGGAAAACCGTGGAGCGGATTCCGGGACCGTCATGCACGGCGAAATGCTTGACGTCGACGATTCGCGCGGTGTTCATTGCTGCGCCTCCGCCTGCGCGATGAACGCGTTCTGCTCCTCGTGCGAAAGATTGACGAACTTGTTGTTCCAGCCGCAGACGCGCACCTGGACGTCGTCATACTTTTCCGGTTCCTCCTGCGCCTTCCTGAGGTCTTCCGCATTCAGGATGTTGAACTGAATCATCAGTCCTCCGGCGGCAAAATAGGAACGGACAAGTCCGGCGATCACATCCGCGCCGTCGGAACCGGAAACCGCGCTCGGATGCAGCATGACGTCGAGCACCGCGCCGTCCGGACATTCCGCCTGGTCGAATTTCACCGCGGAATTCAATAACGCGGTCACGCCGTGCTTCTCCATGCCGATTGATGCGCCGGTGTTGCGCGAGAACGGCTCCCCCGCATGACGTCCGTCCGGCGTGGCGGCGGTGCGGCGTCCAAACGTAAAATTGTGGTCAATCGACCATTCGCCCGTCTGAAACGTTCCGCCGCGTGCATTCGGCGTATGGTTGATGCGGCTGCAGACAAATGTCATGAGTTTGGTTCCGAGTTCATCCGCCCGCGGGTCGCCGTTGCCCCACTTCGGAGCGCGTTTCTGCGCAAGCAGACGCAGATGTTCCGCATCCTTCCAGTCGTTCCTGAGAATCTGCGCAAGTTCCGCGACGGTGCAGAGTTTGCGTTCGTCAACCAGCATCCGGACGGCGGCGAGAGAGTCCACCACCGTGCCGAGTCCGGCTAGCATGACGCCGCTGGTGTTGTAGCGCGTTCCCGCATCGGAGACGTCGCGGCGCGACGCCATGCAGTCGGGCATCGTCGAAGAGAGGAGCGGCGACGGATTGACCTTATCCCAGAACCGCTCGAAAACCTTCGTCCGTTCCATCGCGGTGACGAGTTCGTGGTCGAGCTGACGGAAGTATTCCGCCTCGAATTCCGCGTAATTTACGGGAAGCGCGCATTCGGGACCGAGCCGCTCGCCGGTGAACGCGCAGCCGTTGTTGAACACCGCCTCAAGCGGCTTGACCAGGCTTCCCCATGCGGACATGGAACAGCACATCTCGCGTCCGAGAATCGAGGGTTCGTAACAGCCGATGAGCGTGTAATTGTAAATATCCTCTTCCGCTTTTCCGCGGCGGCGGAACATCTCGAACGCCAGGTCGTCATTGCTGAACACAACAGCAGTTCTGCCGGAACGGACGGAATCCGTCACCTGGCGCAGCATTGCATCCGGCGTGTTCTTGTGAACGCGGAACGAAAGCTTCGGGTTGATGCGGTTCAGCTCAAAATGAACTTCGAAACAGAGCTTGGTAAGGTCGTTGCAGGCGTCGACTCCGGGCGCGGCGAGTCCGCCGAAACAGATGTTTTTGCCGTTCGGATTCATCTGCGCATAAATCTTTGTCCAGACGAACTTCAACAGCTCCTTTGCCTCCTCGCGCGTCAGGATTCCCCGTTCTAGGTCATGACGGTAGAACGGCAGGAAAAGGCGGTCGAACAGCCCCTGCGAACGCAGCGGCTCGCCTTCGATTTCCTGACATCGGTCATAGACAATCGCCAGCTGGAGCGCCTCGCGGAAAGTCTGCGGCGGGCGTTCGGCGAGGGCGAGGAAAACTTCCGCGACGTCGGGTGCGTTCACCTTTTCCGCCTGCGCGGCGAAACGGCGGAGCAGTTCCCGGAATGCGGCGAGCACACAGATTGCGGCGTCGCAGAAAACGCGTTCCTTCTCCGTTTTCGCCTCCTTGCGCGCGGCTTCGGCACGAGCGAGAAGTCCGGGGGCGCCGAGATTCAGAATGCTCGCCCAGTCGGGCGCGGTGTGGCTGATGTCGAGCCAGGACATGAAGGTTCCGGTCTCCCAGTACTCCGAAACACCGCGTCGGAACTCCTCCGGGAGAGAAGAATAAACGTCCTTTTTTATCTCTTCGCGGAGTCCGTAGAAAATTCCGCCGTTCATCTGATCGGCGAAGCGGTCAAGCGGATCGACGCCGATCCGGGTTTCACGCATCAGGCGGGCGAGAGACTTTGCGCGGACGGTGATCAGCGGTTCATCACGATGGGTCCGGTAGTATTCAGAAATCTGAGTTTTCAGCAGTTCGGGATCGATTCCGGAATCCGGATCGATGCAAGAATGCTGATACTGGTTTTCCAAATACGTCTTGAGTTCTTCAAATGTCTTCTGCATACAGACCTCCTTGCTTTTCTGATACAATACACCGGATTTTCAAAAAGAGAATGCACAAAAACGCAAAAAACATATCTTTTTGAGTATCTCTCCATTGCTTTTCGCGAAATGCGGACTATATTCTGAAAAAAGGAGCCGCATCGTGGGCATCATTCAACTGACAAGTTTTAACGAATACGGAATTCACCCCTTCTGCAATCAGCTGGAGCTGCATTTCAACAAGTTTTATTACGGACGCAACTCGGGAAAGTGGAAAAGCTGTTTCCCCCTCAACCGGCTGGTCTGCATCCTGGAGAGCGACGGCGACTCCTCGTTTCAGCACCGGAACGACACGGTTCCGCTGAAACGGGATACCGCTGTTCTGCTGCCTGCATTTCACGAGATCACGCACGATCAGAACGAATCCCTGCTTCTGCTTTCCATCCATTTCAACCTGGAACTTTATTACGGAATCGATCTTCTGGAACAGCGGAAACGCATGTGGCACGAGGTGAACCGGGAACGTTGCGACCTGATCCGCCAAATGCTGGAAAAGCCCACGCGTCTGAACATGACCGCATCGCTCCGCACTCTCTGCTGGGATGCAATTCTGCGCTGTCTGCCCGGAGCCCCGGAACTGGAAAAAAATCATCTTCCCTCCTACACGCGCTACGAACCGCTGTTCACTTTTCTGCAGCGGAACACATACATGGGAATCGACATCGCGCAGATGGCTGAAGTGATGCGGATGAACCGCGAGACGTTCATCAAAAAATTCACGGCGGACACGGGGGAGAGTCCGAAGCTGTTCTTCAACCGTCTTCTTGCGCGCCGGGCGGCGCACCTTCTTTCCGGAGGAGAGCGGAACATCCGCGAGGTCGCGGACGAACTGAAATTCTGCAGCGAATTTTATTTTTCGCGCTTTTTCCGCCGTCATTTCGGAGTCTCGCCGCGGGAATTCCGCAAGAACGGCCCTCCCGTGTAAATCCCCGCTTGACAGAATGCATTTCCGGTGATATACTACCTCAAATCAAGGAGAACAATCATGCGCAAACCTTACACTCTTGTGGAAATTCTCGTTGCCGTTTCGATTATCGGCATCCTCACCGCCACCGGACTCGGCATCACCAGCTACGTCCGCAACAAAGTCGCCGAAACCCAGACGAAAACCACAATCAAGCTGATTGAGATGGCGTTTCAAAAATACAATGATAAAACGGGAAGTTATCCTGTAACTGAAGATAAAAACGGCAGTGACTTGACCCCTTTTCTGGCTATTGAAATTCCTAAAGACTGGACCGTAAATGATCTGAAGTGGATAACAGCATTCAACGATGTAACCCTTCCTCAATCGAACTCAGCATCCGGACTCAAAATTCGCGGAATCCGATTAGAAGAAACCAATGGTTCTGCCAATCACAGGAAATACTACTTTTTGGATGGATGGGGAAGAAAACTTATTTGTCTGAATCCTGGTATTTTCAACTCCTCGACCTCTTACGACCTGATTTCATTTGGAGGAGATAAACTAGCGGGAGATGGTTCAACAACAAAGGGAATCAGTGATTGTGCAACCGAAAAACAAGACAAATTTAAGGAGCAAACGTTCTACCCCGATGAAATCGGCGACGATATAACGAACTTCACGAGAAACTGAGTTCGTTCAACACCCCTGCAAACCTGGCCCTGCAATTTTCTGCAGGGCTTGCGTTTTTTACACTCTGCAGCCGGACGAAACGCTGTGCAAATCTCTCCGGCGTTCGAGGTGCGAAACGCCGATATTCTCACCCGTTTCCCAATGTTAAAATTTTGTTTTATGCGCTAATTTCTCTTGATTTTTGAAAACAAAGCTGTATATTATCTTTCAGCTAGCAAAAATACGAACGAAAGAGATCTTTTATAAATGAGATGCCCGAAATGTGCATGTCAGGACGATAAAGTCGTCGATTCGCGTTCCATCAAGGACGGAGCGGGCGTGCGCCGCCGCCGCGAATGTTCCAACTGCGGATTCCGATTCACCACCTGCGAAGAAATCGTGCCGAATGAACTCAAAGTAATCAAACGCGACGGCTCCCGGGAAAACTTCGACCGGGAAAAACTCCGCACCGGCATCGAAAAAGCATGCTGGAAACGCGCCATCACTCAGGAACAGGTCGACGCGCTCGTCAACAAACTCGTATTCTCCATTGAAAACGATTACGACCGCGAAGTTCCGTCCGTTGAAATCGGCGCCCGCGCGATCGAAGCGCTCCGCGATCTCGATGAAGTCGCATGCATCAGTTTCGCTTCCGTATACAAGGATTTTCAGAACCTCGACGAGTTCCTCAAGGAAATCCGCACCATGAACCGGGATAAACGCAAAAAACCCGTCCCCGGTGCGGAACAATGAAATTTCATCATCAGCTTCTTCTGAAATATGCGCACCTCAGCGTCTTCCGGTTCACCGAAGTGCTGCGGCAGTGGTTCGGCGTCCAGGGGTATATCCTTCTGCTCAGCATCTTCGTCGGTCTCCTCTCGGGGCTGGCGGCGGTCACGCTGAAAAACATCACCGAATATTTCCATGAAGTCGCCCGCCGCGCGGAAGGTCCGTGGGTCATGTGGCTCGCGCCGGCAATGCCGGTCATCGGCATCGTCATCTGCGTCATCTTCGTCAAACTCTTCGTGAAGGGGAAATACGACAAGAGCCTTGCGAACGTCATCGTCTCCACGACGAACGGGACCAGCAGCATTCCCCCCCAGCACTGCTGGTCGCACCTCGTCACCAGCGGAATCAGCGTCGGACTCGGCGGCGCGGCGGGGCTCGAAGCTCCGATTGCGCTGACCGGTTCCGCGATCGGCTCCAATGTGGCGAAATTTCTGCGGACCGGACTCGAAACGCGCACGCTTCTGCTCGCCTGCGGCGGCGGCGCGGGAATTTCCGCGATCTTCAACAGCCCGGTCGCCGGAGCGCTCTTCGCGTGCGAAATTCTCCTTCCGGCGTTCTCGGTTCCCGCACTCGTTCCGCTCCTGATGGCGTCCGCCACGGCGGCCGTCGTCTCGGAAACACTCTGCGACAGCCAGCCGTTTGTTCAGCTCAGTTCCGGCTGGAGCTCCATTAACATTCCGTTTTACGTTCTGCTCGGCATTGCGGCGGGGCTGGTTTCCGCATACACGATCCGCACCTCCGTCGCGCTCGGCAAACGCTGGGAGGTGTTTCAGAATCCGTGGCTGAAAGCAATCACCGGAGGCGCGATTCTCTATCTGATGTTCCTTATGCTCCCCGCGCTCAAAGGCGAAGGCTACAACTTCATCTCCGCCATCGTCGACGGACGCGACGGCTACATCATGAAGGACTGTCCGTTCGGAACGCTGGTCGGCACGGGCTGGCTCTTTCTCGGCGTCTGTTTTCTGCTCGTTCTGCTGAAGGTGTTCGCGACTTCGGCGACGCTTGATTCGGGCGGCGACGGCGGCATATTCGCACCGTCCATGTTCATCGGAGCGTTCACCGGATTCGGCGTCGCGCGCTTTGTGAACATGGTCGCGGCCGAAAATTATCATCTGAGCGAAGTCAACTTCATCGCCGTCGGCATGGGCGGAGTGATTGCGGGCGTCATGCATGCACCGATGACCGGCATGTTCCTCATCGCGGAAATCACCGGAGGATACCGTCTGTTCATTCCGCTGATGATCGTCGCCTCCCTCTCCTGCTTCATCAGCAAAAAAATCACCAAATACAACGTTTACAAAACCCAGATTGAAGAGCACGGCGGCTCCGCCGAACCGAATCAGACCGCCGTTCTGATGGAAAAAGTCACCATCGGCGAACTGGTCGAAAACGACTTCATTTCCGTCTCCGTTTCGGACAACCTGCGCACACTGCTGAAAGACGTCATGACGTCGCAGCGCAACGTCTTCCCCGTGCTGGACGACAAGGGAGCGATTGTGGGAATCGTCACGCTCGACGATGTGCGTCCGTTCCTGCTGGATTCGAACCTTTACGACGTTGCGCTTGTCTATGACGTCATGTCGGATGCGCCGCCTGCGCTCTCCGACCGCGATACGCTCGGCGCGGCGACCCGGCTGTTCGAGCGTCTGCACACCTGGCTGCTGCCCGTCACGCGCGACGGCAAGTATATCGGCTTCGTCTCGAAAGCGGGCGTGTTCGACAAGTACCGCGAAATTCTGCGCAACAAAAAAGAACTTTTCTGAGGTGTCTTCATGATTCAGCTCAGCAACACATCAATTATGATTTTCCGTGCGGACGGCTCGACGGTTCCGTTCGACGTGGAAGAGATTCAGACCCGCATCATCCGCGCCTGCATCGCCGCGGGTGAAACGGAGTCCTGGATCGCCGGCGACCTCTCGCTCTCCATCGAATTCGCCCTGCTCTCCACAAAGAACCGCACGATCAAGGAGAGCGATCTGGAGAACATGATCATCCGCGCACTCGAAGAATCCGGCTACCCGCATGTCGCAGCCGACTTCAAGCGAAGCGCCGTCACAACAGCCGTTTCCGATGTTCCGGTCAACGAAAAAACCGTTCTCGCAGCAATCTCTCCGTCCCTCTCCCTACCCGATGAAAAACTGCGGATCATTGCGGAAAAAGTGGTTCAGGCTCTGCTCGGCATCGGTTTTGAAACCTGCTCGCCGCGCCTGATGGTTGAACTCGCCCGCCACTACCGCGACCGCGAAACTTCCATGCCCGTGCTGCGTCTCGCTCCCGTTCCGCTCAAGCCGGGCGACGACGTCATGCTCCTGAAGCCCTCCGACTTCCATACGCTCGCTTCGGTCAATCTCAAAGATCTGATAGGCGGTCAAATTCTCCGCATCCACGGAGTCAGCCGCCTGTTCGCCGCACTGAAAATCGATATTTCCCTTCTGCGTTTCGCCGATGTCATGAACCTCTCGCAACCCGTTTCCGAACTCGCGCTTCAGGCAACTTGGGGACGCCTTGCGATGGGTGTCGACGAAGTCTGCGAACGCGCCGAACAGTACTGCCGACAGGAGAAGGAGCCGGTTACGCTCCCGCTCCCCCTCTGCATCACCTTCCGCGACATGGAGGCCTTCGCCGTCTCCCGCATGGACTGCCCGAAGGCGGTGACCGAGAAGTGCATCAACGGACTCGTCTCCGACTTCACCGCGGGACTGAAACAGAAACCCTTCAAAATCAACATCGACTGATGGCTGTAAACATGACATCCGATTCCGAGCGGATCACGGCGGCGTGCGTGCTGAGCGTGGTCGGCGGATTCCTCGACATCTACACCTATCTCTACCGCGGACATGTCTTCGCGAACGCGGTGACAGGCAACATGGTGCTCTTCGGGCTCAGCCTCGCCGACTGCGACTGGACGCTGAGCGGACGCTATCTCATGGCGATCCTCTCGTACGCCTGCGGCGTCTTTGCGGCAAACGCAATCCGGCGCCGTCTCTCACCGCTCCGCCGCATTTCATGGAACCAGTCGGTGATCCTGCTGGAAATTCTCTGTCTCCTTCCCCTCTACTTCATCCCATCCGGCGACTTTGATTTTGTGGTGAACTCGCTGATCGCCTTCGTCTGCGCACTCCAGGTCCAGACCTTCCGCCGGGTGAACGGTCTGCCGTTCGCTTCCACCATGTGTACTGGGAACCTGCGCTCCGGAACCGATGCTCTTTACAAAGGGTTTGAGGGCGACCGCAGGGAATTCGGAAAGACGATGCACTACTACGGCGTAATTGCGTTCTTCATCTCCGGTGCAGTGCTCGGCGCGATCCTGTTGCGCTGCTTCGGAACATGGGTCTTCTTCCTCGCTCCGGCGGGACTGCTGACGGCGTTCTTCCTGATCACCACCAAGCGCAGTCTCGTCTCCTGGCGCAGACGCCTGCGCCGCTGAACAGAAATCCACCTATAAACAAGGAGTTTTTGCATGAACCTGAAAGCATTCTCACTCGCAGCCGTTTTTCTGCTCGCAGCGGCGCTTTGCGGAGCGGAAGAACTCAAAGTCCTGATGGTCGGAAACAGCTTCTCGCAGAGCGTTCTGCGCGACCTTCCGAACATTGTCAAAGCCTCCGGAAAGGACAAACTCAAACTTGCCCAGGCGATGATCGGCGGCTGTTCCATGCAGCGCCACTGCGCGGAATACCGAAAATCAGAAGCCGCCCCCGCGCACCGTCCGTACTGGACAAATCTCAACCTGGACAACCGCCCGAAAAACAAAGTCTCGCTTCAGGACCTGCTGACCGCGGACCAGTGGGACATTGTCACCATTCAGCAGGCGAGTCACGAAAGCTGGAATCCGGAAAGTTTCCGCTTTGCCGAAGAGCTCATCGGCATAATCCGCAAGCATCAGCCGAAAGCGGAAATCGTCATCCAGCAGACCTGGTCCTACCGCGCCGATGACCCGCGCATCATGCTTCCAAAACCGAAGTGGGGATTCGACCAGAACGGCATGTACGAGCGTCTCACGGACAACTACCGCGCACTCGCAAAAAAATACGGCTTCCGCATCATCCCGACCGGATTCGCCGTGCAGATTGTGCGCGGAAAGACCGTGGACAAGTTCGAACCCTGCGATCCCGCAGTCCGCAAGGCCCTCAACCCGCCCGACCTCCCGAAACAGGCGGGCGACGTCGTCGGAAAGTTCTACTGGATAAAACGGCGCGACGGCATGCTGCATATCGACAGCGACACCATTCACCTGAACCGGCGCGGTGAATACCTTCAGGGCTGCGTCTGGTACATCTTCCTCTTCAAACGCACCGCGGCGGACATAAAGTTCGTCCCGAAGAGCATCAGCGATCCGGACGCCAGGTTCCTCGCGGAATGTGCGGAGGAAGCTGTCCGCAGCTTCAAATAACCGGAACTCAAAAACGGCGGATTCCATCCATGCGGGCCGCCGTTTTTTTTTGCCCTTCACTAAACATTTCTAAACATTATTTTCTAAATATTCTTCTAAATAATATTGACATTGTTTTCTCCGCCGGTTATATTGTTCCCGGAAACGCTTTTGAAAGAAAGGAGTTACAGCAATGTCTGGAACCAGAAAACCAAGGAACATGGCGGAATTTGCGGAGCTTCTGGGGATCACTCCGGGAGCGGCGTCGCTCGCGCTGCGGGGCTCGGACCAGGTCTCGCCGGAACTTCGCAGCCGCGTCATGAAGGCGGCGGAAACCACCGGTTACGTTCCGCGCAGCTACCGCAGAAAGAACGAACGCGAGACAAACGAAAACGTCCCTCCCGCAAAACCGCTTCTTCTGCTGCACGGCAACGAAACGGACGACGACCCGGTTGCACTCATGATGATCAACACCCTGCTCAAACGCTTCGGCGAGCAGCGTCTGGACTTCGAGATGCACACGCTTGAGGAACTGAAACGCATGGATAATCCCGCAGAGGATTTCTCCGGAGCAATCGGATTCTATTCGATTCCGGACCATTGCGCCGACCTGCTCAAGGGGCTCCCCCGCGTGACCGTCCTGGACGCGTTTCATCACGGCAGCGACGATCTTTACACCATCAACGAAGCCCAGGCCGGCGAACTCGCGGCGGAATACTTCCTCGCCAACGGCTACAAGGCGACCATCTGCGTCGTCGGCTGGCGTCAGCACGAACCGTTCCCCTCGATGAGAATCGACGCGTTCCGGAAGAAAATGGAAGCGGCGGGCGTTCCCGCGCATTTTCTGCGCTATGATCTCGACGACAGCCGCAGTTTTCTTCCCGAACTGGAAGCCGCTCTGAAAAAATGCGGAAATGCAGCGGGATTCTTCACATTCAACGAGATGAGCGCATACAAGCTCTGTTCTTCGCTGAATCTGATGGGAATCGCCCGCCGCCCGGGAAAGACGGATGTCATCTCCTGCGGCTCGTCGTTCCTGCTGAAAGATTTCGTTCCGCTTCCGGGGATTGTCAATTTTCATCTCCCGGAACTGCTGAACCGCGCCGTGGACGGACTGCTCCGCCGGATTCAGAATCCGAACCACCCGCGCATTTCCGTTGTCATGGATGTTGAACTGAACGTTCCCGAAAAAGAAGGAAAGGAAGGTTGATCATGCTGAAAATCAAAACATTGTCGTTCGCCGCGGGAATGCTGCTCGCTCCGGCTCTGCTCTTCCCCGCTCTCGCCGCGGAACTGAAGCTCGCGCCGGAACAGGTCAAGCCCCGCTACCGCGCATCCGCAAAACTCGAAAAAGAGGGAATCCGCCTCATTACGCGCACGGCGGAATGGGATTCGGGCGCGCTGATCACTCCGCCCGCAGGAAAAAAATTCGACTTCTCCAAAGCACGCTTCCTCGCAGTCGACGTCGAAAACCTCTCGCCGGATCGCCAGATGCGTCTCACCATGCACATTTCCAGCGGCGGACGCGACAAGGCAAGTTCCAGTCACGTCGATCTCCCGCTGCGTTCGGTGAACACCGGAATCGGACTCAATCCGGGCGAAAAACGCACGATGCGGCTCTATCTGCCACACGCTTCGCTCTTCGCCGCGCCGAAAGACGGACGCAATCTCCGCGCCCCGCTCGACACTGCCGCAATCAACGGAATTGAATTCAAACTGCAGTGGCCGTTCGAAGCCGAAGGGGAAATCCTCGTCGACTGCCGTCTCTCGAACCTCCGTCTGGAAGGTGAACCTGAGACGGACCGCGCAGTTGCCGCCGCAAAAAACTACTTCCCGTTCATCGACGACTACGGACAGTACCGCCATGCGGAATGGAAAGAAAAAATCCACACGGATTCCGATCTCGTCGCCAACCGCAAGAAGGAACTTGCCGAACTCGACGCGACCCAGCCCCCCGCGGAATGGGACCGCTTCGGCGGATGGAAAAACGGACCGGCGCTCAAGGCGACGGGGAACTTCCGCACGGAAAAATATCAGGGCAAATGGTTCTTCGTCGACCCCGATGGTCATCTCTTCTGGTCGATCGGACTTGATGTGAGCCGCACACACACCGACGCCACTCCGGGACGCAGGCATCCGCAATGGTTCTCCCGCGCGGTTCCCGCTGACGGAATGCTCCCGTTCACACACTGGAACCTTCAGAAGAAATACGGGAAAACGGATTACGACCGCGATTTCTATGAAACGCTCGTGAAGCGCTACCGCGCGTGGGGAATCAACACCATCGGCAACTGGTCCTCCCCCGCCTTCATGGAACTCGGCAAGGTTCCCTACGTGCTGAGTCTCGGCGACTTTGTAAAGGATTTTCCCCGTTTCCGCGGCAGCAAAGTGAAATTCTACGACGTCTTCGACCCGCAATTTGAAGTCAAGATGACTTCGATTCTGCGCGACCGCGCCGCAACGAATTCCGACGTCCGCAAGTCGCTGACCGATCCGATGTGCATCGGCTACTTCATCGACAACGAACTTCAGTTCAACAACATCTTCGACGGCGTCATGAAATCCCCCGCCGATCAGCCCGCGAAACGGGAATTCGTCCGCGGACTTGAGACAAAATACAAAACCGTCGATGCGCTCAACAAAGCCTGGAACAGTTCGTTTGCCGACTGGAACGCCGTCGCAGAAAACCACAACTTCATGAAGGGCAAAGAGTTCCGCAACGACCAGCAGGATTTTCTGAAGCGTTTCGCCGACCGCTACTTCTCGCTCTGCCGCAAAGGGATCAAGAGCGCGGCGCCGCAGCGGCTCTATCTCGGCTGCCGCTTCGTCGGATTCCGTCAAAATGACATCTTCTGGCGCGCCGCCGCGGAACATTGCGATGTAATCAGTGTCAATTCCTACTCATACAGTCTCGCCAACATTGTGACTGAAAACTTTCACGACAAGCCTGTGCTGATCGGGGAATTCCACTTCGGGACCTACGACCGCGGCATGTTCAGCGCAAGCCTCTGTCCGGTGTATGACCAGAACGAACGCGCGACCGCATACACCAGGTATCTTCAGGGGCTGCTGGTCAACCCGGCCATCGTCGGAGCGCACTGGTTCCAGTTCCGCGACCAGCCGCTCACCGGACGCTGGGACGGAGAAGGCTATCAGCTCGGCTTTGTCGACGTTGCGGACACCCCGTATCCGGAGCTGACCCGCGCCGCCCGGGAATTCGGCGAGAACATGTATCGGTACCGCATGAACGGAAAACTCGTAAACGGCATGAAATAAGGAGAAACAGTCATGAAAACACGCAAATTCACCCTCGTGGAACTTCTCGTAACGATTGCAATCATCGCAATCCTCGCCGCCCTGCTCCTCCCCGCGCTCAATGCGGCGCGCGGAAAGGCTCATGCAATCGCGTGCCTCAACAATCTCTCGCAGATTACGCGAACCGCGATGCTCTACACCAACGATTTCGACGACTGGACCATCCACGGGTACATCAACAACAGAACCCACTGGAACGCCATTGTTCAGGATCGCTACAAACTGGACAAAAAAGTGTTTCACGACCCGGCGGAACCCAATTTCATATTCAATGAAAAAGGCATCAATTACGGCGTCAACATCATGTCCTTCGGCGAAACGACGAACGGCGGAAGCAAAAAGCTGATTCCGCACCGGCTTTCCGCCTTTGCCAAGTTCCCCGCATCCAAAACGGGCTACTTTGCCGACACGCTCCCCGGACGCAACGCACAGAACCAGAACGTCTACACCGATCTGCGCAACTCCGGCGGCTGTGCGAGCTACTGGGATTTCAACGACACGCCCGCGCCGTTCTCCTCCGGAGCATGGTACCCCGGCGCAATCCGCCATCAGAACCGGATGAACATCGGAATGCTCGATGGACATGTGCAGTCGTTCGGAACCAGCGTCATCCGCTACAAAAAATCGGAATTTGCGAATCCCTGCATGAGAGCCTGGGGAGACGGCTCTCTCGCCATTCGCTACTGACCCCACGGGGATCTGCTTCCGCTTGGACGCCTGCCGCGTCCGCGTTTTGGAGGGCACGGAGGCAGATCCCCTTTTTTTATGGAAAATCCGCTCCGGAAAAACATGCTATGCGTTCCGCTCCAGGGCGGATTTGATTTCTGAGACCAGTTCGGCTTCCGGCTTGCGTATATCCAGCGGAAGAGCTTCGGAATGCTGACCGCGGAACCACGTCAGCTGCTTGCGGGCGAACTGCCAGGTCGCAGTCGCAATCCGGTCCGCAAGCTCTCTGCGCGGAATCAGACCGTCGAGAAAATCGCGGACGAGCGGATACCCGAGCGCCTGCCATGCGGTCGGTGCGGAAAACAATCCGCGTTCCCGCAGACGGCGCGTCTCTTCAATCCAGCCGGACTCCAGCATGATTTCACAGCGTCGGCGAATCCGCTCCTTCAGGACCTCGCGATCCGGAAGCAGGACGAACTGCACCGCATCGCGGCGCGGCCCCGCCTTCTTCCACGTCTTCTGAAGTTCGCACATCGATTTTCCCGTCAGAAGATTGATTTCGTAAGAACGGATCAGACGGCGGCAGTGCATGGAACTTTTTTCGTAATCGTCGGGCGCGAGTTTGCGCATGATCTCCTTCAGACGCCCGAAGCCTTCGGGATTGTCGAACTCGGCGTCCAGTTTTCTGCGGAGCTCGCGGTCGGCCGGCATGTTGTCAAGCCCGTAAACCACCGCGCGGATATAAAGCCCGGTTCCGCCGGCAAGAATCGGAAGACGCCCGCGCGAGCGGATCTCCGCAATCAGTTCTTCCGTGCGGTCGCGGAACGAAAAAAGGTCAAAGCGTTCTTCCGGATCAATGATGTCTACGAGGTGATGCGGAATCTCCCGCCGTTCCTCCGGAGACGGCTTCGCAGTTCCGATATCGAGTCCGCGGTAAACCTGCATGGAATCCGCGGAGATGATTTCTCCGGAAAATGCGCGCGCACAGGCAAGAGCAAGCGCAGATTTGCCCGACGCAGTCGGTCCCATGATGACGGGAAACGGGAGCATGTCAATCCTTTTTCTTTGCGCGTTCCGGACGCAGAACCGAGGAAATGACAAACAGGGAAACTCCGCAGGAAATGCAGATATCCGCGACGTTGAACGCAGGCCACTGATAACTGCCTAAATAGAAGAGCAGGAAATCAACCACCTCCCCGCGGAAAATGCGGTCGGTGCAGTTGCCCGCGATGCCCGAACAGACGGCGAGCAGAGCAAAGATGCGCTCCGGATATTCGTCTGTGAGCTTGCGGAGGAAAATGACAATCCCCGCGAACGCCGCAAAAGAGATTGCAAGCAGCAGCCAGCCGCGCCCGGAAAGGATTCCCCATGCCGCGCCGGGATTCGTCACATGTGTAATGTAAAAGAAATCACGGATGACCTGTGACATGGTTCCCGGCGGAACCGAGCGGACAATGATCTCTTTGGTAATCTGATCGAGAATATAGAAAACGACGGCGAGGACCGAAGCCGCCGCCGTTGTTTTCCGGTAAGCCGTCTGCAGAAAGCCGGTGAATATGCTCATCATCTGCTTCTGCGGGAAGGATCTTCAAACGATTCGCGTTTTTCCTTGCACTTGGTGCAGAAACGTGCGTACGGTTTTGCCGCCAGACGCGCTTCGGGGATGAGAGCGCCGCAGTCAAGGCAGATCCCGTATTCATCGTCATGGATGCGCTGAAGCGCCTCTTCGATCATCTCGACGACGTCGACTTCGGAGGACATGAGTCCGAGTTCCAGATCGTGCCGGGAGTTGTCGCTTCCGAGGTCCGCCATGTGGGTTGCCATTCCGGCGCGTTCGCCGGCGGAATCCTTGTGCGAGGTCAGCGCTTCATCTGCATGAAATTTGACCTGCGTCATGAATTCGCCGCGGGCTTTCATCAGAAGATCGTAATAGAACTGCTTTTTTGTCTTGGACAATTTGTTCTTCAGGTGTTTTTTCTTTTCTTCCATTTTCAGCCTCCTTGCCCTGTAAGAAGAGCGTTCCGTTTTTATTTGCGTTCTAAACTAACACGATTTTTCATTTTGTCAAGAGCGGATATCAAAAATATTTTTATTAAATGATTGCAAAACGCCTTATCCGGCTGTATAATACTGAATTAAAGTAAAAAGAGAGGTATCCTATGATAAAAAAACTGATTCTCGCATCCGCCGCATTCACCGCCGCCGGCTCGCTCTGGGCACAGACTTCGTTCAGCAATCCGCAGGAAGCGGTACGCTACTATGAAGAACTTGTCGGTACGCTCACCCAGCAAGTCCGCTCTCTTCAGGATGAAAACGCCCGCATCAACGCCAATATGCAGAACCTTCAGCGTCAGGTCGAAGCCGCGATGCGCAGCAGCGAACAGGCAGTCCGCGAAGTGGCCGAACTCCGCCGCGCCATCTCACAGGATGCTGAAAAGCGCGACAAACAGCTCGCAAAATTTGCGCAGAAGCTCACTGACGCCGCCTCAATGCCGCAGGAACGGAACGACTCCCCCGTTGCCGATTATGAAGAGTACATCGTCCAGCCCGGCGCGACTCTCATCAAAATTTCCAAAGTCTACGGAATCCCCGTTGAAGCAATCCGCAAGGCGAACAATATGAAATCGGATATGCTCCGCATCGGCGACCGCATCCGCATTCCCCGCGCAAAATAACGGGGAGAGAACCTCATGCCGGGCTATCTCGCTTCCAGACCGTACTCCGAACGACTCTTTCCGCTGCTCTTCGCGCAGTTTCTCGGAGTGTTCAACGACAACGCGTTTAAAATGCTCGCCGTTCTCGCGGTGATCGGCTCCGGTTCCGGATACTTCCGCGATGCGGCGTTCATGTTCGCGATGACTGTCTCCTACGTTCTGCCGTTTCTGCTGATGACCGCCCCGGCGGGAGCCCTCACCGACCGCGTACAGAAGCGTTATGTGCTGATTCTCACAAAATTCTGGGAACTGCTCGTAATGATCCTCGGCATGTTCTGTCTCGGCAACTGCGCACAATGGGGAATGGGATCCCTGCTCGGCGTGATGTTCCTCATGACGGCCCAGACGTCGTTCTTCAGTCCGGCGTTCCAGGCGATTCTGCCGGAAACTTTCTCGGAAAAAGAGCTCTCCAAAGCGAACGGCGACATCGGCATGGCGTCGTTCATCGCGGCAATCGCGGGAGTCGGCGCGGCTCCGCTCATCAAACTCTTCTCCGGCACCGTCTCCGCATGGCTCGCCTCCTCCGGGCTCGCAATCCGCAACGACCTCTACATCTCCGGCGCATTCCTGATTCTCGGCTCCTTCCTCGGAATCATCGCCGCATTCAAAGTCAAACCGACTGCAGAATACGAAGAGAGCCACCGCAGACGCGAGCGCGTCGGAACCATGCGCAGTCTCCTTCTCGGCTGGAAAGCCCTCACAGAGCGCCTCTCCATTTTCCTCGCGGCGTTCGGCGACGCCTTCTTTCTCGGAATCGGCGTTGCGATTCAAACGCTGCTCGTCCTTTTTGCAAAATACACGCTCCCGGAATTCGGCGGAGACCTCGAAATCGCCGCGCTCCAGCTCGCCCCCGCAATCGGAATGGGATTCGGCTGTTATCTCGGCGGACGTCTCTCGCGCGGCAAGATTGAACTCGGATTTGTTCCGATCGGGGCAATCGGCATTGCAATCTTCCTCCCGCTCGCGGTCTGCTGCCCGGGACCGGCGCTGACTGCCGGCAAACTGCTTCTGCATCCGCTCGCAATCTTCTGGCTGATCTGCGGAGGAATCAGCGGCGGATTCTTCGTCATTCCGCTCCGCGCGTTTCTGCAGCAGAGACTCGCACCGGCCGCCCGCGGCTCAGCGCTTGCGCTCTCCAACGCCCTGAGCTTCGCCGTCGTTCTGCTGACCTCCGCCGTCGTTTTTCTCGTCATGATCGGCGCGGCGAACCTTCCGGATGAAACGCCGGCGTGGGTGGAATCGGCGGTTCACCTCATGCCGGCGCTGACGCCTCCGCAGATGTTTGTGACCATTGCGCTGCTGACGCTCGGGGTAACGCTCGCCGCGATGATTCTTCAGCCGCTTCTTCTGCTCCGCTTCTTTGTGGTTCTTCTGACCCGCACGCTCTATTCCCTGCGTATCAGCGGAACGGAAAACATTCCGGAACAGGGTCCCGCCCTGCTGGTCTCCAACCATGCGTCTTTCATCGACGCCATGCTGATTACGGCATGCACCTCGCGCACAATCCATTTCCTGATGCATGAGGATTATTACAAACGTCCGCTGATTCATCCCTTTGCCCGCATGATGGGCTTTATCGAAGTCCCCGCAAACGGTCCGCGCCGGATGCAGGAGATGTTCGAACGCGTCAAAAACACTCTCCGCGACGGGGATATCGTCTGCGTCTTCCCGGAGGGAAAAGTCACGCGCAACGGTCTGACCGACGACTTCAAGGCGGGCTATTCGCGAATGCTTCCCGAAGAACTTGACATCCCGGTGATTCCCGTCTGTCTCGGCATGCTCTGGGGCAGCATCTTCAGTCTCTACTACGGCAAAGTCAAATTCCGCATTCCGAAGGAGATCCCCTGCCCGGCGAGCGTGACGATCGGCGCCCCGGTGCCAAAACCGTTCTCCGCCTTCCAGCTCCGCCAGGAGGTGAGCCGGCTCGGAGCGGAATCCGAACTCCAGCCACGCACCGAAGAACGCACGATCCATTACCAGCTCGCAAAGCACGCAAAGCGTCATCCGTTCCGCGTCATCATGGAGGACTTCGGCGGCAAAAAACTTACCGCATTCCAGACGCTCGTCGGGGCAATCGTGCTTTCGCGCGTCATCCGCCGGCTGGTTCCGGCGGAAACGAAATACGTCGGAATCTTCCTGCCGAACACGGTTGCAAGCGCGGTCTCCCTGCTTGCCGTGCTGATCGCCGACAAAGTCCCCTCTCCGCTGAACTTCACCGTCTCAGATGAGACGCTGCGCTATTCGATCAAAAAAGCGAAAATGACACACATTCTCACCAGCCGGAAGTTCCTTGCCAAACTCAAGCGTGAACCTCTGCCGGAAATGGTCTTTCTGGAAGACATCGCGCAGGAAATCACAAAAGCATCCAAACTCTGGTGGGCGTTTCTCGCGATTGTCCTGCCGCATCAGGAACTGATGAACATCGTCGCGCCGGTTTCGCACCGCGACCTCTTCGGAACGGCGGTTCTGCTGTTCTCGAGCGGATCGACGGGCGAACCGAAAGGAGTCATGCTTTCGCACCGCAACATCAACGGCGATATTTATTCGTTCATGCGCGTAATGGGCTGGACGAGTCACGACCGGATTCTCGGCAATCTGCCACTGTTCCATTCGTTCGGTTTCACAACCGGATTCTGGATGCCGCTGATTGTCGCCTGCAAGGTGGTTTACGTGGTTTCGCCGCTCGACTGCACGCTTGTCGGCCGCGCCCTGAAGGAGCGCCGGTTGACGATTCTGCTTGCAACGCCGACGTTCATGCAGTCGTATCTCCGCCGCTGTGCGCCGGAACAGTTTGATTCGGTCCGTCTCGCGATTGTGGGAGCGGAAAAACTGCGTTCGGACATTGCGGAAAAATTCTCGACGGTCACCAAAGGGCGCATCACCCTTGTGGAAGGCTACGGCTGCACGGAACTTGCGCCGATTGTTTCGATCAACGTCGGCAGTTCGATTCTGGAGCTCGGCAAAACGATCGGGCGTCCGGGCAGCATCGGCGCCGCGATGCCCGGCATCTGCGTGAAGATTGTGGATCCCGTCACCGGCGTAGAGCTTCCGCCCGACACCGACGGTCTGATGCTGGTCAAAGGACCGAACGTCATGCAGGGCTACCTTGACGCCCCCGTCCAGACCGCCCGCGTTCTGAGTCCCGACGGCTGGTACGACACTGGCGACATTGCGCGCATGGATATTGACGGCTACATCACGATCAGCGGCCGTCTTTCGCGCTTCAGCAAGATTGCGGGCGAGATGGTCCCGCACGAGATGCTGGAGTGTGTCATGAATGAGCTTTCGGGTTCCGAGGAGCGCTGCATCGCCGTTTCGGGCATTCCCGACCCTGTGAAAGGCGAAGCCCTGGTTGTCCTCTACACCGACGCCTTCAAGATGACGCCGGACGAGATGAACGCCCAGCTCCGCGAGCGCAGCATCCCGAACTTATGGATTCCGCGTCCGCAGAATTACTGGCATGTGGACAAGCTCCCGATTCTCGCGAGCGGCAAACTGGATTTGATGCATCTGAGCAACTTCATCGCCGAAGTCCAGCGTCAGCGCGAACACGCGGAAGGATGAGGGGAACTCCAGCAGGCACAAATCGACCTTGCCGGAGAAGATATACACATGTTATTGACCTCTTAACAAGGCATGCATTCTTGGGCAATGCTCAAGGTAATCTGGCAACAGTTTCTTTAAAGTTGATAATACCGCCGCGGCAGATTTTTCTTTCAAATTACTTGACCGGCACGCTTCGGTAATAGCGCCACAAATTTTTCTGGTCTCAGTTCTGTCATTTGCGTCAAAGGATTCAAAACTTTTCCGGAGAGATTCTGCGATAACGTCCGATAAATTGCGCACATTTGATGGGCTAGAGGCTTGAAAAAGCCTGTTTCCATGATTGATTATTATTCCGACCCAAAACCA
>URNX01000030.1 GCA_900549415.1 uncultured bacterium
CAACTTTTCCAAAGATAAACAAACTAAAGTTGTACTTCCAATTTATAAAAAAACCGCTCCATGGAGCTTTATTTTTTGCGAGATATAAACAAACCCGTCACAGTTAGTTCATGTGAAACATGAAAAACACCGGCATTGCCAATTGCGAAAATCATCCAGCATTTGACTTGGTGACAGGAAGACACAAAACTGAATCCGAACATATCTCTTCGTTCTGATCTCTCAGGCGATAGCACATTTATGCTCTTTGCCCTACTTTTGTGTACTTCCTGTGCACAAACCACCAATACCGCTTTACCCTTTCGCGGCCATCGAAAACATCACACGACCGGAAACATTCCGCACGACGATGCAGGGACCGTCAGGGGTCTGCTCCCATTCCAGAGGAACCGGAGTTTTGTCAAAAATGTTGTATATCCCGACATCCGGAGCACATACAACCTCCGGAGTCCCGCCAGCGGAAAGAGGCGGAAAGAAACGGATTTCCGCATTCTTCAAGCCCGAACACATCAGATGCCCAAACCGCGAATAGTACGGATAGCTCTGCGGCTGAAGTTTCAATGAAACGACCGAGGATTCCGACTGTTTCACAAAGCAGCGGCACTCCTTGCGCCAGCTCTTCTCCGGATGCCAGACGCCGTTTCCGGATCCGTCAATCCACGTCTCGCCCTCAATCACCAGCGGAACGCCATACGGGGTGTTCACGTGCATTTCCGCCGTCGTGTCGGGCGCATATATCGAGAAGAAAAACGCATTGTCATGACGCGAAACGCTCGTGCGCGGAACCTTCGATTCAGCTGAACGGAGCACACAGCCGAAGCGCCAGCCGAATTCTCCGGCAAGATCGCGCAGCAGACGCGGAACAGGGAAAACCTCTCCGTCTTTCGCATAATCGAAATTACATCCGTCCCATACGTCGTTCGATGCGGGAAGAACCGCGCGCACGAATCCGATCTCCGCGCCGTTCTCAAGTCTCCGGCTCAACGCAACAACACGTTCCTCTCCGCCGCAGTGTGCAACTGCACGCGTCCGGAACGATGCTCCTTCCGCCGGAACCTCCGTAAGCCCGCCGCAGGAATACTGCGGAAGAATATGCACCGTCGAAGGAAACTCTTCCGGGCAGCCATCGCCTTTCATGCGGGTCTCGACAGCGACATCGCCAGAGATCGCCGTATCCGCTCGCAGCTGGAGCAGAGCTTTCACACGCTCCGGAGCGCCCTGCATCACTCCGTAAAACAGGATCTTTCCGCCTGAAGCAAGATGCGCTTCCAGAGCGTCCATATTTGCCCCGTCGGCGGCGGAAACCGGAACGACAAGGATTTTCCCCTTCAGAACCGGATTCTTCTCCGCGGTCAGTTTTCGGAAAATGCGCGTGCTGACAACCGTATTCAGCGGGAGCCCCTCCTGCACACATTCGCCAATGAACATCTCCTCCGTAAACACGATATCCGGACGCGGATTCGCGCCGCGCACATGATCGGTATACTCGTCAAACGGGTAGACCCAGACGAGCGGCGATGGCTGGTCCGGCGCGTGGTCAAACGCCTCGAACAGATGCGGAATGACTTCACGGGGAACCTGATCCGGCAGTTCACCCCATGTGCTGTCCACCGAAAGCAGAGCGACACTGTTGGCTGTGACAGTCCGTCCGTTTTCGTCAATTCTGGAAACTGCGAGAACCGGATAGAGATCCCACGGTTCCCGCGCATAGCGGTCGAGCCACGGGCTGTTGCAGAACCAGGGATCGTGTATGTAGTAGCGGAACGGGAGACGGTCATCGGGCAGTTCCGCGATGTGGGACATCCACGCGACAATTTCGAGTCCGGTATTGAAGTTCAGCGCCGCCCACGGGGAGTTGACCGGAGGTGCGATTCTGTATTTGCCGTAAAGTTCGCGGATGGGGCATGCGTCCGTCGCAATCTCCAAACCGGCGGAGTAGTTGCTGCCGCGCGTTTCGACAACGCATTCCGGATACGCATCAAAGAAATCCTTCCAGAATGAGAGCATTTTATCCGCCGCCTCGCCCGCCTTTTCCGGATGAAACGCGTGTTTGTCGAACAGCATCCCGGTAATCCCCCAGGTCTCCGTCCCGAACCCCATGCCGTTGGAAAGCCAGAGATAGTCGAACCCCAGGTCTTTTTCCATAGCCTTGTACTGCTTCGCGAGGAAGGTTCCGACCGATGTTCCCTCCGGAATGCCGTCCGGATACGCCGCGCAGCGCTCCGAATCCGCATGGAAACGCGCGGTGCAGGTGACGACGCTGTTCGCGAACATGGTGTGTCCCCCGCAAATCTCGGGATGCTTCTCATATTTGAATCTGGAAACGGCGAATTCGGGGCCGTTGTCGTAGGTCACGCCGATGCGAACCGGTTTCTGCGCGATCTCCGCACCCGTCTCGCGAATGACTTCAATCAGGCGTTTCAACCATGCATAGGAGCGCGGCGCCGCGTCCGGAACCACCTTGACTGGATAGTGATGCGTCTGATGTTTCTGCCGTTCCGTGGCATTCTCCGGACACGGCGTGTGGTTCGCACATCCCGCCCAGTACGCCCACTCGAACGTCTGCGAAAGATCTCCGGAATATTCAAATATCTCGCTTCCGTCCGACGTCCAGAGCATGACGGACACCACATCCGCGGTATCCGTCAGCGGCTTCCACTGGGTGAACATGCGGCGGCAAACCGCATACATCGTTGCTTCCGAGTCATCCCGGAACGGTTTGGAGCTGAGCTCCAGCGTAACATTCTTCAGGTGCATATGCGTTCTCCTTGTCTGATTACGCATATATTATACACCCGAAATGCGAAATCCGCTTGGACAATCGTCCGGAAAGCGGATTTTCGGGGCAAAAAACGCAATATTGTCCAAAAGATTTTTACTTCGGAGCTTCCGTCTTCTCCGATTTCTCCGCCTGCGCGGCGGAAATGTAGGCTTTCACCCGTTCGCCGATGGCGGGGAAGTTCTGGACAACGCTGCGCGCAATCTCCGTCTTCATCATGTCAAACGGCGGGAGACGCACGCGTCCCTTCTCGTCGTCGAACTCCTTCTGGAAACGGTTGTAGGCGATCTCCGCGAGTTTCAGATGCGCGGATGCGCCCTCCTCATCGTCGTAACCGAGCAGCAGACAGCTCTGGAAAATCAGGCCGCTGATCAGCTCGTGAACCTGCTTGTAACTGCCGTCCTTGATGTCCTCGGTCCATTCGCGGAGAATGAACGTGTCGAAGTCCTGATACCGCGGGTCATTGCGGCGTTCCTTGCGGATAAGGCGGAAGTATTCGCGCGCTTTCGCATATTTGCCGTAGCTGTAGAGCGTTACGGCGGCGTTCTTCATGAAGTTGTCGAGCGCGCTCTTGAAGGTGAGCGTTTCGTTGCGTTTGTAGGCGTCAAGATACCCTTCGCGAACCGCATCGACAATGCCGAGATTCGGGATAAGCATGTAATTCATGCTCGGCTCCTTGCCCGGAAGCAGAATGCGGCCGGCGATGAACGACTCCTTCAGAGACTGCGTAATCATGCGGTCGCAGTCGATGCTCTCGCGCTTCGGGCTGTACATAATACCGAGCGTCGCCCAGTAGATCGCAAAGGAATCGGAGAGACGCCAGTCGAGTTCGCCGTATTTCTGATTGATTTCCAGCACGATTTCCGGGCGGAGCTTGTAATACTCGCGCAGCCAGAGAGCACGGAGGAAGGTGTCGAGTTCGTTTTTCGTTTCCGGCGCAAGCGATTCCGCCAGTTTTTCCGGCAGGACGCCCTCTTTGCGGAACGCGGCGGAAAGAGCCTCCAGATTCTCGAATCCGGCGGCTTTGACAGACTCAAAAAGCTTGGTGTCATCGGCATGGAGGCTGCGGAATTCGGAAATGGTTTTCGGCGCGGCGGCAAGCGCTTTCCAGTCGGGGGAATCGCCGTTGTAGACCTTCATCATCTCCTTGCAGATCATGTACTTGTAATAACGCTGGGCGTCGTCGAGCATATTGCCGATTTTGTGCTGGTAAATCCAGCCGAGTTCGCGGTAGAGCAGCGGGTCGTTGGCGTTGTAGTTGAGCGCCTCGTCGCGGATGAGTTCAATTCCGCGCTGCACCCAGCGCCAGCGGTCGACGGGCGAAGTGTAGGTGACGGA
Organism: uncultured bacterium; assembly: GCA_900549415.1. Lineage (GTDB taxonomy): Bacteria > Verrucomicrobiota > Lentisphaeria > Victivallales > UBA1829 > UBA1829. The sequence goes on from URNX01000030.1 coordinate 4,118, forward strand.
AATGTTGTACGCCATATTCCACGCGAGATAGGCGGTTGCGCCGGTAAACTTCGGCTGAAGTTTGGTGATCCACGATGCAAGCTGCACCATCTCGAAGTATTTTCCCTGCTGCTGGAGACCGTTTGTGCGGAGCCAGAGCATATCCGCGAGAACGCCGCGGAAACCGCCGAGTGCAACCGTGGTGAATGCAACCGTCGGAGGAAGACCCTCAATGCTGGCTTCATCAACCAGCTTGTCGGTCTTCACGATATTGTCGAGCCGTTTCTGCACAAGCAGCGTCGCGCCGATGAGAACGGCAAACGCGGCGAGCGCGAAAAACCAGATTCGAAAACGTCTGAAATACATGATATTTTACCTCCGGATTGCGGCGAGCGAAAGCTCGCGGCGGTTGTAAAGCCACGCTCCGAGCAGGGCGAGCGGAACACCTTTCAGCACGATCTGGAAGAGAATCGCCGAACCGATTACCGAAAGTTCGATGAGTTCACCGTTCGCGATTGCATCCGATATGCCGAACTTCTGAAGCGGAATGATCATAGAATGCAGAGTGCGTCCTAGCCAGTAGCCGTAAAGATCCATCGCCGGCATGTCAAGTCCGCCGTACGTTGCCTCGCTCGAAATCAGGAACGACGCGAAGAAGCCGAACGCCATGTACGAAATCGTGATGAAAATCGCCGTCGGCATGGAGAGGAACGAGGCGAGCGAAACAGCCACCAGAACCGATGCCGTCACGCCGAGGAAAATCATGAATACGCCGCGCACATAGTTCGCAAAAAATCCGGTCTCTTTGAGCAGCAGAGTCGGACCGTCCGCCACCTGGATGACGAGCGGTTTTCCGTTTGGCGCCAGGTTCGTGAAACCGATAACCGCTTCGCCGTTCGCAATGATTCCGTCCGCGGGAAGTTCAAATTCATTCATCGCGGCCGTCAGAATCTGTTCCGGCTGACGCGAAACATAGACCTGGCTCGGCACCGGATCCGGAGCCTTTTCACCGGGCTTCAGATTTTTCGGATCGGGCTTTTCGATATAATTGACCACAGCGCCCCATGCGCCGTAGCCATGATCCTGACTCTGCTGAACATCGACCATGCCCGAATACGCGCGGTAGCGGATGAAGAGCGTGCTGTCATCGGGAATCTTTTCCGGAAGCCCCTTGTAAAGCCAGTAACGGGTCTTGCCCGCCGGAATTTCCGCCATTGCGGCGACAATCTGACGGTATATGATGTCGATCGCCTTTGTGCGGTCATCCCCGGTGAGCACCTGAGAAATGAGCACGCCCTGCGAATTCTTCTTTTCATTGAACGCCTTGAGCGCAATCGCCTTCACATCCGGCAGTTCTGGCCGGTAGGCGCGGCGTCCGGTGAGCACTTCGTTTTCCATGCGGGCGCGCTCCTCCGGCGGGAAATCCTGACGGCCGCTCTGATAGAGAATGAAGCCGTAAACCACGGCGGAAGAAATCAGCAGCAGCGCCGCAAGGACGGCAAGCACGCCGGTGAACTTCCCGAGCCAGACAACGTAGCGGGAGACGGGTTTGACGACAATCAGATGCAGTCGGCAGTCCTCCACGTCCGCTGTCATGGTCTGGCAGCCGAGCCAGACGCCCGAAAGCATCAGCATGACGGTAATGAACGTGAAGCAGTATTCCAGAGAAACCTGCATGTAGCCGTATGCGGTTCCGTCGCCTTTGATTGTGTTCGGCACAAGCAGGACGCCGAGCAGAAGCACGAAGAGCAGGAACTGGAACACATGGGAGCGCACGGCGCTCCGGCAGGTCAGCTTGACAATGGCAGAAAACGAAGTCATTTCAACTCCTCCGCGTCACAGATCTTTTTTGCCGGAGAGAAGATCTTTGAGCTTCTGATTCGCCTCATTGAGCTGTTCTCTTGCGGCGTTGAGCTCTTTTGCATCCTCCGGCTCCTCCTTCGGGACGTCATCGGATTCGAGAGCGGTCAGACGCTGTTCGTCGACCCGCGGCTCCGCTTTGACCGGTTCCGGTTTCGGCGGCTCCGGCTTCCTGAGTCCGGCAAGCACTTCGAGTTTCTCTTTGGAATCGACGCCGCCGGAGAGATAATCCGCGATTTCCCCGCCCGAAGTCGCACCCGAAGTCTCCACGCTTTCGCGCTTCGCCTTGTTCACAACGTCGAGAAAGAAATCTTCCAGACTCATGCGCGGATGGTCGAGCGTATACGTTCCGCCGTTCTTTTTGATGACGGATACGATCTGTTCCATTGCCTCATCGGGCAGATCGGACATGGTGAGGCGGCTGGAATCCTTGACCGTAAGCAGTTCGCTGATCGGTCCCTGCGCGCGGATTTTGCCGCCGTAAAGAATCATGACGCGGTCGCAGACATCCTCCACATCGCCGAGCAGGTGACTGGTGACGATAACGGTTTTGCCGCGTTTTTTGAGCAGACGGATGAGATCCTTGACCTCTTTGCAGCCGATCGGGTCGAGGCCGGAAGTGGGTTCATCGAGAATCAGGAACGCGGGGTCGTTGATCATCGCCTGCGCGAGACCGATACGGCGCGCCATGCCTTTCGAGAACTCGCCGACCTGGCGGTTGCGGGCGTGTGCCAGACCGACCATGTCGAGCAGCTGCTCCGTGCGGAGCTTGCGTTCCGCGGCGGAAAGATTGAAGAGCGACGCGAAGAAATCGAGCGTCTCCGCAGCAGTGAGGTACTTGTAAAGATACGTTTCCTCAGGCAGATAGCCGATCATCTTCTTGGTGTCGACGTCGCGCGGGGAACGCCCGAAAACGGTGAGGCGGCCGGCTGTCGGATAGAGCAGACCGAGCAGCATTTTCACCGTGGTGGATTTTCCCGAGCCGTTCGGACCGAGCAGACCGAGCACTTCGCCTTCCCGGACCTCGAAATCAATGTCGTTGACGGCTTTCGCCTTCGGACGGTTCCAGAAATCCTTGAACTCCTTGGTGAGTCCGACCGCTTCCACAACGTTTCCCATTTCAACTCTCCTGAATTACTGTTTCGCGGTATTTTCCGCGCGGGTGATCTCCTCGCCGGTTCTCACCAGACGCGCACTGTTGAAGATGACAATCAGCGTGCTGACCGTGTGCAGCACCGCGGCAAGAACCGGACTCATCTGTCCGAACACCGAAAGGATGATGCCGCAGATTACAAACAGCATACCGAACACGAGATTCTGGTTGATGACCGACGCCGATTTTCTGGAAAGTGTGATCAGCAGCGGAATACGGCGCAGATCGTTCGTCATAAGCGCAATCGACGCGCTGTTGATCGCAATGTCACTGCCGATCGCACCCATCGCAATGCTCAGGTCTGCGGCGGCAAGTGCGGGCGCATCGTTCACACCGTCGCCGACGAACGCCACAATGTCGTTCTTCTTCGCCTGTTCCACGTATTCCACTTTCCCCTGCGGCAGACAGTCGCCGCGGAAGTCGTCGATACCGATTTTCGCCGCAACCGTCGTTGCTACCGCCGAGCGGTCACCGGTGACCATTGCGCACTGGCGGATTCCCTCCGCTTTCAGTTCCTTCACCATCTCCGAAGCTTCCGGACGGATCTGGTCGCGGAACCCGACCCAGCCGATCGACTTGCCGTTGCGCACAATCACCGCAACGCTCATCCCCTCGACTTCGCTCTCGTCATGCGGAAGCGCAATGTTCTGAGCGGAAATCCAGGCGGGACGGCCGACCATGCATTTGACGCCGCCGATCATCGCTTCAACGCCCTTGCCGGGCAGTTCCTCGTAGGATTCGCCCTTCTCCGGCGAGATTCCCACTTCTTTGGCCAGACGCTGCAGCGCAAGCGCCGTCGGGTGGTTGCTGGCGATTTCAACGGAAACAGCCGTCTTGAGCAGTTCCGCCGGCTCCACGCCGTCAACCGGTTTCAGACGCGCGACTTCCAGTTCGCCTTTCGTCAGCGTTCCGGTTTTATCAAACACAAAACAGCGGACTTTGGAGGCAAGTTCCAGGTGCGCGACATTCTTGATGAGGATTCCGAGACGCGCCGCGGCCGCAATCGCGGCGACTACAGCCGTCGGAGTCGCGAGAACCACAGCACAGGGGCATGCGATGACCATGAGCGTAATCACACGGTTCATATCGCCGTCGGAGAACCACCAGGTAAGCGCCGCAAGCATGAGAATCGTCGGTGTATAGAACCCGGCATATTTGTCGATGATGCGCACCATCGGCGTCTTGCTCGTTTCGGCGGCGAGAATCATCTCTTTGACCTTGCCAAGCGTGGTATCGTTGCCGACCTTCGTCACCTTGACGTCGATCGCGCCGGAAAGGTTCATGGTTCCGGCGTAAACTTCATCGCCCGCGCCCTTGTCGACGGGAAGCGATTCGCCGGTGATCGACGCCTGGTTGACCGCGCTCTGTCCCTTGACGATGACGCCGTCGATCGGGAAGTTTTCGCCCGGGCGGACATTGATGATGTCGCCCAGCTGAAGATCGAGCACTTCCGTGTCGACGAAGTCGCCGTCAACCAGTTTGCGCGCGGTGTGCGGCGTCAGGCGGATCAGGTCTTCAATCGAACGCTGAGCGCCCGATGCGGTGCGCGTTTCGATGATGATTGTAATCAGCAGGAAGAATGCGATGATTCCGGCCTCGCGGAAGACTCCGCCCGCGAACGCCGCGAGCAGCGCCATCGCGACGAGCTCGTTCATGTAGACGCGTCCGGCGCAGAGATCCTTGATTGCCGCCCAGACAATCGGGAGCGCAAGAACAATTGCACCGAGCACAGCGCTGAGTTCGGAAGCGAATTCCTGCGCGGGGAAAAGCCACTCGAGCAGGAAGGAATTCAATATCAGGAAACCGCCGGCGACGGCGAATCCGGCGCGGCCCATGGAGCGGGAGTGTCCGACCCCCTCCCCCATCGGCTGTCCGCAAACGCAGATCGAGGCGTCCTCGTGGTGATGATCATGGTCATGTCCGCAGCAGCAGCTCATTTCTTTGCCTCCTCATTCTTTTCTTCCGCCTCTTTCTTTTCTTTGGCGGTCAGCGGTTCGGGGTTCAGCTTGAGACGGAGCTCCTGGCGGCCGCTGCCGATGGAGTTGACGATGAATTTATCCTTGACTTTCCCCATTGCCTCCGCCATCACCTGAGAGAAGAGCGTTACGGTTACCGTATCCGGACTCTTTCTGTATTCGGCGAGAATGCTCTTGAAATAACCGGCATCCGCAGAAACGTCGGAAACGACGCGCTTGCGGTAGCTGTCCGCCTCGGAAATAATGCGGTCCGATTCGGACTGCGCGAGAGCGAGCTGTTCGATTTTGTAGGCTTCCGCCTTCTGAATCGCCGCGCTGCTCTGCTGCTGGGCATGCAGAACATTGTCGAATGCGTTGATTGTCTGCGGCGGCGGGCTCTTCAGTTCCAGGTCGACGCGGAGAACTTCCACTCCGATGCGGAGATCGGCGACACGCTTCATCACCATCGTCTCAACCGTCTTCTGGTACTTCGAAGCGCTGCTGTTGTTGTTGTAGAGAATGCCGTCGACGTTCCATCCGGCGGTAACGCGGAGAACGCAGTCGTCGAGCACCGCGCGGAGCAGAGTCTGCGGTCCGCGGGTTCCGCGGCGTTCGCCGTCGGGAGCGGTCATAACGTCATCCGCCTTCTCCGGATTGAGCGGCGTCATGCATGTTTTGTAGTAGCGTTCCGGATCGACGACACGTGCGGTCATCTTCCAGTCGGTATGAACGATGCAGGCGTCCCCGGTGAGGAGATAGCCGTCAATTCCCGGCTTGAGAGCATCGGGAGCGCCGCCCATCGCCGAAGCCTCTTTGCGGTTCGTGATGAGCGCTTTGTTCGCCGGCATGAACGACGATGTTTCAATGCTGAAGGGACTCGTTTTCACCTTCATGGTCTGGCTGACCGGGTAGGGGAATACCCAGTGCCAGCTTTCCGTGCAGACCTTCTGGAATTTTCCGAACTGGAAAGTCAGCACTGCGGTATCGGGCTGAACAGTGAAGAAGCCGCTGAATATGAAGAACCACACCAGCAGCACGGCAATCGCCGCAACAAGGAGTGTGAACACCGCCTTGAGGCTTTTGTTGAGCGTTTCGAAGCCGGAGGAAAACGCGCTGTTCTCCGCCGCCCTTTCCGCTCTGATTCTTGATTCAAGATCCTGCATGGTGATCTCCGTCAGTTCTTTTTCGCCGGTTTTTCAAGCGCGGAGCCGCCGAACTTCAGAATGTCGAACGGCGCGGAGTTGGTGTCGAGAACGAGAGTCGTGCGGCTGCCCATCAGACGCTTCATGGAATCGAGCTTGCGCAGGAAAACCGCAAGTTCCGGGTTTTCCGCAAAGACCGCGAGGTGCTTCGCCGCGGCGGCGTCGCCTTCCGCACGCAGGGCGGTTGCTTTTGCCTCCGCCTGAGTGAGGGCGTTGCGCTTGGCGGTATCCGCTTCGGTCATGATTTTGCGGGACTTGACGTTGCCCTCTTCCTTGTACTTGGCGGCGGCGGCGTCACGCTCCTGAATCATGCGTTCCGCAATCGCCTTCGCCGGAGTTTCGGGAACGCCGATCGTCTTGATGTTCACCGCAATGACTTCCAGTCCGTAAAGCTGTCTGGCTTTCACTGCAATCTGTTCCAGCATCTCTTTTTCCATCTGCGCAATCATGATCTTCTCCGGATCGGAGTTGACCAGCTGGTCGAGGTTGTATTTGCCGATCACCGCGCTTTTGACGGTTCTCATCTGACTGGAGAGATCGTCTTCCGCCGCGTTGATGTTGCCGCCGGAAGTCTGGAATCTGACGAGATCCTGAATGCGGTAGACCGTGTAGATTCCCGCTGTGATGTTTTTGCCGTCCGCCGTGCGGATCTCCTCCAGCTTGCCGATATTGCCGTCAAAACAGCGGAGGCGGATATCGTACTTCTGGATTTTCTGAATCGGGAGCGGCCAGCGGAAGTGAAGACCGGGTCCGCGTTCGCCGGTGATTTTGTTGAAAGTCAGAACGACTGCGCGTTCGGTTTCGTTGACCTGATAGGAAAAGATCGCGATTCCGAAGATCGCCGCGACAACAAGTCCGAGCAGCATAATCGGAACATTGATTTTGTGTTCCTTGTGGTGTGTGTCCGCCATTTATATTTCTCCTTTATGTTATTTTTACTTTAAATCGCCAAGGTCGGTATCAGTCAGATCGGTGCGGGGCTTCTCCTCCGCATTCAGTTCCAGGATCTGAGTCGGGATGGATGCGGAAATGATGTACTTCCGCAGCGGAGCGCAGTCGTTTTCCAGGAAGGAAAGATAGGTGCGCAGTTTGAACATTTCAGGCATTCCGCGGTAAGCGGCAAGCTGGCTGGAGAACCGGCGGGCTTCCGCGCTCGAAACCGTGGTTGCATTGAACTTGTAGGCTTCCGCCTGCTGAACAAGCTCAATCGTCTCGATTTCAGATGCGGCAAGCGTCTTGGTCTTGTAAGCCTCGGCCTTGATGACCGCGGTTGCCATTTCCTCCTCCGCAACGAAGACCTTCTGGAACGCCGGGGCGACGTCCTGAAGCGGCGGATGCGTATCGAGCAGATCAACATTCAAAATCGTAACGCCGAGTCCGCGCTTGTCGACCGCCTGCTGAATCTGTTCGCGCAGCTTGCGGGTAATTTCGAGACGACCGACCGAGAGATCGTTCATGAAGTCGGTGCTCGCAAAGTAGATCGTCGCCTGACGCGTTCCGATGTCAAGAACATATCCCTTGATGTTTTCAAAACCGAACGCGTAATCAAGAATCTTTTCGTGGTTGACTTTGAAGGTCACCGGAAGCGAAGCGTTGAGCATGGAAACAGCGCCGCCGATGTCGCCGCTGGAATCCCGGTTCGCCACGAGGAACGGATTTTCACCCGAACTGTGCTCGTTGTTCCAGAGAATCGTGCGGATCGGCTTGCCGGCTTCGTTCTTCGATTTGATGACCGCGCCGATGGTAACAGTCTGCGGAGTGTCGACTTCGATGCGCTGAATGTTTTCGCAGGGCCAGGGAAGTTTCAGATAAACGCCCGGCTGAAGCGGTGTCTTGTCAACAAGGGCTCCGAACCGCGTCTTGAGTCCGAGCTCGCCGGGTCCGACCTCCGCCACGCAGGTGAAAATCCAGAGGATGAGCAGCCACGCGCCGATTGCGGGAATCGCAACTTTGCAGAACATCTGGTAGAGAGACGTTCCGGAAATTTTGAATCCGAACTGGTAATCCAGAGCATCCGTGATGTTTTTCGCCACGCTTCCGGGCTCGATAAACAGCGCGAGAAGACGGCTTTCATGAACCGGACGGTCCTCAAGCTGCGTTCTCGGACGGTAGAATTCCGTAATGAAAGTGAAGAGCTGTTCGACCGCGATTATGGCGATCAGCGCAAAAGCGATTTTCGCAAACGGCATCTCAAGTCCGGCATTATCCCAGCGCAGAGCGACCGAAGGGACAAGCGCGAGAAGGAAAATCACCGCACCCGCAACCATCCACGCGCCGACCGGACGCAGCCAGCGGAATTCGGAAACGCGGGACTGTCCGGCAAGGAACGCTCCGAAGAAGAGCGAAAAAACCGCAATCACAACGCAGACGAACGAGACCGCAACCGGCTCTTTCGGCAGAGCGGGTCCCGCCTCGCCGAATGTTGCGGCAACCGACCATGCGATCCAGAGTCCGAACACCATCAGCACAAACGCGAGAAGCGAGAAGACCGACGGCGCGTATTTTGCATAGTTGCGGAAGGTTCTTCCCGCTGTAAAGCGGACGTCTTCCGCGACATCGAGGAGGCTCTGCGTGTTTTCCTTGCGCTTCTTCAGGAGCTCTTTTTCATACTCCTCTTCGGATGCGCTTCCTGCGAGCATTCCGTAGACCGCAGCGGCAACAGCGAAGAGAGTTGCGACGGCGAACGGGATTGCGCCGAGTCCGTATGCTCCATATCCGGCCCAGTCGTACACGCCGCCGGAGAATCCGGCCAGCAGAGCGACCGCCAGCGAGTAGACAGCGGAGAAGACCGCCAGTTTCATGGCGAGTCCTGAGCGTCTGCTGCTCGCGGAGTAGTTTTTCGTTTCCATTGTCATGCTTTGTCCACCCTTCTTCTTTCCGTCTTCCGTTTTTCTTCCGGAAAACTCTTTTATCTTTTATGATTCAATAGTCTTTTCAACCAGCCGCAGAATCTGCGGACATTTGCACAGAGGTACACGATATATCACAAATGGCTGTTTTTCAAATGATTTTCTTGAAAAAACAGTGCAGAATCTCATTTTTTTTCGTATTTTTTATGCTTTTCCAACGGAACAATTTAAAAAAATGTCTTTCAAGCCCCCGGATGCGCATTTCCGGGGAGCGGCGCACCGGCATTTCAGTTGTGCTTGGCAATCATCTTTATGACCCAGAAAATCAGAAGCGCAAGCAGGATCATAAGAATCAGAAACACAGGATAGATGACTTTGTAATTTCCGCCGAACATCATCGTGAATTCAGACATGCCCCCTACTCCGGCGAGGAAAGAGGGAATCGCAATCGCAATCATGATTGCGTTCATGTTCTTCATCATGACGTTCAGATTGTTGTTCACCATTGAGGCGCGGGCGTCCATCATGCCGGAAAGAACCTGCGAATAAACTTCCGCCTGGTCGAGAAACTGACGGTTTTCAATGGAGATGTCTTCAAGCAGCTCAATGTTCTCTTCGGTGAAGCCTAGCTTGATTGCGGCGGCGCGCATGCGCTCAATCACACGGCGGTTGCCGTTGAGGGCGTTGACGTAGTAGACCAGTCCCTTTTCCAAAGTGAACATGTTCAGCAGCTCCTTGCCGTCGTAAGAACTCACAATTGCATGCTCCAGCTCGTCGCTGCACATGTTGATGACGCGCAGGTGGCTCTCAAAGTGCCGGATTGTGAGAAGCAGGGTCTTCATGATAACGTCCTGGACCGTGTGGACGTTATTTGCGATTTTTCCGGTGAAAAGCGGAACATATTCGTCGATAATGATGACGACGCGGGCGGCGAACACGAAAATGCCCATGGATTTGACGCGGAAAAGGAAATTGTCGTCCGCGGAATAATTTTTCGGGTATTTCAGAATGAATGCGGTATGATTGTCCTCAAATTCAATACGCGGGGTCTCGTCGGGGTCGATGGACGAAGCAATAGTATGTTCGTTCATCTCGTATTCATTAATGAGCCTGCTGCGCTCGGCCTCGTCAGGCATGATGTAGACTTCAACCTGAATGGATCCTTCGTCGCCCTGAACGATCCGGCCGTTCATCACGGAATATTTTTGAAGCATGGTGCGATCCTCCCGCAATCAAAAGACGGTGCATACTAAAACACGTTTAATATGCACCGTACTCGTCGTTAATGCAAACGGCTTAGCCGTTTTCTAACAGAAAAACTCAGTTGTTCTTCTTGAAGTCGTTCATGAAGTTGACGAGTTTTTCGACGCCTTCCATCGGGACGGCGTTGTAGAGGCTGGCGCGGATGCCGCCGACGGAGCGGTGCCCCTTGAGTCCGATCATACCAGCGGCTTTGGCTTCCTTGACGAACTTGGCTTCGAGATCCTCGTTCGGGAGGCGGAAGACGACGTTCATTCTGGAACGGCTGTCCTTCTGGACGGGGTTGCGATAGTAGCCGTCGGAGCCGTCGATTGCGGCATAGAGAGCGGCAGCCTTCGCGTTGTTGATCTTTTCGATGGCCTCGATGCCGCCGATTTCCTTGATCCAGTCGGTCACGAGAGCGATCATGTAGATGCCGTAGGTCGGCGGGGTGTTGTAGAGGGAGTTGTTGGCGGTGTAGGTTTCATAGCGGAGCATGGTCGGGACGTTCGCCGGGGTTCTGGCGATGAGATCCTTGCGGATGATGCAGACCGCGACGCCGCTGGGGCCGAGGTTCTTCTGAGCGCCGGCGTAGATCATGGCGAACTTGTTCATGTCGAACTTGCGGGACATGATGTCGCTGGACATGTCGGCGATCATCGGGCATTTGCTCTCCGGGAAATCCTGGTACTGGGTTCCGTAGATCGTGTTGTTGCTGGTGATGTGAAGGTAGGAGGACTCTTCGGTGGTGGGAGCCCAGGTGTTGAACGCGGGAATGTAGGTGTACTTGTCAGCCTTGCTGGAAGCAACGGTCTTGACTTCGCCGAAAAGTTTGGCCTCTTTCATGGCCTTGGAGGACCACGTTCCGGTGTCGGCGTATTCCGCATAGCCGCCCTGCTTCATGAAGTTCATCGGGATCATGGCGAACTGCATGCTTGCGCCGCCCTGAATGTAGACAACCTCATACTCGTCGGAAACGCCGAGGATTTCGCGGATGTTGCCGTTGGCGCGGGCAATGATCTCGTCGAAGAGAGGTCCGCGGTGGGAGTGTTCCATAACGCCGCATCCGCTTCCCTTGTAATCGCAGAATTCCGCCTGAGCGCGTTCCATGACGACCGTCGGCAGCATTGCCGGCCCTGCACTGAAGTTTACAACTCTCATCGTGTCCTCCATTGGTGACGTGAAAATTATTTGAAAGCTATAATTTAGCGCAACTTTTAAAATTTACCAGATGAAAACCGCATATTTTAAATAATATCTTGATTTTTTCTTTATTTTCGCACTTTTATTCTTGCAAAAGGTGTGCTACATTATCCGGAAGAATCAATTTTAAAGACAAGGAAGAGCGGGGAAGAGAATGCTCAAAACACTGAATTTTTATGTTGCAAAAAACTTTCTGTATACGTTTGTCATGGCAATGGGCGTGCTGACATTCGGCATGACGGGCGCCCGGCTCGTCAAGGTTTTCGAATACGTTTCCAACGGTGTCGATATCGGAACCGCCATGAAATTCATGATCTACGTCCTCCCCATTGCAATGGCGTTCACGATCCCGTGGGCGGCGCTCGTCTCCATCATGCTCGTGTTCGGACGCCTCTCCGCGGACAACGAAATTACGGCAATGCGCGCCTGCGGCGTCTCCATCCTCCAGATCGTAGCGCCGATCATCCTGCTGGCTTTCTCCCTCACATGCTGCTGCCTCTGGCTCGAACTCGACGTCGGCCCGCGATACCTCGGCAAAGCGCAGGAGGTCGTGAAAAGCGTCGCCGTCGACCACCCGCTTGCACTGTTCGAACCCGGAATCCCCATTGAATTCAACGGACTCAACATGTACATCGACCAGAAAAACCCGGAAACCGGAGAGCTCCGCGGAATCCAGGTATACCGTCTCAACAAAAACAACAGCCGCATCGAACAGGACGTAACGGCATCCGCCGGAAAAATCGTGATCGACAAAGAAGCGCAGATCATGCACATCATCCTCCACGACGCCACGATCATCGCCTACGAAAACAGCACCGACACGCACCCGCGCCGCAGTTTCAGCAAGGAAATGTCCTTCTCCATTGAATACGGAAAACAGTTCAACTCAAAACGGATTTCCCTGCGCGACAAGCATCTCGGCTACAAGGGACTCTACGGCCGCCTCATCATCGAACGGGAACGCAACAACCGGGAACGCATTACGGAGATTGAAACGGAACTCAACCAGCGCGTCGCACTCGCACTCGCTCCGATGGCGTTCCTCCTGCTCGGACTCCCGATGGCGATCCGCACCTCCCGACGCGAAACCTCCATCGGGCTCTTCCTCAGCGTGCTTCTCGCCGGACTCTACTTCGGCGCGGTTCTCGTTTCCGATTCCCTGAGTTCATTCGCCAAGGCGTTTCCGCAGTACATCGTCTGGATACCGCCCGCATTATACCAGATTTTCGGCGCAGTCTACATCATGAAAATCGCACGCAGCTGAGGAGTTCCGCTTATGAAACAGAGTCTGAAAGTTCTTACCATCGGAAACAGTTTTACGGACAGCCTTTCTGTTTTCTGGCAGCAGGTCGTGGAATCCGCCGGATGCGAACTCCATTTTGAGCGCGCGAACCACGGCGGATGCGAACTGCACCGTCACTGGGAATATATCTCGAACGAGGAAAGAGACCGCGTATACCGGATGTATCAGAATTACACGGCGAAGATGCGCGAAATTCTGGCGCGGGAACCGTGGGATATCGTAACGATTCAGCAGGCAAGCCACTTCAGCTGGCGCCCAGAAACCATGCAGCCGTTTGCAGGATATATTTACGATTATGTGAAAAAACATGCTCCGCAGGCGGAAGTGGTGATTCAGCAGACGTGGGCGTACCGCGCCGATGATCCGCGCATTCGTCCCGGCGGCGTCTGGGAAATCAGCGAATGGTTCAGCGAAACCTGCAGAGAACGCGGCATTACCGTTCAGCCGGGCATGTATCATATCGACCAGACCGGAATGTACGATGCGCTCACGGCCGCGTACCGCAAACTCGCGCGCGAACTCAACTGCCGCATCATTCCGACGGGATACGCGGTTCAGCTCGCCAGAAAAGCGCAGGAGGGGCTGTTCCCGAATTACGACCCGGAACTGCTCCATACCCTCCGCTGGCCGGATCTTCCGCCGCAGGCTTCCGAATTCGTCGGCAACATCTGGTGGGCGAAAAACGCGGAAACCGGCGAAATGGAACTCCGGCGCGACACGATTCATCTGAATGCGCGCGGACAGTATCTTCAGGCGTGCGTCTGGTTCGCCATGCTCTACGGACGCCCCGTGTCGGATGTCACGTTCGTTCCCGATATGATCGGCAACCGCGACGCCGCGTTCCTCCGGGAAATTGCGCAGAAAGCGGTCGATGAATTCGAGCAGGAAAAACGATGAATGCAAATCTGAAAAAGACTCTTTTCCTTTTGTGGGATGCGTTTGCGGTTTTCGCGCTCGTCTTCACGGTATCGATGATGTTTGCGCTGCATTCCGCCCTGATCGTTTCGGCGGAGTTCATTGTGATCTTTCTCTTCCTTCTGCACCGTCTGATGAACTGGTCACAGCCGGAGCGGAAAGGAAATATTTTCCGTACGGCATTCTGGCATTGCATGCGCGGATACGGCGTGCTGATGCTGGTCTTCATACTGGTTTCACTGATAATCGCATCATTCGGAGGTGCAAAATGAAGTATTTTCTGTTTCTGCTTCCCGTGTTTCTTCTGACCGGCTGCGCATCGGGTCCGGTCTATACGGAACTAAACCGTTCCGCGCTTCCTTCGGCGAGTGCGGAGGAACAGGCGTTTTTTGAAAAACTCTCCCCGGCGGGAAAAATTTCCGCACGGCAGATTGAAACCATTCATCTCTGTTACTGGCAGCGTTCCGCAACGGAGCGTATATGGATGCTCTGGACCGACGCGAAGGCGGAACGCGTTCCGCTGACCTCCGACGGCTCAATCTATGCCGTCTACGATGCGACCGGAAAAAAAGCTCGGCTGGAAGTCGGAGGCGGAGCCGTTTCGTATGCCGACTTGACTTCAAAACCGCTGTATATCATCGGCTCCGGAAAACTCACGCTGGATGTTCCTCTCGAAAAGTAAAAGAGACGGCGCCGCCTGAAAGCGTCGGCAGCGCCCCGTCTCTCCGCCGGATTCTTACAGTCCGATATCCGCAAAGTGAATTGCAAAACCAAGTTTCCGCAACTCATCCTGCAGATTTGAAACGGAGATTTCGCCGGGCTCTTTTCCCGCATCGATTGCAAGCGAGGCGGCAAGACCGGCAACCTGACCCGTCATCGCGGCGGAGGGAATCACTCGCGTAACCTCCCACGCGTCTCCGCTTGCGGAACTGCAGCGTCCGGCGGCAAGAAGACCGCCAAGTCCGTTCGCGGGGAACAGCGTCCGGTACGGAATCTCCCACACGTAACCCGATTTGCGCCAGTCGGCAAGGAGTCCGACCGAATCATCAAAATGCGTTGCATGCTCGTTGTCCTTCAGGACGTATGCGCCCTCGATGCATGCGATTTTGCGGAGCTGCGGCATGACAGGAACCTTCAGGGCGTAGCATGAATTGCGGTCGTATTTGCCCGACGCGTAAAGATCCTTGTAATATTCCAGCAGGAAATGACGCGTCGCAAGCACATAATCGGAGATCGCCTTGCCCGACGCTTCGTGCACGAGTTTCGTCTTGAGCATTTCGCGTGTGAAACCGCATTTCGCAAGATTCTCATCGGAAACGGCGCTGCTGCCATCCGCCCACGCGCCGTCAAAGTGCATGACCACACTCTCGGTAAGGTTGTCCGCCTCCTCCAGCGCATTTGCTCCCTTGCGGTACTCCAGCGCCCACAGAGAATAGAAATTGCCTTCGCTCAGACACGGCACTCCGGCGCGGCGCGCAAGAATACAGCTGCCGCTGGCGTCGATAAACTGTTTCGCACGAATCTCGCCGCGTCCGCTTTCGTTTTCAACCACGGCGGCGGCGACCCGCCTGTTTTCGACAACGGCATCGCAGACGCGCGTATCGAACCAGACGTCGACTCCGGCATCGCGGACCGCTTCATCAAGCGCAAGCATGAACGCGGCAGGTGAAAAGACCGTGCGGAAACGTTTGCGCTCATCCGCGTTCTTTTCTCCGCGCCAGTTCGCGGGGATTTTGCCCGGACCGTATTTGATGCTCGCACGGAGCAGCTCCTCGCTGAGCCCGAACGTCACCTGATGCCCGAATCCGTCGCACAGCGGCAGGTAGATGTAGACCAGACCGCTCGTGGCGAGTCCGCCCAGGAGAATGGTCTTTTCGACGAGGATTGTTTTCTTTCCGGAGCGCGCGGCCTGCACAGCGGCGGCGACTCCCGCGATTCCGCCGCCGATCACGGCGACGTCACAGTTCACCTTGAAATCCATGATTCTATTCCTTCCTTTACGCCTGAAACTCTGCTTCAGACAGGTTGTTTTCCGTTTGAATATCCCGGAGCGAAAGCAGATGCGGAATCATCGCCTCCCGCTCGCTGTAATCGTCCGAACGGCGCGTCCATGTGAGCGCGCCGAGAAACTTGCCGTCACCGAAAACCGGAACCGCGATCCGCTGCGTTCCCGGCGCTTCAAACGGAAGCTCTGAAAATCCATTTTCGCGAACCTGCGCAACACAAGTCTTCAGCTTCTCCTCCGAACCGCTCCACTCATTTTTGAAAAAACGGTCTTCCATGTGCGCATCCAGCATGATTTTCGCTTCGCGCGGCGGCAGAAACGCCAGCATGACGAGTCCGGCAACCGAATTCAGCGGCGGCAGAAACTGAAGCACCCGCCGCGGTTCCGTCTCCGCAATCTCTTTCCACAGCAGCGCATGAATCTGCGTTCCGCGCGACACCGAGTAAACAAACGAATGCGGCTTTGAAAACCTGCTCAGGCGGATGATCTCCGCACGCACATGCTCCAGATACAGACGTTCGCGCCGCAGAGCATTCAGTTCGCCCAATGCGGAACCCGGATGATACAAGCCGTTCCGCTTTTCCAGCATCCCGCACTGAACCAGACTCGCGACGAGATTGTAGACCGTCGTGTACTTCAACCCCGTCTGCTCTGCCGCATCGGCCAGTTTCATCCCCTCTTCCGACTGCGCGGCTATCCGCAGAATACGGTCACAGCGTTCAATTGTCTGAACCATCGAACCCTCCAGATTTTCATTATTAATGAATTTTTTTTGCTTTATAATAAAATATATCTCTTCAATAATAAAATTCAAGAGAAAAAATAAAAAAAATCCGATCTTTCATTTGCCGAAAGACCGGATGCGTTCAAAAGATTGTAGAATCTCTTATTTTTTCTCCATGCGCTTTGTCCACGGATCCTTCGGGTATTCGGAACGCAGGATTCCGGCAAACTTCTCCGCATTGGAATCCTTAAGCTCCTTCAGAACAGTGTACAGATGCGCAAGAGCTTCCGGACACTCGGGAACATCCGGGAAGAGCAGTGAGGCCTGGAGATACATCTGCGAAGCCTCCCTGAGCTTGCCGTTGCGACGGAGAATATCCCCCTTGCGGATGAATGCAAACGCGGCGTTGGAAGCGTCGGTTCCCGCCGCCATACTGTTGAGAACTGGCTCCGCCTCCTTGTACTTGCCGAGCTCAACACAAAGACTCGCACGGAGACGCTGGACATAGTTCAGATGCGGTCTCCGAGTCTGGTCGAGCAATTCAAAATTTTTCATCGGTTCCAGTTTTTTCAGAGCCGCCTGCTTCTCGCCCAGACCTGCAAGCGCCTCCGATTCGTGTCCGATGCAGTAGAGATCCCAGCCAAGCAGTTTGTATTTGTCATATGCAAGTTTGTACGAAGCCGCCGCCTGAGCAAACGAACCGTTCTTCAGAAAAGCATCCGCCTTTTCAATCTCGGCGGGCTTCGGAATCCGCGCATAAAGATACTGTCCGCGCGCAATCTTCGTCCGCACTTTAGAGCCGGGAAGCGTGTATTCCAGAGAGGAATCCGGAAGAGCGGCGAGCGACTCCACTTTAAGAGAGCGCCCGTCAAGCGTGCAAATGACACTGTCTTCGCAAAATGCCGCGAGGGAGAGAATCGAGAAAAGAGCCGCAAAAATTTTTTTCATGGAAAACTCCTTTTGTTCAAATGGTTCCGGCAAGTTCTTTCGCCCAGTCCGAAAGCGAATTGTCGCGCGCGCCCATGACAACCGCCGTATCCGATGCGCCAAGCGCACGCAGAAAGTCCGCCGCCTCCGCGCGTGTCGCAAAAAAGCGGTAGCGTCCGCCCGGATGATGCGCATCATATTCCGCGGCGACCTCCTCCGCCTTCGGACGGAATGAGGTTGTCCCGCCCGCGTAATAGACAGGCAGAAATGCGAAAACATCGTCTTTCTTCAGCACTTTTTCGAGTGCGGGAAGCAGTTCAGGACGCATGAAACCGAACGGACCGTATCCGTGCGGCTGGAAGAGGAAAACCGTGCGGCCTGTACAGACTTCATGCGCGGCTTCGATGCACGAGCAGATCTTTTCGACGTTGTGCGCGTAGTCGTCGTAAACCGCCGCGCCGCCCCGTGTCCTTCCGGCGAAATCGAATCTCCGCCACACGCCGGAGAAGCGTTCGATTGCGGGGAGCACGGCTTCCGGATCAAAACCCAGAAGCGAAAGCCCTGCAAGCACAGCCGCCGCATTCGCCGCATTGTGCAGACCGGGAACCGGAAGATGAACGTCGCGTCCGTCGATCTTTGCGGTCACTTTTCCGTCTCCGGAGCGGTAATCCGTCACACGGAAAACTTTGTATCCGTGCAGTTCCGCGGGAGCATCCGGCGCGGTGCTGAAGAGCGCAACTTTGAGGTGTTTGACACAATCGGTTCCGACAGCGTCGAGCACGCGGTCTTCGATCACGGCGGAGATGCGGGTCTGGCGCAGGAACTTGCGGAAGACTTCGGCAAGCTCCTCTTTGGAATAGTGATCTGTTCCGATGTTCAGAATCATCGCATGATCGGCGGTGTAATTCAGAAGGGATTTATCGCTTTCATCGGCTTCAAGAACACAGAGTTTTCCGTTGCCGGGCGCGTAGTTTCCGGCAAATTCATCGCGGATGAAGTGCTTGGCGAGTCCGCCCGAAATCAGCGCAGGCGCGGCGCCGAGACGGTCCAGAGTTTCCGCGAGCCAGGCGGATACCGTCGTTTTGCCGCAGCTTCCCGTCACAGCAAAAACAGACGCGGAGAGCTTTTCGACGAGCAGGCGCATCGCTTCGGAGCGGTGCAGGCGTGCGGTTCCCTCCGGAGCACAGAGAAAGTCGGGGTTGTCCTCCTCAATTGCGGTCGAGTACACAAGTGCGGCGGGCACGGGCGGGTCGGCGTAACGGGAACCGTCCTGCGGATAGAGACGCACACCCTTTGCACGGAGAGAATCGATGATGCGTCTGTTTTCGGGTGAATTGAGCGCGCGGTCGCTGCCCGATGTTTTGCAGCCGAGCACCGACGCCATCTGCGCGAGCGCGCTCATGCCGATTCCGCCGACGCCGACAAAATGAAGAGATTCCGGCAACTGTTCCATGATCGATTATCCTTTCTTCGCAAAGAGTGAACGCCACGGAGCAAGATAATACCGTTCCGCGGCTGAATCGTAAACTCCGACCTCACCGTCCTCCGCCTCCCACGCGGGGAGCACGCAGATCCCGCGCACCTCCGCCTCCTGGTGAAAATGCCCCATGAGACAGAGCGGAATCTGTTTCTTCTCCAGATCGTCGGCAAGACGGCAGAAATATTTTTCCGGGAAATTCTTTTTGTGTTTCATATTGCTCACCTTGAGTCCGCGCAGAATTCTTTGCGACAGAGGGCGCCCGACAAGCGGACCGAACAGGCGCACCAGAAACCGCGTCATCGGATTCCGCATGAAAAGACGGAACAGGCGATATGCGCAATCGGCTCCGTTGACCAGATCGCCGTGCATCAGGCACACTTTCCCGCTGGAGAGATAATATGTACGGTCGGACGCCCATGTGAAGGCGTCCGCGTGGCGTTTGGCAACATAGAATTCATGATTGCCTTCAATGAAACCGACCATGCGGCGCATCTTTTCCCTGCGGCACCAGTCAAGGAAGCGGCGGTGAACCGGATCTTCGTATGCGTCAAAAGCGATCCAGAGTTCAAAAATATCGCCGAGAAACACGACGCCGAAGCCGGAATCCGCAATCTGCTCGAGCAGCCCGAAAAAGGGTTCCGAGGAGGCGGGATCGTCGACAATGTGCGCATCCGCGATAAAAATGATTTTTCCGTTTTTCTCCATATCCGCAATATAATTCACTGCGGCGGATTTGCAACCGGAATTATCGAAAAACCTCTTTCATTTCCGTGAAGAGCGGGAACGCTTCCGGTCGGGTTCCGAATTGCGTTCCCAGAAAATGCCGTCAGAGTACCCCTGAATGCGCGGATTCTCTTTTGCAAGCTCCAGACGCTTCAGCGCCCAGCAGCAGTAATCCGGATTGCGTTCGATTCCGCAGAAGCGGCGGTTCAGTTTCGACGCAACCGCAGCTGTCGTCCCGGATCCGAGAAACGGATCGAGAACAAACCCGTTCTCCGGGCTCGACGCAAGAATGAGTTTCGCAATCAGTTTTTCCGGCTTCTGTGTGGGGTGATCGGTGTTTTCGGGCATCGACCAGTAGGGAACTGTGATGTCGTCCCAGAAATTCGAGGCGCAGGTCATGCGGAAATTGCCCTCCGCAGTCTCCTCCCAGTCTTTCGGACGCCCCTCGCTGCGATACGGCGCAATAACCTTGCGGCGAACCTTGACGGCGTCCGGATTGAAATAATAGTCGTTTCCAACTGTGGCAAACCAGATGTCTTCCGTGCAGTTTTTCCAGTTATGCAGCGCGCCGCGTCCTTTTTCTCTCTGCCAGGTGATGCGGTTGCGGATTTTCAGGTGTTTCTGCGCGGCCGCATAAAGCGCGGCGGTGCACTGCCAGTCGCCGCAGAGATAAACCGACGCCGTCGGTGCAAGAAGCGGCACGAATGCGGAAAGACAGCGGTCAATGTACTCGAAATAGGCGTCATCGGAGATTCTGGAAAATTTGAATCCGTGGAAATCCTTGTCAAGATTGTATGGCGGGTCAAGAATCAGCAGGTCGAACGCGCCTTCCGGCAGCAGCTTTGCAACTTCAAACGAATCTCCGTTGAATACATTTCCCTCCGCCTCCTCCGCCGTCATCTTCTGATCCGGCGTAAAAAGTTTTGTGCGCAAAGCCGTCATTTCCTCCGCGGACAGCGACAGCGTCTGATTCCGTTTTGATTTCCGTTCCGTCATGCGTGCTCCCGTTATACGGAAAATTTAGCACATTTTTTATTTTTTGCAATTTTCCATTTGCAAAAATTCCTGTGATGCATTACTTTACATAAACCAACAATTAATTATGAGGCAATTCAAATGCAGCATTCTATGATCCGTTCGTTCGGGCTCGCGGCTTTGATGCTCTGCGGGACAGCTCTTCTCCCCGCTCAGGAAAAAGCGCCGGTCAAAAAAGAAGCACCTAAAATCGAAAATTATTCGCTCCGCATCGCAACCGATAAACCGGACGCAATCTATAAAAAGGGCGAAACTATCACTTTCACTGCAGAACTTCTCAAGGATGATAAACCGGCGCCGGGACTCAAATTGAGCTACCGTCTCTCTGAAAACGGGAACTGGGGAAAATTTCTCGAGGCGAAATCCGACAAGCCGCTCACAGCAACAGCAAAACTCGACAAACCCGGCTGGGTTTCCATTGAAGTCTTCGCAATCGGACCGGACGGCAAAAAGCTGAAAAATCCGAAAAGGAAAAATGTAAATCTCAAGGCGGAAATCGGCGCAATGGTCGACCCGCTTGAAATCACCGAATCCGCCCCCGAACCCAAAGATTTCGACGCATTCTGGAAGGCGCAGCGCGAACTCCTCGACAAGGTTCCCGTCGAAGCCGAACGCGTGGAAGTCCCCGTCCCGAAAAAATTCCAGGATAAGATTGTCTGCTATGACGTCAAGGTCAAATGCGCCGGCCCAAAGCCCGTTTCCGGTTATCTTTCCATGCCGAAAAATGCAAAGAAGGGTTCCCTCCCCGCCGAAGTTATTTTCGATGGAGCTGGAGTCCGCGATTCATACAAGCCGCTCAAGATGGCAACCGGTCGCATCGCGTTCGCCATCAACGCGCACGGAATCCTCAACGGACAGCCGAAAGAGTACTATGACAACCTCAACAAAGGCGTGCTCAAAGGATACCGCACACAGGGCAAAGAAAACCGCGACACCGTCTATTTCAAGGATATGTTCCTCCGCGTCATGCGCGCCCTCGATTACGTGAAAACCCTCCCCGAATGGGACGGCAAGACGCTGGTCGTGCGCGGCGGAAGCCAGGGCGGTGCTCAGGCAATCGTTG
This sequence comes from uncultured bacterium, assembly GCA_900549415.1. Taxonomy (GTDB): domain Bacteria; phylum Verrucomicrobiota; class Lentisphaeria; order Victivallales; family UBA1829; genus UBA1829. Next base: position 25,733 of record URNX01000030.1, read on the forward strand.
CCGCGGCGCTTGATCCGCAGGTCACCTTCTGCAATGCCGGAGTCCCTGCTCTCGGCGACCACGCCGGACGGCTCGTCGGACGCCGCCCCGGATGGCCCTGCTATGTAAACAAGAAAAATCTCAACGACGCTGATCTGAAAGTCATTGACGCCGTCAAATATTACGACCACGTCTATTTTGCCAAGCGCATCAAATGCGAAACCTACTTCTACACCGGGTTCGTCGACTTCGTCTGCGCTCCCACCTCTGTTTACGCGGCATACAACAACCTGCCGAAAGACATCGTGAAACACATTCAGACCACCCCGACCGGCGGCCATGGCGCACCTGGCAATCTTGCTTTCAAGTTCATGGATGAATTCATTCAGAACTACTCCATCAAAGGAAATGTCATTAAAAAGAACGCCGTCAAATAACCCGTCAATCCGTCAAAACAGTCGCATCAAACCGGTGCGACTGTTTTTTTTACTGCACATCTTTAAGCCCGATTCGCGGCATTCTTCCGCAGAGACGACGGAACAGTCTCCGCGCTTCCGGAGAACAGGGATCAAGGTTCAGAGATTTCTTCAGCAGACGCAGCGCCTCCGCGCGGCTGCGCTCTCTCAAAGCTTTTTCCGCACGGTTCAGAAGCCCGATTGCCTCCATACGTTCGTCAAAAGTGACGACACGAAAAACGGTATATTTCACACTCAAATCCCGTAAATCGGCGGGAGGAGTGACGGGATAAAAATCCGTCATTTTCCGAGCTTCGTAATACATCCGGTATGCCGGAGCAGTGCGGCGGATGTTCACCGCATTCGCAATATACGCGCTTGAATAAGGATGCAGCGGGCCGAGCGAGCCGTGGTCGTAAATGAAATATTTCGCACCGTAGCGCGAACAGAAACCACTTAGTGCGCGCTCGTTCTGATGATAGAAAATATTCAGGTATTCCTCCACCGGACGACGGATCGGCTCCATGCCGAACTGCGGCTGAAGAACCAGATTCGTTCCGCTGTACGCCATCAGCATCGGACCGATCGTGAAATTTGCAAGAACCGTCTGTCCGCGCATATCCTCGCGCCGGAACCAGTCGATCAGTTCTGCGGTGTGTTTCAGATAAACATCCGCGCTGTATGCCCGCTGCCGTCCTGCAAGCGATGCCGTCAGTTCGACCAGAAGCGCAAGAACAACCAGAGCAACGGCAATCCCGCGCATCGCCTTCGCAATCCGGTTCTGCGGACGGTATCCGGTCCGCAGACCATGCCGCACAGCCTGCACCGCAAGAGGAAGCGACAGTGCAAGATAGATGATGACAAACTCATGATAACGGACAATGAATACAAATCCAATCAGGAATCCAATCAGGAAAAGAAGCGGCATTGCTGAGCGCGGAAGATCCCGCAAAAGAGCCCGTCGTGTCGGAGTAAACAATCCGCCAATGACGAACAGCAGAGCAAGGATTCCAAGCGCCACCGGAGTGTAATTCCAGGACTGACGGATAAGTGACGGAGCTTTCACTGAATTCAAAAACGGCAGTGAACCAAATGACGGAAAGAAACTGACGGCTATATTCCATGTTGCGGAATGCATGGATGGAGTCCACATCATGCGGGCGTCATAATTCAGTTTTGACGGATCGGAAGGCTTGACGTTCTTAAACTTCACCTTCGCTTTCATCGCTTCGGAGAAATGGCTGTAATTTGCCCGGTATACCGGATTGTCTACAAATGCGGTATGGAAACTCCAGAGACATCCAAGCGCAATTCCGCAGAACAGAAGACGGCGCAGAAACGTTTTCCGCAGCACCGTTCCGGCACACAGAATCAGAACCGTCAGCGGAAGCAGAATGCAGAAGAACGGAGACATCAGCAGTCCGTAAGTGACGTTGAACGGAACCAGCAGGGCGTTCAGCGCAATCGCAAGAACAATCATCAGCCAGACGCTCCGCCGCTTGCGCGTCGGAACGCCGCCGCAGAGGAACCGGAACACCTCGAAACCGGCCCATCCGGCAAACAGAAGCTGGCTCAGATCCCACGTTACAAAGCAGAAGAACGTCGAGCCGAACAGCGCCGCAAGTTTCCAGCGTTTCGGACGCACGTAAAATGAATATGCAAGAACCATGCTCAGCAGAATCAGCGGAATGCAGAGGTCGCCGCGCACAATATCCTGTCCCGTCGCGCGAGCAATGGCGGAGGCGGCAACCGCATGCAGCATTCCGCCGGCAAACGCAAGCCCTGCGGGCGTCCGGAGAGCGAGAAGCCAGAGAAAAATCAGCCCCGGAATGAACGCAGTCCACAGCCGCACGTTCCACGCGGTGAAAGCGGCGAAATCGGGCGAATCCTGATAGCGCAGTTCCGCCGCGGATGGCGCGGCGGGCGGGAAAACAAGGCATTTCAGGCGGTAGCTCCAGCCGAGCACCCATTCCAGCCCCATGTTCATCTGCGCATACGGCGCAACGTCCGGAAGGTACGCAAGACGCGGATCGTGCGCGGGAACCCCCTTGCCGTCCGCGACGTCCTTCGCATAAGCGAACATCATCGCGCTTTCGATGGTGTAGGGAACAAAATTCGGACGCTTCGTCGGGAGCGCATCGCGGAAATCGCGGTAACGCAGCGGCTCCGCGTCGCCGACAGCGGCCGCAACCCGCGCGGCCTCCATATTGTAGTGACACGTCTTGATGAAAAACGACGTCGCCACACAGATACAGAAGAGCACAAGACGGAGCAGGACGCGCTTCATCAGAAACTTCTCCGGAGATGGGAGGACTGGATGCCGAGTTCTTCGCGGTATTTCGCAACCGTGCGCCGGGCGACGTCGAGTCCGCGTTCCTTGAGCAGCGCCGTAAGTTTGCTGTCCGAAAGCGGCGATGCGGGATTCTCCTTGTCCACCAGGTCGCGGATCATCTCCTTGACGCCGCGCGAGGAAATTTCTTCGCCCTCTTTCGACTGGAACCCGCCGGAAAAGAAATATTTGAATTCAAACAGCCCGACGGGTGTTTTGATGTATTTGTTCGCCATTGCGCGGCTGACCGTCGTTTCATGCAGCCCGAGCTTGTCGGCGACCTGCTGCATGGTCATCGGCTTGAGGTATTCAACGCCCTTCGCAAGAAAGTCGTGCTGGGTTGCAACGAGGATATCCGCAATGCGCTTGATCGTCTTCTGCCGCTGTTCAAGCGACTTCATCAGCCCGTTTCCGTTCGTGAGTTTGTTCCGGATATAGGAACGGACGTCATCGGGCGTGTTCGGGTCTTCAAGCATCTTCAGGTAGAACTTCGAAATGCGCAGATGCGGAATGTACGAATCATTGTAAACGACCTTGAAATCATCGCCGTCGCGCTCCACGGTCACCTCGGGAACGATATAGACTGGCTTGGTGTCGGCAATGACATTCCCGGGACACGGATTGAGCTTTTTGATTTCAGCGATCTCTCCGTTGAGCTTCTCCAGAGAGATGTTCCGCGCTTTCGCAAGCTGGGGAAGTTTGTTGCGCGCAATATCCTCCAGATGGTTTTCGACAAGGTCAATCAGTTCCGGCGTATCTTTTCCGAGACGGCGGAGCTGAAGAATGAGACACTCCTTGAGGTCGCGCGCGCCGATTCCGGGCGGGTCGAAACTCTGAACCAGACGGATAGCCTTCTCCGCCTCTTGAAGCGTACAGCCGGAACCGGTGGCGATGTCGGCTGGGTGAGTTTTGAGATAACCGGATTCGTCAATTCCGCCGATCACGGCTTCAGCGATGCGGGCGGTCTCCGGATCGGCGTCGGCAACGCGGAGCTGGTCAAGAAGCTGTTCCTGCATGGAAACATCGCTCGTGATGGAATCGAAAAGATACGCCTGCCGTTCATCTTCATCCTCAGGGTCGTAACCGGAGGGAAGTGACGCCTCTTCGGGAGAGAGTCCGCCGGCGGTGAGTTCGACGATGCGGGCAAGTTCATCTTCCATGTCGTCGCGCTCGGAGCCGAGTTCGGGCTTCTCCTGATCGGGAGGCGGTTCGGGGAGCTCCTCCGCGGCGGGTTCCTCCACCTCAAGAACGGGATTCACCGCAAGCTCCTGATTGATCTTCTGCTGAAGTTCAAGAACAGGTGCGCAGAGAATGTCAAGCGACTGAAGCTGCTGAGGCGTGAGCGTCTGTTCCTGTCTCATCACCGAAGTCTGCGTCATTCCCTGAACTGAATCCATCGTGCCTCCTGAAAAAAATTTTGCAGATTTTTTTGATTTCCGTTTTAAATATAGCGCATAAACTGTTATAATAAAAGTCTGTGAAAATATTTTTTTAAAGGATTTTGCAATGGAACATCTTTTCGGACTGACAAACCTCGGGAGCGGGAGCTCGGGAAACGCCACAGTCATTCACACTCCCGAAGGCGCCCTGCTCGTCGACGCCGGATTCTCCGCCAAAGAACTCTGCGCCCGGCTTGAAAGCGCCTCCATCCGCCCCGAAACCATCCGCGCGGTGCTCGTGACGCACGAACATACAGACCACACGAAAGGCCTGCGCGTATTCACCGACGCCTACGGAATCCCCTGCTGCGTCACAAACACCGTCTGCAAAGCGCTCGCGCAGAAGAACCGCATCGGCGAAAAGCGGAATCTCTTCACCGCCGGAACCCCGTTCGAACTTCTCGGGTTGGAAGTCGAACCCTTCACCGTTCCGCACGACGCCTGCGAAACCGTCGCCTTCAACTTCCGGTTCAGCGGACATCAGATTTCCATTGCGACCGATCTCGGTCAGATCACCGGTTCCGTACTCGAAAAGCTCCGCGGCTCGGAAGCGCTTCTGCTCGAATCCAACCACGACCTCAAAATGCTGGCAAACTCCGACCGTCCGATCCGTCTCAAACGCCGCATCATGAGCCGTTACGGACACCTCAGCAACAAGGATACCATGGAATCGCTTGATTCCATTTTGACGGAAGCCTCGCGCTTTCTCCTCTTCGGACATCTCAGTCCGGAGTGCAACAAAGAGGAAATTGTAACAGGAATGGCGGAACAAAGACTTGATTATTTAAAAAGATGTGATATTTTATATAAAGTAGCAAAACAATCACAGCCAACTGATACTTTTTGGGTAGTTTAGTTTTATGGACAAAGAAATACAGCAGGAAGAGCTCCAGTCATTAAATGAATATCTGGAGGAAGCTGCAACCGGTTCTCTGAAAATATGCTGTCCGGAATGCGGACAGCATTTTGACGTAACGGAAATTGCCCCTCTCACAACATTCATCTGTCCGCTCTGCTCCAATGTCATTACCCGCCCGCTCTGGCTGGACAACTACCGGATTGATGCGCCTGTAACCGAATCGAACGATGTCGTCAGCATGACGGAAGCCGTGGATTTGAACCGGAACGACACCGTTACTCTCCACATTCTAAACCCTTTCTATGCGGCTTCCGAAGAACGCTGCCGCCGTTTTGTAGATGTAGCCCGCTCCATCACGTCGCTGCACAGCTGCGCAGTTACACCTATTCTCAACGTCGATGTCATCGGCGCTCTCCCGTATTACATTACTCCGGATCTCTCCGGCAAAACGCTTCAGGACTATTACGTCTCTCAAAATGTGCAGACCGTTCCGCTGGAAAAAGCCTGTTCCTGGGTTCTTGATATCGCCTCCGGTCTTTCCGATGCACTCGACCACCAAATCTGTCACGGCGAACTCAATCTGCAGAATATTGTGATAAACGAAAATGAACAGCTCTCCCTCATGCACTTCGGATTCTACGAACTGCTGCTGGATGCCGGTTATATCAATGTAAATATTTTCACCGCTCCGGAAACAGCGGAAAACGGTACTGTCAGCGAAAAGTCCGATATTTATTCCCTCGGAGCTTTTTTCTATTATCTTCTTACCGGAACCGACCTTCCGGCAGACAATGAAAACGGCAGACATCTGATTCATTTTGACTGGATAAAGAAAATGGTCAACGACTCCATTTCCGAATTGATCTGCCGCATGGTGAATCCAACCCCAGCATTCCGTCCAAACATCAATGAAATCATCGCAACAGTCAACGCCCGCCTCAACCACTTCCAGTATGTCCGGAATAAACTTCAGCGCATGACAAAATTAAAATCGGCAGGCAGGTTATGAAAATACGTACAAAGTTCATCACCCGGATCGGCGGGGCGGCGCTTCTTTGCGGACTCCTCGCCATGACTCTTTTCGTCTGGAAAACAGATACCGAAGCCAGAAAAAGAGGTTCCCGCATGTTCAATCTGCTCGAACGCAGTTCCGAACGCCGCATCCGCTCGGAATCCGAAATCGCCGCCCTGCGTCTCGAAGCGTTTTTCAATGATACTCTGCTGCGTCTGAGCGAACTCAACGCCGCGCTTGCCATCGACCCCGCGGGAGCGCGCAGCACTATCGGGCATTTCCCGTTTCCGGGTGAACTCTTTGTCTCGCTCACCGCTCCGGGACAGACAGAACAGCGTTTCACGCGCTCCGAAAACGGCAGAATTCATGAAAACTCCATTCCGCAGACCGTCCTCGCACGTCTGCCGCAGGGTCCAGCGCTGATTATTCCGGAAAACGAAACCGGCTGCATCCGACTATCAATCTCCAACTCCGCCCAGGGAACCACCGTTCACACCATCTGCGAAATAGATCTTACACGTCTGCTGAAATCCATGCTCCCTTCCGGAAAAACGGGCGTGCTCGCTCTGCTGCATGGAAAACGGATGCTCAAATGTGAAACCGATGAAGACAGCCAGACTCTTTCCGAACTCAAAACACGGATGCATCTCCTCGGAACGCGTCTCATTCCCGGCTCCGGCGCACGGAGGTTCGATATGGACTCCATGATCACCGGAAACGGAGAAACCTGGGAACTTTCCGCCTCCACGCTCGGAATCGACACCGTTCCGGCGCAGGAACTGCGGCTCGTCCGCGCCGTTCCATCCGAATTTGTCTGCACAGCCGCCCCGCAGGGAAAACGGATTTTGATCGGCAACCTCATTCTCTTCGCCCTGCTCGGATACCTTATTTTCTTCGCATATCTCTTCCACCATGCCGGAGATCTTGCGAAATGCGTGGAAAGCATCCTGAAATTCGCCACGGCCCTCTCCAGGGGCGATGAACCGCCGAAAAACCTGCGCTCCGGAACGACTGAGGAATTCCGCGAACTCTCCAGCATATTCAACCATCTGCGCGACAAACTTTCCGGCATGACTTTGCGTCTCAAGAAAAGCCACGAACGCGAACTGCTCGCCCGGAGCGATGCTGAAAGTTCCAACCGTCTCAAATCCGTCCTGCTCAACGATATGGTCGCCGAACTTCAGGAACCCGTCGGCATGATGACCGGATTTTCAAGTCTGCTCCAGCGAAAACTCAAAGACTGCAGCGAAGTTCAGGCTCCGCTCGCCCGCATTCACGATGAAGCTCTCGCCGCCGGACGTCTCCTCGCCGCGCTCAACAATCTCTCCGAATTCGATCTCTCCCAGCGCGAACCCGTCTACACCGAATTCGATGCAAACGACGTCATTCGCGAACTCTCCGACTCCTGCGTTCCCCTCGCCGCCGAACGGCGCGTCCGCTTCGAAATTCACTGGCCCGGAATGCACGGAAAAATCATTTCCGACCGCGACGCCATGGCTCGCATTCTCACTCTTGCCGCCTCCACGCTCATCTCCGTTGCCTCACCGGATTCCCGCGTTCGCTGGAGCGGTTCCGCAACAGACAACGGCATTCTCTTCCGCTGTTTCGATGAAAAGGAACTTGGCTCCGTTTCACTCGCAGCACTCTTCCTCGACCGCGTAAGCTCTCCCGGAAGCAAACACTCCGTCACCGGCTTTGCCGCGCCGATTCTCAATCTTACACTCATCAAACTGCACTCGGAGCTTCTCGGCGCGCACCTCACTGTTCAGGAAACGGACAAAGGCGGAACCGAAATAAGTCTCTTCTTCCCCAAACCAGACCCGGCGGAAATCACACTCGCCAACGCCCCGGATGACGAAGAACGCGATTCCAACCTCGCCCGTACTTCGCTCTGCATTTTCTCCCCCGACCGCGCACGCCGGATTGTGCTCCGCCCCGGACAGCGCTGCAGCGTTCTTGTCGCCGACAAATCCGACTCCGTCTACACCATGTTCTGCATGATGCTGGAGGGCGAACCCTGCAACCTTGTCCACGCCTCCACACCCGCGGAATGCCTCGAAAAACTCAAAACCGGACACTTTGATTTTCTGCTTCTCGATCTGAAATTCCAGAAAGCATTCTGCACGGAACTTCTTTCCGCAATCCGGACGGGAAACAGCAATCAGGGGCTTGTGATTCTCGCTTTCGGTTCCGGAATGACCGAAGCTGAACTCGCAGCAGTCAAAGAATCCGGCGTAGACCGCTGTCTGCGAAAACCCGCTTCCGTGGAAAAACTCACCTCGACAATCCGCGAATTCATTGCAAAATAAAAGATTTTTTTCCATTCATGCTTGAAAAGTGAACAGTTGTTTACTATATTACAGGTAAACAATTGTTTACTCATTACCGGATTCATCATGGAAAAGACTAAAGACAGAATTCTTTCAGCGGCTCTGGAACTTTACGTCCGGAACGGGTATGAAAAATCAACCATGCGCGAACTCGCCGCCGCTCTCGGCATCACAGCCGGAGCGCTCTACCGCCACTATCGCAGCAAGGAGGATATTTTTCAGGCCGTTCTCCGTAAAATGGAACAATTCGACCGCGAATATGCGGTAAAATGCAATCTTCCAGCCGAGAATCGCGCAGAAAATCCCGGCGAATGGAGAGGAATCGAACGAGCGGACCTCGTCCGCTTCACCGTTGAAATGTTCCGTCACTGGACCGAAGACCCCTTCTGTTCCGCTTTCCGCCGGATGATCACACGGGAACAGCATCGTTCCCCCGCCATGAACGCACTCTTTCAGCAGTACTTCGGACGCGGTCCGCTCGAGTATGTTACGGATCTCTTCCGTGTTTGCGGCGCACCCGACCCGGAAGCGGAAGGCGTCCGGTTTTACGGTGCATTCTTTCTCCTGATGAACCTTTACGACACAGCGGAAGAACCGCGGAAACTGGCAGAACAGCTCGAAAGGATCTTGTCAAAATGAACAGGGAAACAATCATCATCCGCCCCGAAAAAACGGAACAGTACCATGAAATGGAAAGCCTCGTCCGTGATGCTTTCTGGGATAAATACACGCCCGGATGCAGAGAACATCTTCTCGTCCACAGACTCCGCAAATCCTCCGTTCTCCATCCGGAGCTCTGCTTTGCGGCGGAATACGGCGGCGAACTTGCGGGCGGAATCTGGTACGCTGACGCATCGCTGAAAACGCAAAACGACATTGAGCCTGTTCTGACGATGGGGCCCGTTGCAGTCGCTCCGCGTTTTCAGAACTGCGGAATCGGTTCCGCTTTAATCCGCCGCACACTCGAACTTGCGAGCGCAGCTCCTGCAGTCCTCATCTACGGCGATCCGGGCTATTACAGCCGTTTCGGATTTGAGCCTGCGGAAAAATACGGAATCACCGACGCCGAAGGCGGATACTGCCCCGCTCTGCTGATCCGCGCGTTCTCAGTCGTTCCCGCTGGTGCATTTTCCGAAGGAGAAATCTATTGCGTTTCCGCAGAGGAAGCGGACTTGTTTGACCGCAATTTTCCGCCGCGGCAGAAACATGTTCTTCCCACGCAGCTCTTTTGAACAAGAACGAATAATGCTCAGGAGAATGCGCTTATGCGCGTCCGCGGCGGCGGAACAGAAGGCTGATGCAGAAAATCACGCACGAACAAAGGACGATCGTCGCCCCCGCCGCAGTCCGCATCCAGTCCTGAGCGGAAAGCAGGAGCCCCGCAACCGCGGAAAACAGGCTGATTCCAACCGAATACCAGAGCATTTTCCCGTAGGATGACGCCAGATTCCGCGCAGCGGCAGCTGGCGTGATCAGCATTGCGGTCACCAGCAGAACCCCGACCGCCTTCACCGAAAGAATCACCACCAGCGAAAGCAGCGCGGCAAAAAGATACTGGTACAGCGAAATACGGATCCGGTTCGCCTTCGCCAGCTGAAGATTCAGACCGATGCAGATCATTTTGTTGAACGCAAACGCCTGAAATACCGTAAACACGAGCAGAAGAAGAAACATTGCGGCAATTTCCGCATCGCTGATCGTGAGAATATCGCCGTACAGAAACATCTGCATGTCGCGCATCGCCTGCGGATAGCGGCTTACGACCGCAAGTCCGGCGGCGACGACTGCGGAGAAGAAAACGCCTATCACCGTGTCCGTCGAAAGCCCGCTGCGCTGTTTCACCGCCATGATGCCGAGCCCGACCAGCACAGCCAGGAGCGGCATCGTCAGATTCGGGCTGACCGCGAGGAGCAGACCGAACGCCACCCCCGCAAACGCGGAGTGACCGATCGCATCCGAAAAGAACGCCATGCGGAAATTCACCACCTGCGTCCCAGCCACTGCGGCCATCGGCGCAATCAGAATCAGCCCCAGCATTGCAGTCTGCATGAAGCGCATCTGCATACACTCAAACGGAATGATCCGCCCGATCCAGTCACAGAAAAAAGAGACGATATCCAGTTCCATAATCAATGCTTTCCTTTGCATGAACAGCCTGCCGCCGGAATCGTCCCCGGCGCGGGAATGCCTTTGTGCGGCCCGAACGTCTCCGCGAGAACTTCCGGTGTCAGAATCGTCTTCGGATCCCCTTCCGCAACGATCCGCTTGTTCAGGCAGATCACATGTGTTGCATGAGCGAGAACCGTGGAGAGGTCGTGTGTAATCATCAGCTGCGTAAAGTTCCGCTCCTTGCGGAAACGGTCGAGTAGTTCGCAGCACACCATTCCGCCCTTGAAGTCGATTCCGGACGCAGGTTCATCAAGAATCAGCAGTTCAGGATCCTGCGAAAGCGCGCCGGAAAGCATCACTCTCTGCAGTTCTCCACCCGAAAGCGCTCCGAGCGGACGGTCTGCCAGCTGAGCGCAGCCCGTCTTCTCCAGCAGAGCAAGAAGCTCCGTCTTCAGCAATTTGCGGATGCCGAAGCAGAGCGGGCGCTTCTGGTGGAACGCCGCCATGAATTCGAGCACGGTCAGCGGCATTCCGCGGTCAAACGAGAGCGACTGCGGGACATACCCGAAGCGCGGACGTTCCGAATCGTATCCGTGGAAACGGATGGTTCCGGAGTAGGGAATCTCATCCAGCAAAGTCAGAACAAGCGTTGTTTTTCCCGCCCCGTTCGGGCCGACAATAGCCGTGCACCCTCCCCGCGGAATGGATGCGCTGATGTCCGTAAGAATCGTCACTCCGTCATTTTCGACGGATACATGTTCGAAACTTACCGAGTGCGCACAGTTTGGACAGAGCTTGTGAGTCATTTTCTGTAGAACGCTTTCATTGCTTCCAGATTATCCCTGTGCAGTTTCAGAAACGCTTCAGGTGTCGCTCCGCTCTCCGGCTGAACAGAAAGCGTAAGAACCGGTATTTTTGTCTCTCTGGAGACCAGATCCGTCACTTTTGACGGATAATTCTTCTCTGCCAGAATTGCGGAAGCTCCGTGCCGTTTCAGGTGAGCGGTCATCTCCCGGATCTGCGCGGCGGACGGCTCGCTTCCGGTATGCGGCTGGAGGTACTCCGTCACATGCAATCCGAGTGCGGAAGCCAGGTAATCGAAGATTCCATGCTGAACCGCAATGTTCCGTTTTTCCGCCGGAATGGACTTGCCGAATGCGCGGTATTCTTTGTCAAGATTCAGCAGAGCATCCTGATATTTTTTAGCGTTTTCGGAAAATTTGACGGAGTCTTCCGGAAATTTGACGGAAAGCTCTTCCGCGATGCGTCCTACCAGTTCCGCCGCAGTTCCGGGCGCAGCGAAAAGATGTTCGTTCCAGGCATGCTCATGCTTGTGTTCATGCCTGTGCTCGTGTCCATGTTCGGAACATTCCTCTTCACTGTCACGGAACGGAAGAAGACCTTTCGCCCCTTTTGAAGAATCTATGACAAGCGCCTTGCGGTTGACACGGGGAATTGCGCCCTCAAGAAAATCTTCCATGCCGAGACCGTTGACGATGATCACATCCGCCTTTGCAAGTTTCCGCATGTCCTGAGGAGTAAGCGCATAGTCGTGCGGACAACCTATCGCGGCCGGAAGCATTGTCGTCACTTTATATCCGCCCACTCCGTCAATGACGGCTTTTGCAAGCAGAGTGACGGGAGCCGTTGTACAGAGAACATTCACCTCCGCAAGGAGTGAGACGGCGAAAAACACACTCAAAAAAAGAGAAAAAAACAGTTTCATTCATACCTCCCTCAGTTTACGAAAATGGCGAATATTTTCCATTGCCCGTCAATATTGCCGAGCATCAGACGGACTAGTGTATCGGGAACCGGGACTTTTTCCGGATTCTTCCCATTGCGTTTCAGCTCCGCTTCGGAAGCGCGCGAGCGGGCAAAACGGACTTTCCAGAGAGCTGTCTTAAAAATACCCTGATTGAGAACCCCCATCCATTCTATTTTTTCGGCTTTTCCGCTGTTTTTTCCAAACTCCTTTGCCATGAGTTCAAACTTGGCGGAATTCATTGTCTTTCTGTATTCCGGCGCAAAATTCCGGATGAAGAGTTCGTAGTTTCCGGATTCGAGCCCGTTCAGAGCATCCGTAACATATGCGGTTGCGGCGGTGCGGAGCTCCTGTTCATCCTCAGCGTTGAATCCCCCGGACGGGGCCTCCGGGGGCCGCAGCGTTGAACAGGCGCTGAAAGTAAGCGCCGTGCCGATGGAAACAAGGACAACGAGCAATTTTCTCATGACAGAATCTCCTTTTTCGTTATTTACCATAATATAACATCGGAAATCCACTTAATCAAAGAAAAAATGTCAGGAATCTGTTAAATCTTGCGGAGAATGCGCCTTCCCTTTCACTTTCCCTGCAGCCGTCGGCGATACGAGAGCGGAGTTTCCCCCGTTTTGCTGCGGAATACAGCACAGAACCACGTACTGCCGCAGACGAAAAAAATGTGCTGTATGAAACTGGCTTCAAAACAATATTGTATAAAGTTGAAATCTGGAATATTCAATAATATATTGCCGGGGCACCGCGCTTAATTAAAAACGCTGATTATCTTTAATATAACGCAGGCCCCTGATTTATCAAAGCCGGATTTTTACCGGCCGGTTGTGCATTCCAAAGGTTCTTCGTTCAAAAATTATGTTAATTAACGGACGAACCACATTCTGCACAAAACTTTTTTCCTTCAGGCACTTCTGCACCACATTGGGGGCATTTCTTTGGTCCACCAATCTTAGCTCCGCACTCGGGGCAAAACTTTTGTCCAAGCGCCAATGGAGCACCGCATTTAGGACATGGGAGCTGCAATTTTTCTCCACAAGACGAGCAAAACTTTGTCCCCTTTTCATTGAATGCACCGCATTTAGGACAAATTGTCTTACCCGCCGCTATAGCAGCATTTTTCTCATTTTCGACTTCTATTTCACCAGGGGCTTTTGGTGTATCCTCTCCCCTGGCAAAAATATGAGCATCAATTCTATCAAAAACTTCCTTTGCCAAGCCTTTTTGCTGCCATGCGCCAAAAGCTGCAGTAAGTGCCAACGGAGCAAAAACCAGCGCTCCAACTGCACCGGCACCCAATTTATCCGCCCATTTTCCACTGCCTATTTCAACACTCAGAGTATCTTGCCCAAATTCAGAAATCTTTACTTGCAACGCTGAAGACATTCCTGTAGCAACTTTCCACTTTGCTTCATCTTTTCCTTGAACGATCCAGCAATTGCCGCCATCCATTTTTTGCGTCTGCATCTTTTTAGTTGTTTTCAAAAAATCTTCAACAACTAAAACGACACTTTTCATTGTGCATCCAGGGCACAACCGAAACATTTTTGAGTCAGCCATTTTTTTCTCCTATTTGTTTTTTTTGTATATTTCTATCAATATTTTTTTGATAGAAATTACGGTTGTCTTTATTTGAAAATCTCCGATTATTTTTCCATTAGGGAAAAGACGCGATAATCCGGAATCTGAATTTTTCAGCATAAGACATTCTGCATTTTCAAAGCGATGAGAATTCCATGCCATGAATGTGGTAAATGAGTGAAAAGGACTATTGGAAAAGCGGTCGAAAAAAAGCAAGCACTTATTTAAATAAGTGCTTGCTTGCTTGCTTGCTTGCTTGCTTGCTTGCTTGCTTGCTTGCTTGCTTGCTTGCTTGCTTGCTTGCTTGCTT